>NZ_JAAXDD010000007.1:0-354777 GCF_019798305.1 Rhizobium leguminosarum
GCGACCAAGATCGCCGTGCTGAAGGATGGCGTGCTGCAGCAGTTCGGCACGCCGGCCGAGATCTATAACAGCCCGTCCAACATCTTCGTCGCCGACTTCATGGGATCGCCGGCGATGAACCTCTTGAACGCCACCGTCGAAAACGGCGCCGGCGGCCTCGAAGTCTCGCTGGAGCGGCCGAATGCCGCCCCGCTGAGACTGCCGGTCATATCAGGCAATGACGGCCTGACCGCCTATACCGGCAGACAGGTGATCTTCGGCATCCGCCCGGAGGCGCTGACCGATCCCGATGGCGCCGACCGCAAGGCGCGCTCGCTGACCGAAGGCGATTGCCTGATCGAGGTGGTGGAACCCGCCGGCTCCGACACCTTCGCCGTCACCAAACTCGGCGGCAAATCCGTCGTCGCCCGCCTGCGCGCCGATACCGGCATTGCTCCAGGACAACAAACCCGCCTCGCATTCAATCTCGACAAGGCCGTGTTCTTCGATCCCGAGAGCCAGCTCAGGATTGGGTGACGACCGTTAGAGCGCCGCGCGTCTCGAAAGACGCGCTAAGGACGCTCTAACACTTGTCGCATAATTCCTTTCCGAAAATCGATTTCGATTTTCGGGGTTATGCGCTAGGCGGCCGTCACGCCGACCTTCACCGGGGGAAAACGCGAGGAGACTGCTTCGACGGTGATCTCGCCGGTGAACCCCGTCGCCTCCAGCCAGAAGCCGGCGGTGCCGCCCTGCAGAGGCACGTTGGTCGGGCCGACGATCCTTGCGGGGCCGTGCACCTTCAGCGAAATGCTGTCATTCATGAAAGGCAGGCGCTGGCCGCGCTGGTCGAGGGCGCGGATGATGACGCGCGTGCTGTCGCGTTCGCGGGCTTTCAACGTCGAGCTATCGGCAACCACTTCCAGGGTCGTCGGCAACGGATCGGCCGCCAGCGTCAGGCTGGCCACCGGCTCGCCGCCGATATAGCCGGTGAAGGTGCCGTCGATCCATTCGAGACCCCAGGTGCCGAGCTCATCGGCGGTGAAGTGCCGATGGTCGAGCACAACCGGAGGGTGCGGCAGATGCGGGTAGTTCTCGCGGTCTGGACCGATGCGCTTGCTGAGCGCGCCATATTGCAGCTCCACCTCGTCGCAGTTGGTCAGGATGATCAGCGGCAGCACGCCGCCGATATTGCGTTCGCCGCGCGCCCAGAAGGTCGCCGGCTTCATGACGATCTCCTCGGAAGGGTCGCACTGGCTGATATAGGCATAAGCCGCGAATTTCGGCTCGCGGAACATGTCCATGACGCCGTGATAACAGATGCGGTCGCCGGAGCCGAAGTCCTTGTGGGTGTTGTAATCGAACATGCACCAGCCGATAGCCCCGGAGATATCAGGATCGCCATAGGCGGCATTCAGCACTTCCAGGTGACGGCGCACATGCTCGGCCTGACGCTGCTCCTGGTCATAAATCTTCGTCGGGTGCATGTGGCCGTTGAACTCGGTGATGAGGTACGGCACCTTGTGCGATAGTCCGGTATTTTCCTGCTGGGCGCGTAGCGCTGTGCGCGGGCGGTTGGCGCCCGGCAGCTCTTCATTGCCGAGGATGAAGTCGTTCATCGTGTAGACGTCTTCGAGCAGATCGCTCTCGGTGAGATAACGCACGCCGCCGGTCTGGCGGGTGCTGTCGAGTTCACGGGCCAACCGATTGGTCTCGGCGTAGAAATCGTGACTATCCTGCGATTCGTTGATGCGCACGCCCCAGATGATTATCGAGGGGTGGTTCCAGTCGCGCTCGATCATGCGGCGGACGTTCTCGATCGATTCCTGCTGCCAGTCGGCGTCACCGATATGCTGCCAGCCGGGGATCTCCTCGAAAACCAGCAGACCGATCGCGTCGCATCGGTCGAGGAACCATTTCGACTGCGGATAATGCGAGGTGCGGACGATATTGCACTTCAGCACCGTCTTCATGATGTCGGCGTCACGCTCCTGGGCGGAGCGGCCGGCGGCATAACCGACATAGGGGAAGGCCTGGTGACGGTTGAGGCCGCGCAGCTTCAGCGGCTTGCCGTTGAGTAGAAACCCTTCCGGCGTGAATTCGGCGGTGCGGAAGCCGAACCTGGTCGAGATACGGTCGGAGCCGTGTTCGGTCCTGAGCTCGACGGTGACGTCATAGAGCGTGGGATCGGTGATGTCCCAGAGGGCGATGCCGGTGAGGCCGCCAAAGGAGAGCGTGGTGCGGCTGCCGATCGTTTCGGTTGCGGCGGTGGCGACTACCGTGCCGTCGGCCTGCTTCAGCGTGGCGGTGACGGTCGCCGAGAAGCTGCGGCCCTCCGGATTGGCAATGTCGACGCGGATGGTCGCCGATTTCTCCGGGCGAAGAACGTCTGTGGTTTCGATCTTGAGATTGCGGATCGAGACCGGGTCGGTGACCTTCAGCCAAACATCCCGGTAGATGCCGGCATAGGTCAGGTAATCGATGCGGCCGCCGAAAGGCGGAATGTCAGGGTTCTCGCTGCCGTCGATCTTGACGGTGACGAGGTTCTCGCCCTTGACGAGCTTGCCGGTGAGGCGGGCCTCGAAGGGCGTGTAGCCGTCCTTATGGGCAATGATTTCTTCGCCGTTCAGATAGACGACGCTGTCGGCCATGGCGGCATCGAAGACGAGCGAAACCTCGCGGCCCTCGAATTCCGGCAGCCAGCGCAGCACCTTCTGATAGGTGAAGGCGCGCTGATAGCTGGTCTCGTCGAAATAACTGAAGGGCAGTTCGACGGCGGTATGCGGCAGGCTGACCGACCTGGCAGCATCGAAAGCTTCGAGCAAACGCTGGCCGAAGCCCTCATGGAAACTCCAGCCTTCGTTGAAAGAAACGACGGAACGCATTTCAGGCTCTCCAGGTTACGGCATCAGGGACGGTGCGGCGCCTTTCGGCGCGTGAAAATTGAGTCATCGTATTCCTCCTTGATGCAATGGGTATGCGAGCTGTCAGGCGGTCGAGCCCCAGCGGGCAGTGCAGGTGAGCGTGATGCTGTGCGGGCCTTCGATCTCGGCGTCATGGCGTTCGATCAATTCGACGACGGCATCGATGAAGGCGACATGGTCGAGGCTCAGCGTGGTGAGGTCGTTGCAATCCCAGGCGGCCATGGCGATGCCGTCCTGGCCGACGATGGCGATATCATCAGGCGTGTTCTTGCCGAGCACCCGGCGGGCTGCATCGCGTGCGCCGATCGCCATGACGTCGTTGCCGCAGATGATGGCGTCGACCTTGTCCCGGTGCAGCAGCAGCACGGCTTCCTTGAAGCCGGAATCATAGGAGTAGTCACCGAAGGCCTGGGCCTCGAAGGCAAGGCCGCGCTTGGCCAGCGCATCGGCGAACCATTTGCGCCGGAGCTTGTCGATCCAGCTGGAATTGGTGCCGGAGAGGTAGGCGAAACGCTTTTTGCCGTCGCGGACGATCTTGTCGATGATCTCGTCGGCGGCCTTAGCACCGTCGATGCGGATGCTGGAGACGCTTTCGTTTTCGAGCGGCTCGAAGGAGACGATGATCGGCTTCGTGGTGTGGAAGATGTCGACCGCATCCTGCATCGACACCATGTCGGAGAAGACGACGACGTGATCGACCTGATAGGTGGAGGCAAGGCGCATCAGCTGCAGCCGGTCGGAATGATCGGCGCAGCAGAGGATGATCGGCAGCAATTGTCTTGCCTGCAGGCGGTGGACGAGAAGCTGTTGTTCCTCGGCCTCGCAAGGGTTGCCGATCGCATTGACGACGAGGGCCACGAGCCGCGAGCGCTGGTTGTTCAGCGAGCGGGCGATCGCGTTTGGCTGGTAGCCATGTTCACGGGCGACGGCGAGGATGCGATCGCGCGTGGCGCTGCCGATGCGCGAATCCGGCGAGAAGGCGCGGGAAATGGTGGCGGAGGAGACGCCGGCGAGTTTCGCCAGTTCCTTCGAAGTGATCCGCCGTCTGTTCATTCCGCTCATCTTCAGCGCCTATTGGGCGACGATCCTGACGGAAGCGCCGTCGGCCGCTGCCGATTCCTTGATTGCATCCCATAGCCTAGCGAATCTGAGGCCCATTTCAACGGAGCCGGAGTTTTCCATCTTTCCCTCGCGAATGGCGAGGAAATTCTTCATCGGGTTGCCGAGAATCTCGGCTTCCTCGCGCGGCTCGGCGGTACGCCCGATACTGATCTCGCGCCAGCCGCCCCAGGCGTCGATGCGCACGATCGCCTTCGAATAGAAGAAGGTGATATAGGAAGCGCAGCCCGGAGGGCCTTCGCCGGCGGCCGTCAATGTCGCCAGCGCGCCGTTCTTCAGCCGGGCGGAGACGGCGGTGGCGATATCGACCTGTCTGCCGTGATTGTTCATGTAGGCCGAGACGCTGTCGAAATCGGAATTGGCGAGCAGGCAGACGGTGTTCATCATATGGGCGCCGGTGTCGAACATGAAGCCGCCGCCGGAGATGTCAGGCTGCTGCTTCCAGTGGCCGTCGTAATTGGACGACCAGCTTTCCCAGATCATGCCCGATATGGCGATCAACGCGCCGAATTCGCCGGCGAGAGCCCGCCGGCGCGTGTCGAGCACCAGCGGCGACAGGCCGCCCTGGAAGGCGGTGACGATGGTGACGCCACTCTTTTTCTGCGCGGCGATCAGCCTCTCGGCTTCGGTGACAGTCGTCACCATCGGCTTTTCCAGGAAGAGGTCGAGGCCGGCCTCGGCGACGGCAGTTGCCTGCTCGGCATGGAAGGCGTGCGGGGTCGAGACGTAGACGATGTCGAGTTCGCCCCGGCATTCGGCAAGCATCTGGCGATAATCCTCGAAGCCCTTCGGTTCGGGTGTGCCGGCGGCGAGGCAGACGTCGATCAGGCGCTGGCGCGACGCCGCCGTGGTGTCGGCGAGTGCAGCGAATTCGATCTCCGGCATCTTGACCCAGCTCTCGGCATATTCCGCCGCCTTCAAGCCAGCGCCGATGACGCCGAGGCGCAATTTCTCAGACATGAAATTCCTCCCTGAATGCATTGTGCACACGATTACACAAACGGTATGGCGATGGCAATATCTAAATAGGTAAGCAATATCAGCATATTAAAACTAGCATTCGAATCTTTTCAAAAACCGCCTTGTCAGCATTTGGAATGCGTGTACATTTTCACAACCGGTGCTGGAGGGCGCCGTGTCTCTACAAAAGGGAGGACTTCCGTTGAAGAAAATGGTTCTTGGCGGCCTATGCGCCATTCTGCTGAGCGCGGTTTCGACGCTGGCACAGGCAGAAACAATCCGAATTGCAAATCATGGTCAGGCCGGCATCGATGCTATGAAGTCGACGGTCGAGCGGATCGAAAAGAAATATGGCGTCACCGTCGAGGTCATCGAATATCCGGCACCCGACAAGGATTACCTGACCAAGCTCCTGACCGAGCTCGGCGCCGGCAACGCGCCCGACCTGTTCTCCATCCCGACGACGGCTGCCGTCGCCGACATGGTGGAAGCCGGTTACCTCGCGCCTGTTACCAAGGAGTTCAAGGCCTGGGACGGCTACGCCAACCTCTATGACATCGCCAAGGAGCTTGCCGTCAGCCCGGATGGCGAAACCTATGTGATGCCGTTCATGCTCGGCATTCAGGAAATCTATTACCGCAAGGACGTTCTCGAAAAAGCCGGCATCTCCACCGAACAGCCGAAGACCTGGCAGGAACTTCTCGACCGCGCGGCGGAGATCAAGCGGAAGACCGGCGCCTACGGCCTGCTCTTTCCGGCCGGCGTCTCCTGGGGAAGCGGCGCCTTCGACGAAGGCTTCCAGCATCTGCTCGTCGGTTCCAAGACGCCGCAGCTGGTCGATGCCGACGGTAAGCTCGATCTGAATGGCGAAGGCATCAAGGATGTCTTCAACGTCTACAAGGAACTGATCGACAAGGATCTGATGCCGACGCAGCCGCTGCTCGGGCCGGAGCCGTGGGTCATTCCGAAATATCAGATGTTCCCGGAAGGCAAGCTTGTCGCGACCACCTGCGGTTCCTGGTGCTATATTTTCGACTGGGGTCGCGAAAGCAAGAACCCGATCCCTGACGTGACGAAGGTGGTCGGCACCTGGACCGTTCCCGGCCAAAGCAGCGGACAGTACGTGCTGGCCAATCTCGCTGCTCCGTGGGCCGTCAATTCCAAGTCGGCCAATACCGAGCTGGCAATCAAGGCGCTGATGGAGATCGGCTCGATCGAGACGCAGGTTTCCTACGCCGCCCGCATCGGCAACATCCCGGCCAGCAAGGATGCGGCTAACAATGCCGAGTTTCAGAAGCTGACGGAACTGGTTCCAATCCATGCGGCGGCCGGGAACGGCGTGTTCCTGAAGCAGGCCTCCGGTTTCGGTACGGTCTCGGAAGGTGTCGCGCGCGCCACCGAAGCGCTGCTGCGCAAGGAAACCGATGCCGCCGGCGCCCAGAAGATCCTTGTCGACTACGTCAAGGAAACGCTCGGCGACGACATGGTCAAGTAAGCTCCACCACCCTCTCTTCCGCCACGACGGGGACGCGGCGCCAACGCCCGCGTCTTCCCGCTTTCATTCGATAAGCCGGTTCCATCGATAAGGTTTGTGAGCTTCCATGGCCCGAAACTCTCATGAAAAGCGCGCCGAGCGGCAATGGCTGCTGATCCTGCTGCCCTCGCTGGTGCTGCTTCTGGCCTTCGTCATCTATCCGGCCCTCTATTCGATCTATCTGAGCTTCACCAATGAGGCGCTGACCGGGGCCGCGGCCCTTCGGCCCCGTTTCGTTGGTTTCAGGAATTACACGCGGCTCTTCAACGACGCGAAGTTCTGGAATTCGCTGTTCGTCACCTTCGTCTTCGTCATCGGTTCGGCGGTGATCGGCCAGTTCGTGCTCGGCCTGATCTCGGCAATTGCGTTGCGCCGGCCGATCCGCTTTCGGCGGGTGTTCTCGTCGATCATCCTGTTGCCGAATGCAGCCCCTGAAGTCGTCGCCGGTTTCATGTGGATCTCGATGCTGGCGGGCGGCGACAATGCCACACTCAGCCGCATCGTCAGTTTTTTCGGCATCACGCCGGCCGACTGGCTGCAGGTCTTCCCGCTGTCGATGATCATCGTCGTCAACACCTGGCGCGGCATCGCCACGGCGATGATCCTGTTGACGGCCGGGCTCAGCACCATTCCGGCGGAGATCTACGAGGCGGCCCGCATGGACGGCGCGACACCGTCGCAGATGTTCCGACGCATCACCCTGCCGCTGATGATGCCGACGATCCTGCTCTATATGCTGATCTCGGCCGTCTCAACCATCGCCGTTTTCGGCCTCGTCTATGCGCTGACGCGCGGCGGACCGGGCGGAGCAACCGAGGTGGTCAGCATCTATATCTACAACCAGTCCTTTACGTCGTTCCAGCTGGGTTATGGTGCTGCGGTCGCCGTCGTCGCGCTCGTCATCTCGCTGATATTAGGCATCGCCTATGTCCGGGCCATGAAGGTGGAGGTCTGACATGGCCGTCGTTTCCCCGAGCGAAACCGCAAACAAGGGTCGATCAGACCTCATCGCCTATGCGACGCTGTCGCTGATCTCGATCTTCTGCGCCGTGCCCTTCTTCTGGGTGCTGCTTGCCTCGCTCGACGGCAATGCCCAGCTCTTCCTGCATTGGCCAGAGCAGTGGATTTTCGCCAACTATATCAGGGTTTTTACCAAGGAAGACGGGGCGAAGTGGCTGTTCAATTCGCTCTTCGTGGTTGCTAGCGCGACGCTGCTCGTCATGGTGCTTTCCGGGCTCGGCGGTTATGCGCTGTCGCGCACCCGGGCCTGGTGGAAGCTGCCCTTCCTCTACGCGATCCTGCTCATCCGGGTGCTGCCGCCGACGGCGCTGGTCGTGCCGCTCTACAAATTCCTGCTGACGCTGAACAATGCGGAGGCGGCGGTGCTCAGGCCGATCTTCGGCAGCTATGCGCGTGACATCATGCGCTGGACCGGCTTCATCGACGGTTATCTCGGGCTGATCCTGGTGCTTGCGACGATGCAATTGCCGCTGGCGCTCTGGATCATGAAGACCTTCTTCGACGGGCTGCCGCGGGACTATGAGGAGGCGGCGCTGATGGATGGGGCAACACTCACCCAGCGCATCCGCCGGGTGCTGATCCCGCTGGCGCTGCCGGGGCTGGCTGCGGCCGGGCTGTTCGCCTTCATGTCGGCCTGGGGCGATTTCCTGCTGCCGCTGATCCTCCTGTCGTCGCCGGATCTGCAGACGCTGCCGCTCGGTCTCTTCCGCGCCTTCCTGCGCATCAACGAGATCGATTACGGCCTGCTGACCGCACTTGCATTCATCTATCTGCTGCCTGCCGTCGTCGCCTTCGGCTTTGCGCGGCGCTTCCTCGTCCAGACATTTTCGGGCGGTGTGAAGGGCTGAGACCAAGAAAGAGAAACAGATGATCAATCTCAGAAACGTTCGCAAGTTCTACGGCGCGCTCGAGGTCATCAAGGGCGTCGACATCACGGTGGAAGACGGCGAATTCGCGGTTTTCGTCGGTCCGTCCGGCTGCGGCAAGTCCACGCTGCTGCGGATGATCGCCGGCCTCGAAGGCATCGACGAGGGTGACCTCATCCTCAACGGCGCACGCATCAACGACGTGCCGCCCGACAAGCGCGGCATTGCCATGGTGTTCCAGTCCTATGCGCTCTATCCGCATATGAGCGTTGCCGAAAATATCGGCTTTTCGCTCAGCCTGAAGAAGGTGCCGGAGGCGGAGATCCGCCGGCAGGTGGAAGCTGTCGCCGAAATCCTGCAGCTCACCGACTACCTCGACCGCCGCCCGGCCGCCCTTTCCGGCGGCCAGCGCCAGCGCGTGGCGATCGGCCGCGCCATCATCAAGAAACCGGCGCTGATCCTGTTCGACGAGCCGTTGTCGAACCTCGATTCGGCGCTGCGTGTGCAGATGCGCGCCGAGCTGCAGCGCCTGCACCGCGAGCTGAAGGCGACGGTCGTCTACGTCACCCACGACCAGGTGGAGGCGATGACGATGGCGGACCGCATCGTCGTGCTGAACAAGGGCGTCGTCGCTCAACAGGGCGCGCCGATGGATCTCTACCATCAGCCGGACAATGAATTTGTCGCAACCTTCATCGGCTCGCCAAAGATGAACGTGCTGCCGATGACGGCGACGCGCCGGGATGCCGGCAAGGTGCATCTGGAAAGCCCGCTCGGCCTTTCCATCGACCTTTCAGACGCCAATGGCGCCGTGCAGCACGGCGAGGCGAAACTCGGCATTCGGCCGGAACATCTGAAGCTCGCACCCAAAGGGCAGGGTAATTTTTCGGCCGAGGTCGTCATCGTCGAGCGTTTGGGCGTGGAGACCTATCTGACAGTCGGTTCGCAGCAGCAGCCGATCGTCGTACGCACGGAAGGCGACATGACCATTCGCCCCGGCGATCGCGTGTCGCTGACTGCCGAGCGCGCCGGTTGCCATCTGTTTGATTCCGCCGGCCGGGTAATCCGCTCGGCAACCGCTTGAAACACATCGAGGAATGACATGACAATCAAGGTCACGATCTGGAACGAAGGACGCCACGAGCAGGTCCACAAGGAAGTTCAGGATATCTACCCCGATCGTATCGACGGAGCGATCGCTGCCGGTATCGCCCACCCCGATTTCGAGGTCCGCCGCGGTACGCTAGACGATCTGGATGAAGGGCTGCCGGACAGCGTGCTCAATGATACCGACGTGCTGCTCTGGTGGGGGCATATGGCGCATGAGGAGGTCAGCGACGGGCTGATCGACCGCGTGCAGCAGCGCGTGCTGAAGGGCATGGGCCTGCTGGTCCTGCATTCCGGCCATCATTCCAAGCTCTTCCGCCGGCTGATGGGGACCAATGCCAACCTTTCCTGGCGCGAGACGCCGGAAGGCGACTTGGAGCGCGTCTGGGTGGTCAATCCCTCGCATCCGATCGCCGAGGGGCTGCCGCCCTATTTCGAGGTCAATGCCTCGGAAATGTATGGCGAGCCCTTCGACATTCCGCAGCCGGACGAGCTGGTGTTCATTTCCTGGTATTCCGGCGGCGAAGTGTTCCGCAGCGGCTGCACCTTCCAGCGCGGCCGCGGGCGCATCTTCTTTTTCAGTCCCGGCCACGAGACCTACCCGATCTATCACGACAAGACCGTGCATAAGGTGATCTCGAACGGCATCCGCTGGGCGCGGCAGAAACATACCGATGGCCGCATCCTGGAAAACTGGCACCGGGCCGAGCCGCTGCACGGTCGCCCCGGCAAGGTGAAGGTCTGATCTATGGATATTGTGCACCGGTCGTCTTGAGATAGATCGAATAGACCGAACGCGTCGCGGTGATGAAAAGCCGGTTTTTCTTGGGGCCGCCGAAGGTGAGGTTGGACACCGTCTGCGGCACCCTGATCTTGCCGAGCAGGGTTCCGTCGGGCGAAAAGCAGTGCACGCCGTCGGAGGCACTCGTCCAGAGATTGCCGGCGACATCGAAACGGAAGCCGTCGGGATGGCCGACATCGAGGCTGCAGAAGTAGCGGCTGTTGGCAAGCGCCCTGCCGTCGATGACGTCGAAAACGCGGATATGGCGCGGCACTTCATGTTTTGCGGAGCCGGAATCGGCAATATAAAGCTTCGTCTCATCGGGCGAGAAGGCAAGGCCGTTCGGCTGGATGAAATCCTCGACGACGGCGTGGATCGCGCCGCTTGCCGGGTCGATCCGGTAGACATTGCGCGTCGGCTGCTCGGGCTCGGCCTTGTGTCCCTCGTAATCCGACAGGATGCCGTAGGTCGGATCGGTGAACCAGATCCCGCCGTCGGAGTGCACGACGACGTCGTTCGGCGAGTTCAGCCGTTTGCCTTTGTAGCTGTCGGCAAGAACGGTGATGGTGCCGTCCGTCTCGGTGCGGGTGACGCGGCGGCCGCCATGTTCGCAGGAGACCAGCCGGCCCTGCCGGTCGCGGGTGTTGCCGTTGACGTAATTGGAGGGCGAGCGGAAGATGGAGACCGTCCCATCTGGTGTCCAGCGCATCATGCGTTCATTCGGGATATCGCTCCAGAGAAGGCAGTTCAGGTCGGAAAACCAGACCGGGCCTTCCGTCCAGCGGCAGCCGGAATAAAGCTCCTCGAGGCCGGCGCTGCCGATGACCATTGCACCGAAGCGTTCGTCGCGGATCTCATAAATCGGATTGTCGCCCATGCCAGTTTCCTCCCTGAATGCTGCCGTTCTTTTCCTAGCGGCAAAAAGCTGGAGGTGCCAGAGCCCGGCAATGGAAATGCCGGGCTCGGGCTTTTTCAGAGCGCCGCGACCGGATGCGGCGAGCCGTCGTAAGCGCCCCAGATCGACTGGTCGAAGCAGATGACCGAGCCGGTCATCAAGCCGGATTCGGAAGACGACAGGTAAGCGCACGCGCGCGCCACCTCGTGCGGATCGACGAGGCGGCCGAAGGGCTGGCTTGCCGCCGCCTTCTCCAGCCAGTCGGCGGGGGCATCGTGATATTCGCGCTGAATGCGGTCCTCGCCCTCGGAGGCCATCCAGCCGATATTCAGACCATTGACGCGGATGCGGTTGCGCAGGAGCGCGTAGGCTGTGTTCTTCGTCAGCGTTTCCAGCGCGCCCTTGGAGGCGCAATAGGCGGCGATGAAGGGCTGGCCGGCTTTGGCCGACATCGAGCCGATATTGACGACCGTACCTTCGATCTTTTCGCGGCGCATGACCTTCACCGCCTCCTGCATCAGAAAAAACGGCGCACGCACATTGACGGCGAACATGGCGTCGAAGAGTTCCGGGCTGGTGTCGAGGATGGTGCCGCGATCGGTGATGGCGGCGGCGTTGACCAGCGCGTCGACGCGGCCGAAGGTCTTGTCACAGGCACGCACGACATTCTGTGCTTCCTCGACTTTGCCGAGGTCGGCCTTGACGTAGACGATCCTGGCGCCGGTCGCAGCCGAAATCTCCGCCGCCTTGGCCTTGCCCTTGGCTTCGTTGCGGCCGCAGATGACGATACCTTTTGCGCCGCGTTCGGCGAAGAGACGGGCAATGGTTGCGCCCAATCCTTGCGTGCCGCCGGTGACGATGGCGATCTTGCCGTCGAGGCGGCCGTGGTCTGTGCTCATGTGGTTCCTCCATTGTGATGATGTGCGAATGGCCTCCCGCGGGTGCGGGAGGCTTTTATGTCAGTGCGGATGCCCCCTCATCCGCCCTACAGGCACCTTCTCCCCGCTGGGTAGAAGGGGGAATCGAGACGTTGCGGCATATCCCTTCTACCCTCGGGGAGAAGGTGCCGGCAGGCGGATGAGGGGGCCTCCTGCCTCCAGATCAGCTCAACTTCTTGCCCGCCTGCTCGGCAAGTGCTGCCGTAAAGGCTGCATCGCTCCAGCCTTCCTTCAGCGCCTCATGCATCAGCTGCGCCTGTGTCTTCGGGGCCAGTCCGCCGAGTGGCGGGTCGCGGTCGAGGTTGGTCGGGAAGGAGTAGCCCTCGGCGCAGGCGGCGACGGCGTTGGCGATTTCGTCAGGCGAGAGCCTGTCCTGCAAGGTCTTCAAGGCGGGAAACAGTCTGGCGCTCATCCGCTCGCGATTAACTGTTTCCATTGCCCGGCCGAAGGCGGAGGAGACCTGCAGGAGGTTGGCGACACGCTTGATGTCGGCCGAGCGGTTGGTGCCGGCGGCATGGAAGAGGGCGGGATTGAAGAAGACGAGGTCGCCTTTTTCGAGCGGCAGCTGGACATGGTTGGCCTCGAAATAATCCCGGAACTCCTGCCGCTTCAGCGCGAGATAACCCGGCACATAGGTCTGGCTGTGCGGCAGAAAGAGCGTCGGGCCGCTTTCGAGCGGCATATCGCAATGGGCAACCGCACCCTGCAATGTCAGTACCGGCGAGAGCCGATGCACGTGCGCCGGGAACTGCTCGATCACCTTTGAGGACTGAAAGCCGAGATGGTAGTCGCGATGCGCCGACTGCGCCGAACCGCCCGGATTGACGCGGTTGACCTGCGCCGTCATCTGGTAGCTCGGGCCGAGCCAGGCTTCGCTCGCCAGCGCGATGATGGCGTTGCCGTAATATTCGGCGAAATTTGCCGGATCGGCGAGGCAATGTTTTTCCAGCGAGTTCCAGATACGGTCGTTTGCACCGGGCTTGGCGAAGTGGTCGCCGCCGCCGGTCGCGGTGCGATGCTGTTCCTCGATGATCGCATCGAAGATCGTGCTGGCGCGGTCGATGATGCCGGTGTCTTCGTAAGCGCGCTTGAACACGACGACACCAGGACCCTCGCCGAAGGCGTCGCAGATTTCCGCCAACACGGCGCGTCGGCCTTCTGGCGTCGCGGCCGCCGTCATCACCTTGCGGCTGTCATAGATCAGCACGTTTTTTTCGACCGTAGACGCCGAGGGGTAATCGGCAAGTGCCGTCGTCTTTTCCGCAAGGGCGCGAAACTCATCGAGATCGCAGCCGTCTTCGCTCAGCCAGACGCGGTTGGCGCGCAGTTTCTGCTGGTTGTCGGTTTTCATGGCGGGCTCCTCCCTCTTTCCAATGGAGGCACTATACGCCGTGATGCCAGGTGATATAGATCAGAAATCCATCAAAAAACCATCAGGCCGATCGCATGGCACACCTCTTTCTCGTCAAGGATATCGCCTTCCAGGCAGGGCTCAGCACCGCGACCGTCGACCGGGTGCTGAACGGCAGGCCGGGTGTGCGCCGGCAGACCGAGATGCGGGTGAAGGCGGCGATCGCGGAGCTGGAGAAGCAGCAAGCCGGGGCGATGGGCAGCGGCCGCATGCTGGCGATCGATATCGTCATGGAGACGCCGCAGCGTTTCAGCGATGCGGTGCGGACCGCCTTCGAGGCGGAGATGGCGACCTTCCTGCCGGGTGTCTTCCGCTGCCGGTTCCATTTTGCCGAGGTGATGAAGCCGGCCGAACTGGTGCAGCTTCTCGATCGCATCCGGCTGCGTGGCACGCACGGCATCGTGCTCAAGGCGGCTGACGTCGCCGAGGTGGCTGCCGCCGTCGCGCGCGCGGATGCGGCCGGCATTCCCGTCGTGACGCTGGTGACCGACCTGCCGAATTCGGCCCGCATCGCCTATGCCGGCGCCGACAACCGGGCGGCGGGAGAGACCGCCGCCTATCTGATCGGCGAATTCCTCGGGACTGGTGGCGGCAAGGTGCTGGTGACACTGTCGAGCGGACGGTTTCGTGGCGAGGAGGAGCGCGAAATCGGCTTTCGCCGTGTCATCCGCGCCCGTTATCCCGATATCGGAATTACCGAAATCAGCGAGGGGCACGGCACCGATGCTGCGACGGGAACGCTTGCCGCGGCAGCGCTTGCGGCCGACCCCGCCATCAACGCCGTCTATTCGATCGGTGGCGGCAACCGCGCGGTGCTGGCGGCCTTCGACACGGCCAAACGTCCCGTGCGCGTCTTCGTCGCCCATGATCTCGATGCCGATAATCGCGCCCTGCTTGCTGCGTGTCGGATCGGCTTCGTGCTGCATCATGATCTCAGAACCGATGCGCGTTCGGCCTTCCGGGCGATCATGAGCCGGGCGACTGCCTTACCGCGCGCGGTTACGCCCTCGCTTTCATCAGTCGAAATCATCACGCCCTACAATATGCCCGCGGCCGATTGAGCCAATTGACTTCCTTCGATGCCGAATTCGGGCTACAGCTTTGAAGCGAGTATAGGTGAGCGGCATGGATTACAGCGACGTCAGCACGATTGCAGCTTGGATCACGGAGCAGGGACTGAAAGGCGCTTCAGAGGCCGAGTTGATGACCGGTTTCTGCTCGGCTTGCCGGGACGCCGGCCTGCCGCTCGACCGCGGTCTGGCGCTGATGGATACGCTGCATCCGGTGCATGAGGGCCGCGCCTTCCGCTGGGACAGCGTCGAGGAAGTCGAGACCGAATTCGAATATGGTCCGACGATCTCGGGGGAGGCGGCGTCGAACTGGCAGCGTTCGGCCTTCTATCATCTTTGGTCTCGCAACGAGCGGGAGATACGCCGGCGTCTCGGCTTCGGCGATCCGATCGATTTCTCCATGCTCGATACGATCGCTGAAGCCGGTCACACGGATTTCGTGGCGATGATGCATCGATTTTCCGAGGCCGGCACGATCGGCGAGATGGATTGCTTCTTCTCGCATTTCGCGACGAAACATCCAGAGGGCTTTTCCGATCACGACCTCGCCATCCTGCGCAAGCTGGTACCGGTGTTGGGGCTGGCGATCAAATGCATCGCTCTCGGGCGTATCGCCCGCACCATCGCCGAGGTCTATCTCGGCGAGGACGCCGCGCGCCAGGTGATGGAAGGCAAGATCAGCCGCGGCAAATCGGAGCGGATTTCCGCGGCACTCTGGTTTTCCGACCTGCTGAACTACACCAAAATTTCCGACAGCGTGCCGCCGGAGGAAATCATCCCGCTGCTTAACGACTATAGCGAGGCGGTTATCACGGCGATCCACGAGTCCGGCGGCAACGTGCTGAAGCTGATCGGCGACGGTGTGCTCGCCATCTTCAAGGGCGAAGTGCCGGCCGAAACTTGTCGTGCGGCGCTGAGCGCCGAGTCGCTGCTGCGGGAAAAGCTAATCACGCTGAATGCGGCGCGCGCGGCCGACGGCCGGGCGACGACCGACGTCTATATCGGCCTGCATATCGGCGACGTCTTCTACGGCAATATCGGCAGCCAGGACCGGTTGGACTTCACCGTCATCGGACCTGCCGTCAACGAGGTCAGCCGCATCGCATCGATCTGCCGCTCGGTCGATCTCAACGTCTTGATGTCCTCCGATTTCGCCGCAGCAATACCGGAGGAGGAGCGCGCATCACTCGCCTGCATCGGGCGTTATGCGTTGCGCGGCGTGCAGCGCGCGCAGGAACTGTATACACTCGACAGCGCCCGGCTGAACGGGTGAGTTCCTGACTCCAAAGGCTATCGCAACAGGCCCTGGCCGCCGTCGATCCAGATCGGCGTACCGGTGATGTGTCGGGCGCGCTCGGATGCGAGAAAGAGGATGGCTTCGGCGACATCCTCGCTCTTGCCTGCCTTGCCGCCGATGGGAATATCCCCCTCAGGCCAGATGACCGGAACCTCCGTCTCCTGGCGATGGCGGCTGTCGGTATTGGCGCCGATATTGGTGTCGATCTCGCCCGGGCAGACGGCATTGACGCGGATGCCATGTCGACCGAGTTCGAGGGCGAGCTGCTGGACCATGGCGACCTGGCCCGCCTTGGTTGCGGTGTAGGCGGTGGCGCCCGGCGTGGTGAAGGTGCGGGTGCCATTGATCGAGGAGACGACGACGATCGAACCGCCGTGGCGCTTCAGATGCGGAACCGTCAGATGCAGGGTCAGATAGGTGCCGCGCAGATTGACGGCGATGGTCTTGTCCCATTCTTCCGGTTTCAGATCGTCGATCGGCGCCCAGACACCGTTGATCCCAGCATTGGCGACAACGATGTCGAGGCCGCCGAAGGTGTCGGTCAGTTGCGCGACGGCGCCCCGCATTTGAGTTTCGTCGCTGGTATCTGCCGTCAACGCGATCGACTGGCCGCCGGCGGCCTTGATCTCGGCGCAGGTCTTTTCGACCTCGTCGGCGGTGCGGCTCAATGCTGCGACCTTTGCACCCTCGGCAGCGAGCCGCAACGCTGCCGCTTTGCCGATGCCCGAACCGGCGCCTGTCACCAATGCGATCTTTCCCTTCAGCTCCATGGATGGGCTCTCCTTGCCGTTTTGCCGACATGCCAACTGTTCGGCGCGGCAGTTGGTTCCGGAAGGAGGCGGGTCGTCGCGGTTATCTTAGAAGCGTTTGCTTCAACGCCCATCTCTCCGGCCCGTGGACGGCGGCAAAGAGCAGACCGGCGAGGAAGGTAAAGTGATCGATGAAGAAGCCGAATTCGGCCTGGTTCTGTTGCCAATGGGACGGACCGTGGAAAGCGAAAGCGAGAAAGATCACATAGATGCCTGCGAGCAGGCTGGCCTCGGTGAAGAAGGCCCCTGAGATGAAAGCGAGCGCCAGCGCGATCTCGAAGAAGGCGGCGACCCAGGTAAGGAATGTCGCCATCGGAAAGCCGGCAGCGGTGATATAGCCCGCCGTTGCGCCGATATCGGCGAACTTGAAGCCGGCGGCCATGAAGAAGACGAAGCTGAAGATGATGCGGGCGGCGATGATTGCGATTGCTCTGGCCATTTTGAAATCTCCTCTTTGAGCTTCCACTATGACGGACGAGACACGCGATATCCGACACGAGGAATGAAAAAGGGCCGCTTGCGCGACCCTATCACTTTGAATTGCACACAATCCTTTCCGAAAACCGGTTCCGATTTTCGGGGTTATGCGGGTTCACCATTCGGCGAAGCTGCCGTCGGCGTGCCGCCAGATCGGGTTGCGCCAACGATGGCCTTCCCTCGCGCGCTCGATGACATAGGCTTCGTCGACCTCGATGCCGAGACCCGGACCCTGCGGGATCGAGACGAAACCATCGGCATACTGGAACACCTCCTTGTTGGAGATGTAGTCGAGGATGTCGTTGCCCTTGTTGTAGTGGATGCCGAGGCTCTGTTCCTGGATGAAGGCATTGTAGCTGACGGCATCGACCTGCAGGCAGGCGGCAAGCGCGATCGGACCAAGTGGGCAATGCGGCGCCAGCGCCACGTCGTAGGCTTCGGCCATCGCTGCGATCTTGCGGCATTCGGTGATGCCGCCGGCATGGGAGAGGTCCGGCTGGATGATGTCGACATAACCGTCCGATAGGACCTGCTTGAAGTCCCAGCGCGAAAAGAGCCGCTCGCCGAGCGCGATCGGCGTCGAGGTGTGGTTGACGATATCGCGCAGCGCTTCCTTGTTTTCGGAAAGCACCGGCTCTTCGATGAACATCAGCTTGTAGGGATCGAGCTCCTTGGCGAGAACCTTCGCCATCGGCTTGTGGACGCGGCCGTGGAAATCGACGCCGATGCCGATATGCGGGCCGATTGCCTCACGGATGGCGGCGATGGTCTCGACCGCCTTCTCCACCTTCTCGTTGGTGTCGACGATCTGCATTTCTTCGCAGCCATTGAGCTTGATCGCCTTGAAGCCGCGGGCAACCACTTCCTTGGCATTGTTGGCGACATCCGAGGGACGGTCACCGCCGATCCAGGAATAGACCTTGATGCGATCACGGAGCTGGCCGCCGAGCAGGGAATGGATCGGCTGGCCGAGCGCTTTGCCCTTGATGTCCCACAGCGCCTGATCGATGCCCGAGATCGCGCTCATGTGGACGGCGCCGCCGCGATAGAAGCCGCCGCGATACATCACGGTCCAGTGGTCCTCGATCAGGAAAGGATCCTTGCCGATCAGGTAGTCTTCCAGCTCATGGACGGCGGCCTGAACCGTGAGTGCGCGGCCTTCGACGACCGGTTCGCCCCAGCCGACGATGCCTTCATCGGTCTCGACCTTCAAAAACAGCCAGCGCGGAGGAACGATGTAGGTGGTGAGTTTGGTGATCTTCATCGCTGTTCTTTCAGTCTCTTCCAGGGTTTGCGATCGGCGGCGCGTCCGCAGTTTTGTCGTGGTCGGTCATTTTGTTCTGCCGATCGCTTTTTCGGCGGCGGCAAGATCGCGCACCGCAAGATCGAGCATGCGGTTGGTGCATTCGCGGGCGCCAGCCTTGTCGCGCATGCGCAGGGCCTCGACCAGCTGGCCATGAACGAGCACCGCATCCTCGCGGTTCTCGACGCCGATATTGGAGGCATGCAGCGCATATTTCAGCGCCGCGTGAATGGCGCTCGACAGGCGGCGGAAGACCTGATTGTGGCTGGCGGTGAGCAGCACCGTGTGGAACATGACGTCGGCATTGGTGAAGCTTTCCGGGTCGCGGGCGCTGTCGCGCATCTGCCGCCAGGCATTGTCGAGATCGGCGATCTCCTGGGCGCTGGCGCGCTCGGCGGCATATTCGGCGGCTGCCGGCTCGATGGTGCGGCGGGCTTCGAGAATGCAGCCGAGCAGGTCGAAATCCTTGATATAGGGACCCATCCATTCAAGCACGTCAGCGTCGAGGATATTCCAGTCGTCCTTGTCGCAGACGCTGGTTCCGATGCGCGGCTTGCCACGGACAAGGCCTTTGGATTCCAGCACCTTCAGCGATTCGCGAATGACCGTGCGGCTGACGCCGTAGAGTTCGCAGAGATCGTTCTCGCGGGGCAGCGGCGAGCCCGCGGGATAGCGGTCCGCACAGATATCCTGAGCGATCGCCGCCGTGACGTTGCGGCGTACGCGCGGGCGGCGCTCGATGCGGCGGCTTTCGGCCCCGCTCTGTCGCTCGATTGTTTCCAACTCACCTCTCCGCTCTGTCTCGCGTGCTAGGCAACCGAACCTGATTATCCGAATTCGATCCGCTTTGCGACGCTTCCTCCCGGCCACCTGGTCAATAATCCTATTATTCCAATCATCATACATTGGCAATTGACTGGTATGATGATTTATCATAATTCATTGGACGTTGCCTGGGAGGCAGCTGCTCGGTTTTGAGAGTTTAGGGAGAGAGACATGCGCTTGTTCAAAGCAGCCGTTCTGGCTGGCACTTTCGCCATTCTGGCAGCCGGCTCGGCATTTTCCGCGGACGTCAAGATAGGCTTTATCGTCAAGCAGCCTGAGGAGCCGTGGTTCCAGGACGAATGGAAATTCGCCGACCAGGCCGCCAAGGAAAAAGGCTTCACCGTCGTCAAGATCGGCGCCGAAGACGGCGAGAAGGTCCAATCGGCGATCGATAATCTCGGCGCCCAGGGTGCGCAGGGCTTCATCATCTGCACGCCCGACGTCAAGCTCGGCCCCGGCATCGTCGCCAAGGCCGAAGCCAACCAGCTGAAGCTGATGACGGTCGACGACCGCCTCGTCAGCGCCGACGGCAAGCCGCTGGAAGACGTGCCGCATATGGGCATTTCAGCCACCAAGATCGGCGAGACCGTCGGCCAGGCGATCGTCGACGAAATCAAGAAGCGCGGCTGGGACATGAAGAATGTCGGCGCCGTCCGCGTCTCCTACGACCAGCTGCCGACGGCGGTCGACCGCGTCGAAGGTGTTATCTCGGTGCTGAAATCCGCCGGCTTCCCGGCCGAAAACATCTATGACGCGCCGCAGGCGAAGACCGATACGGAAGCGGCGCTCAACGCGGCGACCACTGTTCTCAACAAACATGCCGACGTGAAATACTGGGTCGCCTTCGGCCTCAATGACGAAGCCGTCCTCGGCGCCGTCCGTGCCTCCGAATCGGTCGGCATTCCGGCCGCCAACGTCATCGGTGTCGGCATCGGCGGTGCGGAATCGGCGATCAACGAATTCAAGAAGCCGGCGGCGACGGGCTTCTTCGGTACCGTCATCATCTCGCCGAAGCGTCACGGCTACGAGACGGCGCTCAACATGTATGATTGGATCGCCAACGACAAGGAGCCGGCAAAGCTGACGCTGACCTCCGGTTCCCTGGCGCTGCGCGGCGATTACGAAAAGGTCCGCAAGGATCTTGGCATCGAGTGATCGTCCTTCCAAGATGATATCGTCCGGCGGCCGCTTAGCGTGCCGCCGGGTCTTCCTCGGCGGAGCGATGATGGCTTTCCTCGAATTCAGCAATATCTCCAAGGGTTATCCCGGCGTGCAGGCACTGGCGAATGTGTCCTTCACTGTCGAGAAGGGTGCCGTCCACGGCTTGATGGGTGAAAACGGCGCGGGTAAATCGACGCTGATCCGGGTACTGTCAGGCGATCAGGCCGCCGATGGCGGCAACATCCTCATCGACGGCGAGGAGCAGAGATACGGGTCAGTCCGTGACGCCTTCCATGCCGGCGTCATCGTCATCCATCAGGAACTGCAACTCGTTCCGGAGTTGACGGTCGCCGAAAATCTCTGGCTCGGACGCTTTCCGGCCAAGGGCGGCGTCATCCATTCGAAGGCGCTGATCGAGACGGTGCGGTCGAAGCTCGAAGAGATTGGCATCGATATCGATCCGTCGGCCAAGGTCGCCTCGCTTTCGATCGGCGCTCGGCAGATGGTCGAGATCGCCAAGGCCGTGATGCTCGATGCACGGGTGATTGCATTGGACGAACCGACCTCCTCGCTTTCATCGCGTGAAAGCGAAATCCTGTTTTCGCTCATCGATACACTGAAGGCGCAGGGAACGGTCATTCTCTACGTCTCGCATCGTCTCGACGAAATCTTCCGTCTTTGCGACAGCTTGACGGTGCTGCGCGACGGTAAACTTGCCGCCCACCATCCTCAGATCGCCGAAACCACGCGCGAGCAGATCATCTCGGAAATGGTCGGACGCGAGATCAGCAACGTCTGGGGCTGGCGCGAACGTCCGCTCGGCGGCATACGGCTGGAGGTCAAGGGCCTTTCGGGGCCGAGGCTGCGCCATCCGATCAGCTTTTCCGTCCGCCAGGGCGAAATCCTCGGTTTCTTCGGGCTGATCGGCGCCGGCCGCAGCGAGATGGCGCGGCTGCTTTACGGCGCTGATGCCAGGCATCAGGGCCAGGTGACGATCGACGGCGTTGCCGTTTCGCCGAACAATCCGAAAGCGGCGATCAATGCCGGCATGGTGCTCTGCCCCGAGGACCGCAAGTTCGACGGCATCGTCCAAGGGCGATCGATCGAAGAGAATATCGCGATCTCGTCGCGCCGGCATTTTTCGCCTTTCGGCATTCTGAGCCCGAGGCAAGAGGCGGCGCTGGCCGATCGGTTCATCGCCAAGCTTCGGGTGCGGACGCCGTCGCGCAAGCAGGACATCATCAATCTCTCGGGCGGCAACCAGCAGAAGGTCATTCTCGGCCGCTGGTTGTCCGAGCAGGGTATCAAGGTGCTGGTCATCGACGAGCCGACGCGCGGCATCGATGTCGGGGCGAAATCGGAAATCTACGAAATCCTCTACGAACTTGCGGCCGGCGGCATGGCGATCGTGGTCATATCCAGCGAGTTGCCCGAAGTCATGGGCATTTCCGATCGCATCATGGTGATGTGCCAGGGCAGGGTGGCGGCCAATGTCACCCGTCCGGATTTCGACGAGCGCAGCATTCTGACGGCAGCGCTTCCCGACAAGAATGCCGCAGGCACCCTTTAGAACCAGGAATACGGACGATGAATTCGTTGAAAAAAATCCTTCTCGGCGAACAGGGGCTGGTGGTGATCTTCGCTGCTGCCTTCGTGATCGTCTCGCTTTTCGTTCCGAACTTCCTGACCGAGCGAAACATGCTGGGGCTGCTGCAATCGGTCGTCACGATCGGCATCGTTGCTTGCACGATGATGTTCTGCCTGGCGTCGCGCGATTTCGACCTTTCGGTTGGATCGATCGTCGCCTTCTCCGGCATGATCGCGGTGATGGTCTCGAATGCGACGGGCTCCATTCCCGTCGGGCTGCTCGCCGCCCTGCTTTGCGGCGCCGTCGTCGGTTTCGTCAATGGTATCGTCATTGCGCGGTTTCGCATCAATGCGCTGATCACCACGCTTGCGACCATGCAGATCGTGCGCGGGCTGGCGCTGATCGCTTCCGATGGCCGCGCCGTCGGCATCAACGATCCCGCCTTCTACCAGCTTGCCCTGTCGCGATTTCTCACCGTGCCGACGCCGATCTGGATCATGCTGATCCTTTTCATCCTTTTCGGTTTCGTGCTCAACCGCACCGTCTTCGGCAAGAACACCCTGGCGATCGGCGGCAATCCGGAGGCCTCGCGGCTTGCCGGCGTCAACGTCGTCAATATGCGCATCTGGATTTTTGCGCTGCAGGGGCTCGTCTGCGGCGTTGCCGGCATCCTGCTTGCCTCGCGCATCACCTCCGGCCAGCCGAATGCGGCGACAGGGCTTGAGCTTTCGGTGATTTCGGCCTGCGTTCTCGGCGGCGTTTCGCTGGCCGGGGGCCGGGCGGCGATAAGCGGCGTCATCGTCGGCGTGCTGATCATGGGCATCGCCGAAAACGTGATGAACCTCCTGAATATCCAGGCGTTCTATCAGTATGTGGTCCGCGGGCTGATCCTGCTGATCGCAGTGCTGCTCGACAATTTGAGGTCTTCGGCTGCGGGACGGCGCACATGAACCAGGGACAAGCCGGCGATGACATCGAACTGAGGCACGGCGATTTCGCCGTCCGGGTCAGCCGTCGGGGTGCCGCCGTCACCGCCGCGACCTATCGAGGCATCCCCTTTCTCGTGGCGGCCGGCGGGCCGGATGAAATGATGGCGAATTTCGCGATGGTGCCGTTCGGCAATCGCGTGGAAGGCAATGCCATGTCCTTTGCCGGCCGCGACTATGCATTCCAGCCCAATACTCCAGATCCGCTCTATCGGCACGGCGACGGCTGGCTCAGCTTCTGGCAGCTTGAAGATGCCAGCGCGGAGCATGCGCAGTTCTCCTTTTCCCGTAATGCCGACGGGGTTTCACCCTATGCCTATCTTGCCCGGCAGGAGATCCGTCTCACCGGCGATGCTCTGGTGCTGAGGCTTTCCGTGGAAAACCGCGGCGAAGCGGCTCTTCCTTTCGGGCTCGGTCAACATCCCTTCTTCGCGCGGACGCCAAAGACGCGACTGACGATTGCGGCCGATCGCTATTGGAGCGAGCGGCTGGACCATCTGCCAGAGATGCCTGGCCCTGTGCCGGACTATTTCGATTTCAGATCGGAAAAGCTTTTGCCGCAGAGATGGATGAATAATGCCTTCGAGGGCTGGAACGGGCGGGCGGCAATCGCCTGGCCGGAACTTGGATTTCAGGCGGCGCTGGAAGCCGACGGTGCGCTCGATCGCTTTATGCTGTATATGCCGGTCAACCGGAGCGACTTCTTCTGCCTCGAGCCGATGAGCCACCTGCCAAACGGCCATCACCTTCCTGATTTCGGTGGGCTCACGCCGCTTGCACCGGGGGAGGCGCTCGCCGGCACGGTGACGATGCTGATGTCGACGCTGCCGGTTCAACCGGAGGAGAGATAGATGAGCGGCCGCCTGCAGGGCAAGAACATCCTGATAACAGGTGCTGCGCAGGGTATCGGCCTTGCGATCGCAAAGGCTTTCATGCGGGAGGATGCTGCCGTCTTTCTCGTCGATCGCGATGCGGCGCTGCTGGCGCAGGCGGCGAAAGAGCTCCAGAGCAGTGGCGGCCGACTTGGCTATCTGCCGGCCGATATTACCGATGCCGGGACGATCACGACATTGGTCGCTCAGGCGAATGAAGAAATCGGTCACCTGAACGCGCTCGTCAACAATGCCGGGGTCAATGTCTTTGCCGAACCGCTCGAGACGACGGACGAGGAATGGAACCGCTGCTTCGACATCAATCTGAAGGGCGCATGGAACTGCTGCAAGGCGGTGCTGCCGGGCCTGATCGAACAGGGCGGCGGCGTCATACTCAACATTGCCTCGACGCACGCCTTCACCATCATCCCGCACACGTTTCCCTATCCGCTGGCAAAACACGCCCTGCTCGGAATGACGAAATCCTTGGGGCTCGAATATGCGGCCCGCAACATTCGCGTCAACGCGCTGGCGCCGGGTTATGTCTCGACGCAGAAGGTGATCGACTACTGGAACAGCTTTCCCGATCCGGAGGCGGCTAAGGCCGAGACGATGAAGCTGCATCCCGGCGGACGCATCGCGACGCCGGAGGAGATCGCCATGGCGGCCGTGTTCATGATCTCAGACGAGTGCCCGTTCATCAATGCCACATGCCTGACGATCGACGGCGGCCTCAGCGTGCTGCAGCATTCCGCCTGAAGGGGCGTCAATCTCGCTATTTTTACAAGCCTGTCGTCTTCTCGATATAGAGCATTATATTGCCCATCGGGAAGGCTATCTGATCTCCCGCAGGCATGGAGCGGCCCCTGCCGCTTCTGGAAACAGTTAGAGCATGATGTTGTCCGAAAGCCGCGCACACTTTTCGGCATCATGCTCTGAAAACACAATTGAAAACAGGAGGACGGCATGCAGATCAATCGCACGGCTTCGGCTCATTGGACCGGTGGCCTCAAGGACGGAAAAGGCCTGATCTCGACACAGAGCGGCGCCCTGAAGGATTATCCCTACGGCTTTGCGAGCCGCTTCGAAGGCGTTGCCGGCACCAACCCGGAAGAACTGATCGGTGCCGCCCATGCCGGCTGCTTCACCATGGCGCTGTCGTTGATCCTCGGTGAAGCCGGCTTTACCGCCGAGCATATGGAAACCTCTGCCAAGGTAACGCTCGAAAGTGTGGAGGGCGGCTTTGCCATTACCGCCATCCATCTCTCGCTCTCCGGCCGTATTCCCGGTGCCGATGAGGCGACCTTCACCGAACTCGCCAACAAGGCAAAGGCCGGCTGCCCGGTTTCCAAGGCGCTTGCATCGGTTCCGATCACACTGGACGTCAAGATCGTCTGACACGTCATTCCATTGACGAAGTGCCGCGCGCTTCTCGCCGCGGCACTCTCCATTTGTGGCCTGCATTCTCGGGTCGCCTATCCGAAGTCATCGGCTGTCGGCAGGACGCGGGCGGTACAGGCCTTCTCACCGCTTGATTGTCGCTTCCACCGGATCGCGCGCGTCCCGCAATTTGTGCTGCGCTGCGGCATATTGACAAGTAACGTTTGATATTTTACAACTGACGAAATTCGAAAATCGTCAGTCGTAAAATTGGGCCTTAAAACGTATGAACGACCTCGCGGAAAATACACTCGACATCACGCGGCAGGAGAATGTCACGCGCATTCTCGATGCGGCCGAGCGGCTGTTCCGTCACTATGGCTACAGCAAGACGACGGTGGCCGATATTGCCCGCGATCTCGGCATGTCGCCGGCCAATATTTATCGTTTCTTCGCCTCCAAGGTAGAGATCCACCAGGCGCTCTGCGGGCGCATGCTCGCCATGTGCTATCAGATCGCCTACGACGTCCGCCATCAGCCGGCCAGCGCCAGCGAAAGGCTGCGCCGCTATGTCGAGACCCAGTATCAGTGGACGCTGGATGTGATGCTCGACGAGACGAAGGTGCACGAGATGATCATCGTCGCGATTGAGCGCGACTGGCATGTCATCGAAAAACATATCGACCGCGTTCATGATCTCCTCGCCGAAATCATTGCCGAAGGCATTGCATCCGGCGAGTTCGCCGAGCAGGACCCGGTCGTTGCCTCGCGCTGCTTCGGCGCGGCGACGAACACGCTCTGCCATCCGCAGATGGTGGCGCAATGTCTTGCCAAAACCAATCGCGCGAGCGTCGACGAACTGATCAGCTATGCGATCAGGGCGCTGAAGAAATAATGGACGGCGGCCGCCGTCGGAACCCCCTAAACGATCCAGGAGTGCGGAAGATGTTTTCGCTCGAGACCCTCAGCCATCGCATGCCGTCCGTCGCCAGTCTCGTGCTCGTGGGCGCCATCGGCATCGGCGTTTCCGCCTGCTCGGAAGAGAAGGCTGAGGTCAAGGAAGTTATCCGGCCGGTGAAGGTCGTCGAGATCGCCAAGGCCGGGGACATGCGCAAGCTCGATTATTCGGGCTCGGTCAAGGCGCGCACGGAGATGAACCTCGGGTTTCGTGTCGCCGGCAAGATCACCGAACGTCTCGTCGATATCGGCGACCGGGTGACGCCGGGCGACGTTCTCGCCCGCGTCGATGCCACGGACTACCAGCTGGCGGTCCGGACGGCGGAAGCCAATCTCGCCTCGGCGGAAAGGGGCGTCGAAACCACCGATCTCGTCAACAAACGCGCCGAGCAGCTTTTCGACAAGAGCGTCGCCCCGAAGTCGCAGGTCGAACAGGCTTCGCTCAGCCATGACCAGGCGATCTCACAGCGCGATGCCGCACTTTCCGCGCTCGATCAGGCGAAGAACCAGGTGAGCTATACCGAGCTCAAGGCCGGTCAGAACGGCATCGTCACTGCGATTAATGCCGATACCGGCCAGGTCGTCGGTTCCGGCACCGCCGTTGTCACCGTTGCCGTCGACGGCGAGAAGGAAGTGCAGATCGCCGTTCCGGAAAACGACATTGCCGAATTCAAACCGGGCAAGACAGTCAAGGCAAGCTTCTGGGCCGACGACAGGCTGGTGCTCGACGGCAAGGTGCGGGAAGTTTCCGGCAGCGCCGACCAGCAGTCGCGCACCTTCGCCGTCCGGGTGAGCCTGCCGAACGATCCGCGCGTCTTGCTCGGCATGACCGCGACGATCGAGGCGGACGTCAGCAATGGCAACAGCTATGTCTCGATCCCGCTCAGTGCGCTGGCTGAGAAGGACGGCAAGCAGATGGTCTGGACCGTCGACCGCGACACGGCGACCGTGCATGGCCGCGACATCAAGGTCGCCGATTTCACCGGCGACGGCGTGCATGTGACCGAGGGCCTCGATGCCGGCGATCTCGTCGTTTCGGCCGGCACGCAGTTCATGACCGAGAACCTGAAGGTGAAGGTGCCGGACCAGCAATCGGCCCTGGCCGCCACCGACCAGACCGTCCGCTGATCGCGCCATAGGATAGGAAACAAGACCATGGACGTCACCACCGAAAAGCGGCCCTTCAATCTGTCGCGTTGGGCGATCGGGCATCCGAGCATCGCCCGCTTCCTCTTCGGGCTGATCATCGTCACCGGCGTACTCGGCCTGATGCGCATGGGCCAGCGCGAGGATCCCGAATTCACCTTCCGCGTCATGGTCGTTCAGGCGATCTGGCCAGGTGCTTCCATCCAGGAAATGGAAGATCAGGTCGTCAACAAGATCGAGCGCAAGCTGCAGGAAACGCCGCATATCGACTGGGTCAAGTCATACACGCGGGCGGGTAGTGCGATCATCACCCTGCAGGTCAAGGGCGACACAAATTCGCAAGAGGTGGCGGATGCCTTCTACCAGGTGCGCAAGAAGGTCGGCGACATCTCCAACGAGCTGCCGCAGGGCCTGCTCGGCCCCTATTTCAACGACGAGTTCGGCGATACCTTCATCACGTTGCATTCGATCAGCGGCGACGGCTATTCCTATCCGGAACTGAAGAAATTCGCGATCCAGGCGCGCGACATGCTGCTGACGACGCCGGGCGTCGAGAAAGCGGTCATCATCGGCGACCAGCCTGAGAAGATCTATATCGACGTCTCATCCAAGGCGCTCGCCGAGCGCGGCCTGACGATCCTCGATCTGCAGAACGCCATCAAGGGCCAGAACAATGTCGATCCGGCCGGCTCGATCGATACCGGCCTGCGCTCGGTGCGCATCTCGGTCGAAGGCGACGTGAAGAAGGCGGCGGATATCCGCGAACTGCGCCTTCGCGCCGGCGGTCAGGTGACGCGCCTCGGCGATATCGCCACCGTCAGTTCCGGGCTCGAAGATCCCTACCAGCGCAAGTACCGTTTCAACGGCCACGACAGCGTTCAGGTCGGCGTCGTGATGGCCAAGGGCTTCAATGTGACCGATGTCGGCAAGGGCGTGGAGGCGACCTATCAGCGCTTCGAGGAGGCGCTGCCCTATGGCGTTGCCGTCGATCAGATCGCCAACCAGCCCGACGTGGTGACGGATGCTGTCAGCGAATTCATGCATGCGCTCGGCGAAGCTCTCATCATCGTGCTGGTTGTCTCGTTCGTGTCGATCGGCTGGCGATCAGGCCTCGTCATCGCCATCGCCATTCCGCTGGTGCTCGCCGCGACCTTTGCGCTGATGTACGAACTCGGCATCGACCTGCAGCGCATCTCGCTCGGCGCGCTGATCATCGCGCTCGGCCTGCTTGTCGACGATGCGATGATCGTCGTCGAGATGATGGAGCGAAAGCTGGAAGAAGGGCTCGTCAAGATCGAGGCGGCAAGCTTCGCCTATTCCTCGACCGCCTTCCCGATGCTGACCGGCACGCTGATCACCACAGCCGGCTTCATTCCCGTCGGCTTCGCCGCCTCGACGGCCGGCGAATATGTGCGGTCACTGTTCTACGTTGTCGGCATCGCGCTTGTCACTTCGTGGTTCGTCGCGGTCTACTTCACGCCGTGGCTCGGCTATATGATCCTCAAGCAGCGCCATCACGCGGGCGAGCATCGCGACGCCTTCGACACCGGCTTTTACCGTCGGTTGCGCGGCACGGTCGGCTGGGCGGTGCGCCACCGGGTCATCGTGCTGCTGCTCACGCTCGGCACCTTCGTCACCAGCCTTTGGGCCTTCCAGTTCATTCCGCAGAATTTCTTCCCGCAATCCTCGCGGCCGGAAATCCTCGTCGATCTCTGGCTGCCGGAGGGCACCAGCATCAAGGAAGTCGAAGTGCAGGCAAAGGCGCTCGAAGCCAAGATGATGGACGATCCCGACAAGCGGTTCATCGCCACCTATATCGGCGAAGGCGCGCCGCGTTTCTTCCTGCCGCTCGACCAGCAACTGCGCAATCCGAACTTCGCCCAGCTGCTCGTCATGGCCAATGACGAGCCGGCACGCGAGCGGCTGATCGTCAAGCTGCGAACGATGCTTGCGGAAGACTTCCCCGACATTCGCGGCAAGGTCGACCGCCTCTTTCTCGGTCCGCCGACCGGCTGGCCGGTGCAGATGCGCGTCATGGGACCCGACCGCCAGAAAGTCAGGGAGATCGCCGATCAGGTAAAGGCGCGCTTCCAGGCCAATCCGATGCTCGGCGCCATCCATGACGACTGGCTGGAAAAGGTGCCGGAGATGAAGCTGGTGATCGACCAGGACCGCGCCCGGGCACTCGGCGTCACCTCGCAGCGTGTACGCCAGATGCTGCAGACCGCCATGTCAGGGGCTGCGCTCGACGATTTCCGCGACGGCGAGGAGACGGTCTCGATCGTCGCCCGCGAGCCGGGTGCCAGCCGCTCGCTGCTGTCGGCGGTCAACTCGGTCTATGTCCCGACGGATTTTGGCGGCTTCGTGCCGGTCTCGCAGGTAGCCAAGGTCGTGCCCGTCATGGAGCAGGGCATCGAGTGGCGGCGCGACCGCCTGCCGACGATCACCGTGCGCGCCACGCTGCCTGACGATGTGCAGCCGAACGACGTGGTGATGAAGATGTATGCCGACATGAAGGACCTGCGCGACAGGCTGCCTGCCGGCTACAATGTCGAAATCCAGGGCGGCGCCGAGGATGCGGCGGAAAGCCAGATGTCGATCGCCGCCAAGGCACCGATCATGCTTGCCGTCATCATCGTACTGCTAATGGTGCAGCTGCAGCATTTCGGCAAAGCGATGCTGGTGCTCGCCACCGGACCGCTCGGCATCATCGGTGCGGCCGCCGCATTGCTGATCAGCGGCGCTCCTTTCGGTTTCGTGGCGATCCTCGGCGTCATCGCCCTGCTCGGGATCATCATGCGCAACTCGATCATCCTGGTCGATCAGATCGATCAGGATATCAGGGCCGGCATGCACCGGCAGGAGGCGATCGTCGGTGCCGCCGTGCGACGTTTCCGGCCGATCATGCTGACGGCGCTGACCGCCGTGCTGGCGCTGATCCCGATCTCGCGCGGTGTCTTCTGGGGTCCGCTCGCCTACGCGATGATGGGCGGCATCCTGGTTGCGACGGTGCTCACCATCCTGGTTCTGCCCGCCGGTTACGCTCTTTTCTTCGGCCGGGAGCCGAAGGCAAAGGACGAGCCGGGCGAGCATGCCGACGCCATCCAGGAAGAGGCGGATGACAGACATCCGCCGGCGTTGGCAGCAGAGTGAGGACGGCGCGGCGAAAGCCGCGCCGTTTTCTTGCAGGGTCAGCTCTCCGTCAAAGCACGCTGCTGCTTAGCCTCGGCTCGGCAGGCAGCCTTTGAACGGCTCATCGCTGTCCGCTCCGCCTCGGACGCGGGCGCCGATTCCATTGCCGCCTCGAAAAAGCTAAGCTGCAAAAGCATGCCGGGAAACCAACCGCGATCCCGGCCACTCAGCGACGAGGCAGGGCACGACCATGGCCGACTACCATCTGGAAGCAAGCTGGAGCCCGATCGAGGGCAGTTTCGGGCGCCTCACCTTCACGCTTTTCAATCTATCGACCGAGCCGCTGTCCGGCTTCTCGCTCGCCTACACCTCAGAGACGCGGGTTGCCGACAAACATGTCTGCGACGGCGGCAGCCTCAAGCGGCGGGTCGCGCATTTCCACGAATTCCTGCCGCCCGAAGACCTAAGCGTGCCGCCCGGCGGGCGCTGGCGGTTCACGGTCGAGGGGCTGACCAGGGCGCCGAAACATATGACATCGGGCGTCAAGTCGGCCTATCTGACACTTGACGACGGACGCCACGTTTCTGCTGCTTTCGGCGATCTCATGCTCGAAGGCCGGGATGGTGGCGTGGCGCCGCCGCTTCTGCCGCCGGGCCGGGCCGAGGAACCCTATTCGCTGCTGCCCTGGCCGCTGGCGCTCGGGCTAAAGGCGGGAGAGCTGCCGGTCGTCCTTTATCCGGCCGAGCGGACGCGGCCCGATGCGGTCAAGGCGCTCTCGCTGGTTCTGGAGCTTTACCAGCGGCTCTATCCGGCCGACAATATGCCGTTTTCGCTCAGTGCCGTCGAAGGCGGGCGGGCCATTCGTTTCGTCACCGAATCGTCGATCGCCGCCTTTGCTTACGAATTGCGTTTTACGGCGCATGAGATCGTGCTTTCGAGTGCGGATGCGGCCGGGCGGCATTACGGGCTGATCAGCCTGGCGCAACTGCTGCACGGCGCCCGCGCCGATCCTGAGCGCTTCAAATTCCCCAATTTCGGCACAATCGCCGACCAGCCGCGTTATGACTGGCGCGGCTGCCATCTCGATGTGTCCAGGCAGTTCTGTCCGGTGGCAGACGTCGTGCGGCTGATGGATATTCTCGCCTGGAACAAGCTCAACATCTTCCACTGGCATCTGACCGACGACGAAGCGTGGCGGCTGGAGATCAAGGCCTATCCGGCGCTGACGGAGATCGGCGCGCGGCACGGGCCGGATGAAGTGCTCGTGCCGCAGCTCGGCGACGGGGCGCAAACGCGCTCCGGCTATTACACGCAGGAGGACGCCAGGTGGATCGTTGCGCATGCAGCCTCGCTGCATATCGAAGTGGTGCCGGAAATCGATATTCCGGGCCACAGCATGGCGACGCTGTTCTCGTTACCCGAACTCGTCGACGGGCAGGAGGCGCCTGACAGTTACCGCTCGGTGCAGGGTTATCCGAACAACGCCCTCAATCCGGCGGTGGAATTCACCTATGAATTTCTCGGCAAGGTATTCGACGAGATGGTGACGCTGTTTCCCGGCGAATATCTTCATATCGGCGGCGACGAGGTGGCGCATGGTTCCTGGCTTTCGTCGCCGCTCTGCAAGGTGCTGATGGAGCGGGAGAAACTTGCCGGCACTGCCGAGCTGCAATCCTATTTCCTGAAACGTATCAAAGCCATGCTGTCGGAGCGCGGCAAGAAGCTCGTCGGTTGGAACGAGGTCTCGCATGGCGGCGGCGTCGATCGCGACGGCACGCTGCTGATGGCCTGGGAAAAGCCCGCCGTCGGCATCGAGCTCGCGCAAGAAGGCTACGACGTGGTGATGACACCGGGGCAAGCCTATTATCTCGACATGGCGCAGGCGGAGGCCTGGGCCGAGCCGGGCGCCAGCTGGGCGGGCCACGCACCGCCGGAACACACCTATGCTTACGAGGCCGAGGGCGAGCTCCCGGAGGCGCTGCAAGGGAAGATGCGCGGCATCCAGGCCTGCATCTGGACCGAGAACTTCGTCTCGCGCGCCTATTTCAACCGGCTGGTTTTTCCGCGTCTGCCGGCAATCGCCGAGGCTGCCTGGACGCCTTTGACGCGCAAGGACTGGGATCGGTTCGCAGCGATCGTGCGGATGTGGCCGGTGCTTTAAGGAATCGCAATTCCGGACGGAAGATCGCTTCGCACTTTTCGTGGAATTGCTTCAGGCCGCCTCGGCCTTCAGTCCCAGCAGTGCCGCGCCGATCAGACCGGGTTCGATGCGGCATTCGCTGCGCACCACCAGCGGGCGATCGAACTTGCGCAGGATGCGGGCGCGCACCGCGTGGTCGAGCTCGGCAAGCAGCGGCTCGGCATTGGAAAGCCCACCGCCGACCGGCACGATGGTCGCGCCGGTGATGTTGATCGTCAGCGCCAAGGGCGAGGCGACGAGATCGACATAGACGTCGATCGTCCGTGTCGCCTTCTCCTCTCCATGGCGCCACTGAGCGATGATCTCCTCGCTGGCAAGGTCGAGATCGTGCAGCGTCTTGTGCAGGCGCTCCAGGCCGCGGGCGCCGCCGACGGTGTCGACGCAGCCCCTCTGGCCGCAGCCGCAGGCATAAGCGGGAATGGCGACGGGCGGGTTGCCGACCGCGGATGCGATGATCGGCCCGTGACCCCATTCGCCGGCAAAGCCGCCGGCCTCGTTGACGAGGCGCCCGTCGGCGACCAGGCCACCGCCGACGCCAGTGCCGAGGATGGCGCCGAAGACGATGCGGTGGCCGCGGCCGGCGCCGAGACCGGCTTCGGCCATCGCGAAACAGTCGGCATCATTGGCGATCAGCACCGGCAGGCCGAGTTCGGCTTCGAGATCGGCGCCAAGCGTGCGTTCGTGGATGCAGGGAATGTTGGCGCAAATCAGGCGCTGCGTATCGGGATCGACGACGCCGGCGATGGAGAGGGCGATGCCGTTCGGTTGTTCGCCGGTTTCGGCGATGATGTCGCGCAGGGTCTCGACGAAAGCGGCAAAATCATCCCTGGGCGTCGGGCGGCGGCCGAGGGGAACGATGTCTGTCTCGGAACGAGCGATGCCGCCCTTGATGGCGGTGCCGCCGATGTCGAATGAAATGATCATTGCCACTCTGCCGTTTCTCTGGTCTCCCGCGTCTGCTTGCATTGTTGGCGGGGGATTTTCAAGCGCTGATTCGGCGGCGGTGTCGCCGGGTTTAGGGTCGTGCCGTGTGGCGCCTCCTCTGTTCTGCCGGACGTTTCTCCCACAGGTGGGGGATCAGATAGGCGGGACGGGTTTCCGTCTTCCATCCGTCATGGCAAGACGTTGGAGAAGTCTGGTGAGCCCAAGCCTATGGGCTCCGATCGCAGCCGCAATTTCTAACCCTGATAGTCATTCAATTAGCATATTGCATCGCCAGAATCCGGCCCTACACTTTCATCAACTGCCAGACCCATCGATACGAGAGAAAACAGTACCATCCGAAGACCACGTCCCAAAGGCCGCCGCCTCTCATCTATTTTGCGGCAAATGGCCGCCGATCAAAGCCGCGAACGGATCTCGATCGGCGATCTGTTCGACACGATGGGCGACAGGGCGATCAGCGCGTTGATGCTGATCTTCGCGCTTCCGAACGCCTTTCCCACTCCGCCAGGCACTTCGGCCGTGCTCGGGGCGCCATTGGTCTTCCTCGCAGCGCAACTGACCTTCGGGCTGAAACCCTGGCTACCGAAGGTGATTGCCAACCGTTCGATGCGCCGGGAGGATTTCGAGGCCATTGTCGGCCGCATCCACCGCTGGCTCGCCTGGGCCGAACGCATGCTGAAACCACGGCTTGCGATCTTCGCCGAACCGCCGGCGGAATATCTCGCCGGGGCGGCATGCCTGCTGCTGGCGATTGTGCTGCTGCTGCCGGTCCCGCTCGGCAACATCCTGCCGGCGATCACGATCTCGGTCTTCGCTTTCGGCATATTGGGCCGTGACGGTCTCTTCGCGCTCATCGGCTTCGTGATGACGGCCGTGTCGCTCGTCGTCGCCGGCGGGGTGATTTACGGTCTCGTGAAGGCGGCGATCTATCTCGTCGTGCAATGGTTTGCCTAAACGGAGTTTGCTTGAGTGACGGCAGTTATTTGGCGAGGCTCTTTGCAATAGGCTCGACATTTGCCGGATTTTTGTTTTGATCTGGCGCGATACAGTTTCAAATCATGTTCGGCGCCGGCCCGCCGGCTCACTTTGCGCGATAGGCATTAGATGGTAAAAAGATCCGAGACCCCCGCACGGCTGGACGATGCGGCGCGTGCCGGCTGGCTCTATTACGTCGCCGGGCGCACGCAGGATGAAATCGCCGCGGCGATGGGCATTTCACGACAATCGGCGCAGCGGCTGGTGTCGCTGGCGGTCGCCGAGCGCCTGATCAAGGTGCGGCTCGATCATCCGATCGCCGCCTGCCTGGAACTCGGCAATCAGCTGCGTCGGAAATTCGGGCTGAAACATGTGGAGGTGGTGCCGAGCGATCCCGCGTCGTCGTCGACGACGGTCGGTATTGCCGAGGCGGCCGCGGCCGAGATCGAGCGGTGGCTGAAACGGCCGGAGCCGATCGTACTCGCCATCGGTACCGGCCGCACGCTGAAGGCGGCCGTCGACCAGCTTCCGGCGATCGAATGTCCCAATCACCGCATCGTTTCGCTGACCGGCAATATCGCCCCGGACGGATCGGCCGCCTATTACAACGTCATCTTCAGCATGGCCGATGCCGTGAAGGCGCGGCACTATCCGATGCCGTTGCCGGTGCTCGTCACCTCGGCGGAGGAGCGGGAGCTGCTGCATGGCCAGCAGCTGGTGCGCTCGACGCTTAATATGAGCGCGCAAGCCGATGTCACCTTCGTCGGCATCGGCGAGCTCGGCATCGATGGGCCGCTCTGCGTCGATGGTTTTCTCGAGAAGGACGAGATGATGGAGCTGATGCGCGGGGGTGCCGTCGGCGAGATCTGCGGCTGGATCTTCGATGTCGACGGCAAGTTGATCGACAACCCGATCAACGAGCGCGTCGCGTCTGCCCCGATCCCGTCCCGCGATGCGTCGATGGTCATTGGGCTGGCCAAGGGCAAGCGCAAGTTCAAGGCGATCAGGGCCGCCGTTATCGGTCATCAAATCAATGCTCTGATCACTGACGAAGAGACGGCCGAGTTTTTGCTCAAGAGCTGAGCAAAAAATATGCTATCTAAATCAAGGGGATCACTACTGCCTTCGGCGTTGCAGCAACGATTGCCGATTGACATTCTTTATCGTTTGTTGAGTAATTGCCCATGAGCGAAGCGAATGCTCACACCCCATCTTCTGGGAGGAAGATTATGACATTGAGAACTTTTCTGCTGGGCGCCTGCTCAGCACTGGCGTTTGCCGGCATGGCTTCGGCCGAGACGCTGACAATCGCGACCGTGAACAACGGCGACATGATCCGGATGCAGAAGCTGACGGATGATTTCAAGGCGAAGAATCCCGGCATCGACCTTGAATGGGTAACCCTCGAAGAAAACGTGCTGCGCCAGAAGGTCACGACCGACATCGCGACCAAGGGCGGCCAGTACGACGTTCTGACGATCGGCACCTATGAAGTTCCGATCTGGGCAAAACAGAACTGGTTGCTGCCGCTCGACAATCTCGGCGCCAACTACGACGTCGACGACCTGCTGCCGGCAATCCGCAGCGGCCTGACTGTAGACGGGAAGCTCTATGCTGCGCCGTTCTATGGCGAAAGCTCGATGGTCATGTACCGCAAGGACTTGTTCGAAGCTGCCGGCCTGAAGATGCCCGACGCGCCGACCTGGGACTTCGTAGCGGACGCTGCCCGCAAGATCACCAACAAGGACAAGGAAATCTACGGCATCTGCCTTCGCGGCAAGGCCGGCTGGGGTGAGAACATGGCCTTCCTGACGGCCATGTCCAATTCCTTCGGCGCACGCTGGTTTGACGAGAAGTGGAAGCCGCAGTTCGATCAGCCGGAATGGAAGGACACGCTCGACTTCTACGTCAAGCTGATGAAGGATGCAGGCCCTCCGGGCGCCTCCTCCAACGGCTTCAACGAGAACCTGGCGCTATTCCAGACCGGTAAGTGCGGCATGTGGATCGACGCAACGGTTGCCGCTTCCTTCGTCGCCGATCCGAAGCAGTCGCAGGTCGCCGACAAGGTCGGCTTCGCGCTCGCCCCGGACAAGGGTCTCGGCAAGCGCGGCAACTGGCTCTGGGCCTGGAGCCTCGCCATCCCGGCAGGTACCCAGAAGGCCGAAGCTGCTGAGAAGTTCGTCGCCTGGGCAACGAGCAAGGAATACAGCAACCTCGTCGCCGAGAAGGAAGGTTGGCTGAACGCACCTCCGGGAACTCGCAAATCGCTCTACGCGAATGCGGACTACCAGAAGGCGGCTTCGTTCGCCAAGATGACACTCGACTCGATCGAGTCGGCCGATCCGACCAAGCCGACCGTCAAGCCGGTTCCCTATGTCGGCGTCCAGTTCGTGGCGATCCCGGAATTCCAGGGCATCGGCACGGCAGTGGGCCAGCAGTTCTCGGCAGCCCTTGCCGGCCAGCTTTCGGTCGACCAGGCGCTGAAGAGCGCACAGCAGCTGGCAACCCGCGAAATGACCAAGGCCGGCTACATTAAATAAAACCTCCTGAGCAAGAGGCGGGATACTTGACATTCCGCCCCTCTGGGCCGCCGATTGCCCGAACTGCATCGGCGGCCGCTTTTTTCAGACAAAGCTGCCTTGCGGCCGCTCCCCGCTTCAGTCCAGATCGGTGATTGCCATGGCAACCTTACATACCCGCTCCGCCGCGCGCCTGATGATTGCGCCCTCCGTGCTGCTGCTGTTTGCATGGATGATCGTCCCGCTTGTGATGACGATCTATTTCTCGCTGCTGAACTATAATCTGCTCAGCCCCGGCATGGAAAGCTTCGTCGGTTTTCTGAACTACGAATATTTCCTGTCCGATCCGGCCTTCATCGCCGCGCTGATCAATACGCTGCTGCTCGTCGCCGGCGTTCTATTGATCACCGTCATCGGCGGCATCGCCTTTGCGCTGCTGCTCGACCAGCCGATGTACGGTCAGGGCATCGTGCGCATCCTGGTGATTGCGCCGTTCTTCGTCATGCCGACGGTGGCAGCACTCGTCTGGAAGAACATGTTCATGAACCCGGTCAACGGCCTGTTTGCCCATCTTGCCAAGGCGCTCGGCCTGCAGCCGATCGACTGGCTGGCGAATGCGCCACTGTTTTCCGTCATTCTGATCGTCGCCTGGCAGTGGCTGCCCTTTGCCACCCTCATCATGCTGACCGCGCTGCAGTCGCTCGACGAAGAGCAGAAGGAAGCCTCCGAAATGGACGGCGCCGGTCCGATCTCGAAGTTCATCTACATCATCCTGCCGCACATGGCGCGTGCCATCACCGTGGTGATCCTGATCCAGACGATCTTCCTGCTTTCGGTCTTTGCCGAAATCCTCGTCACCACCAATGGCGGGCCGGGCACCGACAGCACCAACCTCACCTATCTCGTCTATGCCCAGGCGCTGCTGCAGTTCGATATCGGCGGGGCATCGGCCGGCGGTATCGTGGCTGTTATTCTCGCCAATATCGTCGCGATCTTCCTCGTGCGCCTCGTCGGCAAGAATCTGGAGGCTTGAGATGGCCAGAAAAGTTACAACGAAGCGCAAGCTCATCGTCACCGCGATCGCCTGGACGCTCGGCATCCTGATCTTCTTCCCGATTCTCTGGACGTTCCTGAGCAGCTTCAAGTCGGAAGCCGACGCCATCGCCTCGCCGCCGCAGTTCCTGTTCTTCCACTGGACGACGGAAAACTACGCCGAGGTGCAGAGCCGGTCGAACTATCTCAGCCACTTCATGAACTCGGTGATCATCTCCTTCGGCTCGACGCTGATCGGCCTGATCATTGCCATTCCGGCCGCCTGGGCGATGGCGTTTTCGCCGACCAAGCGGACCAAGGACGTGCTGATGTGGATGCTGTCGACCAAGATGATGCCACCTGTGGGCGCGCTGATCCCGATCTATCTGATGTTCCGCAATTCCGGTCTGCTCGACACGCGCACCGGCCTGGTGATCGTGCTGACGCTGATTAACCTGCCGATCATCGTCTGGATGCTCTATACCTACTTCAAGGAAATCCCCGGCGAGATCCTCGAAGCGGCGCGCATGGATGGAGCGTCGCTGATGAAGGAGATCGTCTATGTGCTGACGCCGATGGCCGTGCCCGGCATTGCCTCGACGCTGCTTTTGAACATCATCCTTGCCTGGAACGAGGCGTTCTGGACGCTCAACCTCACCGCCTCGAAGGCGGCGCCGCTGACGGCCTTCATCGCCTCCTATTCCAGCCCCGAGGGCCTGTTCTACGCCAAGCTTTCGGCGGCATCGACGATGGCGATTGCGCCGATCCTGATCCTTGGCTGGTTCAGCCAGAAACAACTCGTCCGCGGCCTGACCTTCGGCGCTGTGAAATAACGTAAAAGGGAGAGAAACATGGGCAGCATTACCCTTCAGAAGGTTTCCAAGGTCTTCGGCGAAGCCAAGGTCATCCCGTCGATCGATCTCGACATCAAGGACGGCGAGTTCGTCGTCTTCGTCGGCCCGTCGGGCTGCGGCAAGTCCACGCTGCTCAGGCTGATCGCCGGGCTTGAGGACGTCTCCGGCGGCAAGATCGTCATCGACGGCCGGGATGCCACCGAAAAGGCGCCCTCGGAGCGTGGCCTTGCCATGGTGTTCCAGTCCTATGCGCTTTATCCGCATATGAGCGTGCGCAACAATATCGCCTTCCCGCTGAAGATGGCCGGCGTCGACAAGGCGGAGATCGACCGCAAGGTGACGGATGCGGCCCGGGTGCTGAACCTCACCGACTATCTCGAGCGCAAGCCGCGCCAATTGTCCGGCGGCCAGCGCCAGCGCGTCGCGATCGGCCGCGCCATCGTGCGCCAGCCTTCGGCCTTCCTGTTCGACGAACCGCTGTCGAACCTCGATGCGGCGCTGCGCGTCAACATGCGCCTCGAAATCAGCGAGTTGCATCAGCAGCTGAAGACGACGATGGTCTATGTCACCCACGACCAGGTCGAGGCGATGACCATGGCCGACAAGATCGTCGTCTTGAACAGGGGCAATATCGAGCAGGTCGGCTCGCCGCTCGAACTCTACAGCCGCCCCCGCAACCTCTTCGTCGCCGGCTTCATCGGATCGCCCAAGATGAACTTCATCACAGGCCAACATGCGGTCCAGCTCGGCGCCCATACGATCGGCATTCGTCCCGAACATATGCTGTTGTCGATGGAGAGCGGCGACTGGAAGGGCAGGGTCGTGGTCGCCGAACATCTCGGTTCCGACACCTTCCTGCATATCGATGCCGAGGACATCGGCATGTTGACGGCGCGCGGCAGCGGCGATTTCGCGGCGAAAGCGGGAGACACGGTCTATCTGACACCGGACCGTTCGCGCATTCACAAATTCAACGAGGGCGGCCTTGCCATCTGAAGCAGGCTGCCGGGCTGGGGCAGGCATGTGAGCCGGACGATGGCGCCCGGCCGTTTCCGGAAGACCTTCAAGAGGACTGAAACATGACGTGCAAATTATCGCTGGCAACACTTTCGGATGTGGCGCGCACGGCTGCCATCCCTGGATATGACAGGGCATCGCTGAAAGCCGGCATCGTGCACTTCGGCGTCGGCAATTTCCACCGTGCCCACCAGGCGATCTATCTCGACGATCTTTTCAACGCGGGCACGGATCACGACTGGGCAATCGTCGGCGCTGGCGTGCTTCCCTCCGACGCGGCCATGCGCGAAAAGCTTGCGGCGCAGGATTTCCTGACGACGGTGGTCGAACAGGACAATAACAAGACGGCGGCGCGCGTCACCGCACCGATGATCGATATCCTGCCGGTCGGCGATGCCGCTGCCATCATCGCCAAGCTTGCCGATCCCGAGATCCGCATTGTCTCGATGACGATCACCGAAGGCGGCTACTTCATCGACGCGTCGGGCACCTTCAATCCGACCCATCCGGCGATCGCCGCCGACGGACAAAATCCCAACGCGCCGAAGACGGTGTTCGGCCTGATCGTCGCCGGCCTGAAGGCGCGCAAGGACAAGGGCATCGGTCCCTTCACCGTCATGTCCTGCGACAACATTCCCCACAATGGCATTGTGACCGCCAATGCCGTTGTCGGCACGGCCGCACTTTCGGACCCTGCCTTTGCCGACTGGATTCGGGCGAATGTCGCCTTCCCGAACGGCATGGTCGACCGCATCACGCCGGCGACCAGCCAGCGCGAGGTCGATTTCCTCCGGGACAATTTCCAGATCGAGGACAGTTGGCCAGTCTATTGCGAGGAATTCAAGCAATGGGTGCTCGAGGATAAGTTCACCGCCGGCCGGCCGGCGCTGGAAAAGGTCGGCGTCACCTTCGTCCCCGATGTCACGCCCTACGAGCACATGAAGATCCGCATCCTCAACGGCGGGCATGCCGCGATCGCCTATCCGGCGGCGTTGATGGACATTCATTTCGTTCATGATTCCATGGAAGACCCGCTGATCCGCGCCTTCCTCGCCAAGCTCGAGAAGGACGAGATCATCCCGATCGTGCCGCCGGTGCCGAATACGTCGCTGACCGATTATTTCGCCCTGATCGAACACCGCCTGCTCAATCCGAAGATCGCCGACACCATTCCGCGGCTGGCGCAAGACGGCTCCAACCGTCAGCCGAAATTCATCCTGCCGTCGACGCTCGACAATCTGCGTCAGGGCAGGGACGTCGTTGGCCTGGCGCTGGTTTCAGCACTCTGGTGCCGCTATTTCGCCGGCAAGACCGACAGCGGCCAGGATATCGTCTTCAACGACGCAAGCGCAGAGCGCCTGCATGCGGCGGCGCTCAAAGCCAAGGACGACCCGTCGGCCTTCCTCGTCTTCGACGATATTTTCGGCGAAGTGGCGAAATCCGAAATTTTCCGCAAGCGTTTCGCCCATGCTCTGAAAACCCTGTGGGAAAAGGGCACGCGGGAGACGCTGCAGCTCTATCTCGACAGCAAGCTCGCAGTGTAAGGATACCCGATGGCGGTATCTGCTGCCGCCATTCATCCGGCCTTGCGAGTAAAGCGGGACGGTATCGCGTCCGAATTGAACTCAGATTGGGTCTTCCATGGCTGATGCTGAAACACGGCTGGTCATCTTCGATTGCGATGGCGTGCTCGTTGACAGCGAGCCGATCTCGATTAGCGTGCTCGTCGGGGCGATGAACGATCTCGGCGTCTCGATCACCGAGGACCAGGCTTATGAGCGTTTTCTCGGCCGCAGCCTGTCGACCCTCATCGATACGCTGGAAACCGAATTCAACGTCCATGCTGGCGAGGAATTCCTCGAGCGGATCCGCACCGATCTCTACGTCCGTTTTCGCACAGAACTGAAGCCGATCGAGGGTATCGCCGCGACGATCGACGGGCTTGGCGTTCCCTGTTGCGTCGCCTCGTCCAGCCAGATGGAGCGAATCCGGCTGTCGCTGTCGGTGACCGGACTTCTCGACAAGCTGCCCGACATCTTCAGCGCGACGATGGTCAAGCGCGGCAAACCGGCACCCGATCTCTTCCTGCATGCGGCACGTGAAATGCAGGTCGAGCCGGCTCATTGCCTTGTCGTTGAAGACAGCCCGGCCGGCGTTGCCGCCGCCAAGGCGGCAGGCATGACGGTCTTCGCCTTCACCGGCGGATCACACGCCAACTTTGCCGGATACCGTGCCGAACTCGACCGCCTTTCGCCGGAAGTGGTGTTTGACGCCATGCCGGATTTGATACACCTTGTCCGCAACCATAAGCTGGACGGGACCAAGACTTGATGCGTGATCATGTGGTTGCGGTGGATATCGGCACGGGCAGTGCGCGCGCCGGCGTCTTCGATGCACGTGGCCGACTGCTCGCCAAGGCCGAGCACCCGATCGTGATGAACCGGCCGCGCGAAAACCATGCCGAGCACGATTCCGAAGATATCTGGTCGGCCGCCTGCACGGCAGTGCGCAGGGCGATGGAGCAATCCGGCATCGCCGCCGCCTCGGTCGGAGCGATCGGTTTCGACGCCACCTGTTCGCTCGTCGTCCGTGACGTCGAGGGCCGGCAGCTCAGCGTTTCCACAGGCGGGGAGAGGCGTTTCGACACGATCGTCTGGCTCGATCATCGGGCGCTGAAGGAAGCCGATTTTTGCACGGCGACGCAGCACAGGGTGCTCGAACATTCCGGCCACGTGATGTCGCCGGAAATGGAGATGCCGAAGCTGATGTGGCTGAAGAAGAAGCTGCCCGCCACATGGGAAAAGGCCGGCTACTTCTTCGATCTCGCTGATTTCATGACGTGGAAATCGACCGGATCGCCCGCCCGTTCACGCTGCACGCTGACCGCGAAATGGAACTATCTCGCCCATCTCGAAAAGGGCTGGCAGCAGGATTTCCTGGAACGGATCGGCCTCGAGGACCTCCAGGCGCGCGGCCATCTGCCGGATGAGACCACGCCTGTCGGAGACAGCGTCGGCCGGCTGACGCAGGAAGCGGCGGAAGCGCTGGGTCTGACGACGGACTGCCATGTCGCTGCCGGGATGATCGACGCCTATGCCGGCGCACTTGGCGCGCTCGGCGGCTATGCCGCCGATCCTGTCAAACGCGAGCACCAGCTGGCGCTGATTGCCGGCACATCGAGCTGCATCGTTAGCTTCTCGCGGGAACGCAAGCCGAGCCATGGCATGTGGGGTCCCTATTACGAGGCTGTCTTCCCGCAGTCGTGGCTGGTGGAGGCCGGGCAATCGGCGACCGGCGCGTTGCTCGACCACATCGCGCGCATGCATGCGGCCGGTGGCGAGCCGACGGCAGCGCTGCATCAGAAGATCGTCGCGCGCATCGCCGAATTGCGGGCCGAGGAGGGCGATGACTTCGGTGCACGGATCTTCGTGCTGCCGGATTTTCATGGCAATCGTTCGCCGCTCGCCGATCCGCATGCCGTCGGCGTCGTTAGCGGGCTGACGCTCGACACGTCCTTCGACGGGCTCTGCGCGCTCTATTGGCGCTCTGCAGTGGGGATTGCGCTCGGCATCCGCCATATCCTGGAAATGATGAAGGAATACGGCTACATGCCCGATACGCTGCATATTGCCGGCGGGCATGTGAAGAACCCAGTGCTGATGGAGCTTTATAGCGATGCGACCGGCTGCAAGGTCGTGGTGCCGAAGATGAACGAGGTTGTGCTGCTTGGCACGGCGATCGCAGCATCCGTCGCCTGCGGCTTGTACAAGGATCTGGCGACGGCCGGCGAAGCGATGTATCCGGGCGGCGACGAACGACTTCCCGACAAAGCGAAGCAGGCGCTCTACGATCGCGACTACCGCCGTCTTCTCGCCATGCACCGGCACCGCGTTGAATTGGAAACGATGCAATAGAGCGCCGCTCTAAGGACGCTCCATTAAATTGAATCTGCGCATAAGCTTTCAAATTAATGGCTTGCCGTCTCGCCGAGGACGGTCGCGAATTCCATCATGCGGCGGCGGCGAAGTGCGGCCTCCTCTCCGACCTGGAGGATGACGGATTCCGACAGGCAATCGAGCAGCGCGATCAGCGGCGGAAGGTTGTCGAGATCGGGAGCGCGAGCGGGCGGCAAGGCCAGCATGACGTTCGACTGGTCCGCCATCCAGTCCGCTTGCTGCGGCGAAATGAGGACGACCTTATAGCCGTAGCGCCGCGCGGTTCTGGCCAACAGCCGTGCCTTGGCGAAGCGGCGACAGTCGATGATGACAAGCAGTGCGTCGTCGACTGCCAGCCGGGCGAAGAGTTCCGCAAAACGGTTGTCGGCGGCGTCGAGCGTGCGCACGCCGTCGCGGGCTTGCGTCAGCCGCTGGCAGAAATGATTGGCCAGGCTCGAGAGCCGCGCATGCGTGGCGATCGACACTTCGCGGGCAGTGCTGATCAAACTCACGGCTTCTGACCAGTGCGGCTGCGCCGTCAGATGATAGATATGATGGAGGGCCTGGATCTGCTCGGCAACCAGCACGGCGAGCGGTTTGCCCTCCGCGGCGTCGGCATGCAGCTCGCTCATGGCGCTCTGTAATTGCGCCGGCGATGTCGTCACGGTCTCACGAAACTCCACCTTGACGCTGTCCAATCCCTGATAGCCGAGCGCGCGCAGGAAGCGCCCGACGGTCATCGGCGAGAGATCCAGCCTGTCGGCGACGGACGCAGCCGTCTCGAACGGCAGATCGTTGAGGTGTTCGGTGAAATATTTCGCGATACGGCGTTCGGCCGGTGTGCCGGTTTTTGCGTATTGCCTGAGTTTGTGCACAAAGTCTTCCACGTCAGCCTCCCCGTCTTCCCTCAGAGGCGTTCCGTGGATGCGCTGTTGCGACCCCTTGTCTTTGCAACTATTTCGGAAGCTGCTTCTCAGGCCCGTGCGTATTTCATATGCGTCACAATATTATATTAGTATTTGGTTTTCGACAAGTTTTCTATTACAGAATGCAATTTTATTCTCTCTTGTCGGTGGCCTCCATCTTTCCTACATCTTCGGCGCAACCGGAGACGCCTGAGACATGATTCTTGACGCCGCTCGACTATCGCTCACCAATTTGTTCGCGCCGGAAACACGTTCTGTCTTCTGGAAGGTGCTCGGCCTGACGATTCTCGTGCTCGTCGGCCTCTGGTTCGCGCTGCGTGGGGCCTTCATGGCCTTCCTTTTTCCCTGGCTCACGGGTTTTTTTCCCGATATGCCGGATTGGGCGGGTTGGTTCGCTTTCCTCTTCGCGATCCTGGCCGGTATCGGCCTTGCGCTAATGCTGGCGCTGCTTCTTTCGCCAGTCACGGCGCTGATCGCCGGCCTGTTTCTCGACGATGTCGCCGATGTCATCGAAAAACGCGACTATCCCAAGGACGCGCCGGGCACCGCCATGCCACTCGGTCCGGCGATGGCAAGCTCGGTCAAGTTCCTCGGCGTGGTGATCCTCGGCAACATCGTGGCGCTGCTGCTGCTTTTCATTCCGGGCGTCAATCTGGTCGCGTTCTTTCTGGTGAACGGCTATCTACTCGGACGGGAATTCTTCGAATTCGCCGCCATGCGCTTCCGCTCGCCGGATGAGGCGCGGCTCTTCCGCACCAAGCATGCGCCGACCGTCTTTCTCGGCGGGCTGGTGATCGCCCTTTTCCTGGCGATCCCGATCGTCAATCTTCTGACGCCGCTCTTTGCCGCGGGCATGATGGTGCATCTGCACAAGCTGATTTCCGCTAAGGATCCAGGTCTTCGAGCCTGAGCTTCAACCGGGCAGGGCGGAGACGTCGTCCATCGCGATCTATTCAACGGCCTCGCCGATCACCTGCGGCGGTAGCTCGACCAGGGGTGCCGGCACATCCCAACTCTTCTCCGGCGATTTGCAGAGATCGGCGATGATACAGCGCTCGCATTCGGGCCGGCGCGCCTTGCAGGTGTAGCGGCCATGCAGGATCAGCCAGTGATGGGCGTGATAGAGGTAGTGGCTGGGGATCACCTTCATCAGCCGCGCCTCGACCTCGTCGGGCGTCTTGCCGGGGGCAAGCCTGATGCGATTGGCGATGCGGAAGATGTGCGTATCGACGGCCATCGTCGCCTGGCCGAAGGCCATGGAAAGCACGACATTGGCGGTCTTGCGGCCGACGCCCGGCAATCTCACCAGTTCGTCGCGTGTCTCCGGCACCTTGCCGCCGAATTGGTCGACCAGCATCTGCGAGAGCGCGATGACGTTTTTCGCCTTGTTGCGGTAGAGGCCGATCGTTCTGATGTAATCGCGCAGCCGCTCCTCGCCGAGATCGAGCATCTTTTCCGGCGTATCCGCAACCTTGAAGAGTGCGCGGGTCGCCTTGTTGACGCCAACATCGGTCGCTTGCGCCGAAAGTGCTACGGCGACGACGAGCGTGAAGGGGTTGGTGTGCTCGAGCTCGCCCCTCGGCTCCGGCCGCTGCACCGAGAAGCGGCGGAAGATCTCCTCGCGCTCGGCCAGGGAATAGGCCGTGCGCACTGCGGCTGCCGGTTTGCGGTGGACGATCACATTCGTGCCCTGAGCCATCTTCGTCACGGATTTGAGTTTCGGATTTGCCATGGAAACTCTATACTCAGCAGCCATGATGGAAAGCAACGCCGACAGCTTCAACGAGCAGCCTGTTTTCGTCGCCGAGCTCTTTCCCCACCGGTCGCTCGGCCGCCGGGGCTTCAAGGTGCTACTTGCCTTGTCCGGCGCCGTCTGCTTCCTCTATGGCATGTTCTTCATCGCGACCGGGGCTTGGCCGATCGGCTTTTTCTTCGGAATGGATTTCGTACTTCTCTACGGCGCCTTCTGGCTGAATTATCGCTCCGGGAAAGCGCGTGAACAGGTGACGGTGTCGCGCACGGATGTGTCGGTGCGTAAGTTTGCGCCATCGGGACGGATGGTGGAGCATCATTTCAATCCGTTCTGGGCGCGCTTCCTCGTTCGCCGGCACCAGGAGATCGGCATCCTTTCCATGCATATCTTCGGCGAGGGCCGGCGTACGGATATCGGGTCCTTCCTCAATCCCGACGATCGCGAAAGCTTCGCCAAGGCCTTCAAGGGAGCACTGGCGACGGTCAAGCAGCGGATCTGAGCTAGAGCGGTTCAGCTTTTCATGGAAGCGCAGAACCGCTCTAGCTTTTGTTTTTACGCAATTCCGGACGGAAAACCGCTTCGCACTTTTTCTGGCATTGCTCTATCCAGCGGCTACGCAAGAATCGGGTGGTTTGCTCACCCCCTATTGACTATCTCCTCGTTACAAGGAGAAAGACGATGAATATGATTGCCAACCTGCAGACAGACATCACGCCTGGCGGCCCTGATTATGACATTGTCCGTCGGGTGATCGAGCTCATCACCGAGGATTACCGCGACCAGCCTTCGCTGGAAGCGATCGCTGCGCGGCTCAATCAGTCGCCGACCCAGTTGCAGAAGACCTTCACCCGCTGGGCTGGGCTATCGCCCAAAGGCTTCCTGCAGGCGGTGACGCTCGACCACGCCAAGCGGCTGCTGCGCAAGGAAGATATGCCGCTGCTCGAGACCTCGATCGAGGTCGGCCTCTCCGGGCCGAGCCGCCTGCACGACCTTTTCGTCACGCATGAGGCGATGTCGCCCGGTGAATGGAAGGCGAAGGGCGGTGGTCTCACCATCCGCTACGGCTTCCACATCTGCCCGTTCGGCGTGGCGCTGATCATGGTGACCGACCGCGGCCTTGCCGGCCTTGCCTTCAGCGATTCCGGCGACGAGAGGGCCTGCCTCGAGGATATGACCTGCCGCTGGCCGAACGCTTGTTATGTCGAAGACCTGCAGGCGACGGTTCCCTATGCCGCCCGCATCTTCGAGCCCGGCAAATGGTCCTGCGACCAGCCGTTGCGTGTCGTGCTGATCGGTACAGATTTTCAGGTGCGCGTCTGGCAGAGCCTGCTGAAAATCCCGTTCGGCAAGGCCGTCACCTATTCCGATATTGCCAACGATATCGGCCGGCCGACGGCGCAACGCGCCGTGGGTGCGGCGGTCGGGGCAAACCCGATCTCCTTCGTGGTGCCTTGCCATCGGGCGCTCGGTAAGAATGGCGCGCTGACGGGCTACCATTGGGGCCTCACCCGCAAACGGGCGATGCTCGGCTGGGAATCGGCGCACGCCTGATAGCGTGCCGCCTCCTCTGGCGGCAAAGGTGGCAAGAAGGGATGGACGAGGGCGGTGACGTAGCTCGTTCGTCGCCTGTCGCTCTGACCGTTCGCTCCTTGCGTCACTCACCCCCAGCCGCCTGCCGGCACCGACCGGGGTCGAGCCACGGGTCTCGACCCGTCCGTCGAACCCCCGCTGGGGAGAAGAGGCAAGCTGTTATGTCTCTGCCAATTCCAGCAACGCTCGTGCCGCACTTTCGTCGGTGATCAGCGTGTTGCAGCCGATGCGCTTGATCGTCGCACGGATCGCCACGGCCCGATGGGCGCCGCCGGAGGAGAGCACGATGTGCTTTGCCTCCTTCAGCGTGTCGAGGTCGACCGACATGACGCGGCGGTTGATCGAATGGTCGACCGAATTGCCGTCCTTGTCGAGGAAGTTGAACATGGTGTCGCAGACGCAGCCGGCATCGATCAACTCCTGTAACTCGGCCTTCGATATCCAGCCTTCTGATAGCGAGGTCGAATGCGGGCCGATATCGCCGCAGCTGACGATTGCCAGATCGAGGTTCTCGGCGAGACGATAAATCGTGTCCAGCCCGCATTTCTCGATCAGATTGCGCTTGGTCTCGATGGAATCGACGAGAAGCGGCGCCAGGAACATGTAGCATTCGGCACCGAGCTGGTTTGCCAGCCGCCATGTGTAATCGATCGGGTTCGTCTGATGCACGGCGACGATGCCGCCGAGCAGCGAGACGACCTTGCAATTGGCGCGGCGCGGCGGTCGGAAGCTCGACAGCGAGGCAGTCATGGTGCGGCCCCAGCCGACGCCGATGGTGTAGTCATCCGGGATGGCTTCGGAGAGGAACTGGCCAAGCGCCAGGCCGACATTTTTAGCCAGCGAATTGACGTCGCCATTGACCGGCGCAGGGACGACGATCGCCTCGTCGAGGCCGTAGGCACGCTCCAGCTTCACCGAAAGTTCAACGCAGTCGCCGATCGAATCGTTGATCCAGATCTGGACTTCGCTGCGTTTCATCGCCTCGTCGAGCAGGCGGATCACCGTGGTGCGGCTGATGCCGAGCTGTTCGGCGACGTCCTTCTGGGTCAGACCCTCGTTGTAATAGAGCCATGCCGCCCTTAGCCGCAGCGAGGATGCCTCCGAATAGGCCGTGTGCGTGCCGCGTTTGAGCTTGACCACATCTCCTCCGCACGATTTCGCGCCCTAGATCCCTCGTGGGATGAAAGGCCTTAGCGACGCTTTAGTTGCCGGGGATAATGACGGGTGTGACACTTATGTCAATTGAAATGCACAAATGTCCTTGACTTTTCGTTAGACGAATGGCGATAGTCCGGGTGACATACGTCGTTCTTGTCCGTCCGAGGAGGACATAGTGCGGGCATGCCGAAAGTCACGACCGGCCTTCCAGCCCCAAGCGGCATCGCTTGCGTTTGAGCAGCCGTTCGTTCGCGGCCGGAACAGGGCCACTGTCCTTCACGTTTATGAATCATCCGTGACGGATGCGCGCATTTTCGCCTGCAGCATGCAAACAACCTGTCGGTAGATCACCTCGCCCGGCGGAACTCGCGCCGGTCGCAGCCCAAGTTCAACAAGGATTATTGACCATGACATCCAAGCTTGACCAACTCCGTGAGATTACCACCGTTGTCGCCGATACCGGCGACATCGAAGCCGTCGCCCGCCTGAAGCCGGTCGATTGCACGACAAACCCCAGCATCGTGCTCAAGGCTCTCGGCACGCCGATGTTTGCCGACGCCGTCAAGGAAGCGGTCGCCTGGGGCAAGAAGCAGGGCGGCAATCCCAAAGCCGTTTATTCTGCCGTCGCCGATCGTCTCGCCATCTCCGTTGGTGCAGCATTGGTGAAGCTCGTCCCCGGCCGCGTCTCGACCGAGGTCGATGCCGACCTGTCCTTCGATTCCGAGGCTTCGCTTGCCAAGGCGCGCGCAATCATTGCCGCCTACAAGGATCGCGGCATCGGCCAGGACCGTATCCTCATCAAGCTCGCTTCCACCTGGGAAGGCATCCGCGCCGCGGAAGTGCTGCAGAAGGAAGGCATCGACTGCAACCTGACGCTTCTCTTCAGCAAGGCCCAGGCGATCGCCTGCGCCGACGCCAAGGTGTTCCTGATCTCGCCCTTCGTCGGCCGCATCCTCGACTGGTACAAGAAGTCGACCGGCAAGGAGTTCACCCCTGAGGAAGATCCGGGCGTCATCTCCGTCCGTGAAATCTACAACTATTACAAGACCAACGACATCAAGACGATCGTCATGGGCGCCTCCTTCCGCAGCGCCGGGGAAATCGAAGCCCTTGCCGGCTGCGACCGCCTGACCATCAGCCCGAACCTGCTCGACGAGCTCGCCAAGGATGAAGGCAAGCTGGAGCGCAAGCTCTCGCCGGAGAGCCGCAAGCCGGACCCGAAGGTCTCGGTCGACGAGAAGACCTTCCGCTGGATGATGAACGAAGACGCGATGGCGACGGAAAAACTCGCCGAAGGCATCCGCGCCTTCGCCAAGGATCTGGGAACGTTGCGCACCATGGTGCAGAAGGAACTGCAGCTCGCCGCCGCCTGATAAGGCACGGCATGCAATCTAAGGCGCGGCTGCCGGCTGGCAGGCGCGTCTTTTTCGTGCTGTTATCAAGGGCATATGCTGTCGGAGACTGATATGGCGGATGAGGAACGAGCAAATTCGCTCACGGCATTTGCCTATAAGCATGCGAGCTTCATCATCGCCGCCCTTGCCGGACTGGTGGTCTTCTTGGCTGTGACCTCGCGTGAGGTCAGCGCCGGCAACATCCTGTTCGGCTGGAATGTCAGCGCCGGTGTTTTTGTCGCTCTCAGCTGGCGCAAGATGCTGCGGGCCACGGTTGAAAGCATCCGGAAACGCTCGGCGGATCTCGATTTCTCCGACACCGTCCTCTTGGCTCTTTCGATCGGTGCCGCACTTGCCAGCGTTGCCGGCATCGGCCTCGAGCTTCATTCGATCAAGGAGGCGGCACCAGATGTCGCGCTGGCACGGGCAGGTGTCGCGGTGCTGACGATCCTGATCTCCTGGATCTTCCTGCACACGCTTTTCACCATTCATTATGCCCACTATTTCTATGGTGGTTCGAACGAAGAAGGCGGGCTCAAGTTTCCTGACGGAATCGAGGAGCCCGGCTACTGGGATTTCCTCTATTTCTCCTTCACCATCGGCGTTGCCGCTCAGACGGCGGATGTCGCGGTCAGCTCGACCAGCATGCGCAAGCTGACGCTGCTGCATGCGGTGCTGTCGTTCCTGTTCAACACGACGATCCTGGCGCTTGCGGTCAATGTCGGGGCGAGCTTGCTTTAGATCATCAAAAAGTGGAGCATGATGTCATCCGAAAACCGCTCACACTTTTAGGCATCATGCTCTCGCCGCCGCCCTGAAGACGGACTCGAACTCGGCCAGGTCGCCTGCGGCGACATCCGAAATTGCCCAGAACACGAGCCCGCCATCCGACCATTGCGTCATGTTGTAGCCGTCATGCACCGTCGTCGTCTGCGCGGCCGATGCCGTCGGCCAGATGAACAGGTTGATGACATGGCCATGGCGCCGGTAGACGAGGGCCGCAACGGCGCGATCACCGATATAGTCGACACGTCCGCCGACCAGCGGAAAGCCATCCTTGGCGAGATCGCTGACCGGCGGCGAAAAATCGACCTTGCCGTTGAACCAAGGTTTTACTGTATGCTGATCCGAAGTCAGCACGTCAGTCAGATGATCGGCCATCATCGACCTGACATGGCTTGCCATGATCTGGTCCTGCAAGAGCACGGTCTGCGACGGCGTGTTGACAAATAGGATGGCGCCTGCCGCCAGGACCGCGAGCGAAGGCACGAAGCTCCATTGCCGAATGAAATCCAAAGCGCGGTGCCAGAAAGGCGCCTGGTGCGGCGGGGGCAGGCTGGACGCCGCCGCTGCCTGTTCGAATGACAGCATCGACAGGACCTGCGAACGCAGTGCCTCCGGCGGCGGCCACTTGACGCCATCCTGATCGATGATCTCTCGCACGGCACGGACCCTTTCCATCTCCGCCCTGCAATGCGCACAGGTGGCAAGATGATTCTCGAACTGCGCTGCATGGGCGGAATCCAGTTCGCCATCGACAAAGCCGTGCAGCATGATGCGCCATTCCGGGCAGCCTTTCCGTTGGGCTTCACTCATCCTGCGGTCTCGCTCTTGTTGCAGGCATCCCAGGCTTCGCCAAAGTCACGCCGCGCCCTGGCAAGCCGCGACATGACAGTGCCAATCGGCGCATCGATGATCTCGGCGATCTGCCGGTAGGAGAGATCCTCAAGCTCGCGCAAGACAAGAATTTCCCGCATCGCCTCCGGCAGCCGGCTGATAACAGCGCGCACGCGCTGCTGCTCGCTTCGCCGGATTGTTTCTGTCTCCGGCGAATCCTCCTCTGAGGCGATCTGGTACTCACCACCCTCATCAGGGTCAGCGTTACCGTCATTGCCCATAGGCTGCTCGAACCGCGCTTTGCGGCGATCCTGCTGGCGCCAGACGTGGCAGCAGTTCCTCACAATGGCAAAGAGCCAGGCGCGCGGATCGCCGCCACGATAGGTTTCGAAATTGCGGTAGGCGCGCAGGAACGCTTCCTGAACAATATCCTGTGCGGCATCGGCGTCGCGGCTGAGGAAGCGGGCAAAATTATAGGCCGCGTCAAGATGCGGAACGATCATGTCCTGAAAGCGCTGCATAAACTCGTGCTGCATGGTCGCATCCGCCGTCGAAGCGATCGGATCGCTGCTCGATTTCTCCGAGACCATGAGGTGCAATAGTCGGCCCAGGCCGCCGAGAAACACCGCTAGCGGTGATGGTCGAATGCGGGTTCTTGACGCGTGCCGGGCCAACAGCAGCATCCAATCGGTCGATCCGACGGGATAGGTGATCTGAACGTTTGTCATCATCCTCCCTGCCTCAACAGCAGCCGAATTTAGGCGTGAGACCGGCAGGCATGCAATGCGGCCCCTGCCGTCTAGACCGATCGGCGCGCGGTTTTATTCCACGCCGGCGCCGATTTTTCTGCATGCAGCGGGATGCTGGTCGCATGCGATAGAAATCACGCTTGTTTTTCAATCGCTTGAAGAAATAACGCCCAAGATCGGGAATAAGCGTTCCCCGCCGGCGATCTAGTTTGTCAGCGAGGACATCTGAGCAATAGCCGTCTTCGCCACCAGAAATGCCATCAACAAGAGGAGGCATATCATGTTTACCATGTCACGTCGCGCCGTCCTGGGGTCGGCTGCTGCGGCTGCTGCATTCGGGCTGTCGTCGAAGCTTGAATTCGTCATGCCGGCATTTGCTGCAACACCGCTGGAGCCGACGGCTGGCTTTTATAAATACAAGGTCGGCGATATCGAGATCACGGCAATCTACGACGGCATCTGGAGAAAGCCGCATGACCCGGCCTTCATCAAGAATGCCTCGATCGAGGATACCGAGGAGGCGCTGTCGAAGGCCGGGCTTCCCACCGAGTTCATGCCGATCCCGCTGACCGTCGTGGTCCTGAAGCTCGGTAACCGCCTGATCATGATGGATGCCGGTTCGGGCGTCGGCCAGTGGCAGGAAAATGCCACCCATCTGCCGGCGAACATGGCCGCAGCGGGGATCGACTACAAGAAGATCGATACGATCATGATCTCGCATTTCCATCCCGACCATGTCTGGGGACTGATGGAAAAGGGCACCAACAATCCCATCTTCCCGAATGCCGAGCTCATCGTCAATGCCGACGAATACAATTGGTGGACCGCGCCCGGCCGCGTCGAAAAGCTCGCCGAAGGCCGCAAGCCGGCAGGTAAGCGCATCGCCGAGGTCTTTCCGAAATGGAAGAACTGGAAGCTCGTCGCCGATGGCGCCGAAGTCGCACCCGGCGTGCAGCTTGTCGCCGCGCCCGGCCACACGCCCGGCCATTCGACCTATCTTGTCGCCTCCGGCAGCAAGCAACTGCTCGTCTCGGCCGATATCATGTATGTGCCGGCGCTGCTCGCACCCCATCCTGAATGGCAAGGCAGCTACGACCAGGATGGGCCGACGGCCATCGACACGCGCCGCCGTCTTATCGACCGCGTCATTGCCGACAATATCGCGATTTGCGGCTCTCATTTTCCATTCCCTGGCTCCGGCACCTTTGTCAAGGACGGAAGCGCCTATGGCTTCACGCCGACAATCCAGGCCTGAAAGGCCGAAAGGAGATCACCATGACGAAATATGCAATTCTCGGATACATCTGGCTTTGCGCTATATCCGCAGGCTTCTCCGCAGTGACGGCGCTTCCCGCCTTTGCCGTCGACAACATGCAAGCGACAGACGCTCCCGACCTGACCTCGGCGCGCGCCAAGATCGATGCCAAGGACTATGCTGGTGCGTTGGCAGAGCTTCGCGGCCTTGCCGAAGACAACCAGCAGGCGGATGTCTATAATCTGATGGGATATACGCTGCGCAAGACCGGCGACTACAGAACGTCGCTGACCTACTATACCAAGGCGCTGGAGCTGCAGCCCGATCACAGGGCAGCGCGTGAATATCTCGGCGAACTCTATGTCGAGACAGGCGAGATGGCGAAGGCGGAGGAGCAGGTGTCATCGCTGAAGCAACTTTGTCCGAGCGGCTGCGAGGAACTCGAAGATCTGGAAAAGGTCATTGCGGCCAAGGGTGGCAATTGACGAGCATATGAACGCAAGAGCAGGCGGGAGAGCCGCCTGCTCTTCTAACTGGAGGGTATGATGGAAAACGCCTCAAGTCGGCCCGGACCGGCCGATCTCATTCTCTTCCTCGGCAGGCTCCTACTGTCGCTGATCTTCCTGCACGAAGGTTGGTCGCTCGCGGCAGATATCACTGCGACCATCGACATTTTCGCGAAACTGGGACTATCGACGCCGGTCGCGCTTGCCACCATTGCCCTTCAGATCGGCGCCGGCCTTTCCGTTGCTACAGGCTTCCTCACTCGGCTGGGCGCACTGGCGCTGGGGCTCTTCTGCCTGGCGACCGCCTTGCTCTTTCACACGAACTTTGCGAGCCAGAACGAGCTGCTGCATTTCGAGAAAGACCTGGCGATTGCCGGCGGCATGTTCGTCCTGGCCGCTTCGGGCGCGGGAGCCATATCGATCGACAGGCTGCTGAGAAAGCGGGCCGGGATGCATTCCTGGCTCAGGGCGGCGTTGTCGTGAATATGCGCCGAAGTCAGCATACCTTGGCAAGAGAACGAATGACGATGGCACGTGGAATATGCGGCGGGATCAAAAGGGGCGCCGCCCATTACCGGAGGGCCGACTAGAGGGGCGAGAAGCCGCGCCGCCCCTCCATCTCAACCTCTCCTTCGAATCGTGTGTCGGAACGAGCCTAAGACGCGTCGTGATCTTTCCAATTCCCTTTGCTTTCCACATGTCGTGCTTGCAAGGCCGCTGCACACTTTTGCGCGACATGCCTTAGGCTGCGCCGAGCAGTCCGTCCGCTTACAGAACCGCCTGGCCAGCCATCAGTGCAAGGACAAGGAAGATCAGGAAGATCACCAGCGCGATGCCGAAGAGAACGCGGGCTATCGTCGCGGTGGCGGCGGAGACGCCGGAGAAACCGAAGAAGCCGGCGATGATCGAAATCACGAAAAATATCAGAGCCCATTTCAACATGACGTCATCCTTTACGGTTGCCTGGGAAAGACGCAGCAACCGGCAAATTGTTCCAGTTCGTTTGAAATGGGCTGGCGTTCTCTCTAGGGAAATGCGGCTCTTTTCAAAGCCTAAATGATCTGTTTCAAGAGATTGTCGATTTGCCCATCGATGAAAGCTCCGCCATCATGCCAGCTTTTCTGGACCAACATACAATCTCCGCTTATTTCGAAGTCATCATGATCAATCTCCTGCTGTCGGGAGACAATGTCATCGTCATCGGTATGGCCGCGGCCGGCCTCGTCAGCGAGCTGCACGGCAAGGCGATCGCCGTCGGCATTGCAGCGGCGGCCGTCATCCGCATCATCTTCGCCGTCATCGCCGCCAGGCTTCTTGTCATCACCGGCATCACGCTTGCCGGCGGCCTGATGCTGCTGTGGATCTGCTGGACAATGGGCCGCGAGCTTCTCTCGGCCGACGAGGAGCAAGCGCATGACGTCTCCCACATCAAGCCGAAGCTCTTCCGGCAGGCGATCGGCCAGATCATCTTCGCCGACGTCTCGATGTCGCTGGACAATGTGCTCGCCGTCGCCGGCGCTGCGAAAGAGAACGTCAACGCGCTGATCTTCGGCCTCATCGTTTCGGTGCTGCTGATGGGCGTCGCGTCGAATTTCGTCGCCAAGCTGCTCAACCGCTTCAGGTGGATCGGCTGGATCGGCCTTGCGATCATCGTCTATGTCGCGCTTGACATGATCTGGAGCGGCGGCGGCCAATTGCTGGCGCTTTACGGCCACACGGCCTGAGATAATTCCGGCCGTGTGGCAGCAGGCCGGTCTTCTCCTGGCTGCCGGAAACGAGTTCGCGGTCGAGGATGCGGATGTCGCCGTCGAGCAGTCGGTCGGCCCGAGGCGCGGTTCATATCCATGGGATATCTTTCGCCGTCAGCCGTGATTGATCATCACGTGGCGCACCGCCGTGTAATCTTCCAGCGCGTAGACTGACATATCCTTGCCGTAGCCCGACTGTTTGAGGCCGCCATGCGGCATCTCGTTGACCAGCATGAAATGTGTGTTGATCCAGGTGCAGCCATATTGCAGGCGGGCGGCGGTCTTCATGCCGCGGCCGATATCCTTGGTCCAGATGGAAGAGGCCAGGCCGTAGTCGCTGTCGTTTGCCCAGGCAACGGCGTCGTCGGTATCGGAGAAGCGGGTGACCGAGACGACCGGGCCGAAGACCTCGCGGCGGACGATCTCGTCGTCCTGCGTGGCGCCTGCGATGACGGTCGGGGTGAAGAAGTAGCCCTTGTCGCCGGAGACCTTGCCACCGGCGGTGATTTCCATGTGCTTGTGCTCGGAAGCACGAGCGACGAAGCTTTCGACGCGGTCGCGCTGGCGCTTGGAGATCAGTGGGCCGATCTCGTTTTCGGTATCATCGGCCTGGTTGAAGCGGATGCTCGAGACGGCGGAGGAGAGGTCGGCGACAAAATTGTCGTAGACCTTGGCATCGGCATAGATGCGGCAGGCAGCCGTGCAATCCTGGCCGGCATTGTAATAGCCGAAGGTACGGATGCCCGCGACGACGGCATCGATATCGGCATCGTCGAAGATGATGACCGGGGCCTTGCCACCGAGTTCCAGATGCGTGCGCTTGACCGTCTTGGCAGCAGCTTGCAGCACCTTCTTGCCGGTGGCGACATCGCCGGTGATCGAGACCATGCCGATTTTGGCGTGATTGATCAGCGCATTGCCGACACTTTCGCCGCGACCGAGGATGACGTTGACGACGCCCTGGGGAAGGATTTCGGAGAGTAGCTTGGCCATCTTCAGCGCCGTCAGCGGCGTCTGCTCCGAGGGTTTGAAGACGACGGTGTTGCCGCCGGCGATCGCTGGCGCCAGCTTCCAGGCCATCATCATCAGCGGATAGTTCCACGGCGCGATCGAGCCGACAATGCCGATTGGATCGCGACGGATCATCGAGGTGTGGCCGGGCAGGTATTCGCCGGCTGCTGGTGCGTGCAGGTTGCGCACGGCGCCCGCAAAAAAACGATAACAATCGACGATCGCCGGGATTTCGTCGTTCAGCACCGCATTGATCGGCTTGCCGCAGTTCAGCGCTTCCAGCGTGGCGAAGCCGACGGCATCCTTTTCGATTGCATCGGCGATCTTCAGCAGGTAGCCGGAGCGCTCGCCGGGCGTTGTCTGTGACCAGGTCTTGAAGGCCTTTTCGGCGGCGTCGACGGCAGCGTCGACCTGGGAAAGCGACGCTTCGGCAAGGTCCAGCACCGTCTCGCCCGTCTTGGGGTTCAGGACGTGCTCTTCCGTTTCCGTGCCTTTTTCAAAGCGGGAACCGATCAACATTTGGATATCCATGATGTTCTCCCTTTTATTTGCCGCCGCCGGCGATCTGGTCGCCGTCGCGGGTGAGGTAATAGGCTGCCAGGATCGGCAGGAAGGTAACGAGCACGACGACCATGGCGACCACGTTGGTGACCGGGCGCTGGCGCGGGCGGATGAGTTCTTCGAGCATCCAGATCGGCAAGGTCGATTGCTGGCCGCCGGTGAAGGTCGTGACGATGACCTCGTCGAAGGACAGCGCGAAGGCGAGCATGCCGCCGGCAAGAAGTGCGGTGCCGATATTCGGCAGGATGACATGGCGGAAGGTCTGAAAGCCGTCGGCGCCGAGATCCATCGAGGCCTCGATCAGCGAGCCTGAGGTGCGGCGGAAGCGGGCGACCGCATTGTTGTAGACGACCACGACGCAGAAAGTGGCGTGACCGAGCACGATGGTCCAGACCGAAAACGGGATATCGAACAGGCTGAAGGCGGAACGTAGCGCAATGCCGGTGATGATGCCGGGGAGCGCAATCGGCAGGATGACGAGCAGTGAGATCGCCTCGCGGCCGAAGAATTTCGTCTGGCTGACGGCTGCCGCACAGAGCGTGCCGAGCACCAGCGCGATCGCCGTAGCGATGACGGCGACCTGCACGGAAAGCCCAAGCGCCGACCAGACATCAGGCCGGTTCCAGGCAACAGTGAACCATTGCAGCGTCAGGCCAGGCGGCGGCCACTGATAGCTCTTCTCCTCCGTCGTGAAGGCGTAGACGAAGATCAAGAGGATCGGCAGGTGCAGGAAGAGCAGCCCGCCGGCAGCTGCGATCTTCAGGGGAAGCGGCGATGTCTTGAGGTCAGAGCGCATCGAAGGCCCCCTGTTTCTTGGCGAGCCAGAGATAGAGCGCCATGATGACGATCGGCACGACGGAGAAGGCGGCCGCCAGCGGCACGTTGCCGGCCGTTCCCTGCTGGGTATAGACCGCCTGGCCGATGAAGAGCCTGGACGAGCCGATGATCTGCGGGATGATATAATCGCCCAACGTCAGCGAGAAGGTGAAGATCGAGCCGGCGACGATGCCGGGCGATGCCAGCGGCAGCAGCACGGTGCGGAAGGTCTGGCGCGGCGTGGCGCCGAGATCGGACGAGGCCTCGATCAGGTTGCCGGGCACACGCTCGAGGGCTGCCTGTGTTGGCAGGATCATATAAGGCAGCCAGATATAGACGAAGACGATGAAGGTGCCGAGGTAGCTCACCGAGAGCGAATTGCCGCCGATAACAGGCAGGTTCAGGAGTCCGTCCAGCAGCCAGGAGAGATGCAGCTTCTCGAAGATCCAGGTGAGGATGCCTTCCTTGGCGAGGATCAGCTTCCAGGCGTAGATCTTGACGAGATAGCTCGACCAGAGCGGCAGCATGATGCCGAGATAGAAAAGCGCCTTCCATTTGCCTTGCGCATAACGCGCTGTGTAGTAGGCGATCGGGAAAGCGATAAAGGCGGAAGCGATGGTCACAAGCGCTGCCATGACGAACGTGCGGATGATGATGTCGAAATTCGTCGGGTTTAGAAGCTGCGCATAGGTCGAAAGGGTGAATTCGTAATTCACCAGGCCCGAGAAATCGTCGATCGAAAAGAAACTCTGCAGAAGCAGGGCGAGCAGCGAACCGATATAGATGATGGCGAGCCAGAGCAGCGGCGGCGTCAGCATCAGGAAGAGCAGCAGTTTCGGGTGCCGCCAGAAGGCATCGGATAGCCGGCCGAAGAGGCCGCCGCGCCCCGGAAGAATCGATGTCGCCTCATTGGTGGTGATGAAGATCGCCGTCATGCCGCGTCATCCATGTAGTGGATATCGCCGGGCTGCCAGGCAAGGCAAATGCCGGCGCCGACGACAGGCACATCTGCGCCCGCCGGCAGCATCACATGCAGCCGCGCCCCCCGCAGGCCAACGGTGAGGCGCGTGGCTGCGCCGAGGAAGCTCGCATTGTCGACCTGCGCCTCGACGCCGTCGCCGGCCAGCCGGATTGCTTCGGGACGAAGGCTAGCCCAGCGTCTTTCGCCGCCAAGCGAGGCCATCAGATCAGGCGCGATGACGTTCGACGAGCCGACGAAATCGGCGACGAAGCGGTTCTTCGGGCGGCGGTAGATATCCTGCGGCGTGCCCTCCTGGACGATGTTGCCATCGTTGAAGACGGCGACGCGGTCGGCCATGGACAGGGCCTCGCCCTGATCGTGGGTGACAAAGATGAAGGTGATGCCGAGCGCGCGCTGGAGGCTCTTCAACTCCTCCTGCATCTGTTCGCGCAGTTTCAAGTCCAGGGCGCCGAGCGGCTCGTCGAGCAGCAGCACCCTCGGCTTGTTGACGAGTGCGCGGGCCAGCGCCACGCGCTGGCGCTGGCCACCGGACAGCTGGCCGGGGCGGCGGGCGCCGTAACCCGGCAGCTTGACGAGCTCGAGGGCGTCGCCTGCCGCCTTCATCCGTTCCGCCTTGCCGATGCCCTTGACCATCAGCCCGTAGGCGACATTGTCGAGGATATTGAGATGCGGGAAGAGCGCGTAGTCCTGGAATACGGTGTTGACGTTGCGGCGATAGGGCGGGACGCCCTCGGCCGTCTCGCCGAAGATCTGGATATGGCCCGATGTCGGCTGTTCGAAGCCGGCTATCAATCGCAGGCACGTGGTCTTGCCTGAGCCGGAGGGGCCAAGCATTGCGAAGAACTCGCCCGGCGCGATCTCGAGATCGACGCCGTCGACGGCGCGAACCTGACCGAAATGGCGCGATACCTGCTGGAAACGGACGGCTGACGTCATTGGGGGCTCCGGCTTCTTTGCCTTTAGAGAGGCTGCGGTCTTGGTTTATATGACCCCGCCCCAAACCCCTCCCCACAAGGGGGAGGGGCTTAATCTGCCGTACCCCTTTCGCAAATACCTTGGCGTTTCGGCAGGAATTCGGCGGTGCCACTCGGAGCCCCTCCCCCTTGTGGGGAGGGGTAGGGCAGGGGTCTCACGCTACAACGGTCATCTCAGTGAGGGCGTAAATTACCGCCCGCCGATCACGCCGATATAATCCGACACCCAACGATGGTACGGCACGCATTCGCTCTGCGTGGCGCATTTGGCGACCGGGGTCTTCCAGAACTTGATCTTGTCGAAGTGATCGAAGCCGTTGGTGGCGCAGCCGGCATCGCCCATCAGTTCGTTGCCCTTGCACGCAGCGGGAACGGAGGGAACGGCGCCGAACCAGGCGGCAGCGTCACCCTGGACCTTGGCCTTCAGCGAATGTTCCATCCACATATAGGCGCAGTTCGGATGCTCGCTGTCGGCGTGCAGCATGGTAGTATCGGCCCAGCCGGTCACGCCTTCATCCGGGAAGGTGGAGGCGATCTTCTGCTTGTCGGCCTGCAGCAGGTTCACCTGGAAGGGCCAGGAGCCGGAAGCGACGACGCCTTCGTTCTTGAAATCGTCGATCTGGATCATCGCGTCGTGCCAGTAGCGGGAGACGAGCTTGCGCTGGCCGCGCAACAGGTCGAGGGCGGCCTTGTACTGGTCCTCGTTCAGCTCGTAGGGGTCCTTGATACCGAGATCCGGCTTATGGGCCATCAGATACATCGCGGCGTCGGCAATGTAGATCGCGCCGTCATAGGCCTGGACACGGCCCTTGTTCGACTTGCCGTCGGGCAGCGTTTGCTCTTCGAAGACGACATTCCAGCTGGTCGGCGCCTTGTCCTTGAAGGCATCGGTATTATACATCAGCACATTCGGTCCCCAGAGATAGGGCACGCCGTAATGCACGCCGCCGACCGTATACCACGGGCCGTTCTGCAGGCGCTCGTCGACGGTCTTGAAGCTCGGGATCAGATCGGTGTTGATCGGCTGGACACGCTTGCCGGCGATGAGGCGGAGCGAGGCGTCGCCCGATGCTGTGACGAGATCGAAGCCGCCCTCGTTCATCAGCGATACCATTTCATCGGAGGTGGCGGCGGTCTTGACGGAGACCTTGCAGCCGGTCTCCTTCTCGAAATCGGTGACCCAGTCGTAATTCTTGTCGGTTTCGCCGCGCTCGATATAGCCGGCCCAGGCCACGATGCTGACCGCACCTTCGCCCTTGCCGAGTGCCTTGAGCGGTTCTGCGGCGATCACCTGCGTGGCGAAGCTCACGCAGGCGATAGCTGCCGTGCAGGATTTCAAGAGATTCGTCATCATCCGTCTCCCGGTTTGGCGCCACTTCTGTGGCATTTTGTTCCCGGTTGAAAAGGTGACGTGAAAAGTTCGCTTTCGCAAATTCATTTATCAGAAAGGCGATATCGGAAATTCCGATATCAGCGGACGCGGCCGGAGCGCATGCTTTCTGCGATGCCGACAAAATCGCGTGCTGCCTGCGGCAGGCTGGACCCCTTGCGCCAGACCATACCGACCTGGACGACCGGCAGCGAGCCCGAGACATCGCGGCTTTCGATGCGGTCGCCTTCCAGCGACCACGGGCGATAGACCAGATCGGGAAGCAGCGCCACGCCGGCGCCTGTCGCAACCAGGCTGCGCACCGCCTCCACCGAGCGAGTGCGGAAGGCGACATGCGGGCGGGCGCCGAGTGCTGAGAGCAGCTTGCCGGTGTTCTCCTCGATTTCATCGACCGTCAGCATGATCAGCGGTTCGCGGGCGATATCGGCGACCGAGATGATGTCGGCCGAGACCAGCGGGTGGCCCATCGGCAGCCATAGCCGATAGGGCGAGGTTTCGAGGATTTCCGCCTGCAGCGCCATGCGGTCGCGCAGGTTTGATATCACCATGACGGCGACATCCAATTCGCCGCCGACCAGCAGATGTTCGAGATAGCCGCCATTGTCCTCGATGGCGCTGACCTCGATGCCTGGGCAGGCGCGGCGGTATCGCGCCAAGAGATCGGAGAGGACGTAGCCGGCGACAAGCGAGGTGACGCCGATGTTCAGTGTGCCGGAAAGAGCACTTTGCTGGCCGGAGAAGCTGGTCCGCGCATCGGAAACAGAGGCGAGGATCTTCGTCGCGTGGCGCAGGAACTGGTGGCCGTTATGGGTGATCGTCAGGCCACGCGGATGGCGCTCGAAGAGCTCGACACCGAGGTCGGTTTCGAGCTCCTTCAGTGCTTCGGTCACCGAGGATTGCGAGATCGAAAGATTCTGTGCGGCTCGCGTCACCGAACCCTGTTCGGCGACGGCGACGAAATATTGAACCTGGCGAAGCGTGAAGGCCATGGGCGTTTAGAGCATGGCGGAACAGGCCATGACAAGCGGCCGGAAAAAGCGGACCTTTTTTGGTGTTTTCCCAAAATGGGTCAGGCTTCGCATGCCCACTTAAACTTTCGGAAACGTCATTTCCTTAGCGTTCTCAACACTTGTCCTGCGTTGGAGTTTCAGATGGCGGAGCAGTTGGCGTGAAGGCCTTACTGCGCATCTTCCGGCCTTCCCGGAAATTGGCAATCATCATCGGTGGAGTCGCTCTTCTCACGGGCGTTTCCGGCGGTGCGGCGGTCTATGTCGGCAAGGACAGGCTGATCGGCGCAGCTGGTGGTGGCTACGGGCTCGAATGCAGCGACGTCAACCTGGTGACGATCCGGAAGCAGGACCACGTCTGGGTACGCAAATACATCAAGACCGAACCGACCGATGGGATGACCCGCGTCAAGACCGCGCTTCGGGTCGCCCAGGCCGTTTATGCCGCGCAAAAGCCGGATCTGGTCCAGGTGGTGGTGCTTGATGAGAATGGCCCGACGCTGCGTGCCGACATTCGCGGCCGGGCGATCGGCGCCGACGTCGTCTATATCCCGCATCCCGACAAGACCGTTCCCGGCCTCGACGACAAATCCTACACAGCGCGCTACTACGACGGCAAGGCCAGCGAAAACGGACTGTTCTTTGGTGAACGGATAGAGATGCCGTTTGATGAGATCGCCATGATCAGCGCCGCTTTCAAGGATCCGGAGGATTGCGTCGACCCGGTCGCGGTTGCCTCGACTAAAAGCGAGGAAAAGGTCAAGAAGGCCGCAGGCGGCGGGCATGGCGCAGCGCCGGCAGCCGAAAGCGAAGCCGCGCCGGCTGCAGGCGGCCACGGCGCAGATGCGGTCGCAGAGGCGCCGGCCGAAGAGCCGCCGGCTGAAGCCGCCAAGGCCCACTGAACAGCGGTCATGAAAAAAGCGGAGCGCCGAGAGGCACTCCGCTTGCCATTTTCGACCTGTCTTCCGGTCAGTCGGCTTTGTTGCGGCGGGCCGGGAAGAGTATGACATCGCGGATCGACGGCGCATTGGCCAGAAGCATGATGAGACGGTCGACGCCGATGCCGAGGCCACCTGCTGGCGGCATGCCCTGGTCGATGGCGTCGAGGAATTCCTCGTCCAGCTGCTTTTCCTTTTCGCCGCGGGCATGCGCCAGTTCGAGCTGCTCGACCATGCGGCGGCGCTGCTCCTCGGGATCGTTCAGTTCCGAGAAGGCGTTGCCGAGTTCCCAGGCGTTGCAATAGGTCTCGAAGCGCTCGACGAGGCGCGGCTCGCCCGGCACTTCCTTGGCGAAGGGCGAGATGTCCTTCGGGAAATGCGTGACATGCGACGGCTGGATCAGCGTGGATTCGACCTTTTCCTCGAAGATGAAGGCGAGGCATTCGCCCCAGGTCCAATCCTTCTCGACCGCAAAGCCGGCAGCTTTGGCGGCGGCGCGCGCCTCTTCATCGGTCTTGATGGCGAGGAAGTCGATGCCGGTCGCTTCCTTGACGGCATCGGGCATCGGAACGCGCTTGAACGGACCCTTGAAGGACATGGTCTTGTCGCCGAAGGGGAATTCCGTCGTGCCGTGAATGGAGAGCGCCAAACTTTCGAACAGCCGCTCGACGAGGTCCATGATGTCCTCGTAATCGGCATAGGCCCAGTAACACTCCATCATGGTGAATTCGGGATTGTGCCGGGTGGAGACGCCTTCGTTGCGGAAGTTCCGGTTGATCTCGAAGACCTTGTCGGTCAGCCCCGAGACCAGCGTGCGCTTGAGGTACAATTCCGGCGCGATGCGCAGGTACATGTCGAGCTTCAGCGTATTGTGATGCGTCTTGAACGGCTCGGCGGTGGCGCCGCCATAGACCGAATGCAGCATCGGCGTCTCGACTTCCATGAAGCCGTCATTTTCCATGAAGCGGCGGATGCCGGAGAGGATCTTCGAGCGCTGCTGGAAGCGGAGCTTCGAATCCTCGTTGGTCATGATGTCGAGGTGGCGCTTGCGATAGCGCAACTCGATGTCGGAGAGACCGTGCCACTTTTCCGGCATTGGCAGCAGCGACTTCGTCAGCATGGTGATCGTCTGCGCGTTGATCGTCAGCTCCCCGCGCTTGGTGCGGCGCACGATACCGGTGACGCCGATGATGTCGCCGATGTCGATCATCGGCAGAAGCGCGCGGGCTTCTGCCGGGGTCGTGTCCTTGTGACTGAAAATCTGGATCTTGCCGCCGGCATCGTGGACGTCCATGAACATGCCGGAGTTGCGCGACGAGTATACGCGGCCGGCGACGGTGACGACATCCTGCGTCTCGACGTCAGGTTCCAGGTTCTCGTATTTCGCGATCAGCTCGGCATTGGTCATCGTGCGGTGGAAATGCGCCGGATAGACCTCGCCGATCTGCTCGCGCAATAGCTTCAGCTTCTGGGCGCGCACTTCCGTCGCGTCGGAGGAAAGGGGGTTTTCGGTCTTGTTGTCAGCCACTATCGAATCCTCTGACTGTTCTTACTTCGCGCCGACGAGGGCGGCGACCGCCTGCGAGGCGAGCTTCAGGCGCTGTCGCACGACGGACCGGCCGAGGATCGCCATGGAATCGAAGAGCGGCAGCGAGCGCGATGAGCCGGATACGGCGACGAAGAGCGGTGAGACCACGACCTTCAGCTTCTTGCCCATACGGTCGGCGATCGCGCGCAGCTCCGCCTCGATCGTCTCGACGTTCCATTCCAGGATCTTTTCGAGATCCGGCTGAACGGTGTTGAGGATCTCCAGGATCTCTTCCGGCGGTGACTTGATCTTGGCGAAGTCGGAAGGCTGCAGGCCAAGATCGGACTTCAGCAGGAAGCCGGCGAGATCGGGCAGCTCGCCGAGCTTGGAAATGCGCGTTTGCGACAGGCGCAGACCTTCCTTCAGGCGGTCGTTTTCCATCGCCCAGGTCAGTACACGGGCCTGGAATTCCTCTTCGGACAGCTTCTCGCGGATCCAGCGGCCATTCAGCCAATCGAGCTTCTGAATGTCGAAGATCGCACCGGCCTTGGAGAGGTTTTCCGGATCGAACTTCGCGGAGAGTTCGTTGATATCAAGCAGCTCTTCGCCTTCGGCGATCTGGATGAAGAACAGGCCGAGGAAGTTCATCAGCGCTTCCGGGATATAGCCGAGCGCGGAGTAATAAGAGATCGAGGTCGGGTTCTTGCGCTTCGACAGCTTCGACTTGTCGGCATTGCGCATCAGCGACAAATGCATGAAGACCGGCTCGTCCCAGCCGAAATAGCGATAGAGCAGGATGTGCTTCGGCACCGAAGCCAGCCATTCCTCGCCCCGCGCCACATGGGTGATCTTCATCAGATGGTCGTCGATGACGTTGGCCATGTGATAGGTCGGCATGCCATCAGCCTTGACAAGCACTTGCATGTCGACGGAATCCCAGGGGATGCTGACATCGCCGTAGACGCCGTCCGTGAAGTCGCAGGAGCCTTCGGCCGGGATCTTCATGCGGATGACGGTCGTCTCGCCAGTGGCCATGCGCGAGGTGACTTCCTCGGCCGTGAGGTTGAGGCAGAGACCATCGTACTTCGGCGGCTTGCCGGCGGCGCGCTGGGTTTCGCGCATCTGCTCCAGCCGCGCGGGCGTGCAGAAACAGCGGAAGGCATGGCCCTTGTCCAGCAATTCTTGCCCGTAAGGCTGGTACATTTCCTTGCGGTCAGACTGGCGATAGGGGCCGTAGGGGCCGCCGATATCAGGGCCTTCCTTCCATTCCAGCCCGCACCATTTCAGTGCGTCCAACACCTTCGTTTCGAATTCCGGGGTCGAGCGCGTCGCATCTGTATCCTCGATGCGCAGGATGAACTCGCCGCCGTGCTTCTTGGCAAAAAGGTAGTTGAAAAGAGCGATGTAAGCAGTGCCGACATGCGGCTCGCCGGTCGGCGAGGGAGCGATGCGGACGCGGACGCCGGTAGCTGTCCCGGAAACTGTCATTGTGTGTGCCCGTCGATAAGTGCCGGACGGCTTTTATGGGGAAAGCGACGTTCGGCCGGAAGGATGCAGATATCTTCATCGGCAAACCGGCCGGAAACGGGCATGCGCCCGCACCATCCGCCGATCGTCCGTTCGGCTGGCCTTAGGCCATATTCAACCGGTCGCGTCAAGAAAAACCACGCCTGCAAAGGCCTGATGGCGGTGCGTGAGGGCGCGCCGGTTCCGCCGCGCCCTCCTGCCCAAGCCTCAATGGGCGGCGTCGCGTTTGCGCTTGCGGGCGTTGCGCGCGAACATGTTCAGCACCTCGACCAGCGCCGAGAAGGCCATGGCGGCATAGACGTAGCCCTTCGGCACATGGAAGCCCATGCCGTCGGCGATCAGTGTCGTACCGATCATCAGCAGGAAGGCGAGCGCCAGCATGACGATCGTCGGGTTCCGCTCGATGAAGTTGGCGAGGGGCGTCGCGGCGACCAGCATGACGGTGACGGCGGCGACGACTGCGACCACCATGATCGGCAGATGCGGCGTCATGCCGACGGCGGTGATGATGCTATCGACGGAGAAGACGAGGTCGAGCAGCAGGATCTGGCCGATGGCCGATGCAAAACCTGTCGTGGTCGACTTGGCGATGAAATCCTCCTGATGATCTTCCGGATCGACGGTGTGATGGATTTCCTTGGTGGCCTTCCAGACGAGGAACAGGCCGCCGGCGATCAGGATCAGGTCCTTCCAGGAGAAGCCGTGGCCGAAGGCTTCAAACAGCGGTTCGGTCAGCTGCACGATCCAGGCAATGGTGCCGAGCAGGACGAGACGCATGACGAGCGCAAGACCGATACCGATCTTGCGGGCCTTCTCCCGGTGCTCTGGCGGCAGTTTGTTGGTGAGAATGGAAATGAAGATCAGGTTGTCGATCCCGAGAACGACTTCCATCACCACCAGCGTGATGAGCGCCACCCAGGCGGCCGGATCCTGAATGAGCGTCATGATTTCCTGCATCAGCGTATATCCCTTTCGCGTCACATACGTGAATGACGCTCGCAATGTAATGTTGCCGGCCTGCCAGGCAAGCGCCGCAAGGGGGTATACGAAACCGATGTGACTTTTATTCCCTGGAACAGGATGATTTAAGGCCGGGTCGGCCTTAAATTTGAATCCTGTTCTAAATTAAAGAGTTACAGCATGATGTCGTCCGAAAACCGCTCGCACCTTTCGGCATCAGGCTCTGATCGGCAACCAGATTTCGGTGACGCCCATGCCGGTATAGGGGTCGAAGCGCTCGTCGTAGCGTTCGAACATGTCGGGTGTCTCGCCATGCTCCAGCCCTGAGGTCGGCCACCACGTGCCGAAGATCCGGTTCATTGTCGCTGGAATGCCGGAGACGTGGCCGCGATGGGCAAAGACGACGTAGCGCTGGCCTGGAAGCTTGAGCGTTGCAAAATCCGCCGGCAGATCGCCGGCATCGGAGATTTCGACCGCGGCCATATAGCGGAATTTCTCCGCTTCGCCGTCGATATGCGTACAGATGCCGTAGGCGACATTGCCTTTCTGACCGGAGATATGTCCGAAATGGGCATTGAATTTCTGCCAGAGAGAGGGAATGGCGGCGTTGCCGCCATAGGGGTAGATCTCCTGCAAGCCGGCAAACAGTTTCGGTTGGAGGGTTTCGAAGCGGGGCGGTTCGAGGTCGTTGAGGTAGGCGGGGTCCATTCTGATCGGCTCCAGCAAGACAAGGTTACGGGCGTGCCCCTGTCTGCGCACCGCATCCGGCGTCATGCCGAACTGGTCGCGGAAGGCACGGGTGAAGGCCTCGTGCGAGCCGTAGCCCGCACAAAGGGCAACCTCGAGAATGGTGGATGAACCGCCGACCAGTGTGGGCACGGCGCGGCTGAGGCGCCGCCCTCTTATATAGCCGCTGATCGAGTGGCCGGTGACGAGCCCGAAGACGCGCGACAGATGGTAGCGCGACGATCCGGCTGCTTCCGATATCTCTTCCAGCGATATATCGCTTTCGAAATGGCTCTCGATGAACCAGATCGCCCGTCCGACGGCGCTCATCCTCATTCTCCTGATTGCAGCTTCTTCCTTAGAGGAAGGCCGGCAGCCGGACTTGATCGCTGTTGCGGGATTTTGGCCGATGGAGCGCGACGGTCAAGTGTTCGGTCGGGCGGTCTCGTGCCGGCGCGCGCCGTAGGCGGCCATGAAGACCCGGATCGCGCCACGGATGACGCGCTCGATTTCGTCACGCGGCGGCGGCTCTTCCATGCTTCCGAACAGGCGGAGCTTGAAGAAACTACCGCTGGCGAGATCGAGGAACTGGCCGGCGGCGAGATCGATGTCGTCGATCTCGAGTGCGCCTTCGGCGATGTGCCGTTCCAGGAAGTCGCGCATGATGGTGCGCAGGTTTTCCGGGCCCCTGAAGAAGCGTTGACAGAGCACCGGCATACGGTCGCGAACGCCGAGAACGGTGCGCATCGCGCTGATGACCTTTTCATCGGTCATGTGGGTGACGAAGCTTATCCCGAATTCGTACAGGCCGGCCTCGGGATCGTCATGTTCGGCAAGCGCCGTGCGCACGGCCGCCACGAAGGCGGCGCGCTCGGTCTCGATCATCGCCGAAAACAGTTCTTCCTTGTTGGTGAAATAGACGTAGAGCGTTCCCTTGGAGACTCCGGCCTCGCGCGTCACGTCGTTCATGCTGGCGGCGTCGAAACCCATCTTCATGAAGACACGCTTGGCGCCGGCGAGGATCTGCTGGCGCTTGGCCGGATCTTCGCCTGCGGCAAATCGGCCTCCGGCAGCAGGAGGACTGAATACGGCGGCGTGGTCGGGTTTCAGCGTCATATCCTCTTAACCGTGTTGACGGTTTCGCATTTTCTTTAAAGAAACCGAACCGATTGGTTCTATACATCTTGATATGACGATAAAACAGGTTTAAGTCAACTGAACCGAACCGTTCAGTTCGATTATTTACTCCAAGATCGGTAAAGTGGCCATGTCGAGCAACCAGAAGAGCAATGTCGCGCGGATCGTCAGCGAAAACGCCGAGACCGAAGAGCTAAAGGCCGAGGTCGCTGGCGTTGCAGAAGCTCCGGTGGCGGAAGCTCGCGAAGTGCCGTCTGCCCCCGCGCAATTGGCGCCGGCTTCGGTCGCCGCACCCGCAACTGCGAAGAAGCGCCGTAGCCCGGTGCTACCGATCGTCGTGCTCGCCCTTCTCGCAGGCGGCGGCTGGTATGGTTACGAATGGTGGACGAACGGCCGCTTCATGGTGTCGACCGACGACGCCTATATCGAAGGCGATATCGCAACGATTTCGCCAAAGGTCACGGGCTACGTCGCGAAGGTGAACGTCGTCGCCAACCAGGAAGTCAAAGCGGGCGACGTGCTTGCCACGCTTGATAACGGCGACTATCAGAACGCCCTCGACTTGGCCCAGGCACAGATCGTCACCGAACAGCTTTCGCTACAGCGTATCGACGCGCAGATCGAAGGCGCGAATGCGAGCCTCGTGCAGGCGCAGGCGCAGAAGGTGGCACTCGAAGCGGCCGTTCGCGGTGCCGAGATCACCCAGAAGCGCCAGAGCGATCTTCATGCGAAGTCGGTCGGGACCGCCGCCGATCTCGACAACGCCAATATCGCCCTCGACCAGGCCAAGGCCAATCTTGCCGGCGGTGACGCCAACATCACCGCTGCGCAGGCCAACATCACCATTCTCCAGGCTCAGCGCAAGGAAGCCGAAGGCTCGGTCCGTTCGCTTGAGATCTCGCGCGACAAGGCCGTCCGCGACCTTTCTTTCACAGTGCTCAAGGCGCCTTATGACGGCATTGTCGGCAACCGCTCCGTCCAGGAAGGCGACCTCGTCTCTCCCGGCCAGCGCCTGATGGCGCTCGTTCCGGTGCGCCAGCTCTATATCGATGCCAATTTCAAGGAAACGCAGATCCAGCATCTGGTGCCGGGCTCGAAAGTCAACGTCCATGTCGATGCCTATAGCGATCATCCGATCGTCGGCACCGTCGCATCGATCTCACCGGCTTCAGGCTCGGTCTTTTCGATGCTGCCGCCGGAAAACGCCACGGGCAATTTCACCAAGGTGATCCAGCGGGTACCAGTGCGCATAGCGCTGCCGCAGGATGCGCTCGACAGCGGGCGCCTGCGCGCGGGCCTGAGCGTCGTCGTCGACGTCGACACCCGTACGGCGCCGAGCAAGTAGGCCTTCAGAGCAATTCCAGCAAAAGTGTGCAGCGGTTTTGCGTCCGGAATTGCGTGAAAACAAAGAGATAGAGCAATTCCGTGATTCGAAGAAAAACGGAATTGCTCTGGAAAAGGCGGAGGTGATCTGATGGCCGGGAGCGCGACAGCAACAGCGGGAACGATTCCGGCAGCGCCTGCCCATGCCGACGACCGCATGGATCCGAAGAAGCTCATCGCCTTCTTCGCGATGGTGCTTGGCATGTTCATGTCGATCCTCGACATCCAGATCGTCTCGGCCTCGCTTGCGGAGATCCAGGCCGGCCTTTCGGCAGGCAGCGACGAGGTCGGCTGGGTGCAGACGGCTTATCTGATCGCCGAAGTGATCATGATCCCGTTGTCTGGCACGCTGGCGCGCATTATTTCGACGCGTTATCTCTTCGCGATCTCGGCCGCCGGCTTCACCATGGCGAGCGCGCTTGCGGCGACGGCGACGAATATCGACCAGATGATCGTCTACCGCGTCATCCAGGGCTTCATCGGCGGCGGCATGATCCCGTCGGTTTTCGCGGCTGCCTTCACCATCTTCCCGCCTTCGAAGCGCAGCATTGTCTCGCCGATCATCGGCCTGATCGCGACGCTGGCACCGACCATCGGCCCGACGGTCGGCGGTTATCTCAGCCACGCCTTCTCCTGGCACTGGCTGTTCCTGGTCAACATCGTTCCCGGCATCATCGTCACGATCGTCACCTGGAATTTCATCGATTTCGACAAGCCGGAACTGTCGCTCTTCAAGAAATTCGACTGGTGGGGGCTGATTTCGATGGGCGTGTTCCTCGGCGCGCTGGAATATGTGCTCGAAGAGGGCAATTCGAACGATTGGTTCAACGACAGCTCCATCACCATCGCAGCGGTTGCCTCCGCCGTTGCAGCCATCGTCTTCTTCTATCGCGCCTTCACGGTGGATTTCCCCGTCGTTGACTTGAAAGCTTTCGCGAATCGGAATTTCTCCTTTGGCTCGGTGTTTTCCTTCGTCATGGGCATCGGCCTCTATGGCCTCACCTATATCTATCCGGTCTATCTCGGGCGCATCCGCGGCTATGATTCACTAATGATCGGCGAGACGATGTTCGTCTCCGGGCTGGCGATGTTCTTCACCGCGCCGATCGCCGGACGATTGTCGACCAAGATGGACCTGCGCCTGATGATGGCGATCGGCTTCGTCAGCTTCGCCGCCGGCACCTTTATCATGATGCATCTGACGGCGGATTGGGATTTCTACGAACTCTTCATCCCGCAGATCCTGCGCGGCTTCGGGCTGATGATGTGCATGGTGCCGATCAACAATATCGCGCTCGGAACGATGCCGCCCTCGCGCATCCGCGGCGCGTCCGGCCTGTTCAACCTCACCAGAAATCTCGGCGGCGCCGTCGGCCTTGCTGTCATCAACACCGTGCTCACCAACCGGCAGGACGTGCATTACGAGCGGCTGCGGGAGAATATGGACTGGGGCAATCCGGCGGCGATCGACCAGATGAACAACATGGCCGCCAATTTCAACACTTACGGCATGGATGGCGCCTCGCTCGCGATCAAGCAGATGGTCGGCCTTGCCACCAAGCAGGCGATCATCCTCTCCTTCAGCGACGTGTTCCTGATCCTGACCGCACTCTTCCTTGCCATGATCCTCGGTGTCGCCATGATCAAGAAACCCGCGCCGCAAGGCGGGGGAGGCGGTGGCGGCCACTGACCTCCGGCCTGCCGCCCCTTGAAAAGGCCCTCTCCGGAGGGCCTTTTTGTTGCTGTTTTCCGGCCGCTGTGTCATCAGGCGGATGATCGTCGGCTGGATCGGTCCGACTCGGGTAGGCAATACTGGGAAAACGAAGCGGGAATCGGCTCGCTCGATTTTTTTGATTTACGTACATCAAAATTGACGCTAATGGTCTCATCAGGAGGAATGATGAGGCCAACCGTTCACGATATCGCCGCTGCCGCCGGTGTCAGTCTGGCGACTGTCGACCGTGTTCTCAACCAGCGGCCCGGTGTGCGCCACGTCACGCGCGAAAAGGTCGAGACCGCGATCCGCGAGCTCGGTTATATCAGAGACGTCGCCGCCGCCAATCTTGCCAAGGGGCGCACCTATCCCTTGGTCTTCATCCTTCCGGCCAGCGACAATTCCTTCATGCACGGGCTCAATGCCGAGATCCGCCAGGCGATCGTCCGCTCGTCGGCCGAACGCACCGATATCCGCACCATCGAGGTGCCGGCCTTCGATCCCGCCGCCCTGGTCTCCGTGCTTGAAGGGCTTTCCCGGGAAAAGCCATGCGGCATTGCGCTGGTTGCGACAGATGCGCCCGAAGTACGCGCCGCCGTCGACAGGTTGGTTCGCGAGCGCTTTCCCGTCGTCACCCTGGTTTCCGATCTTACGGGGTCGCTACGCCATCACTATGCCGGCGTAGACAATATCGCAGCCGGCCGCACTGCGGCCCGCCTGCTCGGACGATTCCTCGGGCCGCGAAAGGGCGAAATCGCCGTGCTCGCCGGCTCCATGCTGGTGCGCGACCATCGCGAGCGGCTGGAGGGATTCACCGCCGTCATGGCGCAGGAATTTCCCGATCTGGCGATCCTGCCGGTTCTCGAAGGCCGTGACGACCCGGAGGTCGCCCATATGCTCGTTGCCGACGCGCTCGGGAATGCCGGCATCATCGGCGTCTACAGTCTCGGCGCCGGCAATCGCGGCCTCATCCGGGCGTTGAAGGAGAAGGCCGTCGATCGCATACTGACCGTGATTGCCCACGAGCTGACCGCCCATACGCGCGCAGCATTGATCGACAATACCATCGATGCGATCCTCAATCAGGACGCCGGCCACGAGGTGCGCAGCGCAATCCGCGTGCTGAAAGCCAAGGCGGACGGGCTTGCCGTCATCGAAGCGCAGGAACGCATCCGTCTCGACATATTCCTGAAAGACAATCTGCCGTAACGGCAAAGGGAGAAATGCCACATGTATCTGGGTCTCGATCTCGGAACCTCCGGCGTCAAGGCGATGCTGATCGACGGTGATCAGAAGATCGTCGGCTCGGCCAATGGTTCGCTCGACGTGTCGCGTCCGCATTCCGGCTGGTCGGAGCAGGAGCCGGCCCACTGGGTGCGCGCCACGGAGGAGGCTGTCGCCGGCCTCAAGGCAAAACATCCGAAGGAGCTTGCTGCGGTCAAGGGCATCGGGCTCTCCGGCCAGATGCACGGCGCAACGCTCATCGATGCCACCGACAAGGTCCTGCGCCCCTGCATCCTCTGGAACGACACGCGCAGCTACGTCGAGGCCGCGGCACTTGATGCCGATCCGCGCTTTCGCGCGCTCACCGGCAACATCGTCTTCCCCGGCTTTACGGCGCCGAAGCTCGCCTGGATCGAAAAGCATGAGCCCGATGTCTTCGCCAAAATCGCCAAGGTGCTCTTGCCGAAGGATTATCTGCGTCTCTGGCTGACCGGCGACTATATCTCGGAAATGTCGGATTCGGCCGGCACCTCCTGGCTCGACACCGGCAAGCGCGCCTGGTCGTCCGAACTGCTCGCCGCCACCAACCTCTCCGAGGAGCAGATGCCGACGCTCGTCGAAGGCACCGAGCAGGCTGGTAAGCTGCGGTCCGAACTGGCGGCGCAATGGGGTATGTCAGGTGATGTCGTCGTTGCCGGCGGCGCCGGCGACAATGCGGCCTCGGCCTGCGGCATGGGTACGGTCAGCGATGGCGCAGCCTTCGTCTCGCTCGGCACATCAGGCGTGCTTTTTGCTGCCAACGCTTCCTATTTGCCGAAGCCGGAAAGTGCCGTGCATGCCTTCTGCCACGCGCTGCCGAACACCTGGCACCAGATGGGTGTCATCCTGTCGGCCACCGATGCTCTCAACTGGCATTCCGGTGTGACCGGCAAGTCGGCCGCCGATCTCACCGGCGAACTCGGCGAGACGCTGAAGGCGCCCACCGGAGTCACCTTCCTGCCCTATCTCTCCGGCGAGCGCACGCCGCACAATGATGCGGTCATCCGCGGCGCCTTCATCGGCCTCGAACATGAAAGCAGCCGTGCCGTTCTCACCCAGGCGGTGCTCGAAGGTGTCGCCTTCGCCATTCGCGACAATCTCGAAGCGCTGCGTTCGGCCGGCACCGGCATATCCCGGGTGACGGCAATCGGCGGCGGTTCGCGCTCGCGTTACTGGCTGGCGTCGATCGCGACCGCGCTCGGCGTTCCGGTCGACCTGCCGGCCGACGGCGATTTCGGCGCGGCCTTCGGCGCTGCCCGTCTCGGCCTGATTGCGGCAACAGGCGCCGATCCCATTGCCGTCTGCACGCCGCCGGTGACGGCGGGCACGATCGAGCCGGTGTCGTCGCTGAGCGGCGCATATGAGGATGCGTATACGCGCTACCGCGCGACCTACCCTGCGATTAAGTCGCTGGCCCATTGAGCACTGGTGCCGGTGGCCCCCTCATCCGCCTGCCGGCACCTTCTCCCCGCTGGGGAGAAGAGGTTCGCAGCGGCGCCTCATTCCCCCTCTCCCCTGGGGGAGAAGGTGGCCCGAAGGGTCGGATGAGGGGGCTGCACGGCACGAACGATAAGACTGAATTACGAACCCAAGGAGACCTAACATGAGCACCGGATTTTTCGGCGATATCCAGAAAGTGAAATACGAAGGCCCGGACAGCACCAATCCGCTGGCCTTCCGCTATTACCAGCCGGACGAGATCGTCATTGGCAAGCGCATGGAAGACCATCTGCGCTTTGCTGTGGCCTACTGGCACACCTTCACCTGGCCGGGCGGCGATCCCTTCGGCGGGCAGACCTTCCTGCGTCCCTGGTTCGAGGACACGATGAAGGCCGCCAAGCTCAAGGCCGACGTCGCCTTCGAATTCTTCTCGCTGCTCGGCTCGCCCTATTACTGCTTCCATGACGCCGACGTGCGTCCGGAAGGCAAGACTTTTGCCGAGAACACGAAAAACCTCAACGAGATCGTCGATTATTTCGCCGAGAAGCAGGCTGCAACCGGTACCAAGCTGCTCTGGGGCACGGCGAACCTCTTCTCCCACCGCCGCTATATGTCGGGCGCTGCGACCAATCCGGATCCTGACGTCTTCGCTTTCGCAGCCGCGACGGTAAAGACCTGTATCGACGCCACGCAGAAGCTCGGCGGCGAAAACTACGTGCTGTGGGGCGGCCGCGAAGGTTACGAGACCTTGCTCAACACCGATATCGGCCGTGAGCTCGACCAGCTCGGCCGCTTCCTCAACCTCGTCGTCGAATACAAGCACAAGATCGGCTACAAGGGCACGATCCTGATCGAGCCGAAGCCGCAGGAGCCGACCAAGCATCAGTATGACTACGACGTCGCAACCGTCTATGGCTTCCTCAAGAAGCACGGCCTTGAAAACGAGGTGAAGCTCAATATCGAGCAGGGCCACGCGATCCTTGCCGGCCACTCCTTCGAGCACGAGCTGGCGCTTGCCAACGCGCTCGGCATCTTCGGCTCGATCGACATGAACCGCAACGACTACCAGTCCGGCTGGGATACCGACCAGTTCCCGAACAATGTTCCCGAAATGGCGCTCGCCTACTACCATGTTCTGGCAGGCGGCGGCTTCAAGACCGGCGGCACCAACTTCGACTCGAAGTTGCGCCGTCAGTCTCTCGACCCGGCGGACCTGCTGATCGGCCATATCGGCGGCATGGATTGCTGCGCCCGTGGCCTGAAGGCCGCCGCCAAGATGATCGAGGATAAGGCTCTGTCGCAGCCGCTCGCCGATCGTTATGCCGGCTGGGAATCCGCCGAGGCGCAGAAGCTCTTCCGCGGCGAGTATTCGCTGGATGAGATCACCCACTATGTCGAGAGCCACGACGTGAACCCGCAGCCGAGATCCGGCAAGCAGGAACTGCTGGAGAACATCGTCAACCGTTACGTCTGATAAAGCGTGCCGGCGGTCATCGACCGCCGGCACAACCCTATCTGACCGCGCGCTGGCCGGAAGCTTCCAGCCTATATCGGCTTACCGTTTCAACCAGTTGCGCGACGGCGCCGAGACGGAGTTTCGAACCACCAGATCGGGCCTCAACAGGATCTCCGTTTCGGTCGGCCGGCCATCGGACAGGAGTTCCAGCAGCAGTGCCATCGCCTGCTTGCCGATTGCCGTTCTCGGCTGGCGAATCGTGGTCAGCGGCGGCGATATGAAGACGGCTTGCGGCACATCGTCGAAACCAGTCACCGAGAAATCCCGCGGAATATCGTAGCCTCGCGCGCCGAGCCCGACCATGACGCCGATCGCCGTCTGGTCGTTGACGCACATGAAGGCGGTTGGAAGCGTGTCGCGCATGAAAAGCTGTTCGACCGCATGCCGCCCGCTTTCGATCGTACCGTCGCCTTCGAGCACGATCCTGGTGTCGGGCGGGATGCCGGCGGCGTCGAGACCGGCGTCGTAACCCATGCGGCGCCTGGTATAGGCAAGCCGGGTGCGCGAATCGCCGATGAAGGCGATCTTGCGATGCCCTTCGGCCAGCAGCAGGTCCACCGCCTTGCGAGCGCCCTCGGTGTCGTCGACGCCGACATAGGGAATGCCGCCGTTGAAGACGGGCTCGAAAACGCCGACGCTCGGCGGCAGCCGGGCGGTCATGGTCTGATGCCCGAAGGGCAGGATGCCGGTGAATAGGATCAATCCGGCCGCCTGGTTGGAATTGAAGAATTTCAGATATTCCAGACCGCGCTGCGCATCGTTCTGCGTGTGGCCGATCAGGATGCCGTAGCCGTGAGCTCGCGCTTCGTTTTCCAGCCCGACCAGAATGTTGGAGAAATTGGGATCGCCGATATCGGGCGCCACCACAAGGATCATGTTGGAGCGGCCGAGCCTCAGGCTGCGCGCCATGGCGTTGGTCGTATAGCCGGTGATGGCGATCGCCTGGTTGACCTTGAGGCGGGTGGAGTTGGCGACCTTCTCCGGCATGTGGATTGCCCGGGAAACCGTCGCGATGGAGACCTCGGCGATCCGGGCGACGTCTTCGATGGTTGCGGGCGTGGAATTCGACACTTGGCTCTGCCTTGGGGCTGTCTTCGCCGCGACACTACACAGACTTGTCGAGAGGTCAAAGGCAGGCTTCAACTGTTCTGTGTAAATCAACGATGTAAACCTTTACACGATGTATGTAAAGGTTTACATAGGCCTCCAGAGCGGGTGGGATGCCGCTTTGGGAGGACCGGATGACTGTGGAAGCTGCCGACACCGCACCCGTGGTGCTGTCCGCCAGGCGCATATGCAAATCCTTCAGTGGAGTGCAGGTCCTCTTCAGCGTGAACTTCGATCTCCGCGCCGGCGAAATCCATGCGCTCATGGGTGAAAATGGTGCCGGCAAATCCACGCTGGTCAAAGTTTTATCCGGGTTCGAACAGCCGAGCTCCGGCGAGATCCTGCTCGACGGCAAGCCCGTCGTGCTGCCGCCCAATGGCGCCGCCGAGGCGCTCGGCATCGTCATCATTCACCAGGAATTCAACCTCGCCGAACATCTGACCGTGACGGAGAGCCTTTTTCTCGGGCGCGAAGTCACGCGCTTCGGCGTTCTCGACCGCAAGTATATGCGGTCGGAGACACGCAAGGTTCTCGATGTGCTCGGTTCGCATGTCGATGAGAATGCGCTGATCAGCACGCTTTCCATCGCCGACAAGCAGATGGTCGAAATCGCCAAGGCAATCAGCCGCGATGCGCGGGTGGTGTTCATGGACGAACCGACCGCAGTGCTGTCGAGTGAAGAGACCGGTATGCTGTTCAAGCAGGTTCGCAAGCTTCGCGACCAGGGTACCAGCTTCGTCTTCGTGTCCCACAAACTCGACGAAGTGATGGAGTTGACCGACCGGGTCACCGTCCTTCGCGATGGCCAATGGATCAAGACCTCGCCGACATCCGTTCTGGACGGGGAATCGATCGCGCAGCTGATGGTCGGCCGCGAACTCTCAAGCCTCTATCCCGCCAAGGTCGAGCCTGATGTCGACGAGGAGATTGTCCTCAGGGTCGCGTCGTTGTCCACGGGCTATGTGAAGGACGCAAGCTTCGAGGTGCGCAAAGGCGAGATCATCGGTTTTTCAGGCATGATCGGCTCCGGCCGCACCGAGCTGATGGAAGCGATCGCCGGGTTGCGGACCCGTCTCGAGGGCGAGGTGGTCATCAAGGGCGAAACAGTTCCCTCCGGCGACGTCCATGCCGCCAACCGCTGCGGGCTCGCCTATATGACCAAGGACCGCAAGTCGAAAGGCCTCTTGCTGCGCTCCGGCATGGTGACCAATCTGACACTGCAATCGCTCGGAAGGCACGCTCGCCACGGTTATCTCAGCCCGGGCAGCGAGGCGGCCGCGATGGCCAAGGCCAAACGCCGCTTCGATATCAGGGTTCGCGACGGCAATATCGTCGCCGGCCGGATGTCGGGGGGGAACCAGCAGAAGTTGCTGCTCGCCAAGGTCATGGAGACCGAACCTCAGATCATCATCATCGACGAGCCGACGCGCGGCATCGATGTCGGCACCAAGCAGCAGATCTATCATTTCATCTCGGCACTCGCCCGGGACGGCCGGTCGATCATCGTCGTGTCGTCGGAGATGCCGGAGGTCATCGGCCTCTGCACGAGAGTGGCGGTGATGCGCGAAGGGCGTATCGTCGGCGTGCTCGAGGGCGAGGAGATTTCCGAGCAGGAGATCATGCGTTACGCCGCCGGGCTCAAGAAGAAGGCGGCTGCCTGAAGGCTGAAGCAGGGCTTTGCCGATCAGGGCGACACATTAAGATTCCCAGAAAATATGGGACGGGAGGTTGGTTTTGGAAATGAGTGTCAACGAGGAGACCCGGGAAATCCGGCGCCGATCCTGGCGGGATGTCGACCTGCGTGCGGTCGCGCCCTTCGTCGCCCTGGCGCTGCTGCTGATTGTCGGAGCCCTGGTCAATCCCAATTTCATCGGCATCACCAACCTTGCCAATGTCGCGACACGCAGCGCCTTCATCGCCATCATCGCGGTCGGTGCGACCTTCGTGATATCAGCAGGGGATCTCGATCTGTCGGTCGGCTCGATGGTGGCCTTCGTCGCCAGCCTGATGATCCTGCTGATGAATTCGGGCGCCATCGCAAACCCGGCTTTGATGCTCGTGGTCGCGGTCGTCTTCACGATCGTCGCCGGTGCGCTCTGCGGCCTGGCGAACGGCCTGATCACGACGGTCGGCAAGATCGAGCCGTTCATCGCGACGCTCGGCACAATGGGCATCTATCGCGGCCTGACGACATGGCTGTCGCAGGGCGGCGCGATCACGCTTCGCTCCGCCGATATCCAGACGCTCTATCGCCCTGTCTATTTCGGCAATGTCGCCGGCATACCGGTGCCGATCGTGGTGATCCTGGCGGTGACGGCGGTTGCGGCCTTCATCCTCTATCGCACCCGCTACGGGCGCCATGTCGTGGCTGTGGGATCAAACAGCGACGTCGCCCGCTATTCCGGTATTGCGGTCAACCGCGTGCGCACGATCGCCTTCGTCATCCAGGGACTGTGCGTTGCCATTGCCGTGCTGCTCTATGTTCCAAGGCTTGGCTCGACATCGGCGACGACGGGCATCCTGTGGGAGCTGCAGGCGATCACGGCCGTCGTCGTCGGCGGTACGGCGCTCAAGGGCGGCGCGGGCAGGGTCTGGGGCACGATCTGCGGCGCCTTCATTCTCGAACTGGTCGGCAACATCATGCTGCTTTCGAATTTCATCAGCGAGTATCTGATCGGCGCCATCCAGGGTGCGATCATCATCATCGCAATGTTCGTCCAGCGCTCGCTGGTGCGTAAATCATGAATTGAACCGGCTTACATTTGATCGGGCTTACAGGGCGTCCGGTCCCGTATGGAAAAGTCCCTGAAGTTATTGGGAGGAAATAGCATGCGTAAATTGATGTTGGGCCTGGCGGTTGCGGCGGTGACGTTCGCCGGCGCCGCTCACGCCCAGGACAAGAAATTCACAATCGGCGTATCCATTCCGGCCGCCGACCACGGTTGGACGTCGGGCGTAGTGTTCCATGCCGAACGCGTCGCCAAGCTGCTGATGGCCGAACATCCCGGTCTCAACGTCATCGTCAAGACTTCGCCAGACGCCGCAAGCCAGGCCAACGCCGTGCAGGATCTCGATACGCAAGGCATCGACGCCCTCGTCATCCTGCCGTCGGACCCGGATCCGCTCGTCAACGCCATCAAGGAAGTCAAGGCCAAAGGCAAGTTCGTCGCCCTCGTCGACCGCGCGCCGAGCAACAACGACAATTCCGTGCGCGACCTCTATGTCGCCGGCAACAACCCGGCTCTCGGCGAAGTCGCCGGCAAGTACATCAAGGACACGACGCCGGACGCCGAAGTGGTCATCATCCGCGGTCTGCCGATCCCGATCGATCAGCAGCGCCAGGACGGCTTCGACAAGGGCATTGCCGGCTCGAACGTCAAGGTTCTCGACCGCCAATATGGCAACTGGAACCGCGACGATGCCTTCAAGGTCATGCAGGACTACCTGACCAAGTACCAGAAGATCGACGTCGTATGGTGCCAGGACGACGACATGGCCGTTGGCGTTCTTCAGGCGATCGAGCAGGCCAAGCGCACCGATATCAAGTATGTCGTCGCCGGCGCCGGCTCCAAGGACATGGTCAAGAAGGTCATGGACGGCGACAAGCTGATCCCGGTCGACGTTCTCTATCCGCCGGCAATGGTCGGCACGGCAATGGAGCTGACGGCGGCGGCCCTCTACGATCAGGTTCCGGTTCATGGCAGCTACATTCTCGATGCGACGCTCGTCACCAAGGAGAATGCCAAGGACTTCTATTTCCCGGATTCGCCGTTCTAATCCATCGACTTGAGACAAGCGCCCATTCGAAAGGATGGGCGCATTTTTTATGCTTCCACACAGCGGCTGGCCGAAAATGCTGCACGTACCTCTTGCCCGCCAAAGCTCATCATGATTAGCTCGCAGCCATATCGCATTTGGCCTCGCGCCAAATTCGACGCAAGGGCGAGGAGGCGCCTTGCTCCCGCCAAATAGCGTGCTACAACACTTCAGAAACGTTTACGGTCGATATTCAGGGAGGAATCTGACATGAAGACGATCAAGGGCCCCGGCCTTTTCCTTGGCCAGTTCGCGGGCGATACTGCTCCTTTCAATTCGTGGGACGCCATCACCAAATGGGCGGCCGACATCGGTTACAAGGGCGTCCAGGTGCCGACCTGGGCCAGCCAGCTGATTGATCTCAAAGAGGCTGCCACATCCAAGGCCTATTGCGACGAATTCGCCGGCAAGGCTCGCGACAACGGCATCGAGATCACCGAACTCTCCACCCATCTGCAAGGCCAGCTCGTCGCCGTTCACCCGGCCTATGACGAAGCCTTCGACGGGTTTGCTGCACCGGAGGTGCGTGGCAATCCGAAGGCGCGTCAGGAATGGGCGGTCGAGCAGGTCAAGATGGCGCTGACCGCATCCAAGAACCTCGGGCTTACGGCGCATGCGACCTTCTCCGGCGCGCTTGCCTGGCCCTTCATCTATCCCTGGCCGCAGCGTCCTGCCGGCTTGGTCGAGACTGCCTTCGACGAGCTTGCCCGCCGCTGGACGCCGATCCTCAACCATGCGGACGAGAACGGTATCGACGTCTGCTACGAGATCCACCCGGGCGAGGACCTGCATGACGGCATCACCTTCGAGATGTTCCTGGAGCGGGTGAAGAACCATCCGCGCGCCAACATGCTCTACGATCCCTCGCACTATGTCCTGCAGTGCCTCGATTATCTCGACAATATCGACATCTATAAGGACCGCATCAAGATGTTCCACGTCAAGGATGCGGAGTTCAATCCGACCGGGCGCCAGGGTGTCTACGGCGGCTATCAGGGCTGGGTCGAACGTGCTGGCCGGTTCCGTTCTCTCGGCGACGGCCAGGTCGATTTCGGCGCGGTGTTCTCGAAGATGACGGCGAATAATTTCGACGGCTGGGCCGTGGTCGAATGGGAATGCGCGCTGAAGCATCCGGAGGATGGCGCCCGCGAAGGCGCCGAATTCGTTGCCGCCCATATCATCCGGGTCACGGAGAAAGCCTTCGACGATTTCGCCGGCAGCGGCACAGACCAAGCGGCGAACCGGCGGATGCTGGGGCTTTCCTAAATCAGTTCATATTGGTTGGTTGCCCCTCACCCTAACCCTCTCCCCGTAAACGGGGCGAGGGGACTTGCCCGACCAAGCGTCGAGAGCGGAAAAGACGCCGCGGCATACACCTTCTCCCCGCGAGCAGGGAGAAGGTGGCGGCAGCCGGATGAGGGGCATATCCGCACCAAGTTCAAATTTCAGGAGGAATCAATGGCAATCGAAGCATCATCCGAACAGACCCGCGAGCCGCGCATCCGGCTCGGCATGGTGGGCGGCGGCGCGGGCGCGTTTATCGGCGCAGTGCACCGTATCGCGGCACGCATCGACGATCAGTACGATCTCATTGCCGGCGTACTGTCGGCCTCGCCCGAAAAGGCGATCGCATCCGGCCGCGATCTCGGCCTCGATCCGTCGCGGACCTATTCCAGCTATCGCGAGATGGCGATCCGCGAGGCGAAGCTGAAGAACGGCATCGAGGCGGTGGCGATCGTCACACCGAACCATGTTCACTACGATGCGGCCAAAGAATTCCTGAAGCGCGGCATCCACGTCATCTGCGACAAGCCGCTGACGTCCAACCTTGCCGATGCGAAGAAGCTGAAGAAGATCGCCGACGAGAGCGGCGCGCTGTTCGTGCTGACGCATAATTACACCGGCTATCCGATGGTCCGCCAGGCGCGCGAGATGATCGCGAACGGCGAACTCGGCGACATCCGCGTCGTCCAGGCCGAATATCCGCAGGACTGGCTCACGGAAGCGGTCGAGCAAACCGGCCAGAAGCAGGCCGCCTGGCGCACCGATCCGGCGCAGTCCGGCGTCGGCGGCTCGACCGGCGATATCGGTACGCATGCCTATAATCTCGCCGCCTTCATCACCGGCCTCGAGCTCGACAGCCTCGCCGCCGATCTCGACAGTTTCGTTCCGGGCCGCCGGCTGGACGACAACGCCCATGTCATGCTGCGCTTCAAGGCGAAGGGTTCGGAGAAGCCGGCCAAGGGCATGCTCTGGTGCAGCCAGGTGGCGCCCGGTCATGAAAATGGCCTGATGGTCCGCGTCTACGGCACCAAGGGCGGGCTCGAATGGACCCAGAAGGACCCGAACTACTTGTGGTACACGCCTTTCGGTGAGCCGAAGCGGCTGATCACCCGCGGCGGCGCTGGTTCAGGCGCAGCTGCGGGCCGTGTCACGCGCGTGCCATCCGGGCATCCGGAAGGCTATCTCGAAGCCTTTTCGACGATCTATACCGAAGCCGCGCATGCGATCAACGCCCGCAAGAAGGGCAAGGCCGTCGACAAGGCAGTGGTCTACCCCACCGTCGATGACGGCGTGAAAGGTGTAGCCTTCGTCGAAGCCTGCGTCGCGTCTTCGAAGAAGAACGGCGCCTGGGTCAAGGTCTGAATTACCGATCCGGATTGCGCCATGAAAGCGCCGAGGCGGGGTCAAGCCACCTCGGCATTTTGTTTATTTGGTCGGGCAGTAGCAGTGCGCCCGCGCTTGAGCAGATTGTCGACGCTCAACGGTCCGGCACCTGCCGCCATCAGATAAAGAAACACGAAGCAGAACAGGATCGCCGCGACGCCGCCGTTCTGCGCAGGGTAGATGCCCTTCGACGCATGCCCGATGAAATAGGCGAAGGCCATCAGGCCCGAGAGCACGAAGGCTGCGATACGAGTCTGGAATCCCACCAGGACCAGGAAGCCGAAGGTGAGTTCGAGCAGCCCGGCAATCCAGGAGAGCGAGCCCGCGGGCGGCACGCTTGCCGCAGCCGGAAAATGCAGGATTTTCTGTGTTCCGTAGCTGAAAAGTACAAGTGACGAGACGATGCGCAACAGGCCCAGCAGATGAGGCTGCAACGAATGGATAGAAGAGAGCATTGGATTCCTTTCACATTTGTGATTCCATTTCCCGTGTAAGGATCGCGGTCTCAACGGCCAAGTCACGACTGCTGATATTGCTGTTATGAGGTCGGCTGCGCGGTGAGGGAAGGTCAGTTGCGGCTGTTCTGTTTTTCCTCCTGCAACGTTGCAGTTTTTCTCGCCGTCAGCCTGTACTTTGCCTTTAGGCTTGGCTAAATCCGGCGCAAACGGCTCAACTTGAGAGATAGGATTCCCAGATGATCGATCCGAAGAAACTCGCGGAGCGCTTTCCCGGCGACTTCACTTTCGGCGTTGCCACCGCCGCCTTCCAGATCGAAGGCGCCAGCAAGGCCGATGGCCGCAAGCCATCCATCTGGGATGCTTTCTGCAATATGCCCGGCCGCGTCCATAATCGCGATAACGGCGACGTTGCCTGCGACCACTACAATCGCCTGGAGCAGGACCTCGATCTCATCAAGGAGATGGGTGTCGAAGCCTACAGGTTCTCGATCGCCTGGCCGCGCATTATCCCCGACGGCACGGGTCCGGTGAACGAGGCCGGCCTCGATTTCTACGATCGGCTGGTCGACGGCTGCAAGGCGCGCGGCATCAAGACCTTCGCGACGCTCTACCACTGGGACCTGCCTCTGCTGCTCGCCGGCGAGGGCGGCTGGACGGCGCGCTCGACCGCCTATGCGTTTCAGCGTTATGCCAAGACGGTGATGAACCGCCTTGGCGACCGCCTCGACCGGGTCGCGACCTTCAACGAACCCTGGTGCATCGTCTGGCTCAGCCACCTCTACGGCATCCATGCTCCGGGCGAGCGCAACATGCAGGCTGCCCTTCACGCCATGCATTACATGAACCTTGCCCACGGCCTCGGCGTCGAGGCGATCCGCTCGGAAGCCCCAAATGTGCCCGTCGGACTTGTGCTCAACGCCGCCTCGATCATTCCCGGCTCCGACAGCCCGGCTGATCTTGCCGCCGCCGAGCGTGCGCATCAGTTCCACAACGGCGCTTTCTTCGACCCCGTCTTCAAGGGCGAGTATCCGAAGGAATTCGTCGAGGCGCTTGGCGATCGCATGCCCGTCATCGAGGATGGCGACATGAAGCTCATCAGCCAGAAACTCGACTGGTGGGGCCTGAACTACTACAAGCCCGAGCGCGTCACCGACGATGCCGAAAGCAAGGGCGATTTCCCCTGGACGGTTGAGGCGCCGCCGGTAAGCGACGTCAAGACCGATATCGGCTGGGAAATCTATGCGCCGGGCTTGAAGCTCTCGGTCGAGGATCTCTACCGTCGCTACGAACTGCCGGAATGCTACATCACCGAGAACGGCGCCTGCGACAACACCGATGTCGTCGACGGCGAGGTCGACGATACGATGCGCCTCGACTATGTCGGCGATCACGTCGACATCGTCGCCGGCCTCATCAAGGACGGCTATCCCCTGCGCGGCTATTTCGCCTGGAGTCTGATGGACAATTTCGAATGGGCGGAAGGCTACCGCATGCGCTTCGGCCTCGTGCATGTCGATTATCAGACGCAGTTGCGTACGATGAAGAAGAGCGGCAAGTGGTATCGCGAACTGGCGGCTCAGTTCCCGAAGGGCAATCACAAAGCGGGTTAGCGCAATTACTCCAACGGGCACTTGATCCAGGCGCCTTTTGAACTTGCCCTTCCGGCGGAACGGCAAGCTGAAGCTGCTTGCCGTCAATTTCGCGACCGGCGGCATGGACAAAAATAGATCGCCAGCCACGTGCAACAGGCGGTTGTTTAAACGTTTTTGAACCCTTGGCTGGCAAAGTACACCGGTCAGGGAGCTATTATGCAGGCAGTCGGAAAGTCGCAGAGCAAGGTATCGGGAATAGGCCGTCACATTACCGTCACCGGCGTACTTTTCTCCTTCGCGATCATCGTCGCCGTCGTCACCGTCATGGTGCTGACTGCGCTCGAACGCGTGACCGAAAACGCCAATCTCCTCGATGACGAGCGCTCGCGCGAAACGACGATCGGCGCGGTGAAGACATTCGAGGATCAGCTTGGCGCGACGCTCGACGATTACGCTGCCTGGGACGACGCCGCCGTCAACGTCTACGCGCCGGACGGTATGGCCTGGACGGTGAGCAATTACGGCGAGATGTCGGTCAATAGCTCACTGTTCGACATGGCGATCGTCGTCGATGGTGAGAAGAAGGCGATCATGACCTATCGCGACGGCAAACCGATGGAGGAGCCGCTCGCGGATTTCTTCGCGCCGTCGCTCTGGATACTGCTCGACAGAGTGAAGGCGGCCGGCCCGGCCGATCGTCCTCAAGCGGTGAGTTTCGTTACCACCAAACGGGGCATTGCCGCTGTCGGCGTGGCATTGGTGCGGGAAAAGTCCGGTGCGCTGGATGCGCCCGCTGGCCAGCATCGCTATCTTATTTTCGCCCGCCATCTTGATGACGACAGAGTGACCGCGCTCGGCCAGACCTATGTCATCGGCGGGCTGAGGCTGGCGCCGCCGAGTTTTGCTGCCGACTATCTCGTACCAATCGTCGATCCGACGGGGGCAACACTCGGCAAGCTCGTCTGGACTTCGCGTTCACCCGGCGATATCGCCTATGCGCAAGTGCGGCCGATGGTCATCCAGGCGCTCGGCCTCGTCGGATTGTTCTTCGTGGTGCTGCTGGTCATCGGCTGGCTTGCCGGCCGCCGCCTGAAGGCGGAGGAAAACAGCGCTCGCAAGGAAGCGCTGCGTGACAGGCTGAGCGGTCTTTCCAATCGCGATGGTCTCGGGCTCGCCGTCGATCGTTTTGTCGTCGAGGCACGCCAGACCAAGCGCAATGTGCTGCTCCTCTATCTCGATCTTGATGGCTTCAAGGAAGTCAATGACAGCTATGGCCACGGCACCGGCGACCAGTTGATCCGTGCAGTGGCGGCCGGGCTCGATGTACTCATTCCGCAGGGTGCGGTTCTCGCTCGTATCGGCGGTGATGAATTTGCGATCGCCTTTCTTTCCGACGGAGAGAATGCCGCCGCCCTGCAGCTGGCCGAGCAGATTCTCGATTTTCTGGTCGAGCCGCTGGAGATCGGCCGCCGCGTGGTCGTCGTCGGAGCTAGTATCGGCATCGCCATGTCGCCTTTGGGTGCGGTCGGGCGCGAAGAGTTGGTGCGCCGCTCCGATCTTGCCATGTACAAGGCGAAGGAGGCCGGCCGCGCGCGGATGATGCTCTATGATCCGTCGATGGATGCGGATCGCGAGCAGCGTAATGCGCTGGAGCTCGATCTTCGGATGGCGATCGAAAGCGGCGACCTGACGCTCGCCTACCAGCCGCTGATCGATGCGGCGACGCATGCCATGACCGGCGTCGAGGCACTGGTGCGCTGGAACCGTCCGGGCCATGGCCCCGTTTCGCCCGAGGTGTTCATCCCGATTGCCGAGACTAGCGGCCTCATCGAATCGCTCGGTCTGTTCGTGCTGCGCAAGGCCTGCGAGACGGCCAAACAATGGCCTGAGCTCAACGTCTCGGTCAACGTCTCGCCCGGCCAGTTCCGCAATCCCGCCTTCACCGACTATGTGCGCTACGTGCTGAAGCAGACGGAGATCGAGGCCGGTCGCATCACGCTCGAGATCACCGAAGGCTACATGATCCAGAACCCGCAGCGCACCCGCCAGTCGATCGAACGGTTGAAGGGGCTGGGGGTCAAGGTGGCGCTCGACGATTTCGGCTCCGGCTTCTCCTCGATCGGTTATCTCAGGCAGTTCGGTTTCGACCGCATCAAGATCGACCGTTCGCTGGTCATGGGTGTCAACGAAGACAAACGCCAGCGCGAGATGCTGCAGGCGACGGTAGCGCTCGCCCGCTCGCTCGACATTCCAGTGACGGCCGAAGGTATCGAGACCGAGGAGCAGGCGATCGCCATCCGCCTCTTCGGCTGTGACTGCCTACAGGGTTATTTGTTCGGAAAGCCTGTGACCTCGGACCTTATCACCGAGATTTTGAACGAGCGACGTGCTGCGGAACCGACAGCTCGGCGACGCATCGGCGCAGTCTAACCGGCGGCCCGATCATCCTCAGGCAGCAAGGTAGGTCCAACAGAATCCCGGCTTAACTGCCGATATGTCGCTGGCCACGCTTTTTCGCCAGGGCGATCTGGTGCTGACGCTGACGGTAACGCAGCCGGTCTTCCTCCGTGCGGTAGTGGTAGCAGTGGCTGCAGGAAACGCCTTCCTCGTAGAGCGGCGAGGTGATTTCCTCGGCGGTGATCGGGTTGCGGCAGGCGTGGCACAGCCGGTGTTCGCCTTGCTTCAGACCGTGCTCGACGGAGACGCGCTCATCGAAGACGAAGCAGGCGCCATCCCAGAGGCTTTCCTCCTGCGGCACTTCCTCCAGATATTTCAGGATGCCGCCCTTCAGATGATAGACCTCGTCGAAGCCCTCAGCCTTCATGAAAGCGGTGGCCTTCTCGCAACGTATGCCGCCGGTGCAGTACATGGCGACCTTCGGCTTGTTGTGCAGCCCGCTATTGTTGCGCACCCAATCGGGAAATTCACGGAAAGTCTTGGTCTTCGGGTCGAGCGCGCCGCGAAAGGTGCCGATTGCCGTCTCGTAATCGTTGCGGGTGTCGATGACGATGGTATCAGGATCGGAGATCAGCGCGTTCCAGTCCTTGGCCGCCACATAGGTGCCGACCACCTTGTTGGGGTCGATGTCCTCGACCCCCATGGTGACGATTTCGTTCTTCAGCTTCACCTTCATGCGCAGGAAGGGTATTTTCGAGGCGCGGCTTTCCTTGTGCTCCAGGCCCGAAAATTCCGGCTGGGCGCGCAGGAAGGCGAGCGCGGCGTGAATGCCGGCATCCGGGCCGGCGATCGTTCCGTTAATGCCTTCATGCGCCAGAAGCAGCGTTCCCTTGACGCCGTTCTCCTCGCAAAGCGTCTGCAGCGGCGCTTGCAGGCTGGCAAAGCGCGGCACGGAAACGAAATGGTAAAGTGCGGCCACGAGGAACGGGCTGGTGTGTGTCAGGCTGTCGGTCATGGGCCGGAAATACAGAAAATCGGCGGGCCGCGCAATTGCCTTCGCCAGCGGCGGCCTTGATCGCTAATCGATTACGCTCGCGCCTGCCACGCGGAAAACGGCCGCACGCCGAAACCCGGGTCGGGGATGTCGTCGAGAACGTTGATGAACTCGATCGAGTGCCCGTCCGGATCCTTGAAATAGATCGACAGCGCCGGCATCCAACCGAGAACCACCGGTTCCGTCACCGGTTCACCGGCAAAGCCGAGAGGTTCCACACCCTTGGCCCTGAGAATGGCGGGCGCCTGAAGCACGCCGTTGGCGGTCATGCGGAAGGCGATATGCAGCCGCATCTTCAGCGGCCCGGTTCCTGTTTCCCAAAGGCCGAGCATGCCGGTCTTCCTGTCGTCCACCCAGAGGAAAGCGACTTTACGCTCCTCGAATGAGGCAGCAGTTTCGAGCCCGACGACATCGCGGTAGAAAGCCGTGGAGGTCTTGAGATCGGCAACGGTCAGATGGGTCTCGTAGAGCCCGAGCACCTTCGGCATCACGGCATTTCCGGCGGTCATTTTTTCCTCGCGGATCAAGTCTCTGCTTATTCGACCACCGCAGGCTAGGACCTCAAGATTGGTTGAGGTCAACAGGTTTCCTTGCGAAATCTTCAGATGCTGAAGCAATCGGAAATGCAGAGCAGCACACAAGCACTTCCGGTTTCGCCGTCTCTCAACTCCCGTCCATCAGCCAGAGAAGCTCGATGCGCTGGGCTTCCTCGTCGGCATCATCGGCGAAGACGGCCTCGGCTTTGATCAGCGCTTGCCGCCGGTCTTCCTGCTGGCGAAAGATGATGATGTCGAGCAGATGCGCCAGATCGTCATTGCGGGTGAAGAGCTGCGGTTCGGACTCGACCAGTTCGGAGAGCACGGTGAGATCGTGGATGTGGCCGAGATCCTCGGCGAGCTCCTTGGCCGCATTACGTTTGGCCTTCATCGCGGCCGGCCAGACGTCGCGCAAAAGGGCATGGTAGAGCCGATAGTCGTAGGTGCGTTTGCGCAGAGTGTGGAAATCGTCGGCCGATGCTTCGCCATGGCAAGCCGCAAGCGCGGCTTTGGCCTTGCGCGCGGTGCGGCGCCAGCTCTTCGCCAGCATGCGGGAATTCTTGCGATGGCCGCGATCAAAGGAGACTGCGTCCAAGGCGGCGATCGCCTGCTTCAGAACGTCGGAGGTTTCCGTGAGCCGCTGTTCCAGGCCGCTTTCGGCTTCCGCCATCCAGTCACGGCGTCCTTCAAGAATGGTGACGATGCGGCCGAGCGCCTCGCTCTCCTCGTTCCCGCGTGCTGAGTGCTGCAGATATTGCCCGGTGCCGATCAGGGCGGCAGCGTCGCGGATCGCCGAAAGCGAGTGTGCGGCATCGCGCAGCCTTGCATTTTCATGAGCCTGGAAATCCGGAACCTCGCGGGCCACGAGGCGGTAGAGCGACCGTAGTCGTTTCAGGTTCTTGCGGAAGGAATGGATTGCCTCATGCGCGCCGTCCGGCCGCTCCTCGAGAACCGTGACGGCGTGTTCCAGCTGCTCGGTGGCGACGTTGCGAAACGCCTCGGTAAAATCGGCGTCAGGCCGAATGCGATAGGCCATGCCTGTCGTGCCCGTATTCTGTGGCAAGGGCCTGGTTGGAATAGCGGAAATCGCCGGTCACTTCGCGACCGAGCCAAGTGGGCAGGGCCGGATCGTCGGTCTCCGCTGTCATTTCGACCTCGGCGATTACCAGTCCACGATGCTCGCCGGTAAAGACGTCGACTTCCCATACGAACCCCTCATGCGGAACGCGGTAGCGAGTCTTCTCGATGACGACGCCGATCGCGTTCTGCAACAGCTCTTCGGCGTCGGCGATCGGTATATCGTATTCGAATTCGTCACGGGTAATGGTGCTGCGGCCGATCTTGATCGTCAGTCTCGCCTTCTTGCCGTCGAGGACGCGTACCCGCACGGAACGATCGTCCATCGAGGCGATGTAGCCCTGCCTGAGGACAGACTTCGTCTCGACGGCGGAACGCCATCCATCGCTGCGTACGAGAAACTTCCGCTCGATCTCTTTCGCCATATCGGTGAACCTTTTGTGACGATTACCGGCACGGTAGCCCAATTTCCACGCATTTCATACCCTTCTCGCCATGCGGTCCGGTTTTATCTCGACAAGGTTCCACCGGGGCGTTATTCGGGGTCCGAATTCAACCGTTTCAAGGAGGTCGCGCGACCATGGGCGAGAAAACAGAGAAGCTCCTTTCCATCCTGAAACTCCAGCCTGTCGTTCCGGTCCTGATCGTCGACGATGCGAAGACGGCGGTGCCGCTGGCCCGCGCGCTCGTCGCGGGCGGCCTGAAGGCGATCGAGATCACCATGCGCACGCCGGCGGCACTCGAGGCCGTGCGCGCCGTCGCCGCTGAGGTCGAGGGCGCCGAAGTCGGCGCCGGCACGATCCTCAATGTCGCCCATTGGGAAGCCGCCGTCGCGGCCGGTTCGAAGTTCATCGTCAGCCCGGGTACGACGCAGGAACTGCTCGATGCCGCCGCCGATTCCGACGTGCCGCTGCTTCCAGGAGCTGCGACTGCCAGCGAAGTCATGGCGCTGCGCGAGGAAGGCTACCAGGTGCTGAAGTTCTTCCCGGCGGAGCAGGCGGGTGGCGCCGCCTATCTCAAGGCGCTGTCCTCACCGCTTGCAGGCACGCTGTTCTGCCCGACCGGCGGCATTTCGCTGAAGAACGCCAATGATTATCTCTCGCTGCCGAACGTCATCTGCGTCGGCGGCTCGTGGGTGGCGCCGAAAGAACTGGTCGCGGCCGGCGACTGGGCTGGCATTACCAAACTCGCGGCAGAAGCAGCGGCGCTGAAGGCCTAAAACCTTTGTTCGGCGGGTGCGACACCCCCCTCTGTCCTGCCGGACATCTCCCCCACAAGGGGGAGATCGGCAGGAGGCCAGCTCTTTCTCCCGATCCGCCGCTTGAGCCAATTGATTGAGAAAACCCTCACGCCCAGCCAATCTCCCTCCTCGTGGGGGAGATGCCCGGCAGGGCAGAGGGGGGTGGCAACTCGGCACGTCGCATTTGTATTTCAGCCGTCGCAAACCTATGTTCCCTCCAGCTTCAACAGGGAGACGACGAGGAATGTTCGACGCAAAGAAGCTTCTCGACCAGTTCTTGGGTTCGCAGGTGCCGGGTCTCGGCGGCTCGGTCCGCGACAGGGCGGGCGATGCCGTGCAGACGGCCAGGAACAATCCGCTGGCGACCGGCGCCATAGCCGCTGTGCTCCTCGGCACCAAGACCGGTCGTGGTCTTGCCGGCAATGCGCTGGCGGTTGGCGGTCTTGCCGCCATTGCCGGCCTCGGCTACCAGGCCTACAAGAATTACCAGGCGGGACAGGCGCCCGCAGCCCCTTCGGATGCGCCGTCGGCAAATAATCCGGTTCTCCTGCCGCCGCCTGCCGAGTCCGGTTTCGGACCGACATCGCCTGCCGGCAGCAATGAATTCGTGCTGGTGCTGATCCGCGCGATGATCGCCGCCGCCAAGGCCGACGGTCATATCGACGATGCCGAACGCGCCCTCATCATGGACAAGGTCAAGGCCGCCGACGTCAGCGGCGAGGCTGCGGCCTTCATCGAACATGAACTCGCTTCGCCGACGGATATCGATGCCCTCGTTGCCGCCGCGACGACGGAAGAACAGCGCATCGAGCTTTACACCGCCTCGCGGCTCACCATTGACCCGGATTCGCGCGCCGAGCGCGGTTATCTCGATCTGCTTGCCGGCCGCCTCGGCCTTGCCGACCAATTGGTCGATCATATCGAGGCGACGGTGTCGTCCGCCAAGGTGACCTTGTCACAGTGACATCTGAGGCATGTCGCGCAAAAGTGTGCTGCGGTTTTGCTAAAACGACATGCGTTGGAAATGAGGACCTGAAGCACGACGCGCTTTAGGCCGGTTGCCTTTGCCAGGCGGCTGGCCTACCACTCTTCCGAAAGGGGAGTGACCATGCGCGATCTTGCAAATTTCAAGGGCTGCCCGGCGCCGAAGCCGGTGACGCTGAAGGGCCGTTTCGTTACCGTAGAGCCTTATCGGCGCGCGGAACATCTCGAGGCGCTGTGGGGCGGGCTCGGCGGCATGGGCATCAACCCGCTGCTTCTCTATTTCGCACAGGACGATTTCTCCGGTATCGACGATTTCGCCAACTGGCTGGAAACCGTCAATACCAAGTCCGGCTGGCTCACCCATATCTTCCGCGACAACGCCACCGGCAAGATCGTCGGCATGGCGAATTACATGCGCGCCGACCCGGCAAACGGTGTCGTCGAGATCGGCGGTGTGGCGCATGGGGCCGAGATGAAGCGTTCGCCGCTGTCGAGCGAAGCGCATTATCTGATGGCCAAGCACGTCTTCGAGGATCTCGGCTACCGCCGCTACGAATGGAAATGCGACAATAAGAACGAGGCGAGCAAGACGACGGCGGCGCGTTACGGTTTCAGCTTCGAAGGGGTCTTCCGCCAGCACATGATTTCCAAGCGTCGCAACCGCGACACCGCCTGGTTCTCGATGATCGACGCCGAATGGCCGGTGATCAACGATGCCTTCGAAGCCTGGCTTTCGCCCGGGAATTTCGACGCCGAGGGCAACCAGGTTCGCCGCCTGCAGGATATCCGCGCCGATCTCGAAAAGGAAAGGCTCGTATGAGCCCGGAAAGCCGCTCGCAAGCGACCGCCGCCGGCATCATCCTGCTTAGCGCTGCCCTGGTCATCTATTTTCTGCCGACCATCGTGCTCTGGATCGGCAATTTCTCGCCGACGCTGGCAATCGTCGTCGGCGTCTGCCTGATCATGGCGTTTTTCGCGGTCTTCTGGTTGCGGGCGCGATACCAGCGCAGCCGGGGAAAGTAGCTTATCCCTGCAACGAGGCCGCGAGCAGCAGGGCGCCCATCAGCATGACGAGTACGGCGCCGAGAATTTCGATGGCATTGCCGATCCAGATCGAGGCGGTCGAGCCGCGTCCAGAGAGACGGACCGCCGTACTCTTGGCGGTGACGGCAAGGCTAGCAAGCAGGGAAACGGTGATCGCCGTGCCGAGCGACATGGCGGCGACCGAAAGCACACCGCCGAGATAGAGGCCGTTCAGCAGTGAGAAGGTCATGATCAGCAATGCGCCGGAGCAGGGGCGCAGCCCGACGGCAACGATCGCCGACCAGGCCTCGCGGGCGCTGAATCTGTCGCCGCCCAGCAGAGCCGGATCGGGCACATGGGCATTGCCGCAGGTCTCGCAGACCATACCGGGAACGAAATTGTGGCCGGCTTCCACAGCCTGCGCCTTGCCGTTGAAGGCATAGGCCTGGCGTTCGACGGCATTGTCCTTCCAGTCGAGCATCATGCTGACCGGGCCGGCCGGCGTCGCCATCAGCCGGCGGCGCGGCATATTGCCCGCCATCGAGCGCAGTTTTCGAAACAGCAGCCAGCCGCCGAACAGGATGACCATGACGAAGCTTGCGATCTCCATCGCGTGGGTCGCCGCCGTCAGCGTGATGCCGGTGCCGCGCAGCACCAGCCAGGCGCCGCCGACGAGCGCCACCGCCACCACGCCCTGGACGAAGGCCGAAATGAAGGAAATCACCACGCCGCGCTTCAACTCGACCTCGTTGGCAATCATATAGGAGGAGATGACCGCCTTGCCGTGGCCTGGGCCGGCGGCATGGAAGACGCCATAGGCGAAGGACAGGCCGATCAGTGATGCCAGCTGCCACGGGTCTTGGCGCATCGCCTTCAAGGCGCCGGTCAACGCCCGATAGAAGGCCTGCTGCTCATAGTTCACATAGAGCAAAAGCGGTGCGAACGGCCCGCCGGTCGGCTGGAAGCTCGGCTCTGCCGTGCCGATGCCGAGCGGCGACTGCGCATGGGCGAGGCTTGCAGCCGTTACCAGCGCAAGGATTGCAGCGGAAAGGATGAGGGGCAGGCGTTTCGTCAGCATGTGACCTCCAGCCGGGTGGCGAAGAGTTTGGACATGTTGGTGCCGGTGGGATCGTTGAAGAAAGCGTCGGTCAGCGACTGTTTGTTTTGCGAGATCACATCGTCGGCATCCGGCCGCACCACCTGATGTTTGCAGGCCTTGAAGCCGTCTCCGACGATCGCCAGCTCGTTGTCTGTGGGAAAATCGATCGAGGTGTAGAGCGTCGGGTCGTAGACGCCGAAGGTGAGCCTGCCCTTGAGCGGCATCTTCTCCACCGGCTTTACCGCAAAGAACATCAGCAGCTGGCCATCCTTGTAGTCGACATGGATGATGTCGGGCTTCTGGACGGTGATGTTCTTCCCGTTGATCGTCAGGTTCATGTAGTAATCGTAGTCGGCAAGCGATTGCTTCACCGTCTTTCCGACCTCAGCGAGTTCGTTCGGCTCCAGCTTCAGGTCGGTGTTCTTGTCGAAATCCATGACGACGGAGGACGAAAAGACCTCGTCGAAGCGCCAGACATTGCGCAGTTCCTCGACACTGCCGTCCTTGCCGGCCACGACTTCGAGGCGTGCTTCCACGAAGATGTGCGGATGGGCAAAGGCGGCGGCCGGCGCCAGCGAAAGAAGCGCCGCCATCAGTATCGTCGAATGTTTCATCTATTCCGCTGCTCTGTTCGGTGGCCTTGACTTCTTGCCAGAAATTGGGACGGAATTGGGACGGGCTTCACTGGCGGGTCCCCGATTGTCGCCGCCCGATCGTCTCAGCCATCTGGATCAACATGGAACCTGTTGTCGCATCATGGGTGCTTCTTGAACCAGTTGTGCAGGTAATCGACGAAAATCCTCACCTTGGCCGGCAGGTAGCGCCGGTGCGGGTAGACGGCATAGATGCCGCGATCGGTGGGGATGTAATCATTGAACAACGTTACCAGTTCGCCGCTCTCGATTGGCTTGCGGGCGATGAAATCCGGGATGAAGGCTATGCCGATGCCGGCAAGTGCCGCGCGTAATGTCGCATGCGGGCTGTTCACCTCTATCGGTCCGGAAACGGCGACTGCAAACGAGGTGTTGTCGGGGTTGTGGAAGCGGATGCTTGCCTGGGTGCGCGCATTGGTATCGACGATGAAAGGGACGTTGGAAAGGGCCGTCGGGTGATCGAGATCGGGATAACGCTCGAGAAAATCGGGGGTAGCGCAGATATGGATGCGGAAATCCGAGATCTTGCGGGCGATCATGCCGGAATCCTCGAGCTTAGTGATGCGGATCGCCACGTCGAAGCTTTCCTCGATCAGATCGACGAACCGGTCGTCGGCGGCGATCTCCAGCGAAAGGTCCGGGTTCTCCTTGGCGAAATCGATCAGCGACTGGCCGACATCGGCATCGACGAAGGTGCGCGGCACGGAAATGCGCAGCCGTCCCTTGAGCTGCGCATTGTTCTCACGGACGAGATCGGCGAGGTTGTCGATCTCCTTCAAGATATCGGAGGCGGTGCGGTAATAGGTGTGGCCGGCCTCGGTCATGGAGAACTGCCGGGTGGTGCGGTTGAGCAGCAGCGCGCCGAGCTCGTCTTCCAATTCGCGCACATATTTGGAGAGCAGCGCCTTCGAGCGGCCGGTGCGCCGTGCCGCGGCGGAGAAGCCTTCGGCCTCAACGACATCGATGAAGGCGCGTATGCGGGTCAAGGTATCCATGGCACCCCTCAGTTTGTTTCGGAATGTTGAACAAATTGGCTCGTCTTGTTCAATTATTTTTTTGGCCCAAGATCAAAAAATCGCTTGATTATGAAGGCGAATATTCTTATTTCCCACTCAGCCCAAAGTCGCACGTGCCCATGGGTGTCCGCCGAACCCTCGAATTGGTGAGGAAATCGGTAAGGTACCTGGAATTAACCCCTCCAGTCGCTATTCCGGCCAACCGGAAAATGCGAGGACGCCTGAAGCAACGACGGTGCGGGCCTTTTTGTTCTCTCCCTGCTTTCCATCAGCGGGGGTTACTGAAGAGGCACACCATCATTGCCGGAAGTGCGGTTGGGATTCCCCCTCCAATCCATGGCAGACAAAGCCGAACTTACACCGCATCGCGGCGTTGGTTCACTATCCGCGCATCGAGCGCTTGCTATGGTTCCGGGGTCTCCACCGGCTGGTTCCAATGCGAGCTATCGTATGCCCTTTGTCCTCCGGTGCATGCCGGAGCTCTGGAATTGGAAGAGGGAATCGATATGACCACCCAGCGCATCCGCGACTTTCTCGCAACCCGACGTCCCGATGGTCCGTGCCTCGTGGTTGACCTCGATGTCGTTCGCGACAATTTCCACGCCTTCCGTCACGCCATGCCGGACAGCGCCATCTATTACGCCGTCAAGGCCAACCCGGCCCCGGAAGTGCTGAAGCTGCTCGCAGGCCTCGGCTCCAATTTCGATTGCGCATCCGTTGCCGAAATCGAAATGGCGCTCGACGCCGGTGCGACAGCCGCCCGCATCTCCTATGGCAACACGATCAAGAAGGAACGTGACGTTGCCCGCGCGCATGCGCTCGGCGTCAGCCTCTTTGCCGTCGACAGCCACGAGGAAGTCGAGAAGATTTCGCGCGCCGCTCCCGGCGCCCGTGTCTTCTGCCGCGTGCTCACGGATGGCGAAGGCGCCGAATGGCCGCTGTCGCGCAAGTTCGGCTGCGTTCCGCAGATGGCTGTCGACGTTCTCGTCTACGCCCATCAGCTTGGCCTTCAGTCCTATGGCGTCTCGTTCCACGTCGGTTCGCAGATGACCAAGGTCGATGCCTGGGATTCGGCGCTCGCCGATGCCAAGCGCGTCTTCGTATCGCTTGCCAAGCAGGGCATCCACCTGCAGATGGTCAACATGGGCGGCGGCTTCCCGACCAAGTACCTGCGTGACGTTCCGTCCGCTGAAGCTTACGGCAAGTCGATCTACCAGGCGCTGCGCACGCATTTCGGCAACCAGATCCCGCAGACGATCATCGAGCCGGGCCGCGGCATGGTCGGCAATGCCGGTGTCATCAAGGCGGAAGTCGTTCTGATTTCGAAGAAGTCGGACAATGACGATGCCCGCTGGGTCTTCCTCGACATCGGCAAGTTCGGCGGTCTCGCCGAGACGATGGACGAAGCCATCCGCTATCCGCTCCGCACGGAACACGACGGCGACGAGATGGAGCCCTGCGTTATTGCCGGTCCGACCTGCGATTCGGCCGACGTGCTCTACGAGAAGAACCTCTATCCGCTGCCGATCTCCCTTTCGATCGGCGACGAGGTCCTGATCGAAGGCACCGGCGCCTATACGACGACCTATTCGGCGGTCGCTTTCAACGGTTTCGACCCGTTGAAGGCCTACGTCATCTAAGGTCGTTTCCGCCGGCCCCGTAACCAGCCGGGGCGGCAATTTCACAATTTTCCTTCATCGCCGCTGATAACGGTATTGGGTACGGGAGGCCAAGATGGCCGCTGTTCTTGATTCTGTCCGCGCATTCTTTGCGCCTACCACTTTCGCCATCGACGCCGAAAATCCCTCGGATGTCGTTGCGCGTGAAAACCTGCTCGACCGCGTCATGGGCCCGGATCGCCGCAAGAAGTCGTCGGAGAAGATCCGCCGCAACCGCGTCCCGGCCGAGGGCCTTGCGCTCGTCGCGCGCGATCGCGACGGCCATGTCATCGGCTCGGTGCGGCTCTGGAACATCGAGGCCGGCGTCAATGACGAAGGCACGCCGATCAATGCGCTGCTGCTCGGGCCGCTCGCCGTTGCGCCCCATCAGGGCGGCAAGGGCATCGGCTCGGCGCTGATGCGTGCGGCGCTTCTCGAAGCGAAGAAGCGCGGGCACGGCGCCGTCCTGCTCGTCGGCGATGCTGCCTATTACGAGCGCTTCGGCTTCTTTGCCGAAAAGGCTCGCCATCTCGTCATGCCGGGCCCGTTCGAACGCTCGCGCTTTCTGGCGCTCGAGCTCACGGAAGGCTGGCTTGACGGCGCGGCCGGCATGATCGTCCCCTCGGGACGCATGCTGACCGGTGCCCCGGTCCGCCGCGCAGCCTAGAACGGGATTGGGCCGGATCGGCCTGAAACGTCACGCGGAGCCGTAAGGCTGCTCCGACCGGCCGGCCAGGTTGGGAATTTTTCCCCCGGCTGGTAATATCCGCGCCGTTTGACCACGCAGGCAGGCGGGCCTGGTGTGGTTGCGGCGCGGATTGTCTTTCTGGCATCAAGTTTCGAAAAGGCGCCGGCAGCACGCGGAAACACGATCGCGTGAAAAGGGTCGCCGGCACGCGAACATATCGCAGCGATATCCTATCTTGCGTCGCATGATCCGCCTTCTTTCCCTTCTGCTTCTCTTCTTCCTATCGCTTGCCGCAGCGGGGCCGGCGACTGCTCAGAGCACGGCTTCCGGCGTCGGCGGGCTTGGCCCGCGTCTCGATTGTGCGGCGAGCAACCCCGCGATGAGGCCTCTCAAGACGGTGATTGTCGTTCGCGACGGACGCGTGCTCAGCGAACGTGGGTTCCATGGTCATTCGCCCTCGGAATCGACCAATATCAAATCCGCTTCGAAGTCGATCATCTCGGCGCTGGTCGGTATCGCCATCGACAAAGGCCTGCTCAACGGGCCGGATCAGAAGATCGCACCGATCTTGAAGGCCGATCTCCCTGCAACTTCCGACCCGCGCATCAACGACATCACCATCGGTAATCTTCTCTCCATGCAGGCCGGGCTCGATCGCATGTCGGGGCCGAACTACGGCCGCTGGGTCTCCTCGCGCAACTGGGTGCGTTTTGCGCTCTCCCAGCCTTTCGTCGATCAGCCCGGTGGCGAGATGCTTTATTCCACCGCATCCACGCATCTGCTTTCGGCCATTTTGACCAAGGTCAGCAGCCGGTCGACCTTGGCGCTGGCGCGCGAATGGCTCGGCCCGGTCGACGGTTTCCACATCGGCGCATGGGAGCGTGACCCGCAGGGCATCTATCTCGGCGGCAATCAGATGTCGATGAGCGCCCGGTCCCTGGTTGCCTTCGGCGAACTCTACCGCAACGGCGGCAAGACCGCCGACGGCCGCCAGATCGTCCCTGCCGACTGGATCGCCCAGTCGTGGCAGCAGCGCACAAACTCGCGCTTCTCGGGCGATGAATATGGCTATGGCTGGTTCACGCGGCAGATCGGCGGCGAGCAGGTGCATTTCGCCTGGGGTTATGGCGGACAGATGCTCTACATCGTGCCGTCGCTCGATCTCACCGTCGTCATGACCTCGGAAGAGAGCGGCCCCTCTGCCCGGAATGGCTACAGGGACTTGCTGCACAGTCTGTTGGCGGACATTATCGGCTCGGTGCGGGCCGCTTGACGACAGCGCCGCGCGTCTTTCAGACGCGTAAAGGACGCTGGAACGATTCATCACCGCGGGATCTGCTCTAGATGTTCTGGTCCATCGTCTCGGCCGGGATTTCATCGGCGCGGTGGATGCGCACGATGGTAGCTGGCACGCCGGCGACCGTGCAATGCTCGGGCACCGATTTGAGCACGACGCTACCGGCGGCGACTTTGCTGAAGGCGCCGATTTCGATATTGCCGAGGATCTTGGCGCCCGCGCCGATCATCACGCCGTGGCGGATCTTCGGGTGGCGGTCGCCGGTTTCCTTGCCGGTGCCGCCGAGCGTGACGTTTTGCAGGATCGAAACTTCATCCTCGATAACAGCCGTTTCGCCGATGACGATGCCCGAACCGTGGTCGAGCATGATGGACGCGCCGATCCGCGCCGCCGGATGGATATCCGGGCCGAAGACCAGCGAAACGAGATTGGCGAGCCAGCTGGCGATCTCCGGACGGCCGGCGACCCAGAGCGCGTGGGAGATGCGGTGCGTCTGCAGCGCATGAAAGCCCTTGAGGTTGAGAAGCGCGTGCAGAAATGTCGTGCAGGCCGGATCGCGTTCGCGCACGGCAACGAGATCGGCCTCGACCTTCCGCATGATGTCTGGGGTCAATGTGGACCGGATGAGATCGAACAGATCACCCGTCTCCACCTGTGCCACAGAGAGCCGCGCGGCCAACACGCGGGCGATGATCTCATAATTGCCGACAGTGTCCGTTACCTCAGCAGTAAGCAGCCGCTGCAATATCGGCTCGCGTGCGGCAAGCTCGGCCGCCTCGGCGCGGATCACGACCCAGACGGATGCATCGCCCAAAGGCTGCGGCTGTTGCCCGGCTAAGCCGAGGCCGGTCGATTTCGACATTCCCGTTTCCTCTGTCAGCCAGGGCGGCGCGCAAAGCGCGCCTGCTTGCGGTTCATGTTTCGCCCGGGCAAGCATTTGGCAAGCCCTGATTATAGTCGCCGGCGCCAATGATAGAGCACATCAGGCTCCCGTTCTTCGTTGTCGGCGCCATTGGTCTCCTCTTCGGCGCTAAGACCGTGCCGTTCGTAGAAAGCGCGAGCGCCCTCATTACGCTGGAACGTCCAGAGCCTGATCTCGTTCATCTCCTCCTTGGCACAGCCGAGGAGTGAAGAGCCGATCCCCATGCCCTGGAAACCGGGGAGAACGTAAAGCTGCTCTATCCAGTTGTCGCCATAGGCGATGACACCGATGAGCCGGTTGCCCATGGCAGCGCCGAGGATCGAGCAATTCGGCAGCAGATGCATGCGCCAGTACTGCTCCTCGTCCTCGGGCGTATGCACATCCGGCAGCCAGGGCAGCCGCTGCCAAAGGGCGACACGTCTGATTTCGGCTGCGGCTTGCATGTGGTCGGCCGTCAGCGTCACGATTTCGGGTTCCGTCAGGGCGTCGTCCATTGCCGGCAGCGGGGCTCAGGCCGAAATATCGATGACGCCGCAGTCGCCGGCTTCGGAGCCGAAGGCGAGCAGCTTGCCGTTTTTGCTCCAGCTCATCGCCGTGATCGCACCCTTACCAGGTCGGCGCAGCAGCGCTTCCTTGCTATCGGCGATGCGCACGGCCAAGATCATGCCGTCGATGAAGCCGATGGCGAGGATATCCTCGAGCGGATGGAATTTCACCGCGGTCGCCATGATATTGGCGCGAGTGCCGAGTTCCAGCGGCGCCTTGCCCATCGGCCCGTCCTTGCCCTGGAAGGGCCAGACGATTGCCGCAGGCGCGCCTGAAGACGCGAGCCACTTGCCCTTGACCGACCAAGAGAGCGATTTCACCTTGGAAGGGTAGCCCGTCATGCGCATGTGGCGGGCTTCGGTGCCGGGCTTGATGTCCAGCTTCCAGCCATGCAGTGCGTTTTCCTGCATCGAGGTGACGAGGAAATTACCATCCGGGGAGAAGGTGACGCCGGTATGCGCACCCTTCCATTCCAGATCGACCGGCTTGGCGTTCATGCCGATCCAGTGCAGTGACACGCCATTGTAGCGCGCCGCCGCCATGCGGAGGCCCTTCGGTGCAAAGGCAAGGCCTTCGACCGTGCGCTCCTCGGGGAATTCCTTGGTCGTGCCGTCGGCAAGGCGCACGAGCGCACTCTTGCCGTAGGAATAGGCAACGGCGCCCTGCGGCCCCGCCGCCACCTGCGAAATCCACTTGCGCGGCGCGGTCGCGATCTCGCTGACGCTACCGTCGGCGGCAATGCGTAGCACCTTGCCATCCTCGCCGCCTGAGATCAGGCTCTCGCTGTAGGGGTCGCGGATGGCGGTGAGCATGCCCTGGTGGGCTTCGGAAACCCTGTCGCCGCCATCCAGCCGGTGGAATGTACCGTTTGCGCTTGCGAAGAAGGGAACATCACCTAAAAATTCGACGGCCAGAACGTGGCCGTCGAGATCAAGCGGTGCAACTGTCGGCATCAGGCGGCTGCCCCGCAGGCCTTGAAGGAGGCTTCGAGCTTCTCGCGGTCGAGTTCGCGGCCGATGAAGACGAGACGGCTCTCGTGCTTCTCGCCTTCCTTCCAGGGCCGCTGGTGATCACCCTCGATGATCATGTGCACGCCCTGAACGACGTAACGCTCGGGATCGTCCTTGAAGGCGATGATGCCCTTGAGACGCAGAATATTCGGCCCCTGCGTCTGGGTGATCTTCTGAATCCACGGAAAGAAGCGCTCCGGGTTCATCTCGCCGCCGCGCAGCGACACCGACTGCACCGTTACATCGTGGATCGCCGACATCGCGCCATGGTGGTGATCGTGGCCGTGGTCACCATGCTGGTGACCGTGATGATCATGGTCATGGTCATGATTGTGGTGGTCATGATCGCAATCGGGGCCGCAGACATGGTCATCATGGCCGTTCTCGAGGAAATGCGGATCGTTTTCTAGCGCGCGTTCCAGGTTGAAGGCGCCCTGATCGAGCACGCGGGCGAGGTCGACGCCCGAGCGGCTGGTCTTGTAGACGCGGGCGGCCGGGTTGATGGCGCGGACGATATCCTCGATTACATCAAGTTCTTCCGGGGTCACGAGGTCGCTCTTGTTGATGATGACGACGTCGGCGAAGGCGATCTGGTCTTCGGCCTCGCGGCTGTCCTTCAAGCGCAGCGGCAGATGCTTTGCATCGACGAGGGCGACGACGGCGTCGAGCTCGGTCTTGGCGCGCACGTCGTCATCCATGAAGAAGGTCTGGGCGACAGGCACCGGATCGGCAAGGCCTGTCGTTTCGACGATGATGCCGTCGAAGCGGCCGGGACGGCGCATCAGGCCTTCGACGACGCGGATCAGGTCGCCGCGCACCGTGCAACAGACACAGCCATTGTTCATCTCGTAGATTTCTTCGTCCGACTCGACGATCAGGTCGTTGTCGATGCCGATTTCGCCGAACTCGTTGACGATAACCGCATATTTCTTGCCGTGATTTTCGGAGAGAATGCGGTTGAGCAACGTCGTCTTGCCGGCGCCGAGATAACCGGTGAGCACGGTAACGGGAATAGGCTTCAGAGTGGAGATCGCGTCGGTCATGAGAACCTCTAGGATTAGGCGTGCGGCCGAGCGGCTTGGGATCGGCTGCTTGAACGGTTGGTCTCATATAATGGCTTGAGCGTGGCAGTTCAAAGGGTTTTATAATGTTATAAGATCACATTGTCTGGCCGGTGCAGATGACCCGTATTCACCGGAGTTGCGTGACGTCGAATGCATCGACATCCTCCAGCAGTTCCACCAGCCCTTTTACCGCATGGGTAATCAGCGCCTCACCTTTCTCTGCCGTTGCGGCCGCAGCATTGCCCGCCACACCTTCGGCATTGAGGTCCGACATCTTCCAGCCGAAGGCGTGCGGCCCGTAGGCGCGCAGATGCTTGAAACGCTCGGCGAATTCCGTCTGTCGCGAGGGGAAGTCCGCCGCCTTCGCCATATCAACCTTATCGGGATGAAGCGCCAGCATCACCGAGGTCTCGATATCGCCGCCATGGATGCCGATCGCCTTTTCCTCCAGCGTGACCACGCCATCCGGCACGCCGAAACGGGTCCAGCTCGTCGCCACCGCCAGCATGGCAAAGCGGACCCGCGCCTCGGTCGCGACGACTGATATGACGGGCGAATTGCCGCCATGGGCGTTCAGCATCACGAATTTGCGGATGCCCTGCTTCGCCAAGCTCTCGGCGATGCCGAGCCAGCGGTTTACCGCTTCGTCGAAGGCAAGCGTCTTCGTTCCTTCAACATCCATGTGCTCTATGGAATAGCCGATGGATTCGGCGGGCAGGAAGGTGACCGGCAGGCCGGCGAGCAAGGCTATCTTCAATCGCCCGGCGATGCCTTCGGCAATCAGAGTGTCGGTTTCGAAGGGCAGGTGAGGGCCGTGCTGTTCATGTGCGCCGAGCGGCAACACGGCGATCAGATGGCGCCCGTCAGGTGCAAAGGCCGGACTGCTGTCCTCGAAGCGCGGCGAAGGTGTCATCATCCGGTCGTTGCCTCTTGTTTATGACGAGATCCTGGGCAATGTCATATCGCAGCGGTGTCGGGGCTTAAAGATCAAAGGGATGGCTATGGGAAAGAAGCGCAAGGACGGCAAAAAAAACAAGTCCAAGAAGAAGGACCAGACCGAGTATACGCTCGTCGATCTCTCCCCGGCTCTGACCCAGGCGGCGCGTTCCATGCGGACGGTGCTCTCGCGCAACCTGCTTGAAAGCGGCCTCTATGCCGGCCAGGATGGTGTCATCCTCTCGCTTGCCGAAAGTGACGGCATGACGGCAGGCGGCCTCGCCCAGAAGCTCGGCGTCAAGGCGCCGACGATGACGCGCACGATCGGCCGCATGGAGGCGCAGGGCTTTCTCGAGCGCAAGCCCGATGCCGAGGATGCACGCCTGACCAAGGTCTATCTCACCGACCTCGGCCGTGGCAGCGTGCAGGGGATCGAGATGGCGGCTTCGGCCTGCGACAGGCTGGCGACGCAGGAGTTCTCCGAGAAGGAAATCCGCAATCTCGTCCGCCTGCTGAAGGCGATCGATGCCAATCTGCAGGCCGAAGCCATTCCTATCGAAGAACCGGACGAAGACTGAAATTTCCCCGAAAGACGAATTGCTTCCACCGATTAAATCTTTTAATTAAACATTTTAAGGGTCGCGCCGGTTTGACGGCGGGGTCTTGTTGCTTGCGTGCTGCCTGGAGGAGGACGCGTGGTCCAGAAGATCAAGCTTTCGACAATCGCCGAAACGCTCGGCATTTCAACGGCGACCGTATCGCTTGCCTTACGCGACAGTCCGCTCGTCGCCGGCAATACCCGGGAGAAGATCAAGGAACAGGCACGCGCGCTCGGTTATATCTACAATCGCCGTGCCGCCAGCCTTCGCACCTCGCGCTCCGGCATCATCGGCGTCGTCGTGCACGACATCATGAACCCCTTCTACGGCGAGATCCTGAAGGCGATCGAAAGCGAGCTCGATCGCAGCCGCCACACCTTCATCCTTTCCAACCATTACGACAATGTCGAAAAGCAGCGCACCTTCATCGAGACGCTCCTGCAGCTCGGCGGTGACGGCGTCATCATGTCGCCGGCGATCGGCACACCGCCGGAAGACGTGCAACTGGCGGAAGAGAACGGCATGCCGGCGATCCTGGTCGCCCGATCGATGGAAGGGCAGGACCTGCCGACCTATCGCGGCGACGACAGCTACGGCATCTCGCTCGCCACCAACCACCTGATCGGCCTTGGCCACCGCTCGATCGCCATGATCGGCGGCACGGACCAGACATCCACTGGACGCGATCGCTACCAGGGCTATGTCAATTCGCTGCGCAAGGCCGGCATCGAGGTCGATCCGAACCTGCGTATTCCCGGTCCGCGCTCGAAACAGGGCGGTTTCGAGGCTGCAGTGCATTTCCTTTCGCTGCCACAGAAACCGACCGCAGCCGTGTGCTGGAACGATCTCGTAGCGATCGGCCTGATGAACGGCATTGCGCGCGCCGGCCTGGTGCCGGGACGCGATATTTCCGTCACCGGCTACGACGATCTCGAGGAGGCCTCGATCGCTACGCCTGCGCTAACGACCGTCTGGAACGGTCAGGCCGAGGTCGGGCGCCTGGCCGCCCGGGCGCTGCTCGATCGCCTTGCCGGCAGCCATGAGCCTGATGGCATGCATCTGATCAAGCCGGAAATGCGCATCCGCCAGTCCACCAGTCCCCATCGGCCCCGCGCCTGAACCAAGACCACCATCCAAGAGGAAAAGCCATGTCCCGCATCGCCATTCTCGTTCCTGGGAAGATACACGAGCGGGTTCTCGAAAGGCTGAAGGATCGTTTTGAGATTATTGCCGTCGCACGCGAGGAGAAGCTTGCGCTGGACAGCGAGACCGCCGGTCGCATCCGCGGCGTCGCCGTTTCCGGTTCCTTCCCGGGCGCCTGGATGGAGCAGCTGCCGCATGCTGAAGTGATCGCCAATTTCGGGGTCGGTTATGACGGCGTCGATGTGAAGCACGCCGCAGAAAAAGGCATCGTCGTCACCAATACGCCTGATGTGCTGAACGACGAGGTCGCCGATACGGCGATCGGCCTGCTGCTGAATACGGTCCGCGAATTGCCGCGGGCCGAAGCCTGGCTGCGTGGGGGCAACTGGAAGCCGGGCACGGCCTATCCGCTGTCGCGCTTCTCGCTCAACGGCCGCCATGTCGGGCTTTATGGCCTTGGCCGCATCGGGCTCGAAATCGCCAAGCGGCTGGAGCCGTTCAAGGTGAAGATCAGTTATCACACACGTTCACGCCATGCCGATGTGTCCTACGATTATCACTCGACGTTGAAGGGGCTGGCGGAAGCGGTGGATACGCTGATCGCCATCGTTCCGAAGACGCCGCAGACGCACAAGACGATCGATGCGGAAATTCTGGCAGCACTCGGCCCTGACGGCATCCTCGTCAATGTCGGCCGCGGCTGGACGGTGGATGAGGAGGCGCTGAGTGCCGCGCTTGCTTCCGGCGCGCTCGGTGCTGCCGGTCTGGACGTCTTCTATGAAGAGCCTACGGTGCCGGCCGACCTGTTTGAGCCGACCAATGCCGTACTGCTGCCGCACGTCGCCTCTGCGTCCGTGCCGACACGCAATGCGATGGCCGATCTCGTCGCCGACAATCTCATCGCCTGGTTCGAGAAGGGTGCGGCGCTGACGCCGGTGACGGAGACGCCGCAGAAGGCTTAGATGGTTGGCACGGCGGACGATGCTTGCCAAGTAACGGATATGGCGCTTCGCGGGCGTCCGGAGTCAGGCAATCGCCTGCGCTGACATGACCGGCAGCTTGGCCGCGGCATAGCTGCGGACCGCGTCGCCGAAAGCGGCGAACAGCTGGTTCGAAGACTTGTCGGTTTCAGCCCAATATTCCGGATGCCATTGCACGCCGACGGCAAAGGCCTTGGCATCGATGACGGAAACGGCCTCCACCGTGCCATCCTCGGCGATCGCTTCCACCTGCAGGCCCGGGGCGGTTCTGGCGATTGCCTGGCGATGCAGTGAATTCACGCGGATCTCGCCCGGGCCGAGAATGCCTGCGATGCAGGAGCCTTCCTTGACATGGACAGTCTGGCGAATGGCGTACATGCCGTCCCGGTCGACACCTTCCGGCCGGCGATGGTCCCAGTTGCCGGGCTGCTCCTGGATCTCGCTTGCCAGCGAGCCGCCGAGGGCGACATTCAGCTCCTGGATGCCGCGGCAGATGGCGAGCAGCGGGATGGCGCGATCGATGGCGCGGCGGATGAGCGGCAGGCTGGTGGCGTCGCGAGCGGGATCGAAGGGGCCGTCCTTGTCATTCGCCTCGGCACCGTAGTGCGAGGGATGCACGTTGCTGGCCGAACCGGAAACCAGCAGGCCGTCGACGCGGTCGAGAATCGCGTCGGTGTCGTAGCCCTCCTCGAAAGCGGGGATCATGAAGGCCATGACACCGGATGCGTTCAATGCGGCGCGCAGATATTGATGCTGTACGGCATGCCAGGTCGCGCCGTCGAAGCTGCGGATATCGGCAGGAATGGCAACGATTGGTTTCGTCATTTCAGCCCCGGTCAAAATCTTTCTTCTCGTCGTTCTTCCGCCTGAACGGCCGTCAAGTCAACGCTTGGCTGTATCAGGTGGCCAAATTGCGACGGAAGCGGCGTCTGCCTTTCCGGTTTTCCGCTAAGCCGCTGATTCTGATGGATAGGTGCGCGTTGCCTTATTGCCGTCTTGATGCCAAAGGCTAATAGACTAAAGCTTGAATCGCGGCTTGCGCCATGCTTAGGTTTGCCCTTGCTGCGGGTAGGGGTGAGATTGGCCGCGCAGTGTCATCTATATGGGAGGTTTTTGATGGATCGTCGTTCGTTTTTCAAGAAGGCGGGAACCGCCAGCGCCGGTGCGGTCGCCGCAACGGCATTGGCAGCGCCTGCGATCGCGCAAGAGAATCCGAAGATCGCGTGGCGCATGACGTCGTCGTTTCCGAAGAGCTTGGATACGATCTATGGCGGCGCCGAGGATATCGCCAAGCATGTTGCCGCCGCGACAGACGGCAATTTCACGATCCAGCCCTTCGCTGCCGGTGAAATCGTCCCCGGCCTGCAGGCCGTCGATGCCGTCGCCGCCGGTACGGTCGAGGCAGCCCACACCACCTCCTACTATTTCGTCGGCAAGGACCCGACCTACGCCATCGGAACGGCCATTCCGTTCGGGCTGAACAGCCGCCTGACCAATGCCTGGTACTATGAAGGCAACGGCAATAAGCTGATGAATGAATTTTATGCCACGCAGGGCATGTATGCGCTGCCGGCAGGCAATACCGGTGCGCAGATGGGCGGCTGGTTTCGCAAGGAAATCAATACGCTCGATGATCTCAAGGGCGTCAAGATGCGCATTGCCGGTCTCGCCGGTCGCGTCATGGAGAAGGTCGGTGTCATCCCGCAGCAGATTGCCGGCGGCGACATCTATCCGGCGCTGGAAAAAGGCACGATCGATGCGGCGGAATTCGTTGGCCCCTATGACGACCTGAAGCTCGGCTTCCACAAGGTGGCGAAGTATTACTATTATCCGGGCTGGTGGGAAGGTGGCCCGACTGTGCATGGGTTCTTCAATCTCGAAAAATGGAGCAGCCTGCCGAAGCATTATCAGGCAGCGCTGACCGACGCCTGCGCTTTCGCCAACACCAACATGCTGGCGAAGTACGACACGAAGAACCCGACTGCGCTGAAGCAGCTTGTGGCGGAAGGTGCGACATTGCGACCATTCAGCCAGGAGATCATGGAAGCCTGCTTCCAGGCGGCGACGGGCATCTACAGCGAAATCTCGGGCACGAACCAGTATTTCAAGAAGATCTACGACGACCAGGCCGCCTTCAAGCGGGACGCCTATCTCTGGATGCAGCTGTCGGAATACACCTTCGATACGTTCATGATGATCCAGCAGCGGGCCGGAAAACTTTAAGCTTTCGCCGTCGACGCTTTAGACGCGTTCAATACCAAAACCCCGGATTTCCGTCCGGGGTTTGCTTTTTGCTGGTCTATTTGGCCGGTGGAGGCGGTGCTCCCGGCAGGCCGTTCAGCGGCGGCAGGGTCAGGCCTGGGATCTGCGGTGAGCTATTGCCGCCGCCGCCCAGCGGCGGCAGGCCGAGCTGGCCGCCGAATCCCGGGACTTCGATCTTGATCGAGTTCGGGTCGACCTTCGGGCCGTGATCCAGCCAATAGGTTACCGATTGCGGCCAGAAGATCACGATCGCCACCAGGATCAGCTGCATGCCGACCCAGGGGAGCGCGCCCATGTAGATATCCGAGGTCTTGACGTCCTTGCTGGCGATCGAGCGCAGATAGAAGAGCGCGAAGCCGAAGGGCGGGTGCATGAAGCTCGTCTGCATGTTGACGCAGATCAACACGCCGAACCAGATCAGGTCGATGCCGAGACTGGAGGCGACGGGTGCCAGCATCGGGATGACGATGAAGGCGATCTCGAAGAAATCGAGGAAGAAGGCGAGCACGAAGATGAAGATGTTGACGAAGATCAGGAAGCCCACCGGGCCGCCTGGTATGCCCGACAGCATGTGCTCGATCCAGCGCGAGCCGTCCATGCCCTGGAAGACCAGGCTGAAACAGGTGGAGCCGATCAGGATCATCACCACCATGGATGTGATGTGCGTGGTCGATGCCATGGCCTCGCGGATCAGCGGCCAGGTGAGGCGACGATTCATGGCGGCGAGCAGCATGGCGCCGACGACGCCGAGCGCGCCTGCCTCCGTCGGTGTCGCAAGGCCCATGAAGATCGTGCCGAGCACCAGGAAGATCAGCACGATCGAAGGCACCATGCCCATCAGCACCTTGACGAGCAGCGCCCAGTTGAAATCGCCGCGCACCTCTTTCGGCAGCGGCGGCATCGATTTCGGCCGGACAATCGACATCACCAGAATGAAGAGCACGAAGATCGTCACCTGCAGGATCGAGGGGCCGATCGCGCCGAGATACATGTCGCCGACCGACCTGCCGAGCTGATCAGCGAGAACGACGAGCACGAGCGAAGGCGGGATGACTTGGGTGATCGTGCCCGAGGCGGCGATGACGCCGGTGGCAAGGCGCGGATTGTAGCCATAACGCAGCATGATCGGCAGCGAGATCACCCCCATGGTGATGACGGAGGCGGCCACCGTGCCGGTGATCGCGCCGAGCACGGCGCCGACGAGGATGACGGCATAGGCAAGGCCGCCGGGTATGCCGCCGAAGAGTTTGCCGGTGCCTTCGAGCAGGTCTTCGGCCAGCCCGCAGCGCTCCAGCACCGCACCCATGAGGGTGAAGAAGGGAATGGCGAGCAGGAGGTCGTTGGAAAGGATGCCGAAGAAGCGCAGCGGCAGGGCCTGCAGGAAGACCTCGCCGAAATGGCCGGTGGCGATGCCGATGATGGCGAAAAACAGGCCGACGGCGGCGAGCGAAAAGGCGACCGGAAAGCCGTAGAGCATGAAGATGACCATGCCCAGGAACATGGCCGGCGGGATGATGCCGAAATCGAACAAATCCGTTTCTCCCAGCCCGCGTTACTGCAGCGGCTTTTCGTATTTCGTGTCGATGCTGATATGGCCTGTGAGGGCTGCGATCCGCTTGACCAGTTCCGAGAGGCCTTGAAGGGAGAGCAGCGCGAAGCCGGCGACGAGGATGAGTTTGACGGGCCAGCGGATCAGCCCACCAGCATTGCCCGATATTTCCCCTTGCCGGTAGGACAGTGCGAAGAAGGGCCAGCACAACCAGGTGAGGAAGACGCATGCGGGAAGGAGGAAGAGGATGAGGCCGACGATGTCGATCCAGATCTTCGCCTTGTCGGAAACCGAACCATAGATCAGGTCGACGCGGACATGCTCGTTGTTGCGCAGCGCATGCGAGGCGCCGAGCATGACGACGAAGGCGAAGAGATACCACTGAATCTCCAGCCAGCCGTTCGAACTGTAGTTGAAGGCGTAGCGGACGATGGCGTTTCCGGCGCTGATCAGACAGCAGAACAGCACCATATATTCGGAAAGTTTGCCCATGAACTGACTGATCGAGTCGATCAGCCGACTGGCGGCCAGAAGTACCGACATTCGCCTCCCCTTGCTCTTGTCCTGCCGGTTTTCCGGCAGCTTTTCCCTCTTGCAATCGATGTAGACCACGGCCTTTGAAATTGGAAGGATAAATGCCTCGCGTTGGAGTATAGTCTTAGACGCACCGGCCGGGCGGCAGGGCCGTCAAATATTTCAACAACCCAAGCGTGGATAAATTATTTCAGTAATCTCGCCGGTAGGCTGCATTAACGCGCGTAGGCTGCGCGGTTCATCCTGTGGTTTTAGAAAATTTGACCAAATCTTTGATTCCATTGAAATCAATTTTTAAAGGGTTGGGCTTAGAATTCCCGCGCACAGGGAAAGTGTGGATGAAGCCAGATAACCCGAACAGGGTCCCTATTGATGTGTATCTGTCGTTTGTGAGTTCCCTTTCCGGGAACCGCATGACGCTGCTTGTTGGCGTGATCGTCCATGTCGCGACGTGCCTTGCAGTGGCTGCCAAGACGCAGTACTCCATCTACATCCTGCTGTCGGTCGCCTTCCTTCTGGTCTTCGGCGCTCGCATGGCCATCTTCCGGCAGTTCGATCGTGTCGACAAGCAGAGCCTATCGCACGCCGGAATCGAGCGTTGGGAGCGGATTCTCGTTGCCAGTGGAGCCTGCACCACCGCGCTCCTCGGTATTGCTAGCGGCTACGCCATCTTTGTGGTCCGCGATTCCTTTGCGGAGCTTGCCTGCATTTCCGTCACCATGGCGACCATGGTTTCCGTCGTCGGCCGCAACTACGGCTCGCGCTTCGCAGTCGACCTCCAGACCTTCTTCTGCTGCCTGCCGATGATCGTCTGCAGCCTGCTAGCGATGGACTTCTATCGCGGCGTGCTGTCGATCTTCCTCATTCCTTTCTGGCTGACGACGCGGGCCATGGCGAATGGCGTGCGCGAGTTCCTCTATGAGAACGTCATCGCACGCCGGGAAATCACCATCATCGCCGACCGGTTCGATACGGCGCTCAACAACATGCCGCACGGCCTGGTGATGGTCGATGCCGAGAATCGCATCCAGGTGGTCAACCGCAAGGCCTGCGAACTTCTGAAGATCGGCGCGCCGGAGCGGCTGAAGGATCGGGACCTTGGCGCCGTGCTGCGCTATGGCGCGCGCTACAGCTTCATGGACGCCTCGCAGCCGGAGCTCATTCTGCGCCAGCTCACCCAAGTGGCAGAAGGTAATCTGTCGCGCACGCTCATTCATTTTCCCGAGGGCCTGTCGCTCGAATTCTCCGCCAGCCGAAGGGCCGACGGCGGCGCCGTGCTGATCTTCGAGGACGTTTCGAGCCGGGTGAAGGCGGAGCAGAAGATTATGCACATGGTCCGCTTCGATGCACTGACCGGCCTGCCGAACCGCCAATATTTCGGGCAGCTGGTGCAGGAGTATCTCGCCAAACATCAAAGGAAGTCCGGGCCGCTCGGCTTCATGGTTCTCGATATCGACGAATTCAAACATGTCAACGACATGCGCGGCCACGTTACGGGCGACCACCTGCTCTGCGCCATCGCCGCCCGCATCAAGCAGGCCTCCGGCAACGCCATCCTCGGCCGGTTGATGGGAGACCAGTTCATCCTGTTCTTCCCGCATGCGAAGGAGCAGGCTTCGCTCGACGTCGAAATCCGCCGCGTGCACGCCGCAATCCAGGGCAATTACGCGGTCGACGAACTGACCTTCCTCGTTTCGCTCAGCGCCGGTTACGCGATTCTCGAAAGTGCCGCGTTTGCGATGGATGAGTGGAGCGTCAAGGCGGATCTGGCGCTGTTCGAAAGCAAGTCGCGCTTCAAGGGCGGCATTTCCGGCTTCGAGCGGGAGATGGATGGCCGCTATATCGAGCAGCAGAGGCTGAAGGCGGATCTGCGCGAGGCGGTCTCGGCGCAGGCGCTGCATCTCGCCTTCCAGCCGATGTTCCGGGCCGACGGTTTGCGGATCGAGTGCGCCGAGGCCTTGGCGCGCTGGGTGCATCCGGAGAGGGGCTCGATCCCGCCCGACGTCTTCATTCGGCTCGCCGAGGATATGGGCATCATCTCCGACATCACCCGTTTCGTCCTGTTCAAGGCATGCAGCGAATGCATGAACTGGCCGGAGCATATCGCCGTCTCGGTCAACCTCTCGGCGCGGGACCTGCGCGATGCCGATATTCTCTCTGTGGTCGCCGAGGCGCTTGCCCATTCCGGCCTCGACGCGGCGCGGCTGCATCTTGAAGTCACCGAGAGCTGCCTGATCGACGAGCCGGCGGCCGTGCGCGCCATCCTGGCGGAGCTCAGATCCCGCGGCATCACCATCGCCATCGACGATTTCGGCACCGGCTTCTCCAGCCTCAGCTATCTCGACACGCTGCCGCTCGATATCGTCAAGATCGACCGCTCCTTCGTGCGCAACATCGTCGAGGATGGGCGCCGTCTCAAGCTCTTGCGCGGCACGGTCAATCTCGCCCGCGAACTGGGTCTGAAGATTGTCATCGAGGGTGTGGAGACCGAGGAGCAGCTGACGCTGCTCAACAAGCACCGCAGTGCCGATCTGGTACAGGGCTACGTTTTCTCGCCGCCGGTCCCTTCCCAGAACATCAGGCTGCTGCAAGAGGGCATCGGCCGCCGCACCGTCCAGCGCCGCCGCAACAAGGTCGCCTGAGCCGCCTGCAAGTGACTGGTTATCCAGCCGAAAATCTTGCGCTCCGTTAACCTTAATAGTTTAAATTCAACGCAAGTTCTTAGATTTTCTTGCCTATGTGCCGCTGGCGTATGATTAATGATCCGTTAACGAGCGGATCGAGAGAATGTCAGACACACTTTTTACGCGTGGCGATTTCAGCAGGAAAATACTGGAAATTCTGGATCACGTCGAATATCGCCGTGTCGAAAGCGGCGAAGACATGGAGGAAGTGGAGCGGCTGCGCTACAAGGCCTACAAGGCCCGTGACGCGCTGTCGCTTGCCCCAGAAGGCCTATTGGACGATGTCGATTTCGACAGCCATGCCTATATATTCGGTCTCTACTATTATGGCGAACTGGTCAGTACGATTCGAATTCACTATGTGACGCCGGAGCATCGTATCAGCCGGTCGGGAGAAGCCTTTCCCGAGGCGATGGATGAGCTTTTGGACGCCGGGCTGACCTTGATCGACCCGGCGCGGTTCGCGGCCGATCCGGAGTTCACCGCCGATATGCCATGGGTTCCCTATCTGACGCTGAGACCCGCCATCGTTGCGGCAGCGCATTTCCGGGCGGACCGCGTTATTCAGTCCGTCCGGCCCCCGCATGCCGCCTTCTACAAGCGGGTTTTCTATGCCGATACCATCGTGCCCGGCCGACTGGCTGAAAGTTACGGGGTTGACGTGACGCTGATGGCGACGAATGTGATCGAGGTCGGGCGCAAGCTGTTGACGCGCTATCCCTTCTTCATCTCCAGCGCCAGCGAGCAGCGCATGATGTTTTCGCGCAATCCCAACGATACGCTGCCGCCGCTCACCATCATTCCGACGGCGCGTTTCGTGCCGCCAGGCGAACTCGGCACCGATCTGCCGCTGTGATCTGCCCTTGCCCCCGAGGGGGAGATGACGTGGCGACGGAAGCAGGCAAAATCAGCCGTCCTTCAGGGCCCGCTCCGGGGCTTTGAGGTGACGGTTGCCACGGGCGCCTGCGGCATTCTCATGCATTGCGCTTTCGCCTGTCATTGTGTAATCCCTGCAGGTAGGGATTACCCTCGCCTAGAGGGAAATTAGGCAGCGCAGAGGCATTTCAGGGAGACAATATTTATGGCCGAACATCATACCGGACCGGTCGAGACCGGTGCGCCAATGGATTACAAAGAACATGAAAAGACCTACGACATGTTCATCGCCAGCGCGAAATACGGCTCGATGCTCCTCATCGTCCTCCTGCTTGCGATGACCGCCGGTTTCTTCGGCGGCGCCGGCCTTCTCGGTGGCCTCTTCGTCTTCATCATTCTTCTCGCCGCCGGCATCTTCCTGTTCCGCTGATCACATAGAATCAGGGTGGTCAGAGCGTCCTTTGTGCGTCCGAAAGGACGCACGGCGCTCTGAGGGGAAGGGGCTTTTCCGAAGCTTTGTGAATGAGGTGCTTGGTCCGCGCAGGTGAGCCTGCGGCGGTCTGGCTGACCCGGAGGAGGGGCAGTTGGGCAATATCGTTTTCGTTGCAAGGGAAATTACGGGCGAGGAGACGCGTGTCGCCGCCTCCGCCGAGACCGTGAGGAAGATGAAGAATTTCGGCTTCGACGTCGTCGTCGAAGCCGGTGCCGGTGCGGCTTCGCGCATTCCAGACGGGGAGTTCGAGGCCGCGGGCGCCAGGATCGGCAGTTTTGCGGATGCAGCCTCCGCCGATGCGGTGTTGAAGGTACGCCGGCCCAGCGGATCGGAAATCTCCGGCTATAAAAGCGGCGCCGTGATCATCGCCATCATGGATCCCTACGGCAATGACGAAGCGATCGCGGCACTGGCAAGTGCCGGGCTTTCGGCCTTCGCGATGGAACTGATGCCGCGCATTACCCGCGCCCAGTCCATGGACGTGCTGTCGTCCCAGGCCAATCTCGCCGGTTACCAAGCCGTCATCGAGGCTGCAGCGGTCTATGACCGCGCCATGCCGATGATGATGACGGCGGCTGGCACCGTGCCGGCCGCCAAGGTCTTCGTCATGGGCGCCGGCGTTGCAGGTCTTCAGGCGATTGCGACCGCGCGGCGTCTCGGTGCGGCGGTCTCGGCCACCGATGTTCGCCCCGCCGCCAAGGAGCAGGTCGCCTCGCTCGGCGCCAAGTTCATCGCCGTCGAAGACGAGGAGTTCAAGGCGGCGGAAACGACCGGCGGCTATGCCAAGGAAATGTCGTCCGACTATCAGGCGAAACAGGCGGCTCTGGTTGCCGAACACATCGCCAAGCAGGATATCGTCATCACCACCGCGCTGATCCCCGGCCGTGCGGCGCCGCGGCTCGTTTCGCAAGCCATGCTCGCCTCGATGAAATCAGGTGCGGTCGCCGTCGATCTCGCCGTCGAACGCGGCGGCAATATCGAGGGCGTCGTCCTTGGCGAGATCGCCGATGTCGAAGGCGTCAGGGTGATCGGTTTCGCCAACATGCCGGGCCGGGTTGCGGCCAGCGCCTCGGCGCTCTACGCCAAGAACCTCGTCACCTTCCTCGAGACTATGGTCAACAAGGAAACCCGGAGGGTCGTCGTCAATCTCGACGACGAACTCGTCAAGGCGACGATGCTGACCTATGCCGGCGACGTCGTTCATCCCGCCTTCGGCGGCGCGAAGAAGGGAGACATCTGATGGCCAGTGAAGCAATGGACAGGGCGCTGGAGCAGCTCGACCAGGCGGTGACCGCAGTGGTCACGGCGGCGGCCCAGGCGCCGGAAGCGGCAAGCGCTGCGACCGGCGGGGCGATCGATCCCTTCGTCTTCCAGCTCGCCATCTTCGTATTGTCGATCTTCGTCGGCTATTACGTCGTGTGGTCGGTGACGCCAGCGCTGCACACACCGCTGATGGCCGTCACCAATGCGATCTCCTCCGTCATCGTCGTCGGCGCGCTTCTGGCGGTCGGCATCTCGACCAGCGGGGTTGCGACCGGCTTTGGTTTTGTCGCCCTCGTGCTCGTCTCGGTGAACATCTTCGGCGGTTTCCTCGTCACGCAGCGGATGCTTTCGATGTACCGCAAGAAGGACCGGTGAGGGACCGATGACCAATATCGCAGCCTTCCTCTACCTCGTCTCCGGCGTGCTCTTCATCCTGGCGCTGCGCGGCCTGTCGCATCCAGCCACCAGCCGCAAGGGCAATCTCTACGGCATGATCGGCATGGGGATCGCGATCCTGACGACGCTGGTGCTGGCGACCCCTGACTTCGGCGGCTTCGTGCTGATCGTCCTTGGCCTTGCCATCGGCGGCAGCGTCGGCGCCTATGTCGCCCGCACCATCCCGATGACCTCAATGCCGCAGCTCGTCGCCGGTTTCCATTCGCTGGTCGGCCTTGCCGCCGTGTTGGTCGCGGCTTCCGCGCTCTATACGCCTGCATCCTTCGGCATTGGCGAGATCGGCCATATTCACGCCGAGGCACGCATCGAGATGGCACTCGGCGTGGCGATCGCAGCGCTGACCTTCACCGGATCGATCATCGCCTTCCTAAAGCTCGACGGACGCATGTCCGGCAAGCCGATCCTGCTGCCTTACCGGCATGTGATCAATGCGAGCCTGCTGGTGCTGATCGTGCTCTTCATCATCGGGCTTGCCGCCACCGAAAGCCATTTCGACTTCTGGGCCGTCGTGGCCTTGTCGCTGGCGCTCGGCGTTCTGCTGATCGTGCCGATCGGCGGCGCCGATATGCCCGTTGTCGTCTCGATGCTGAACTCCTATTCAGGCTGGGCCGCGGCCGGCATCGGCTTCACGCTCGGCAATCTGGCGCTGATCATCACGGGCGCGCTCGTCGGTTCTTCCGGCGCGATCCTCTCCTACATCATGTGCAAGGGCATGAACCGTTCCTTCGTCTCCGTCATACTCGGCGGTTTCGGCGGCGAGACGGCGTCCGGCGGACCCGACACATCAGACAAGACGGTCAAGCTCGGCTCGGCCGAGGATGCGGCTTATCTGATGGCCAACGCATCGAAGGTTATCATCGTGCCGGGATACGGCATGGCGGTTGCCCAGGCCCAGCATGCGCTACGCGAACTTGCCGACAATCTGAAGAAGAACGGCGTCGAGGTGAAATATGCGATCCACCCGGTCGCAGGCCGGATGCCCGGCCACATGAACGTGTTGCTCGCAGAAGCGAATGTTCCGTATGACGAGGTTTTCGAGCTCGAGGACATCAACTCGGAATTCGCCCAGGCCGACGTCGCCTATGTCATCGGCGCCAATGACGTCACCAATCCGGCGGCTCGCGACGACAAGACTTCGCCGATCTACGGCATGCCGATCCTCGACGTCGACCGGGCAAAGACCTGCCTCTTCGTCAAGCGCTCGCTCGGTTCGGGTTATGCCGGCATCGACAATACGCTGTTCTACAAGGATGGCACGATGATGCTGCTCGGTGACGCGAAGAAGATGACCGAGGATATCAACAAGGCGCTCGCACATTGATCGACGCAGAAGCGGCCGCCTTTTGGGCGGCTGCTTTGTTCATGCGGCAGGCCGTGTCTGCCTTGGCTGGCCGGCCGCTTTCGTCAAGTCTCGCCCGGCACGAGTGTCATCTTTTCGACACCGATCGCTAGGTTCAGGCCTTCCTGAGCCTGGACGTTCAACGGCTGCAGCATGAAGGCCTTGTCGGTGCCGCCGGCGATGACCTTGGCGCCGGCGCCTGCACCGATGCTTGCGTCGGCGCCGATCCCGTAATATTCGCCGGCAAGGGCGAATTGCGGAATATCCGTGCCGGTCTTTGCCAGCACCTGCCAGATCATGACGCTCTTGCCGGTCTGGCCGATATCGAGGCCGAATTTCTCGATTTTGCCGGCGTAGACCGCCTTGGCGCCGCCGGCCGCTGGCGTGTAGGTGCAGATGAGGTTCTTCTGCGAGGTGACGATCAGACCCTGGCCGCCATCCGATCCGCAGACAAGACGGCCAAGCGTGACATAGTTTTCCGCGCCCGCCGGGCTCACCCAGGCAGCAGCCGTCAGTGCCGCGGCGGCGATCATCGTTTGCTTGAACATGGTCTTTCTCCTTTGGAACGACCTGTCCGAAACGGGTGGAGATAGCGATTGTTCCGGGACTTTAGTCCCGCTCCAGCGTGGCGCGCTGCGCCGTCAGCACCCATAACAGGCCTTCGGGCCGGAAGTCGATCTCAACCGCGCCGCGAAAGGCGGAGGCGGCATGGGCTTTGATAACGGTCGTGCCGAAGCCCGAGCGCGATGGCTCCGTGACCGGCGGGCCGCCGCGCTCTTCCCAGGTGAAGCGGAGCATGGCCTCCGGCTTGTCTTCCTCCTTGACGTCGCGCCATTCGAAGCGGACACGGCCTTGCGGTACGGAGAGCGCACCGTATTTCACCGAATTGGTGGCGAGTTCATGCAAGGCGAGACCAAGATTCTGCACGGCATCCGGTTTCAGCACGAAGTCTTCGCCGCTGATGTCGATCTGGTCGCGCGATTGCGGGAACGCGTGCAAATGGATGTCGACGACCCGCCGCAGCGAGACGCCTCCCCATTGCTCGCTGGTCAGCAGCTCGATCGAACGCACCAATCCCTCGAGGCGGTCGGCGACGGCGGCGCGGAAGGTCTCGACGCTGTCGGACTGCTTGGCGAGCTGGCGCATCATTGCTTGGGCGAGCGTCAGGAGATTCTTGGTGCGGTGGACGAGCTCATGCATGACGAAACGCAGCCGGTCCTCAGTCTGGCTACGATCGAAAGAGGCATTCGAAAGGGCAATCGCCACCTGGTTCGCCTCGATGACGCTGGTCTCGACCGGTGAGACGATATGGCCTTCACCCATGCGGTTCGCCATGTCGGCGATATCACGGATGGTAGTGCGTACCTGCCGTGCGACGGCATAGGCGGCCAGCACGGCGACGAGCACCAGTGCCACGCCACCGATGATGAGGAAACGCCAGGTGCTGAGGATCGACGCCTGGGCGATCGGTCCCCAGATTACCGTCTTCCACGACCAACCGGGAATTTGGGCATAACCGAGGAGCATGTGCGGCAGGATCTTCTCGTCTTGGAAGACGCCGCGGGACACGGTGAGCGCTGGTAGAATGCGTGGGTCGAAGGGCGTGCCCGGTTCGAGATTGGCAGGGCCGGTGGCTGCAACGACGTGGCCGCTCTCATCGATGACGGCGGCCGACCAGCCGGGCGCAAGGCCTTCGGTGGTCACGAGCTTGCCCAGATCCTTGGCGTCCTGCGTGATGATGAGGGCCGCAACCGGATCATTCTTCCGTGGCAGGGTGACGTTGTAGACCCATTCGTCGCTGGTCCGGCCGCGAAAGACGTCTGATGCCTCGATGCGACCGGAAGCGATGGCCGCTTCGAGGGCTGTCATATTCGCCGTCTTGCCGAGCGGCGTGCCGAACGCCCGGCGCGTGTTCAGTAGCTGCTGGCCGGTGCGGTCGACGGCAATGACGAAAAGCGTGTTGTCTCTGAGGGCCGTTTCCGTGCGCTCGTGGAAGGAGGCGAGATTGCCGTTTTCAAGCTCCGGCGAACTCGAAAGCAGCCGTAGCGTCGTTGCCATATCCTGAAGCTGCCGGTCGATGATGCGCGAAAGTGCAAGCGCATCCTGGGCGGTCTCGCGCTTCAGCGTCGAACGCTGGTTATCCTCCAGCTGCAGCAGAAGCAGCGCCACGAAGGCGAAGATCGGCACTGCGATCGCCACCGCCATGGCGACGAGGTAGGTTCCGATCGAGGCTTTCGGAAAGAACAGCGCGACGATCTTCATCTGCCGCAATTCAAAATGTTGCAATGTCCTTTGCGCGTCTGAAAAGACGCGCAGCGCTGTAATGCGCGTGGCCCGCAACGTTTTTCGCTTGCGGCCAGGACAGCAAAGATCCACATCTCTCGCAAACCGCCCCCAACACGTGTTCAAACGTCCGATAGCGGGCTATCGAAGCAGGTCTATGTTAGGGGGAGCAAGAGCAGGTTGCAACATGCTATGACAGGCATCGATGACGACGGACGCTTTTTCGGCGTCTCGTCTTAATGGCGGTGCGGCCGCCTTTGCGCCACGTCGCTTCCACCGCTTGGCGTGGCACGATATCACCCCAATGATATCCAGAGTCGGAAGATTCGTTTGAATCATCAGGGCCTTTGTCGGTGTCCGATGGGTGGTGCGACCGGCAAGTGGCGGTTGCGGGCCGCCCGATGCTCCCGGCCGCCCCATTATGTCTTTAGCCGTCTGGGGCCACGCCGACGCGGGCAAGTCCGTCGCGAGCCGGCTGGTATTTGGGATCGAGGCCGACCGCGTGGCGATAGGAGCGGGCCGCCTTCGCCTTGTCGCCGCGGCGTTCGTAGACGAGCGCCTGGTTGGCCCAGGATTCGGCGATGTTGCCGTTGAGCTCGATCGCATGGTTGAAATCGGCAAAGGCGTTGTCATCGTCGTTCAGCGCGATATAGGAAATGCCGCGGCCATTATAAGGCTCTGGCGAATTCGGCGCGAGCGAGATCGCTTTCGAGAAATCGTCGATCGCCTTATCCTGCTGATTGCGCTTCTGATAAATCAGACCACGATTGTGATAGGCGCGGCCATCGGTGGTGCCGAGGTGGATCGCCTTGTCGAAATCGTTGAAGGCCTGGTCGTCCTGGCCGGCCATGCGGTAGACATTGCCACGGCCGATATAGGCGACGTCGTAGCTCGGATTGATCTGCAGGGCGGCATTGTAGTCCGCAATCGCCTGGGCCTGCTGGCCCATATTGCGATAGACGAGAGCGCGGTTGGCGTAAGCCTGAAAGAAACGCGGATTGATCTGCAGCGCCGTGTTGAAATCGTTCAGCGCAGGGCGGAACTGGCCGGCGCGGCCATAGGCGGAACCACGGACGTTGTAACCTTCGGGATCCCTCGGATTGGCGTTGATAACAGCCGTCAGCGAGGCGATGTTCTCTTCCGAACCCTGCGCCTTATCGATGCTGATCACGGCATCCGAGGTATTGGTCGTCTCGCAGCCGGCAAGGCCGAATATTGCCGCCAGCGCCAAAGCGGGCAGGAATGCCGTTTTCTGCAAGCGCAAAGCGCGGGACGGATTAAAGGTGTTGACAGCCATTCGGGCTCGCTTTCCCCATGCGGCATATCCGGTGCGCGGATATGCGATCTTCAGCGGCAAACTAAAAAGGCGGCGGCGAACCCATCGCCCCCGCCACAATGCATCTGAAAACGTCGAAAAAACGACGGAAATGCTCAGCGCGCTGCAACCAGACCCTCGCGCTGAGCGCGCTTACGGGCCAGCTTGCGAACACGGCGAACAGCCTCGGCCTTTTCGCGAGCACGCTTCTGCGACGGCTTCTCGTAGTAGTCGCGCATCTTCATTTCGCGGAAAATGCCTTCGCGCTGCATCTTCTTCTTGAGAGCGCGGAGAGCCTGATCAACATTGTTATCGCGGACAAGTACCTGCACGAGAATCACGTTCCTTTGGTTGGTTGATGCCGGAGGCGGCGCAGCGGCCTGAGGCAAAACAATAACGTTCGCGCGGCCGCAGCCTTGCGATTGGTGATGCGGGATAGCAGATTGGGCACGGGAAGTCCAGATGGATATGGGATGCGGACGGAAAAATCATGCTTGCCCGATATCCGGTCACGATCCGGCGGTTTCGGGCAGGGTTTCGTCCAGCGCGGCGATCGCCTCCCTGAGAGCTGTCCTGACTCGGAGGCGATCGGCAGGCTCCACCCGGCTCATGTCCAAATGCAGATCAAGGCCCGAGAGGTGCTCGCTGAGAACGCGGCTTTTGTGGTCCGCACCGAGTGTCAACCCATCCACCGCATAGGGCACGATCTCGCGCTGTATGCCTTTCATCGTGATCGGCGCCAGGGGATGGGCGTCGACGATTTCGTCCACCAGCGCGTAGGTTTCGTAGCTGATGACGATCTCTCCTCCCTGGGCGATCGATTGCAGCCGGGCTGCGAGATTGGCCTCCGCCCCGATGATCGTATAGTCCATGCGGTCATTGCTGCCGAAATTGCCGACGTTGCAATAGCCGCTGTTTACCCCCATGCGAACGACGAAAGGCTCTTCGGTGCCGTTTCTGCGCCATCTGTCCTTGAGTTCGCCGAGACGGCGCTGCATGTCGACGGCCATGCGCAGACATGCTTTCGCATCCTCTTCCGGGCCCTTGGTTTCGGGATCGCCGAAGAAGACCAGCATCGCGTCGCCGATGAACTTGTCCACCGTGCCGCCATGCTCCAGGGCAATGTTCGACATCTCGGTCAGATATTCGTTGAGCATCTCCGTCAAGGCTTCCGGTTGCAGCCGCTCGGTCGTCGCCGTGAAGTCCTTGATGTCGGAGAAGAAGATCGTCAGGCGCTTGCGCTCTGTATGGACCACTACGTCCTTCTGCCCGGAGAAGATGCCCTTGTAGATCTGCGGCGAGAGATAACGCGAAATCTTCATGGAAACGCTGGCGAGGAATTCGTTCGCCGCTTCCAGATCTTGGTTGGCGCTATGGATCGCGCGCGTCTGCTGCCGCTGGAGCAGAATGAAGCTGATGCCGATGACGGCGACGAAAAGAAAATAGCAGAGCAGGTATTTGAAGGCGAAGACGTTGCTCGCGTAGGGTTGCCTGATGATCACTTCCTGAATGCCGCGAACGTCGCCCACCTTCCAATCGGTCTTCGGGCTTTCAGGGTGGGTATTATGGCAGGTAACACAGGCCTGGCCCATGACGACGGGGGTGATGAGCCGCAAGGTATCGGTCAATCCGACGCGGGTGAGATCGTTCAGGGTCTGCTGCGGATTGGCGCGCAACGCGGCGAGCGCTTTTTTCTCGAAGTCGTCGAGCTCGTGGGATGCGCGGCTCTTGAACGGCAGGTCGGAGACGAAACGGTAAGTGATATTGGCCTGCTGCTCCTTGATGACGTCGCCGAGCTCCAGGGAAAGCGTGGCCGGCAGCGGGATGGCGCCTGATATATTCGCATAATTGTGGGAGACCACCGTGCCCTCGGTCGCGCCGCTGGCATGGGCGGCGAGAACGCGCCCCACGACATTCGTGGAATAATAGGAGCGGATGCTCGATATCAGCGAGCTCATGTCGCCGGCCTGGCGCCGTAGGGTGTTGCCCGAGAGATCGCTGATATCAAGCCAGACGGCAAGCGGCAGCCCGGCGAGCATTGCCAGCACGACGACAATCAGCCAGTAGCCGCTTCGGCGTGCGGCGGATTCGGAAATCACGGCGACCTTCATCCTTCTCTCGAAAGAGCATCCGACTTTCGATCGTTACAAGAGCATTTCACCGCGCGCCGGGCAAGGTTGAAGCCTTTTCATCCAGGCAAATGCCCGGCGAAATCTGGAGGCGTTGGCCGTATTGAAGACGGTTGCCTGCCGATCTCCGGAAAACGAAATGCGGGAGGCTGAAAAGAGAGCGCCCGGGATGCATCTGCGAATGGCGTTTCGGAGGAAAGCGGCGTAGCTTGTCTGCCGGCAGGTGCGGGTCGCCCAGCCGGCCGTGGGAGGGGACACCCGGTGAGATCATGACGCGCGCGCAGCATATCGGTGTCGTTCTCGGCCTGGCGATCGTGACTGCGCTGACGATCCTTCGAGCAAGTGATCCCGGGATCTTCAAGTTGATCCGCGGCGTGACCTTCGACGAGTATCAGCGGCTGGTTCCCAGAACCTTCGAGCCGATGCCGGTCCGCGTGATCGACATCGACGAGGCCTCGTTGCACGAATTCGGCCAATGGCCTTGGCCGCGCGACCGGATGGCCTTGCTGGTGAACCGCCTTTCGGAGATGGGCGCCTCGGCCATCGCCTTCGATATTCTTTTCGCCGAGCCGGACCGGCTGTCACCGCGCAATGTTGTCCGCGATGTCGTGGGGATAGACCCTGCGCTTGCCGAGAAACTGCCCGACAACGACGAGATATTCGCTCGATCGATTGCCGAAAAACCCATCGTGCTCGGCTTCGGCCTTTCCAATGAAGGCAATTACCGGCCGCCGGTGAAGGCAGGCTTTGCCTTTACAGGCGAAAGCCCCGTTTCGGCCCCGCCCTATCTCGGTGCCTCGACGCCGCTGCGGCCGCAATTGGAGGCCAATGCGGCGGGACTCGGCCACATCAGCCTCAATCCCGGCAATCCCTCGCCGGTGGTACGGGCGGTCCCTCTGTTTCTGACCGACGGCGAGCAGCTCTATCCGAACCTCGCGATCGAGGCGCTGCGTGTCGCACAAGGGGCATCGACCTATGTGCTATCAGGCGCGCCCGATCGCGCCGGCATCATGACATCGGTAAAGATCGGGGATTTCGTCGTTCCGCTGACGGCGGCGGGCGAGCTCTGGCTCTATGTCACCCCCGACCGGGCGGAGCGTTATATATCCGCCCGGCAGGTGCTTGCGGCCGAAGGGGCCTCGCCAGATGTCGCCGCCGCCATCGACGGCAGCATCGTCTTCGTCGGGACATCGGCGGCCGGCCTGCAGGACATCCGCGTCACCGCGCTCGGCGAGAACGTTCCCGGCGTTTCGCTGCATGCACAGGCCGTCGAGCAGATCCTCTCTGCCCGCTTTCTCTCGCGGCCCGACTGGGCGGACGGGCTGGAAATCGTGATGATCGCCGTGCTCGGATGCCTGCTCGTCGGGGTGACGACCTTCGTAAGTCCCGCCGTCGCGCTGGCCTGCGGCCTGCTGATCACGGCCATGGCGCTGGTGGCGTCGTGGCTCTCGTTTCTTTATGCGGGGCTCCTCCTCGATCCGCTGGCTCCGATCATCAGCGGATCGATCACCCATTTCGCCTCGACCTCGTTCCGGATTCTGGTGATCGACAGAGAGCGGCGCGAGGTGCGGCGTGCCTTCGGGCATTATCTTTCCCCGTCGCTGCTCCATCGCATCGAGCATTCCCGCGACGCGTTGCGCCTCGGCGGAGACGATCGCGAGCTGACGGTCATGTTCGTCGATGTCAGGAGCTTCACCGAGATCAGCGAGCGGCTGGCGCCGACTGCGGTGGTCGCGTTCCTGAATACGTTGCTCGATGCGCTGAGCCGCCATGTAGTGGCCAATGAAGGCACGCTCGACAAGTTCATCGGCGATTCGATCATGGCGTTCTGGAATGCACCCGTCGATGTGGCGGATCATGAAACCAAGGCCGTTCGCGCAGCGCTTGCCATGCGCGAAACGCTGGCAGAACTGAACGCCGGCGACGCTTTCGGCTTCGGATCCGGACAAGAGGTCGGGATCGGCATCGGCATCCATACCGGCCTTGCCTGCGTCGGCAATATGGGCGCCAAGACGCGCTTCAACTATTCGGCGGTCGGCGATGCCGTCAACATTGCGGCGCGGCTGGAATCATGCTGCAAAGAGGTCGGTTTCGATATTCTGATATCAGACAGCACGGCGAGATCGGTGCAGGGAATGGCGCTGGTCGAGGCCGGCGCCGTTCCGCTCAAGGGGAAGAGCAGCCGGACGCAGATTCTCGCCGTCGTCGGCGACGAACGCGTTGCGGCCTCTGCGGAGTTCGCCGCGCTTTCGGTCGTTCACGAGCAGCTGACGCGGGCGCTGCATTCACATTCGAAAAATACGCGCAAGCTTATCGGCACGGCAAAGCTCAGGGCGGCGCAGGTGATCGGCGGGCTGGCGGAATTCTACCGGCGGATATCCGGCAGAAGCGATCACTTCCGCGAGGTGGCGGATGATTTCGAGAAGAGCGTCGCCGATTGAGCGGCATCAGCGGTTGCGATTGAAATTCCGGCCCCTGTCGTGATTCTTGTCCCCATCACGATCGCGATCTTCATCGTGATCGCGGTCATGATCTCGATGGTGCCGTTGATCGTGATAGTCGTGATCATCGTGCTGATCGTGATGTTCATGCCGGCCGCGGCCATCATGCTTGTCGGGTTTATCCGGTTCGTCGTGATGCGGCGTGTCAGGCTTGGTCGGCCGCTCCTTCTGCGGCTCGGCCTGTTTCTGCGGCGGATCCTGCCTCTGCGGCACGGGCGAAGCCGGAGGCGGGGGCGGGTTTCTGTCCTTTCTTTCCGGCGCGACGGAGGCCATATTGCAACCGCCGAGCATGCCGATGCCGCCCGCAAGCCGCTGATTGCCGGAGAGGAAGGGCAGGGCGCGCTTATTTCCGAGCGTCGCGAGGATGCTGGGGTCGACCCGGCGCGCCGCCGACATATTGCCGTTCGGCTTGGCCACCACGCAATCGCAGCGCTGTTGCAATTGCCGGCAGCCGCCTGGACCGCAGAAACGGGCAGCACCGTTCAGCAGCACGACGGCGGTCGTGCCGTCAGGGCCGACGTAGAAATCGAAAGCGGTGCCGCGTACGCCAATCGTGCCGGCCGGCGTCAAGATCTGGTAGGCCGAGGAGTTGGAGCTGCCGCTGACCCAGCGAAACGTGCCCTTGGCCGCCCTGATAGTCAGTTTCTTGACCGATTGGGAGTCATCGAAGACATATTTGTCGATAACGACCGACGAACCCCAGCCGACGGCGAGCTTTGTGCCGTCACGAAACAGGAACTGGCCAAGCCCCGATTGCGATGTCTTGATGCGTTCGTTGCGATGAACGCTGGTGTCGACCTCGATAGGACCACTCTGTCCCGTCACCTCTGTCTTGATGACGACAGCCTGGCCGACCGGCTCGGCGGCGGGTGCCGGCCATGCGCTGCTTAACGCGATGCAAAGCGTCGCGACTGATACTGAGCGCCAACCCCACATGATACACATACCCCACAACATGTGATTGTTAACATTTTAGTAATTGCTTGTCTTCTAACCCTCTTGGGTTAGGCCACCGGTCGATGGACAAGCAGAAATGCCTGCCGCTTGCGTCATTCGCCTGAAGCGGCATTCTCTTCAGCGTGTCGAAACCAAAGCTCTCGCGCGTCGCAAAAGAACCGTTGTGCCGCATTTGGATTTGCGATTTGTATGAGCGCGGAGAACAAGCCCTTTCCCGAAGGAGAAGAAGGCGGATGCGGAAATATTCGGTTTTTGCCGTGGCACGGGAGGCCCTTCGCGGCCACAGGGGCTGGGAGAAGCAGTGGACGTCACCGGAGCCGCGCGCCGAATACGACGTCGTCATTATCGGTGGCGGCGGCCATGGGCTGGGCGCTGCCTACTATCTCGCCAAGGAGCACGGCATCACCAATGTTGCGGTGATCGAGAAGGGCTGGCTCGGCGGCGGCAATACCGGGCGCAACACCACCATCATCCGCTCGAACTATCTCTACGAAGAGAGCATGCACATCTACGAGCATTCGATGAAGCTCTGGGAGGGGCTTTCCCAGGAGCTCAACTACAACGTGATGTATTCGCCGCGTGGCGTGATGATGCTCTCGCACAACATTCACGACCAGCAGTCCTTCAAGCGGCATATCCATGCCAACCGGCTCTACGGTATCGACAATGAATGGCTGACGCCGGAACAGGCGAAGGCCTATTGTCCGCCGCTCGATATCTCGGCCAGCGCGCGCTACCCGATCAACGGGGCGGCACTGCAGCGGCGCGGTGGTACGGCGCGGCACGACGCGGTTGCCTGGGGTTATGCGCGGGCCGCCTCAGACCGCGGCGTGCATATCATTCAGAATTGCGAAGTGACCGGTATCCGGCGCGGCGTAGATGGACGGGTGACCGGGGTCGAGACCTCGCGTGGCTTCATCGGCGCCAGGAAGGTGGCGGTGTCGGCGGCCGGCCACACGACAACAATCATGCAGATGGCCAACGTGCGCGTGCCGCTGCAATCGAGCCCGCTACAGGCGCTGGTTTCCGAGCCGCTGAAGCCGATCTTTCCATGCGTTGTCATGTCGAACACGGTGCATGCCTATATCTCCCAGTCCGACAAGGGAGAGCTCGTTATCGGCGCCGGCACCGACCAGTACAATTCCTACTCCCAGACCGGCGGGCTGCAGATCATTACGCACACGCTCGACGCCATCTGCGAGCTCTTCCCGATGTTCCGGCGCGTCAAGATGATGCGGCAATGGGGCGGCATCGTCGATAACACGCCGGATCGTTCGGCGATCCAGTCGAAGACGCCGGTTCCCGGGCTCTACGTCAATTGCGGCTGGGGCACCGGCGGCTTCAAGGCGACGCCGGGCTCTGCCAATTTGTTTGCGCATCTGATTGCCCGCGACGAGCCGCACAAATTCAATGCCGGGCTGACGCTGGATCGTTTCCGCAGCGGCCGGCTGATCGACGAGGCGGCGGCGGCGGCGGTGGCGCACTGATGTGGACGGCGGCTCTCCTCGCAATCGGGATCGACGGCGCGGCCATGCCGGCCGGTGATGTCTTTCCCGGCGTCGGGGATTTCCGCCTGCAGAAGATCCACAGGGCTGCCGGCGAAAGCGAGTGGCCCTTCGTTGCCGGGAGCGGCACGCTGCTTTGCGCGATGATCCTGCGCAAACCAGCCGTTTATTTCGTGCCTGAGGTCGGCCGAACGCCGGGACGTGCTTTCGCGATCGACAGTGATATCACCAAGATGGCTTTTGCCAATATCGGCATGACCGATGTGCTGGAGCCCTACGACAATTTCGAACAGCTTCTCAAGCGCCTCATTCCCTATGTGACGATGGGAAAGCGTCTCTGCAATCAACCTCCGGGAACCAATGTTTCCGGGTCGGAACTCTAAGACGGGTAACTCATGCTGCTGATCTATTGCCCATACTGTCAGGAAGAGCGCTCCGAGCTCGAATTCCGTGGCGCAGGTGACGCGCATATCGCGCGGCCCACGGACATCGCCTCGATCTCGGACGAGGAATTCGAGGCCTATTTCTTTCTGCGCGACAATCCGAAGGGGCTGATCTTCGAACGCTGGCGACACATTCACGGCTGCGGGCGCTTCTTCAATGCGGCGCGCGATACGGTGACCGACAAGTTCATCGTGACCTACAAGGCGGGTGAGCCGAAGCCTGGGATCGGTGCGGCGGCCGCGCAGCATGGGCCTGTCGAGACATATGAAGCCGTGGAAGGAGAGGCGCAATGAGCGGCGTGAACCGTATCGCCGGCAAGGGGCGTCTGACACCGGCCAAGACTGCGCGCTTCAGCTTCGACGGCAAAACCTATACGGCACTCGAAGGCGATACCGTCGCCTCGGCGCTGATGGCCAATGGTGTGCATCTCATTGGCCGTTCGTTCAAATATCACCGGGCCCGCGGTATTCTGTCGGCGGGGGCCGAGGAGCCGAACGCGCTTATCGACGTTTCCCGCGATACGGCGCGCAAGCAGCCGAACGTGCGCGCCACCGTCCAGGAAGTCTTCGACGGCATGATCGTCAGCTCGCAGAACCGCTGGCCCTCGCTTGCCTTCGATGTCGGCGCGGTCAACAATCTGATGTCGCCGTTCTTCGCCGCCGGTTTCTACTACAAGACCTTCATGTGGCCGCGCGCCGCCTGGAAACACGTCTACGAACCGCTCATCCGCCGCGCCGCCGGCCTCGGCGTCGCGCCGACGGAGGAGGATCCGGACCATTATGCCAGCCGCTATGCCCATTGCGACGTGCTGGTGGTCGGCGCCGGCGTGGCCGGGCTTTCGGCAGCGCTGGCCGCGGCCGAGACCGGTGCCCGGGTGATCCTTTGCGACGAGCAGGCGGAAGCCGGCGGGGCGTTGCGCTACGATACCGGCGTGACCATCGACGGACAGGACGGCAATAGCTGGGCGCAGACGGCCGTGGCGCGGCTGAAGGCGATGGACAATGTCGAAGTGCTGGTCCGCACGACCGCCTTCGGTTACTACAACCACAATTTCGTCGGTCTTGCCGAGCGCGTCACCGATCATATCGCCAAGCCTTCCCACGACCTACCGCGCGAGCGGCTTTGGCAGGTTCGGGCCAAGCGGGTGATCCTCGCCACCGGCGCGATCGAGCGGCACATGGTATTTCCGAACAACGACCGGCCGGGCATCATGCTGGCTGCGGCAGGGCGGATGTATCTCAATCATTACGGCGTCGCCGTCGGGACCAAGATCGGCATCTACACGGCGCATGACTCGGCCTACGAGGCGGCCTTCGATCTGAAACGATCGGGTGTTTCGATCGCCGCCATCGTCGACAGCAGGCAGGCGCCGGGAACGGCGGTGCTGGAAGAGGCGCGTGCGCTCGGCATCGATGTTCTGGCCGGCCAATCGGTCGTCAATACGTCGGGGCGGCTACGCATCTCATCGATGACGGTGGCGCGCAACGGCGGTTCGCGGCGCAAGATCGCGGTCGATGCGCTGCTGGTTTCGGCCGGCTGGACGCCGTCTGTCCATCTGTTCTCGCAGTCGCGCGGCAAAGTGGCCTTCGATGCCGAAAGCCAACGTTTTCTGCCCGGCTCCTATGCCCAGGACTGCCTCTCGGTCGGCGCCTGCAACGGCACCGACGACCTGCAGCGGACGATCGAGGAATCGCTTGCCGCCGGCGAACTGATGGCGCAGGCCACCGGCAAAAGCAGCGGCGAAAAGATCGCAATTTCGGCCGAGCAAGCCTATGACTGGACGGGCGGCATGATCGGCGCTGCCGAAGGCGCCGGACCGAAGACCAACGCCAGGGCCTTTATCGATTTCCAGCACGACGTCTGTGCCAAGGATATCCGCCTTGCCGTGCGCGAGGGCATGCATTCGATCGAGCATATTAAGCGTTTCACGACCAACGGCATGGCCTCGGACCAGGGCAAGCTCTCCAACATGCATGGCCTGGCGATTGCCGCCGAAATGCTCGGCAAGGAAATCCCGCAGGTCGGGCTCACCACTTTCCGTGCGCCCTATACGCCGGTCACCTATGGTACGCTGGTCGGCCATTCGCGCGGAGAGCTGTTCGATCCGACACGCAAGACGCCGCTGCACGGTTGGGAAGAAGCCCATGGCGCGGTCTTCGAGGATGTCGGCAACTGGAAGCGTGCCTGGTTCTATCCGCAGGCCGGCGAGACCATGCACCAGGCGGTTTCTCGCGAATGCCGGACGGCACGCGAGGCGGCCGGTATCTTCGACGCCTCGACGCTCGGCAAGATCGAGGTAGTGGGGCCGGATGCGGCGGAGTTCCTCAACCTCATCTACACCAATGCCTGGGATACGCTGAAGCCCGGCAAGGCCCGCTACGGCATCATGACCCGCGAGGACGGCTTCGTTTATGACGATGGCGTTGTCGGACGCCTGGCGGACGACCGTTTCCATGTGACGACGACGACCGGCGGTGCGCCGCGCGTTCTCCACCACATGGAAGATTACCTGCAGACGGAATTCCCGCATCTGAAAGTCTGGCTGACCTCGGTAACCGAACAATGGGCTGTCATCGCCGTGCAGGGGCCGAAGGCGCGCGAGATCGTCGCGCCGCTGGTCGAAGGGCTCGATCTTTCGAACGAGGCTTTCCCGCATATGAGCGTCGCCGAGTGCACGGTCTGCGGAGTGCCGGCGCGACTCTTCCGTGTCTCATTCACCGGTGAAACCGGATTCGAAATCAATGTGCCGGCCGATTACGGCCAATCGGTGCTCGAAGCGGTCTGGGCCAATGCCGAGCCGCTCGGCGCCTGCGTCTACGGCACGGAGACGATGCACGTTCTTCGCGCCGAGAAGGGTTACATCATCGTCGGGCAGGATACGGATGGGACCGTGACCCCCGATGACGCCGGCCTTTCCTGGGCGGTTTCGAAGAAAAAGACGGATTTCGTCGGTATTCGCGGGTTGAAGCGGCCGGATCTTGTCAAGGACGGGCGCAAGCAGCTCGTGGGCCTCGTCACCAAGGACCCGAAGCTGGTGCTGGAAGAAGGCGCGCAGATCGTCGCGAGCCCGAACGAGCCGAAGCCGATGACTATGCTCGGCCACGTCACATCAGCCTATTGGTCGGACAATTGCGATAGGTCGATCGCCTTCGCGCTGGTCGCCGGCGGCCGGGCGCGGATGGGGGAGACACTCTATGTGCCGATGCCGGACCGGACGATTGCCGTCGAAGTGACGGATCTGGTATTCTTTGACAAGGAAGGGGGCCGCATCCATGGCTGATGTCGCAATTCGCAAACCGGCTCTTGCCGGCCGTTTCGGCGGCTCCGCAACGGTGCGGCTGACGACCGCACGCACTGCCAGCCGGGTGGCGCTGCGTGCGCCTGCAGAATCGCTTGCAGCACTTTCCGCTGCTCTCGGCCTGTCTCTGCCGGCCGCCCCGAAAACATCCGGCCGGGCTGGCGCCCGATCGGCGCTCTGGCTCGGGCCGGACGAATGGCTGGTGATCGACGAGGATGGCGCCGACCTGATGGCGGCATTTTCCGGTGCCGGTGCGCTGCATTCGGCGACCGACGTGTCCCACCGCAATGTCGGGATCATCGTCTCGGGGCCGGGTGCGGAGGCGACGCTTTCGGCCGGCTGCCCGCAGGATCTGTCGCTTGCTTCCTTCCCGGTCGGAGCCGCATCGCGCACCATCTTCGGCAAGGCGGAGATGGTGCTTTTCCGTACGGAAGAAGACACGTTTCGGGTCGAGTGCTGGCGGTCGTTTTCGGACTATGTCTTCGGGTTGCTGAACGAGGCCGCCGAAGACGCGGGGAATTAAGCCCAGGCCAATCCCGGCTGGGTAGGCCTTTATTCAAAGGGTAGGCAAATGCTGCACCATGCCTCCCTCGGCGTTTCCGATATTGAACGGTCGGCAGCATTTTACGATGCTACGCTGGCCGCGCTCGGTTATGCCAGGGTCTGGGACGACATCAGGCCGGGGCAAACAGGGCAGGCAATCGGCTACGGCAATCCCGGCGGCGGGGACAAATTGGCGATCAAGCATCGGCAGGACGGCCAGCGTGCGCCCGGTCCCGGCTTTCATCTGGCTTTCGCCGCTCCGAACCGGCAGGCGGTCGATCAATTTTATGCGGCGGCAATCGCGCATGGCGGCAGCGACAATGGCCGTCCCGGCCTGCGGTCCCATTACGGCGAGCACTATTACGCGGCGTTCGTCATCGATCCCGACGGACATGCTCTCGAAGCCGTGTTCAATTCGGCCGAATAACAAAAGTCGTTTTGATCAGACGTCCTCGGGACGGTCCTTCGGGTCGAATTGGATGATGGTGATCCATTTTGCCGTCAACGCCGGCTTCTTCTCGTTTTCGATCTCGATTGTGACATCATAAGTGGTCATCAGCATGCCGGCGCCGCGGAAGCGGGCGTCGGAGAGCAGGAAACGGCCGCGGACGCGGGCGCCACTCTTCACCGGCGTCATGAAGCGGACGCGCTCGAAGCCGTAATTGATGCCCATGGTCTGCTCGCGCACTTTCGGCAGGCAGTTGTAGTTCATCGTCGATAGCAGAGACAGTGTCAGGAAGCCGTGGGCGATGGTGCCGCCGAACGGGCTCTCGGCCGCCGCGCGCGCGGGATCAACGTGGATGAATTGATGGTCGTCAGTCGCCGCCGCGAAAGCGTCGATCATCGGCTGGTCGACGGCGATCCAGTCCGATAGGCCCGTTTCCATGCCGATCAATCCCCGCACGTCGGAGAGTGAAATTTCCGTGACCATGAATTCCTCGTGAAACAAGCCGCCGCGGCAAAGCCTTATCGTGCATTTGTGACGATTGCGACAAGGATTTGCGCAAGCGAGGGGAGGCGGTCAATTTTCTACGAAAAAGGCGACGGAGCGTGGCTCGACGGCTGCACCATTGCCGGCTTTCTTCGTTCCATCCCGCGTCAACTGGCGCCAGCCCGGTTCGCCCCTGGAAGGAAGCGTGAAAAATTGGCGGCTCTCCGAGCGGTTGAAAAGCACGCCAAGCCGGGTCTGCCTGCCGCGTGCGGAGCGGTCCCCGGTCGATAGCAGCATGCCGAGGATGGACAGCGACGGCGTGTCCCATTCGGCAACGGTCATCGGTTCGCCGGAGAGCGAAATCCATTCGACATCGCCGTTTCCTGACAGGAAACCCGTTTCGGAGAAGACGGTGAAGCGGCGGCGCAGCTCTGCAACGTAGGCGGTGTGGGCGATGAGATCCCCGTCCAACGCCTTCCAGTCCAGCCAGGTGATCTCGTTGTCCTGGCAATAGGCGTTGTTGTTGCCGTGCTGGCTGCGGCCGCCTTCGTCGCCCGCTGTCAGCATGAGGCTGCCGCGGGTGGCAAAGAGGGTTGATATCAGCGCCATCACATCGTCGCGGCGACGCTTGCGGATCGTCGGATAGACGGTTTCCCCCTCGACGCCGTTGTTCCAGGAATGGTTCTCGTTATGGCCGTCGCGATTGTGTTCGCCGTTGGCGTCGTTATGCTTTCCGGCGTAGGAGACGAGATCGATCAGCGTGAAGCCGTCATGGGCGGCGAGGAAATTGACGCTGCGCGTTTCCTTGCCGCCGTTGCGGGAGAAGATGTCGGAGGAGCCGGCGAGTGCGGTTGCCAGCGCGCCGGTCTTCCAATGGTCGCCGCGCCAGTAGCAGCGCAGGTCGTCGCGAACCCGGTCGTTCCATTCAAGGAAGGGCGCTGGGAAATTGCCGAGCTGGTAACCGCCCGGGCCGATATCCCAGGGTTCGGCGATCATGATGCGGTCGGCAAGCACATCGTCGGCCAGGATCGCGGCCAGTGTTCCCCCGTCGCGCTCGAAGCCTGTCGCGATGCGGCCGAGCACCGGGGCGAGATCAAAACGAAAACCGTCGACGCCGGCATTGAGCACGAAATGGCGCAGGCTGTCGATGACAAGGTGGCGGACCTCAGGATGATCGCAGGCGAGCGTATTGCCGGTGCCTGTGTCGTTGACGAGTTCGCCCGGCCAATTCTGCGCGTGGCGATAATAATGCAGGTTGTCGAGGCCGCGCAGCGACAGCGTCGCGCCGTATCGGTCGCTCTCGCCGGTGTGGTTGAAGACGAGGTCGAGGATGACGGCGATACCTTCGGCATGGAGGGTCGCGACTGTCTCGCGCAACTCCGTCATGCCGCCGGGGACGAGCCGCGGATCGAGCGCCATGAAGGCGACGGGATTGTAGCCCCAGCCGTTGGTGAGGCCGAGCGGCGGCAGATGGCGTTCGTCGATCCAGGCGGTGATCGGCATCAGTTCGACAGCGTCGACACCGATCCGCTTCAGATGCGCGACGACGGAGGGATGGGCAAGCGCTGCGACCGTGCCGCGTTGAGCCTCCGGCACGTCGGGATGAAGAATGGTGAAGGGCCGCACCGCCACCTCATAGATAAAGCCGCCCGGCTTGAACAGCGGCTTGCCGATCGCGGCTCGGGTATCCGTGGTGACAATCGCCTTCGGCATCAGATCCTGGCTGTCCTCGCCATAGATGCCGAGGCGGGGATCGTAGCGGAACGGCCTGTCGATCTCCTTAGCGTAGGGATCGATCAGCAGTTTGGAAGGATCGTACCAGAGGCCGTTATCGGGCGCATAGATACCGTCGGCGCGATAGCCGTAACGCGCGCCCTCCTTCAGTCCGTCGACAAAGAGACGATGGAAATAGTTGCTGTCGCGCGCCATCGGCAGGCGCGCGAATTCCCTGTCGCCGTCATCCTCGAAGAGGCAGAGTTCAATCTGTGCGGCATGATGCGACCATACGGCAAATTCGACGCCGGTCTCGAAGACGATCGCGCCGGCTTGCGCCGAACTGCTTCCCCGCATGTTTCCCCCGGATCAGGTGATCACGGTTGGCGCATCGCGTCCCGTGCGTTCACGAATGCTGGCTATGCTTTCGGCGGCGGCGATCAGATCGGCGAGCGCTTCCTGCGTTTCGATGTTGTGGCGAGTCGAATCCGGCTCGTAGCGCTCGATATAGACACGCAAGGTTGCGCCAGACGTGCCGGTGCCAGACAGGCGAAAGACGACGCGCGAGCCGCCCTCGAAGAGCACACGGACACCTTGATGCTCGCTCACCGATTTGTCGATCGGATCGTGATAGGCGAAGTCGTCGGCCTTCTCGACCTTCAGGCTGCCGAAGCTCTTGCCGGGGAGAGTGGGAAGCTGGCTGCGGAGATTGTCCACGAGGCCGTTCGCCGCATCGGTGTCGAGGCCTTCGTAATCATGGCGCGAATAATAGTTGCGGCCGTAGGTCTGCCAGTGCTGGGTGACGATGTCGGCGACGCTCTCGCCGCGCACGGCAAGAATGTTCAGCCATAGCAGCACGGCCCAGAGACCATCCTTTTCGCGGACGTGACTGGAGCCCGTGCCGGAGCTTTCCTCACCGCAGATCGTCGCCATGCCGGCGTCGAGCAGGTTGCCGAAGAACTTCCAGCCGGTCGGCGTCTCGTACATGCCGATGCCGCGCTTTTCGGCGACGCGGTCGGCAGCACCCGATGTCGGCATCGAGCGGGCGATGCCGGCAAGGCCGCCGGAATAGCCCGGAGCGAGATTGGCGTTGGCGGCAAGAATCGCCAGGCTGTCGGAAGGCGTGACGAAGATGCCGCGGCCGATAATCAGATTGCGGTCGCCGTCGCCGTCGGAAGCGGCGCCGAAATCGGGCGCGTCGTCGCCCATCATCTCATCGAAGAGTTCCTTGCAGTGCACCGGGTTCGGGTCCGGGTGATGGCCGCCGAAATCCGGCAGCGGCATGAAATTGCGCACCGAACCCGAGGGAGCGCCAAGACGATTTTCGAAGATTTCCTTGGCATAGGGGCCGGTGACGGCGCTCATCCCATCGAAGGCAATGCGGAAGCCGAGGCTGATCAGGTTGCGGATGGCGCCGAAATCGAACAGCTCTTCCATCAGCGCGGCGTAGTCCTCGACCGGGTCGATGACCGACAGGATCGTGCCGCCGGGAAGCTCGTCCTTGCCGATGCGGTCGAGATTGACGTCGGCGAAATCGGCGATCTTGTAGCTGTCGATCGTCTTGGAGCGCGCATAGATCGCGTCGGTGATCTTTTCCGGCGCCGGGCCGCCATTATTGATGTTGTACTTGATGCCGAAGTCTTCGGTCGGGCCGCCGGGATTGTGGCTGGCGGAGAGGATGATGCCGCCGAAAGCCTTGTACTTGCGGATGATGTGGGAGGCGGCCGGCGTCGACAGGATGCCGCCCTTGCCGACCATGACCTTGCCGAAGCCATTGGCCGCGGCCATCTTGACTGCCTTCTGGATGACCTCGCGATTGTAGTAGCGTCCGTCGCCGCCGATGACCAGGCACTTGCCCTGATAGCCTTCCAGCGAATCGAAGATCGACTGGATGAAGTTCTCCGCATAGTTCGGCTGCTGGAAAACTGGAACCTTCTTGCGCAGGCCCGACGTGCCGGGTTTCTGGTCCAGATAGGGCGTGGTGGGGACGGACTTGATCATTTTAGGTCACATGCCTTTCGAGACGAGGCTTGAATAGAGGGCAGCGTAGCGTTCGGCGCTCTTCTCCCAGGAGACATCCGATTTCATGCCCTGCTTTTGCAATTGGGTCCAGAGTTTTCGGTCCTGGTAAAAATGCATCGCACGGCGGATTGCCTGTAGCATGCCCGTTTCTGTCACGGGGGCAAATTGTATGCCGGTTGCCACTTTCGCCGCAAGTGCGGCATGATTGGCGTCGATCACCGTGTCATTCAACCCGCCGGTGCGGGCGACAATCGGAACGCAGCCGTAACGCAGGCCGTAAAGCTGGGTCAGACCGCAGGGTTCGAAGCGCGAGGGGATGATGATCGCATCGCAGCCGGCCTGCATCAGGTGCGACATCGGCTCGTTATATCCGATCGAGACGCCGATGCGACCGGGGTGACGGCTGGCGGAGGCGAGCAGCGCGCCTTCCAGCGCGGCTTCGCCGGAGCCGAGCACAACGAGCTTGCCGCCCATGGCGACGATCTCGTCGGCGACGTTGGCGACGACATCCATACCCTTCTGCCAAGTGAGACGGCTGATGACGCAGAAGATCGGGGCGTCGTCATTGTCGAGACCGAAGAATTCGGCAATCGAGCGACGGTTCTCCTCACGGTTCTTCAGCGTCGTCGAGCCGTAATGGGTGTGGACGACAGGGTCGGTCGCCGGGTTCCAGATATCGGTGTCGATGCCGTTGACGATGCCGTGGAGGTCGTCGATGCGGCTGGCGATGACGCCTTCGAGCCCCATGCCGAATTGCGACGTCAGGATCTCATCCGCATAGGTGGGGCTGACTGTCGTAATCGCATGGGCGGTCTTCAGCCCGCCTTTGAGGAAGCCGACAGTGCCGTAATATTCGATGCTTTCGGTGGCGAAGGCATGGGCGGGCAGGCGCAGGCCGGGAAAGATCTCGGAACCGAACTGGCCCTGGAAGGCAATGTTGTGGATGGTCAGAACGCTCGGCAATTCCGGCGTCGGGTAATAGCGCATGTAGACCGACGTCAGCGCCGCCTGCCAGTCGTGGGTGTGGACGAGATCCGGCCGCCAGCCGGGCAGCAGACCGGCCGCGATCTCGGAGGCCGCAAGCGACAGGGCAGCGAACCGGCGCCAGTTGTCGGGATAGTCCTTGCCGAGCGGATCGAGATAGGGCCCGCCCGGCCTGTCGTAATAGGCCGGCGCATCGAGGATGAGCAGATCGAGGCCCTCGTGCTCAACCTCGAGCACGGCCGCCCGCTCACCGAGCAGGTCGGGGAATTCGAGCCTGACGACGGCGTCGCGAATGACCTTCATGACGGCGGGATAGCCGGGCAGCAGGGTCTTGGTCTCGACCCCGAAGGCTTTCAGAGTAATCGGCAGGGCGCCGGACACATCGGCCAGACCCCCTGTCTTGATCAAAGGGAAGACTTCGGACGAAACCGAAAGAACTTTCATACGTCAGATATCCAGCTTGTCGATCATCGGTTGCGTGATCAGGCAGATGCCGCTTTCCGTCCGCCGAAAGCGCTTGGCATCGAGCTCGGCGTCCTCGCCGACAACCAGGCCTTCCGGAATGATGACACCATGGTCGATCACCACATTCTTGAGCTGCGCGCGCCGTCCGATCTTCACGTTCGGCAGAATGACCGCACCTTCCATCTTGGAGAAGGAATTGGCCCTGACACCGGTGAAGAGCAGGCTGTTGTTGAGCATGGCGCCCGAGATGATGCAGTCGCCTGACACAACGGAGGAGGTGGCCGAGCCGCGGCGATCCTCGTCGTCATGGACGAATTTCGCCGGTGGGGTGATCTCGGCATAGGTCCAGATCGGCCAGGACTTGTCGTAGATGTCGAGCTCTGGAACGATCGCCGTCAGGTCGATATTGGCCTGCCAATAGGCGTCGATCGTGCCGACGTCGCGCCAGTAGGGCTCGTGCTCGAAATCGGAACGGACGCAGGACTTGGCGAAGCGGTGGGCAACAGCCTTACCGTTCTTGACGATATAGGGGATGATGTCCTTGCCGAAGTCGCGGCTCGATGTCGGATCTGCGGCGTCGCGGCGCAGTGCATCGAGCAGGAACTTGGTGTGGAAGACGTAGATGCCCATCGAGGCGAGGGCGAAATCCAGCTTGTCGGGAATGGGCGGCGGATCGGCCGGTTTCTCGACGAAGGCGATGATCTCGTCCTTCTCGTTGACATGCATGACGCCGAAGCCGACCGCTTCCATGCGCGGCACTTCCAGGCAGCCGATGGTGACGTCAGCACCGGAATCGACGTGCTGCTGCAGCATCCATTCATAGTCCATCTTATAGACGTGGTCGCCCGCAAGAATGACCATGTATTCGACGCCGTAATCCTGGATGATGTCGATGTTCTGATAGACGGCGTCGGCCGTACCTTCATACCATTGCGTCTCGGAGACGCGCTGGCTGGCGGGCAGAATATCGAAGCTCTCGTTGCGCTCGGGGCGGAAGAAGTTCCAGCCGCGCTGCATGTGGCGGATCAGCGAATGCGCCTTATATTGCGTGGCGACGCCGATGCGGCGGATGCCGGAATTCAGGGCGTTCGACAGGGCGAAATCGATGATGCGGGCCTTGCCGCCGAAATAAACGGCCGGCTTGGCACGCCGGTCGGTGAGTTCCTTGAGACGGCTTCCCCTGCCGCCCGCCAGAACATAAGCCATTGCATCGCGGGCAAGTGGCTGAACGCGCTTTTCTACCATTTTCTCCTCCCACCAGTCACTAATTTTCAGGTTCAAGCATGATTGTCGCCAAGGGCGGCAAGGTAATCGAGCAGGTGATATTGCCGCCGGCATCGACGGCCTGCACGCGCCCGCCATTGCCCTTGCCGCTGCCGCCGTAGATGTCGGCATCGGTGTTCAGGATTTCCCGCCAGCGGCCTGCGGACGGCAGGCGGATCGAGTAATTCTCACGATAGACAGGGGTGAAATTGGTGATGACGGCGACCGGCTTCTGGCCTGGCGCCTTGCGCAGCCAGGCAAAGACGGAATTCTGGTGGTCGTCGGCGACCAGCCATTCGAAACCTTCGCCCTCGCAGTCACGCGCATGCAGCGCCGGCTTGCTGCGATAGGTGAAATTTAGATCGCGGACCAGGCGCCGCATGCCCTCGTGCATGCGATACTGAAGCAGGTTCCAGTCGAGTGCCTTCTCTTCGCTCCACTCGCTCCATTGGGCGAATTCCTGGCCCATGAACAGCAGCTTCTTGCCCGGATAGCCCCACATATAAGCGTAGTAGGCGCGCAGATTGGCGAACTTCTGCCAGTCGTCGCCCGGCATCTTGGCGATCAGCGAACCTTTTCCATGGACAACCTCGTCATGCGAGAGCGGCAGGACGAAATTTTCCGAATAGGCGTAGAGCAGGCCGAAGGTGAGCTCGTTGTGATGGTGCCCGCGATAGATAGGATCGCGGCTCATGTAGCTCAGCGTGTCGTGCATGAAGCCCATGTTCCACTTGAAGCCAAAGCCGAGGCCGCCTTCATGAACGGGCTGCGAGACTTTCGGCCAGGAGGTTGATTCCTCGGCGATGGTCATGACGTTGGAATTTTTGCCATAGATGCGGATGTTGAGATCCTGCAGAAAACGGACCGCTTCGAGGTTCTCGTTGCCGCCATATTCGTTCGGGATCCACTCGCCGTGCTTGCGCGAATAATCGAGGTAGAGCATCGAGGCGACGGCATCGACACGCAGACCGTCGAGATGGAATTTTTCGGCCCAGTAGAGCGCGTTGTTGACGAGATAGGAAACGACCTCGGTGCGGCCGAAATTGTAGATCGCCGTGCTCCAGTCCGGGTGGAAGCCCTTGCGCGGGTCTTCGTGCTCGTAGAGTGCCGTGCCGTCGAACCAGCCGAGGCCATGTTCGTCGGTCGGAAAATGCGCCGGCACCCAGTCGAGGATGACGCCGATGCCGACCTTGTGGCAGCCGTTGACGAAACGGGCAAAACCCTCCGGCTCGCCGAAACGAGCGGTCGGCGCATAGAGGCCGGTCGTCTGGTAACCCCAGGAGGGGTCGTAGGGGTACTCGGTGATCGGCAGGAATTCGATATGGGTGAAGCCCATGTCGGCGCAATAGGGGATGAGGCTGGAGGCGAGCTCGTCCCAGGACAGCATCGTGCCGTCCTGCCGGCGTTGCCAGGAGGCGGCATGCACCTCGTAGATCGAGATCGGCTGCCGGCGCTTGTCGGTCTCGCGCCAGTGCTTCAGATGGGCCTCGTCTTCCCACTCCTGCTCCAGCTCGGCGGCGGTCACAGAGGCGGTCTTCGGCCGAAGCTCGCTGCGGCGCGCGAAGGGATCGGCCTTCAGCGGCAGTAATACGCCGTCCTGGCCGCGGATCTCGAACTTGTAGGCGACGCCGACCGGCACGTCAGGGGCAAAGATTTCCCAGATGCCGCTATCGGCGCGGAAGCGCATCACGTGGCGACGGCCGTCCCAATTGTTGAAATCACCAACGACGGAGACGCGCTGCGCATTCGGCGCCCAGACGGCGAAATGGATTCCCTGGGCGCCGTCATGCTTGATAAGGTGGGCGCCCATCTTGTCGAACAGGCGCAGGTGCGAGCCCTCGCGGGCGAAATAATCATCCATCGGTCCGAGCACTGGACCGAAACTGTAGGGATCGGTGACGGCCCATTCGGCATCGCCGCGCCGGGCGCGGTAACGCACTGGCTGGAGCTTGGTGAGGGAAACCGGGCCGGCGAAGACGCCGTCTGCATGGAGCTGTTTCAGTTCGCCAATGACGCCGCCGTCGAGCGTCGTGGCGATCACCTCCTCGGCGCCCGGGATGAAGCACCGGGCGACGAAAGCGTCGCCGGCCTGGTGCACACCTAGGACGGCAAAGGGATTGGAATGCGAGCCGGCAAGGATTGCCGTGATTTCATCTGCCGAAATTTCCCAGGAAAGCTTTACTTCAGGGATCGTTTTCGGCGTTTTCATCCGGCTCTCCAGATTTCGTCTGCATATTGCCTGATCGTACGGTCGGAAGAGAACCAGCCCATCCGCGCCGTATTGTTGATCGTCTTGGTGTACCAGGCGGACTGGTTGGTCCAGATCTGGTCGACTTCGCGCTGGGCTTGGGCATAGGCGTCAAAATCGGCGGCGACCATGAACCAGTCGTGCGAATAGATGCCATCGATCAGCGCCGTGTAACGGTTGCGGTCATCGGGCGAGAAGACGCCGGAACTGATGGCGGCAAGCGCTTGGGCGAGTTCGCGCGATCCCTCGATGATGGCGCGGGGATTGTGGCCGTCGCTGCGGACCTTCGACACTTCGTCGGCCTTGAGGCCGAAGATGACGATGTTGTCCTCGCCGACATTGTCGCGCATCTCGACATTGGCGCCATCGAGCGTGCCGATCGTCAGCGCGCCGTTCAGGCCGAACTTCATGTTGCCGGTGCCGGATGCTTCCATGCCGGCGGTCGAGATCTGCTCGGAAAGGTCGGCGGCCGGAACCATGACTTCGGCGAGCGAGACATTGTAGTTCGGGACGAAGACGATCTTCAGCAGGCCGCGCACCGACGGGTCGTTGTTGATCGTGCGGGAGACGTCGTTGATCAGCTTGATGATGAGCTTGGCATTGTAATAACTCGGCGCGGCCTTGCCGGCGAAGAGTTTCACGCGCGGCACCCAGTCGAGCTCGGGATGCGAGCGAATCTGATCGTAGAGCGCGACGGCCTCGATGATATTCAGCAGCTGGCGCTTGTATTCGTGGATGCGCTTGATCTGGATGTCGAACATTGCCGACGGATCGAGCTTCACGCCCATGCGGCTGGCGACGAGGTTGGAGAGTGCCACCTTGTTGGCGCGCTTTACCGCTGCGAACTTCTGCTGGAAAGCCGGATCGGAGGAATGCACGTCGAGCGCACGCAGCTTCTCGGCATCATCGAGGAATTCGTCGCCGATCGCTTCGCGGATCAGGCCGGTGAGACCGGGATTGCACTGCTGCAGCCAGCGGCGCGGCGTGATGCCGTTGGTCTTGTTGTTGATGCGGTCGGGATAGAGCTTGTGCAGGTCGGCGAAGACCGTGACCTTCATCAGGTCGGTGTGCAGTGCCGAGACGCCGTTGATCGAATGCGAGCCGACAAAAGCGAGGTTGCCCATGCGCACGCGGCGATCGCCGCTTTCATCGATCAGCGAGATCGAGCGGATTTCCCCATCGGAGAAGTTCTTGCCCTTGCGAGCGTCGATCAGGATCTTGGCATTGATCGCATAGATGATCTGCATGTGACGCGGCAGCAGGCGCTCGAACAGCGGCACCGCCCAGCTTTCCAGTGCTTCGGGCAGAAGCGTGTGGTTGGTGTAGGAGAAGGTATGGCGGGTGATTTCCCAGGCCTGGTCGAAATCCATCCCGTGTACGTCACAGAGCAGGCGCACGAGTTCGGCGACCGAGACGGCGGGGTGAGTGTCGTTCAGCTGGATCGCCACCTTGTCCGGCAGCGAGGTGAAGTCGTCATATTGCTGCAGATGGCGGCGCAGGATGTCCTGCAGCGAGGCCGACGAGAAGAAGAATTCCTGGCGCAGGCGCAGCTCTTGGCCGGCCGGGGTGGCGTCCGCAGGATAGAGAACCCGGGTCAGGCTTTCGGCCTTGTTGCTTTCGCGGAGCGCGCCGATGTGGTCGCCGGCGTTGAAGGCATCGAGCAGGATCGGATCGATCGGTTGCGCCGACCAGAGGCGCAGCGTGTTGACGCGTTTGCCGCGCCAGCCGACGGCCGGCGTATCGAAGGCGGCGGCAATGACGCGCTCGGCTGGTTTCCAGACGTAGCGTGGCTGGTCGTCATGGGTGGTGATGAATTCGACTGCGCCGCCGAAGCCTATTTCATAGGAGCTTTCGCGGCGCTCGAATTCCCAGGGATTGCCATGGGCGAGCCAGTTTTCCGGCAGTTCCACCTGCCAGCCGTCGGCCAGCTGCTGGCGGAAGAGGCCGTGGACATAGCGGATGCCGTAGCCATAAGCGGGCACGTCGACCGTCGCCATGCTTTCCATGAAACAGGCAGCCAGACGGCCGAGGCCGCCGTTGCCGAGCGCGGCATCCGGCTCCAGGCCGGCGATGACGTTGACATCGACGCCGAGCGAGGTGAGTGCATCGCGCACCTCCTCCATCAGGCCGAGGTTCGAAACGGCGTCGCGCATCAGGCGGCCGATCAGGAATTCAAGAGAAAGATAATAGACGCGCTTGGCGCCGGTCGCATAGACCTCGCGGGTGGACGCCATCCACCTGTCGATGATGCGGTCGCGCACCACCAGGATCGTTGCCGTCAGCCAGTCATGCGGCTTTGCCACCTTGGCATCCTTGCCGATGCGGTAGGTCAGACGTTCGATGATTTCTTCAGCGAGAATTTCCGGCCTTGAACTGCGAGGGGCGGGGGAGGGGATGATCGGCTTGGAAACAGTGTTCATCGTCAGGTCTCGCCAATTTTAATTTGGTTTCAGGATGTTATGCCTGATTCAATCAATTCGTCGCTTGTGCAGCCGACAGTTTATGCATCGTTACTAAGCACTTGCAACAAAGGATTTGGACAAACGAAAAATTTGCGAAACCTTCATATTCACGGGGGTCTAGGGGTTGATTTCAATCGCTTTTCCCGATCAGATGGGTGGGATAGCGATAACGAAAAGCCGCTCCGGTTCGTTCCGGTGCGGCTTCTTCGTTTGGCTTTTGCCGGGACATCGTTAGTTGGTAAGGCGCGTCAGCTGCGCGGAGGCCTTCGACCCGATTGCCTCGAAGGCGGCAAGAAGGTCTTCCATTTTTTCCGGCTGGAAATAATGGGAGTCATCGGAGGCGCAATAATGCAGCAGTGCCTGTCCGCCCGCGGGCGCCATAAAGGCAATCGTATAGATTTCGATGCCTTTCGATTTCGCGTCGTCGCATGTCTTCTTCGTCGCGGTGTCGTAGGAACGGCCGCCGCTGCTATCATTGTTATTATCGCCGTCCGTCATGAAGACGATGTACTTCTTGGGTGCCTGGCCGGTTTTCTGCTGGTGGGCGGCGTCTTCGGCGTCATTCCCAGCCGCGTTCTTGGCAGTTAAAGACGAGTAGGCTGTGGCCATTGCGCCGCTGGAGTTCGTGCCGCCATTTGCCTGAAGCGCATTGACATAGCTTGAGACACCGGCAGTCCCCCAGGCGAGACTGCTGGCTGGGTATTGAACGATATCGTAGGATACCGCGCCTGTCCGTACATATTCGGCATTGGGATCGGCGCTATTGAGCTGACCAAAGAGGTTGCCGGCGGCGAGCTTCAGCGCCTCTATTTTCGTATAATAGTTCGTGCGACTGCCGGTGCATTTGTCGTAGACCACCTTAGTGCCATTTCCATTCAGGTGGGGGTTGCAGTCGTAGGTGTAGGGTTCCGTTGGCGAAGCCACGCTGACAGTCGCTGTGTTCTCTCCCATCGATCCCGACTTATCGAGCGCGAGATACATTGAGATGGAGCCCTGGGTCTGTGAGTGACCGCCGACCGTCGTGCCGGAGGTCGAGAGATGCTGCGTCGTAAAGCCGACTGCCTGCATAAGCGGGTTGACGGTGAGGTCGTAACTCGGCGAAACCGTTACCTGGTAGGATGTCGATTTGCCCGATGTCGTTGCCTGGACATTGACGGCCGTCGTGCTCTTGATATCGGTTCCGCTTTGCAGGTAATTGGCCATCTGCCCCGCCACGAAATCCCGCGCGAAGGCTTCGGCCTGTGAAGTTTGGATCTTGCCGTTCGCCAGGGCGGTCGCGGTTGCCAGCGCGGCTGAATCGGCGGCTTCCTGCAACTGCTGTTTCGAGAGCAATATATCGCCCACCTGGATCGCCATGCCGGCAGCCCCAAAAAGGACGGGTAGTACGATCGCCGTCATTATACCGAAATTACCGCCACGGTCGCCAAGCATGCGACTCAGGCAGGGATGCAAAAAGGAGGTGCTCATCATGTTCACCCGTGTATGGAGGCCCTGTCGAGGTGATATTGGGCACGCTCTCCTTTCCGCCGTCCTTACGGCATCAATACAATTTTAACGAATCGTCGGATTTTTCCAGTTTTGGGATTATTTCAGCGGAATGACGTCGACCGCCTGGACGGCGCGGTGGCCGCCATAGCTCTTCAAGACGCCGATGACGGGGACGACATCGGAATAGTCCCGGCCGTAAGCGACGACGATGTGGTCCATGCCGGCGGGAATGTTGTTGGTCGGGTCCAGTTCGATCCACCCGATCGTCTCGCCGCACCAGATGCGCACCCAGGCATGCATGGCGTCTGCCCCTTCCAGCCGTTCCTTGCCGGGTGGCGGGATGGTGCGCAGGAAGCCGGAGACGTAGCCGGCCGGAATGCCCAGGCTTCTGAGAGCCTGGATCATCACATGGGTGAAATCCTGGCAGACGCCGCGCTTCAGCTTGAACGCCTCGAGCGGCGTGGTGTCCACCGTCGTCGCCTCCGGGTCGTAGGTGAAATCCTTGTTGATGCGGGCGCAGAGCGCATGAGCGATCTGCATGGCCGTCAGATCAGGCGTGGCGCAGCTTCGCGCATAGTCGGCGATCTCGCGCGCTTCGGTGAGGCGCGGGCTGTCACCGAGGAAATGGTGCGGCGACTCCGGCGCCAGCGACCACATGCCTGATATTTCCTCCGGCAGGTCGGCAAGCAGCGGCGAGAAATCGGCGGCGATCGGCTGGCTTTCCACCTGCACCCGGGCCTGCATGCGAATGTCAAGCGTCTCGTGCGGCGCGCGCAGCAGGAAGGAGGTGGTGGGGTGATGGAAGAAATCGACGAAATGCGACTGCTCGTCCGGCGAGGGCGAAATGGTGATCGAGCCGGCGATCAGCCGCTGCCGATTGGCCAGCGACAGCGGCATCAGGCGCATGATGTGGCGGGCGCCGGAGGCTGGCGCGTCGTAGCTGTAACCCATGTGGAGGGAGAGATCGTAGAGCACGGCCGTCACCCGAGATAGGTCTGGGCGAGCAGATCGGAGAGCTGCTCCAATTCGCGTTCCAGTCGCTGATAGACTTCGACGCCCATGCCCTCCGGCGTCATCACCGCCAGGCCGGAGTGGAGCCGCATCGCCTCGCGGTAGAAGGGCGACATCTGGCCGTTGATCATGGCATTCGGCAGTTGTTCGACCTCGTGATGGATCTCGTTCACCTGGAAGAGGACCGAACGCGGGTTGAGCGGGTCGAGTGCCAAGAGGTCGGTGACAGTCAGCCGCGCGGTGTTGACGTTATAGCGGCGGCGATGGGTCATGACACTGTCGCCGATCTCCAGCAGCATGTCGAGTGCGCCGTCAGGCGCTTCCGGGCCCGACATGTGGCCGAGCAGGCGCGTCATGTGCAGGCCGCGTTCGATATAACGGCCGAGCGAAAGGAACCGCCAGCCGGTGAAGCGGTACATGTTTTCATGCATGAGACCGGCGAAGCCTGCAAGCTTCCGCAAGAGGATCGTCATCGCGTGGCTGGCATCGTCGCCGGCGGCGACGGTGACGTGGAAGCGGCGGGCGGTCTTGGCGAGATCGTTGAGCGCCAGCCAGCCGTCCGGCGAGAAACGGTCGCGGATGTTGCTGGCCGAATAAACGGCGCTGTCGATGTTGCGCAGCAGCGTTTCCGGTACGGCGTCGGCAGTATCGATATCGACGGCCGTGAGATAGTCGGAGACATCGGCGAGCAGCGGCTGGCTCGGATCGGCAGCTTCGGCGTAACGCGCATGCCAGGCGCGCAGGATGCGCAGCGCTCCCTCGGCGCGCTCGATATAGCGGCCGAGCCAGAACAGGTTGTCGGCCGCCCGGCTCGGCAGGCTGCCTGGCATGTTGCGGGTGAAGCTGCCTTCGGCGGGCAGCAGCGTGTGGCGCTCGACCGGTTTGTCGCTGACGATCCAGACATCGGCGGCCGCACCGCCGGACTGCATGGCGATCGCCGCGACATCGGCGCCGGAACCGATGCGGGCAAAACCGCCGGGCATGATCTGCCAGCCGTTTGCGGTGCGCGCGGCGAAGACGCGCAGCGACATCGGCCGCGGCACGAGCTTGCCGTCCACCCAGGCGGGCGTGGTCGACAGCGTGACGACCTCCTGGCCGACGAGCTTCGGGCCGTCCGAACTCAGCCAGTCGGTTATCGAATCCTTGGCAGCCGCGCGCAGCGATGAGCCGAGCACGGATTCGCCGTTGTCGTCGAAGAAGGGAGCACGGGAATAGGCCGGGCCGATGACCATCTTTTCGATGTTTTTTGCCACGTGCTCGCGCTCTTCCTCCTGACCGCACCACCAGGTAGCGATCGAGGGCAATTGCAGATCTTCGCCAAGCAGATGGTGACAGATGGTCGGCATGAAGGCGAGAAGCGCCCGGGTTTCAAGAATGCCGGTGCCGAGCGCATTGACGATGGTGAGGCTTTCGGCGCGCAGCGCTTCCACGAGGCCGGGCGTGCCGATATGCGAATTCTGGTTCAACTCCAGCGGGTCGGCAAAAGCCGAATCGAGACGGCGCCAGAGCACGCCGATCGGCTTCAAGCCGGCGACGGTGCGCACCATGACGCGGCCCTTGACGACGGTCAGATCCTCGCCCTCGAGCAGCATGAAGCCGAGATAGCGGGCGATGTAGGCGTGTTCGTAGTAGGTCTCGTTGGCGGGGCCGGGTGTCAGCACGGCGATGCGGTCGTCGCCCGAATGTTTCATACCCTGTAGCGCGTCGCGGAAGGCGCCGAAGAAGGAGGCGAGGCGATGGACCGGGGTTTCTGCATAGATATCCGAGAAGGCACGAGTCGTCGCGACGCGGCTTTCCAGCGCGAAACCAGCGCCTGAGGGAGCCTGCGTCCTGTCGGCCAGCACCCACCAGTTGCCGTCAGGCCCGCGGCCGATTTCGAAGGCGCAGAAATGCAGATAATGGCCGGATGCGGGCTTGATGCCGGCGAGCGGACGCTGGAATTCGGGATTGGCGGCGATCAGTGCCGGCGGCAGGAAACCTTCCTCCACCAGCCGGTTGTCGCCGTAGATATCGGCGATGATCGCTTCCAGCAGATCGGCGCGCTGGACGAGGCCCGCCGACAGCGTCTGCCATTCGCGTTCGTCGATCAGTACGGGGATATGCGAGATCGGCCAGGCTCGCTCGCCGGTGCCCTTGCTGCCATAGGCGCGATAGAAGACGCCGGCATCACGGAGATAGCGGTCGGCGCGGGCGAAACGTTCGGCGAGATCCTTTTCCGGCATTGCGCTCAGATGCGAGAGGAAATTCTGCCAGACGGGGCGGACGGCGCCGTCGTTGTCGACCATCTCATCGGCGGTATCGGGATGCGGCGCATAGTCGAAGGCCGCATTCTTGGCGATGCGGTCCTCTGCCTCTTCCCTGCGCTCCACTGCCGGCTTCTTGCCCATCAAAACTTAAGCCTCAAACCCTCGGCCTCAAACCCCGGCGGGCCGCCTCAGATCCAGCGTCAGCGGGAATTCCGGCGAACCCGTCTCGACGCGCGGAATGTATCCGCCCGCCGTATGCCCCCACGGTTCGAACCGGGTGAGCCGTCTTGCTTCCGCCTCGTTACCGTTGACCGGGAAGGTGTCATAGGTCCGGCCGCCGGGATGGGCAACATGATAGATGCAGCCGCCGATCGAACGTTTCGACCATGTATCATAAATGTCAAAAGTCAAAGGTGTGTTGATCGGCAGGACAGGATGCAGGCCCGAGGCCGGCTGCCACGCCTTGTAGCGGACGCCGGCGACCGACACGCCCGATGTGCCGGTCGGCGTCAGCGGCAGGGTGCGGCCATTGCAAGTGACGGTATAACGCGAGGCGTTGTCGGTTTCGAGCCGCACCTGCAGGCGTTCGACGGAGCTGTCGACGTAGCGGGCGGTGCCGCCCGGCGCGCCTTCCTCGCCCATGACATGCCAGGGCTCCAGCGCCTGACGGAGTTCCAGCTTCGAGCCCTCGTATTCGACCTCGCCGCAGAAGGGGAAGCGGAATTCGAGCTGGGCCTTGAACCATTCCGGGCTGACGTCGAAGCCGTTTTCGCGAAGATCGGCAAGCACGTCGAGGAAGTCGGCCCAGACGAAATGCGGCAGCATGAAACGATCGTGCAGGGTCGTGCCCCAGCGGACGAACTTGCCGTCGACGGGATTGACCCAGAAGCGGGCGATCAGCGCGCGCACCAGCAATTGCTGGGCAAGCGACATGCGCGCGTTGGGCGGCATCTCGAAACCGCGGAACTCGATGAGGCCGAGCCGTCCTGTCGGGCCGTCGGGCGAGAACAGCTTGTCGATGCAGATCTCGGCGCGGTGGGTGTTGCCGGTGACGTCGGTCAGAAGATTGCGAAACAGGCGGTCGACGAGCCAGGGCAGCGGCTGCTGGCCACGGCCGGGGGCTCCGATCTGCGCCATGGCGATCTCCAGCTCGTAGAGGCTGTCGTGACGAGCCTCGTCGACGCGCGGCGCCTGGCTGGTCGGGCCGATGAACATGCCGGAGAAGAGGTAGGAGAGCGAGGGGTGGCGCTGCCAGTGGAGGACCACGCTCTTCAAGAGATCGGGACGGCGCAGGAAGGGGCTGTTGTTCGGATTGGCGCTGCCGACGACGACATGGTTGCCGCCGCCGGTGCCGGTGTGGCGACCGTCGATCATGAACTTGTCGGCGCCGAGCCGGGTGGCGCGCGCCTCCTCGTAGATCGCCGTGGTGATGTCGACGCAGTCCTTCCAGTTCGAAGCCGGATGAATATTGACCTCGATGACGCCGGGATCCGGGGCGACGCGGATGACGTTGATGCGCTCGTCCTGCGGCGGCGGATAACCTTCGATATGGACGGGAAGCTTGAGCTCGGCGGCGGCGTTTTCGGCGGCGGCGATCAGCTCGAGATAATCCTCGATGCGTTCGACCGGCGGCATGAAGATGCAGAGCCTGCCGTCGCGCGGCTCGACCGACATGGCGGTGCGCACGGCGCCGCGAAGCTCGCCGAGCGTCTGTTCGATCCGGCCGCGATTGCTCTCGTCGGCATGGAAGGAGGCTTCCGGCATGGCGCGGCCGGCCGGTACGAAGACATCAGGCAGCGGTTCGCGCGGGATCGTCGGATCGGCGGGGTGGATATAGGGGTAACGCGCCGGGGGAACATAGGGCAGCGTGCCTAGCGGCAGGCGGTAACCGATCGGACTGTCGCCGGGGACAAGGAAGATCTTGCCGCGGCGGGTGCGCCATTTCTCGCTGACCCAGACCCGTGTTTCGGCTGCCTTGGCGTTCCATGCCTGAACCGGAAGGACATAGCCGGTCGGGGTCGTGAGGCCGCGGGCGAAGACGCGGGCGATGCGGTTGCGCTCCTCAGGATCCTTCAGCTTCGAATTCGCCGGGTCGACATTTTCGGGAAGGCTGCCTTCCTTGATGATCCAGTCGGCCGGATCTTCATAGGCCGGCTGCACCATGTCAGGCTTGATCGCCAGCTCTTTTGCGATTGCCGTCAGGAGCTTTTCGGCATCCTCGGCTTTGACACCGGTATCCTTGCCTTCGGCGGCGACCAGATCGAGGTTCTGCCAGACCGGCTTGCCGTCGCGGCGCCAGTAAAGCGAGAAGGTCCAGCGCGGCAGGCTTTCGCCCGGGTACCATTTTCCCTGGCCATAATGCAGAAAACCGCCGGGGGCGAAGCGTTCATGCAGCTTGCGGATCAGGATGTCGGCCTTTTCGCGCTTGGTCGGGCCGACAGCGGCGGTGTTCCACTCCTCGGATTGGAAATCGTCGATCGAAACGAAGGTCGGCTCGCCGCCCATCGTCAGATGCACATCCTCGGCTTCGAGGACGCGGTCGACCTTCTCGCCGAGTTCGTTGAGCTCGTCCCAGCTTTCATCGGAAAAGGGCTTGGTGATGCGCGGGTGTTCGGCGACGCGCGAGACCTTCATGTCGAAGGCGAACTGGGTTTTGGCCTCGCCGAAATAACCGCCGGAAATCGGCGCGGCGTTGCGGTAATGCGGCGTTGCGGCAAGCGGGATATGGCTTTCGCCGGTCAGCAGGCCGGACGTCGGATCGAGGCCAACCCAGCCGGCGCCGGGCAGATAGACCTCGGCCCAGGCATGCAGGTCGGTGAAATCGACTTCGGTGCCGGAGGGGCCGTCGAGCGCCTTCAGGTCCGGCGTCAGCTGGATGAGGTAACCGGAGACGAAGCGGGCGGCAAGGCCGAGATGGCGAAGGATCTGGACGAGCAGCCAGCTGGTGTCGCGGCAGGAGCCTTTGGCGGTTTCCAGCGTTTCTTCCGGCGTCTGCACGCCGGTTTCCATGCGGATGACATAACCGATCTGCCGCTGCAGACGGGCATTCAAGCCGACGATCATATCGACCGTCGGCTGGTCGGGCGACCAGTCGAGCGTCGGCAGCAGCGCCTTCAGGCGCGGACCGGCCGGCTCCGGCGTCATGTAGATCGACAGATCCTCCTCGATCGTTTCAGGGTATCCGAAGGGCCACTTGGTCGCCTCTTCCTCGACGAAGAAGTCGAAGGGATTATAGACCGTCATGTCGGCGACGAGATCGACCTCGATCTTGAACTCCGTCACCGGATCCGGAAAGACATAGCGGGCAAGGTAATTGCCGTATGGGTCCTGCTGCAGGTTGACGAAATGGTTGGAGGGCGTGACCTTCAGCGAGTGGCTGAGCACCCGTGTCTTCGAATGCGAGGCAGGTTTCAGCCGGATGATCTGTGGGCCGAGGCGGACCGGCTTGTCATAGGTGTAGTGCGTCAGATGATAGATACTGGCTTTGATCGACATATTTCTTTTTATCCGGCGCGCATCGTCGTGCGGCTTGCTGTTCCCAAAAAGCACTGTGTGCAATGCAGCGAAAGAAAGCAAGGTGGAAGGTCAAGGGGCCGACGGCTTTACGCCGCCTTGGCAAAGGTGACGGCCGCCTTCAGGCCCTTGCCGTCCGAACCCGGCTCCAGCGTCAGTGCGGCATTGAAAAGATTGGCGATTTCTTCGACGATTGGCAGGCCGAGGCCGGCACCCGGCGCACCTGCCTCATTGCCGCGTGAAAAACGCCCACGTACCGCCTCCAGCTTTTCGCGCGGAATGCCGGGGCCGTTGTCCTCGACTTCGAGGCGGATCGTCTCCGAGGCGGTGATAATGCGGACGGTGACCTCAGCTCCCTTGCCGGCATAAGCGATTGCGTTGCCGGCAAGGTTGCGCAGCATTTCGCCGATCAGCAGCGGCTCTGCGCGGACCATTGCCGGGCTTTCGCCCTCAAAGCCGAGATCAATGCCGGCGACGGCGGCCGTCGGGATCTGCTCGCCGGTGATTTCTTGGGCGATGGCGGCAAGATCGATGGCGGAGGCGGTCAGCGCCTCCTTGGCGGTGGCTGCGTCGATCTTCGCCATCAGCAGAAGCTGGGCAAGAATGCGCTCGGCATGCGCCACGGCCTGATCGCCCTTCAGCGCTGCGGCCTGCGCCTCATCAAGCGAGCCAGCGCGGGCGGAAAGTGCAAGTTGAGTGCGGATTATCGCCAGCGGCGTGCGCAGTTGGTGGCTGGCATTGCCGGTGAAATGGCGCAGCGCATCGAGCGCCGACTGCAGGCGGACCATAAAGGAATTCACCGTTTCGACCAGCGGCTCGACCTCGCTCGGCACGGTCTGCTCAATCGGATGCAGGTCATCGGGGCTGCGTTCGCCGATGGCGTCGCCGAGCTTGTAGAGCGGGCGGAGCGCCACCGTGACCGAGATCCAGACGATGACGGCCGCGCCCGCGATCATGAAGGCGAGGCGGAGTGCGGAGCGGACGAGAATCGCCTGCGCCAACTGCCGGCGGGCGATAGTGGTTTCGGCGACCGTCACGACGAAGGGCACGGAGCGGATGCCCGTCGAGGCCGAGCGTTCGAGTGTGGCGATGCGGATCGGCTCGTCGCGGAAGGTATCGTCGGCGAAGGTGGCCGCATCGCCCGGCGTTTTCTTCAGGACCGGCAAAGACTGGTAGCCGGTGATGAATTGGCCCGGCGGGCCGTCGACGCGGTAGAAGACGCGATCCTGCGCGGCCGAGGTCAGCATCTCAAGTGCGACATAGGGGATATCGACCTGCAGCGTGCCATCCTCGGCGACGACGACGCGTTCGGCGATCGCCAGCGCGGAGCCGGCAAGCACGCGGTCGGAGACGATGTTCGATGTCTGGACGGCCTCGCGATAGGTATCGGCGAGTGCCAGCGTGCCGATGACGGCTGTCGAGACGAGCAGCCAGAAGAGCAATCGGCGTCTGAGGGAATAGGCGGCCTTCATGAGGCCTCGGGCAGCTTGTCGAGATAATAGCCGATGCCGCGAGCAGTCTTCACGGTCAGGCCGTGCGGCGAGAGGCGCTTTCGCAGGCGGCTGACATATTGCTCGATGGCGTTTGCGGAAATGTCGTCGTCGAAGGCCGTCAGCGATTGAATGATCGCCTCCTTGGCGACGACCTTGCCGGCCCGCATGAAGAGAATTTCGAGCAGGCCGAGTTCGCGGGCGGGAATATCGAGGGGCGTGGCGCCCGATGAAAAGGTGCGGGAATTGAGATCGAAGGAGATGCCGCCGAAGCTGACCGTCGCCGAACGCAGGCCGGCCTGGCGGCGCAGCAGCACACGCACACGGGCCTCGAACTCGGCGATATCGAAGGGCTTGATCAGATAATCGTCGGCGCCGAGATCGAGCCCCTTCACTCGCTCTTCCGGCGTGCCGCGCGCGGTCAGAATGAGGACGGCCGCCTGGTTCTGCCGGGCGCGCATGGCGCGCAGCACGTCGAGTCCGTCCATCTCGGGCAGGTTGAGGTCGAGAATCACCAGATCGAAATTTTCCGCGGCGATGACCGCATTGGCAGACGCCCCGTCATGGACGACATCGACGGCATGGCCCGTGCCGCGCAAGATCGCCGACAGGCCGTCGGCCAGCGCGATATTGTCTTCGGTGAGCAGGATGCGCACGGATGTTTCCCCTGTTTTTCAAAGGAGATTACAGAGGTGAAGGAGGGATGTCACAGCGATTTTGAATCTACAGTGCCACGCGTCCTTCAGACGCGCAAAGGACGCTGTCATACTTTGCACCTACGCATCGTGCTTTCCGAAAATCGATTCCGATTTCGGGCCAATACGCTGGGTGAACGGCCGGGAAAGGCTCGATCTCAGCTCCCGGTTCTTTCGATCCGCTCGCGCTGCGTCATCGCGGCGGCGAGGAGTTTTTGGAAGCGGGGATCGTCGCGGATGTTGTCGAGGTCGGAATCATTGTCGAACCATTTGATATGGTAGACGGAGCTGTTCGGCAGCAGCTTCTGCAACAGATCAATCGCTTGGTCGACGTCGCCGAGGACGGAGTAGACGCAGGCGAGATTATACTGCGCGACGATGTCATCAGGATCGATGGCGATCGCGCGATCGGCCCAGTCGCGTGCCCTTGCCGCATCGCCGAGATGGGCAAGCGCCAGCGCGCCGCGATGGGCGGGGCCGGAATTTTCCGGATTGAGGTTTAGGGCGCGTTCGGCGCGCAGCAGGCCGAGGCGCGCCCAGTTTTCCGTATCCAGCACCCGGCCGAGCGAGCGGTAGGCAGACATCAGATGGATCGGCGAGACGTAATCATCCGGGCGGATTGCGGCGGCGCGGGTGAAATATTGCACGGATTCGGCGAAGTTGCCGCGCATGAAGAAGAACCGGGCATAGTGGAAATTCGCCTCGAAGAGATTCGGGTCGAGCGCCAGGGCACGTTCGAAGGCTGCCGCCGCCCTGTCGTCATAGCCGCTCTGATGCAGGGCGAGACCATGGGAGGCGTGGGCCTCGGGAAGGTCAGGATCAAGCGCCAGGGCACGGGCGCTCATGTCGAGGATGCGCCTCAGCGGCACGTCGTCAGGCGCCCAGTCACGGATCGCCGCGTCGCAATCGGCGATGCCGGCATAGGCGCGGGCATAATCCGGATCGAGCTCCACCGCCTTGCAGAACATGCGCCTTGCGAGCTCCAGATAGGATTTGGTCCAGGTGTGAGAGAGCTGGCGGCCTCTGAGATAATAGGTATAGGCCTCGACATTGGCGGTCGGCTCAGTCGCGATCGCCTTCTTCTCCTCCGGCAACAGACGCACCTTCAACTGACCCACGATCGCATGGGTGATCTCGTCCTGGATGGCGAAGATGTCGGTCATGTCGCGGTCGTAACGCTCGGCCCAGAGATGGTCGCCATTGGCGGTGTCAATCAGCTGGCCGGAAATGCGCACGCGATTGCCGACGATGCGCACACTTCCCTCGAGCACGTAGCGTACGCCAAGCTCCTGGGCGAGCCGCTTCACCTTTACCGATATGCCCTTGTAGGTGAAAATGGTGTTGCGCGGCACGACGTGCAGGCTGGAGATCTTGGAGAGATCGGTGATGATGTCTTCGGTGATACCGTCGGAGAAATAATCCTGGTCGGCATCGCCGCTCATATTGGTGAAGGGCAGCACCGCGATGAAGCAGGTGTTGCGGTTCTGCGCGACCAATCTGGCGGAGGAAGGCGGCGCCAAGCTGACGGTGTAGACCTGAACGGGCTGCCGGATGTTCTTCAGCATATGTTCGCCGATGAATTCGAAGCCGAGATTGAGGCGCGAGCCGACCTGCTCGCGCACCGAGGCCGACACGGCGATGCCGCCCGGCGCTGCGATGCGCTCGAGCCTGGCGGCTAGATTGACCCCATCTCCGAATATGTCGCCGTTCTCGACCACGACGTCGCCGAGATTGATGCCGATGCGGAATTCGACGCGCTCGTCCTTGGGCACGTTCTCGTTGCGGGCCGCCATGCTGCGCTGAATTTCGGCGGCGCAGGCGACCGCATTCACCACGCTCTGGAATTCGGCAAGGATGCCGTCGCCGGTGAGTTTGACGATCCGGCCCTTGTAATCGGATATGCGAATGTCGACCAGCTCGCAGCGATGGCGGTTCAGCGCCTGCAACGTGCCGGATTCATCAATGCCCATCAGTCGGCTGTAGCCGACGACATCAGCAGCAAGAATAGCGCTCAGTCGTCGTTCCATGACCCCTCCCATGGATCTTCCCAGTTTAATCTAGCTTTTTATAGAGTTTTTGTCGCATAGAGTCGTCCCCCGAATAAGAATTCGGGCGGTTTCGACGTTTTTACGCGGCAGCGGACCGTATAAACGTCGTCGATCTTCATCAATACTCTAAATGGGTGAAGGATGGAGCAAATCCCTAATCCTTTGTGATGAAAAGACAATTCACATCGGACAAAAACCGAATGTTCTGCTTCCGCCGACATTTTCTGTATCGGCATCATAAAACCGACCGCCTCAACGGTTGCCGTGAGACCGGTGCCGGTTATTGTGGCGACATTTCATGCGCATTGGGGTTTTGAATGACAGGTTCGATCCGGAATTTTCTGGAGTTTCGTGATATTCCGGAGGCTGGGCTTCGGTCGATCATCAGTCGCGCCGGTGAGCTTGCCAAAGCCTGGAATGAGCGCACGATGCCGCAGAGCCTCGCGGGCAAACGCGTCGCGCTGATTGTCGATGCTGGCGGCTGGCGCAATACGACCGCCTTCGATCTCGGCATCCAGGCGATGGGCGGTATCTGCGTGCATGTGCCGATCGGCTTCAATGCCAGGGAGGACACCGGCGATCTCTCGGGTTATCTCGGCAACTGGTTCGACATGGTGGTGATCCGCACGAAGGAATTTGCGACACTGAAGGCGGTCGCTGCCGTCTCGCCGGTGCCTGTCATCAATGCGCGCACGCGTTCGAACCACCCTTGCGAGACGCTCGGCGACCTTGCCTATATCAAGAGCCGGCGCGGCTTGATCGACGGGTTGAAGGTAGCCGGCGTGGCGGCGGACGCGAATATCTTCCGTTCCTGGGTCGAAGCGTCGATCGCGCTGCCGATCGAGGTGGTGCAGGTCTATCCCGAACGCTGGCATGTCCGAGACAGCGCGCTGCTCAATGGGCGCTTCCGCGCGAGCACCGATATGGGCGAACTATTGGATGCCAACGTCATCGTCACCGATTCATGGCCGGGCGATGCCGCGGCCGACGCACTTGCCGGCCACAGGATCGGGACCGATGTGCTCGATCGGTTGCGGGAGGATGCGATCTTCCTGCCGTGCCCGCCGGTGACGCGCGGCCAGGAGGTGACGGCTGGGGCGATGGAGCATCCGCTCTGCGAAAGTCGCGCCGCCAAGGCTTTTCTACTGCACGCGCAGAATGCGCTGATGGAGTGGATAGCGGCTTAATTCCGGCCTTCGATCTCCACCGCGCAGCATGTTCATGATAGAAGAGGCGAGGGACCAGGAGGTTTGACAGATGGCGGGACCAACGGTCGAGCTTGCTGAGAGCGAGACGGAAATGATGGCCGTGCGAGATCTCTGCCGATCATTCCGGCAATGGCTCTATGACAATTACCCCCAGCATCGGCCGGTGATCGATCTCTATTACAATCCGCAAAAATTCGAGGCGCTGCTCGTCGACCTGCCGCAGATTCACGCAAGGCCGAAGGGCGCGATCTTCCTGGCGCGGCTCGATGGAGAGCCTGTCGGCTGCGTCATGCATCACGCGCAGGCGCCTGACATTGCGGAGATGAAAAGGCTTTTCGTCTCGGCCGCCGCTCGCGGTCATGGTGTTGCTGTCGCGCTCTGCAAGGCATCGATCGCCCAGGCCAGAGCTGACGGCTATCACTCGATGCGGCTTGATACCGGCATTTTTCAGACGGCAGCGCAGGGGCTCTATCGCCGCCTCGGCTTCCAGGAGCGGGATGCTTATTATCCGGTTCCGCCGGAGCTCCAACAGATCCTGCTCTTCTTCGAGCGGGAACTGTGATCCCGTCACGCACCGCGTGCCGCCTCGGCCACGCCCTTGCTCCTCCCGGCGTGCTCAGGCATTGTTGCTGCATGAGGAGAGTTTTTATCTTGCTGCTGGCGTTCTGGCCGGGTTTTTCCTTGGCGGATCAGGCCTTCTATCCGGCAAAATCGGGCAATGCCGATGCGCCGGTGCTGACGGTTTATTCCTCGCTCGACGAACCGTTGGCGCGGCCGATGATCCGGGGTTTCCAGGCGGCCAATCCCGACATCGCGGTCAAATATGAGGACATGCTGACCGGCGACATCTACGACCGGATCGTCCGGGAAACGGATGCCGGCAAGAAGACGGCGGACTTCGCCTTTTCCTCGGCGATGGACCTGCAGGTGAAGCTTTCCAACGACGGCTATGCGCAGGTCAGCAACCTGCCGATGAGTGCGCCATGGCCGAAATGGGCGAACTGGCGTAACACCGCCTATGCGCTCACCTTCGAGCCGGCGGTGTTCGTCTATCACAAGCCGAGCTTCGCGCATGAGCCGGTGCCGAGCTCGCGGGCTGAATTCGTCGATTATCTGAAGCGCAAGGGCAACGACGTCCATGGGCGGATCGGTACCTACGATATCGAGCGCTCCGGCGTCGGCTTCCTTTTCATGGCGCGCGACCAGGAGCAGTTCGGCGACATCTGGTCGGTGATCGGGGCGATGGGGGCTGCCGGCGTCAAGCTTTATTCGACGAGTTCGGCAATCCTCGAACGTGTTGCCGACGGGCGCTTCGTACTCGGCTACAATATTCTCGGCTCCTATGCGGCCGACTGGGCTTCACGCTATCCCGATGTCGGCATCGTGCTGCCGAAGGATTATACCGTGGTGATGTCGCGGATCGGGCTGGTGCCGCAGGCGGCCGCCGAGCCGGAACTCGGGCGGCGCTACCTCACCTTCTTCATGTCGCGGGAAGGGCAGACGATCATGGCGCGCGAGCTGCAGATCCCGGCCGTCAGTCCCGAGGTGGCTGGGGAGAATACCGCCAATACGCTGCAAGAACTGCTCGGCGCCCAACTGCGGCCGGTGCCTGTCAGCCCCGGGCTGATGGTCTATCTCGACCAGGTGAAACGGGCGCGGCTGATCGCGCACTGGAACGAAGTTCTGCGGACGCAGTGAAGGGGTCAGCTCTCAGCTGGTTCGCTTCCTTAAAGCTTTGGGTCGCTCTTCTCGTTCAGATGGGCTCGCGGCCGCCACGCGTCGCGGCGCGATAATGCACCGCCATTCGGCAGCGAAGAACCGGGTTTTAGATCACCACTGCCAATTACGGCAAAAAAGTGTCTTCTCCTTCTGGATATCTCACCGATGTCAGCTAAATGACAGCTTGTTGTGGTCGCTTTGGCTACTTCTTCTCCGTGGAGGCGGAGAGCTGAAGCCTCGGGAGGTATTCCGCTCGTCATTCAGGACCCTTGCGTCCGCTGGCCGGCCATTCCTCCCGATTCCCTTGAGAATAACAGGCGGTCTGCTCAGCCGCCGACGGAGGACACATCGTGAAGCATACGTTCATCGCAACCCTTTTTGCAGCGACCATCGCGCTGCCGGCCTATGCGGCCGACTACACCATCATCGCGCCGGCCGCGCCCGGCGGCGGCTGGGACCAGACGGCCCGTTCGCTGCAGACCGCGCTGCAGCAGGAGAAGATCTCCGGCAACGTGCAGGTCCAGAACGTTCCCGGCGCCGGCGGCACCATCGGCCTTGCGCAGTTCAGCAGCCAGGCTGCCGGCAACCCGAATTCGCTGATCGTCGGCGGCTATGTCATGGTCGGCGCGATCCTCACCAACAAATCGCCGGTGACGCTCAAGGACGTCACGCCGATCGCCCGTCTGACCGGCGAGTATGAGGCCGTCGTCGTTCCTGCTGCATCCGAGATCAAGACCATGGCTGATCTCGTTGCGGCGCTGAAGAAGGATCCGGGTTCGGTTTCCTGGGGTGGCGGTTCGGCCGGCGGCACCGACCATATCACCGTCGGCCTGATCGCCAAGGCTTCCGGCGTCGATCCGACCAAGATCAACTATGTCGCCTTCTCCGGCGGTGGTGAAGCGCTCGCCGCCATTCTCGGCGGCCAGGTCACGGCCGGCGTCTCGAGCTATAGCGAGTTCGAATCGCAGGTGAAGTCAGGCACGCTTCGTCTTCTCGCCGTCTCCAGCGATAAGCGCATCGACGGCGTCGATGCCCCGACACTGAAGGAAGCCGGCACCGACGTCACCATTCAGAACTGGCGCATGGTCGCCGCTGCCCCCGGCCTGTCGGCAGAGCAGGTCGCAGCCATTACCGCCGATTTCGAAAAGCTGCATACCTCCGCCACCTGGCAGGAAACCCTGAAGACCAAGGGCTGGGCCGACACCTATCTGTCCGGCGATGCCTTCAAGGCGCAGCTCGAGAAGGATGTCTCGGCCACTGAAGGCATTCTCAAAGACATCGGACTTGTTCAATGAGCGAGGATAACACCTCCTCGGCAACGATACGCCGCCCTGATTGGGCGGCGTTCATCATTGCCGTTTTCCTCTTCGTCGTTGCCGGCGTGATGGCCTGGGACGCCTCGCATCTGAAAACGATTGCGCAGTACGACCGCATCGGTCCTGCGACAGTGCCGCAAGTGGTGGCGTTCGGCCTCTTCTGTCTCGGGATCTGGACCGCCTTCGAAGCCTGGCGCGGCGATTTTCCCGAACGTGACCGGCAGGAAGTCGCACCCGTCATCTGGATCGTCGCCGGTCTTGCCGGCCAGATGCTGCTTTTGCGCGTCGCCGGCTTCTCGATCGCGACCGGCATCCTCTTCGCGCTGACGGCACGCGGCTTCGGCAAGCGTAAGCTCTGGATCTCGCTGCCGCTTGGCATCGTCATCAGCTTCGTCGTCTGGGCGATCTTCTCGCAGCTGCTGCAACTGACGCTGCCGGCCGGTCCGCTCGAACATCTGTTCTTCTGACCGCGCCGACGCGCTGTCAGCACTTTTGATTTTGCGCGGCGCCTGACCCCGAAATCGGATGGTCGGGAACGCCGCTTGGGACACCAAGATGAACACATTCGAATTCCTATGGCAGGGTATCCTGGTTGCGATGCAGCCGATGAACCTGGTTTATGCGGTGGTCGGCGTGACGCTCGGCACCGCCGTCGGCGTGCTTCCCGGCATCGGCCCGGCACTCACCGTGGCACTGCTGCTGCCCGTCACCTACAAGCTCGATCCCGGCGGCTCACTGATCATGTTTGCCGGCATCTATTACGGCGGCATGTATGGCGGCTCGACGACCTCGATCCTGCTCAATACGCCGGGCGAAAGCGCCTCGATCGTCACCGCGCTCGAGGGCAACAAGATGGCGCGCGCCGGGCGCGGCGGACCGGCGCTGGCGACAGCGGCGATCGGCTCCTTCGTCGCCGGGCTGATCGCCACGCTCGGGCTTGCCTTCATCGCTCCTTATATCGTCAAGCTGGCGCTGGTCTTCGGGCCGCGCGAATATTTCGCGCTGATGGTGCTTGCCTTCGTCACCGTCTCCTCGGCGTTTGGCGACTCCGCCTTGCGGGGTCTGACGTCGCTGTTCATCGGTTTCGCGCTCGCCATGGTCGGCATCGACCAGCAGACAGGGCAGGCCAGGCTTTCCTTCGGCATCCCCGACCTGCTCGATGGTGTCGAGGTGACGACGCTGGCCGTGGCGATGTTTGCGATCGGCGAGACGCTTTATATCGCCGCGCAGGGCGACCGGATCGCGGAGAAAGTCGAGGCGGTCAAGGGTTCGCTCTGGATGACCGCTGAGGACTGGGCGCGTTCGTGGAAGCCCTGGCTGCGCGGCACGCTGATCGGGTTTCCGATCGGCGCGATGCCGGCGGGCGGCGCCGAAATCGGCACATTCCTCTCCTATGCGACCGAAAAGCGGCTTGCGAAAAACCCGGAAGAGTTCGGCCATGGCGCGATCGAAGGTGTAGCCGGTCCCGAGGCCGCAAACAACGCATCGGCCGCCGGCACATTAGTGCCGCTTCTGACGCTCGGCCTGCCGACGACGGCGACGGCGGCGATCATGCTTGCCGGCTTCCAGCAATACGGGCTGCAGCCGGGCCCGCTGCTGTTTGCCACCAATCCGCAGCTCGTCTGGGGGCTGATCGCCAGCCTGCTTATCGCCAATGCGATGCTCTTGGTGCTGAACCTGCCGATGATCGGGCTCTGGGTAAAGCTGTTGACCATTCCGAAGCCATGGCTCTATGCAGGCATCCTGCTGTTTGCGACGCTCGGGACGATCGGCGCCAATCCGTCGGTGTTCGAACTCGGCATGCTGCTCGCCTTCGGTCTGCTCGGTTATGTGATGCGACTGTTCGGCTATCCGATCGCGCCTACCGTCGTCGGCCTGATCCTCGGGCCGCTTGCCGAACAGCAGCTGCGCCGGGCGCTGGCGATCAGTCAGGGCGACGTCACGACGCTTGTCATGTCGCCGATCGCGGCGGGCCTGCTCATTGTTGCAGCCGCCGCCTTCCTCATCCCGTTGATCCTGCGGCTGCGCGGCAGGGGCCAGGTACTGTCGCAGCTGGCGGCAAACGAAGACTAGCGTATCGGCCCGAAAATCGGAATCGATTTTCGGAAAGCACGATGCGCAGATTTCAAAGTGTTAGAGCGTCCTTTGTGCGCCCGAGAGGACGCACGGCGCTCTAACAAGAAAAAGACGACCCACCCCCTCCTCGAGGCTGGCCATGGAGACATGCGCCGGCCTCCTGTTTCTTGCATGGCTGAGGTGATTTTCTGAGCATTGTTGATCTATATGCGCGATGCCATCTGCGAGCAGTCAATCATTGAGCAAGAGGAAAAGGACAATGTCCGCACTCCGTAATTCAGTCCGTACTGGCTTCTTTGGCCGCGCATTCGCCATCCTTGGCGCTGCAAATGCCGTCAGCGCTGCTGTCGAAGCAGGTCGACGCCCGCGCGCCAACGACCTCACCACACTCGGTATCGACCCGGCCTCCTTCGGTCAGGTCTCCCGCTAAGACTCCAAGTCATGCATGAATGAATTAGCCCGCAACCGGATGGTCGCGGGCTTTTATTTTATCTCTACGGGTGCAATCGCGCGGCGCGCTGTGACACCCGACGTCAGGCTTGAAGCTCTTTCCGCTGGGCGTCGTGATCCTCCACCCTTTCGCGCCTGTTGTGGCGGATGGATGACCAGAGGGACAGGCCGATCAGCGCCGCGCCGCCGAGGCCGGTGATGACTTCGGGGATGTGCACCATGGTCTGCGCATACATGATCACCGAGAGGATCAGGATGGCGTAGAAGGCGCCATGTTCGAGATAGCGGTATTCGGCAAGCGTTCCCTTCTCCACCAGCATGATGGTCATCGAGCGCACGTACATGGCGCCGATGCCGAGGCCGATCGCGATGACGAAGAGGTTCTGCGTCAGCGCAAAGGCGCCGATGACGCCGTCGAAGGAGAAGCTGGCGTCCAGCACCTCCAGATAGATGAAGGCGCCGAGGCCACCTTTGGCGGCAGCGCTCATCGTCTGCTGCGAAGCATCGAGCAATCCGCCGACCACCTCGACCGCGAGGAAGGTGAGCAGGCCGTAGATGGCGCAATGGACGAAGACGGTGGCTTCCTCGCCGCCGATCAGCCAGGAGAAAACCAGCATCAGCGCCAGCACGAAGGCGATCTCGATGCCCTTGATGGTGGCCGAACGCGCCATCATCTTTTCAAGACCGCCGATCCAGTGCACCTGCTTCTCGTGATTGAAGAAGTAGTTGAGGCCGACCATCATCAGAAAGGTGCCGCCGAAGGCTGCGATCGGCAAATGCGCGTCGTTCATGATGCGGGCATATTCGGCCGGCTCGCGTGCGGCAAGCACCAGAGCATCCCAGGGGCCGATCTGGGCCGCGATCGCGACGATTGCCAGCGGGAAGACGATGCGCATGCCGAAGACGGCGATGATGATGCCCCAGGTGAGGAAGCGCTTCTGCCAAACCGGCGTCATCTCCTTGAGCTTGTTGGCGTTGACAATGGCATTGTCGAAGGAAAGCGATATCTCCAGCACGGCAAGCACCGTGCAGATGAAGAAGACGGTCGCCATGCCGCCGATCGTGCCGGTCGTCTGCCAGCCGAGCATGGCGCCGAGAACGAGGCCGAGGGCAGTAACGATGAAAGCCCAGCGGAAATAGCTGAGCGAAGATTTATAGGTCTGAGGTTGATTCATGGCCGCACCTCACGGCCGCAAATCGTGTGGAAGAGAGTGGATATGTTAGAGAAACGCGGCACGCCACAACGGGCACGCGGGTCAGGCATGGTGAGCTTGGTCATCGATGAAAAATCCGCCGGCTAAGCTGCAGGCGGTACCGACATCACGAGAGCGCCGTAAAAACTCTCGCCAGAGGGGCCCGGCACCAAAGTTCCCCCGTCAGCCGATGTCTGGAAGGCTGCGGGATAGGCTCTAGGTAATGAGCTTCGCCGACCAGTCAAGGCTGGTCGCCACACCGGGATTGGGTAATTTTTTTGGAACTATCCTGATGCCCGCCCGTTAGGCACTGTTGAGCTTAAAAAAGGAGGCCGATGATGCACACTTCGACCCATATTCCCGATAAACGCACGGAGGCGTCCGACCGCTTGAAGCGGGCAAAGCCAAACCGCATGCAGAAGGCGCAGGTGCTGCCGCCGCATCAGGTCGATCTGACGCTGACGCCCGGCGTCTATCACGACATTCACGTGCCCGCCCATGTTACCGGTGCCGATCTTTCCAAGGGTGGTCCCGACATTAAGGCCCCCGGCGTGAAAGCCAATGCAGAGACCAAGAAATAACGGCTATTCCGGACGCCTCTTTGGCGCGCTGACGCTAGTTTTGACACAGGATGAGAAACATATGACGATCAAATTTGTGCCCCGCGAGATCTTCATCCGGCACGAAAATGAATGGCAGGCCGTCCGCGAGGCGGCGGACGAGCGCATCAATATCGGCAAACGCCAGAAGCCGCTCGCGTCCATCAGCAGCACGGCGTCGGTCGGGAAAAACGATCCTTCGGTCGCACGTTCCGAATGACCAACAGACAGTCACGCTGACATTAGCGACATTAGCGCCCGGCACGATGCCGGGCAGTCGCGTGCCTCACGCTCGAAGCTGATCAGGCCGCCGCAGACGATAGCGCCGAAGAGACGGGCGAAGATGACGGGGTAGTGGATGCGCGATGCCGGTATGATGTCGGCGATGATGCGATCCATGGATTTTTCCCTCGGAACAGATGAAATTTTCGCTGGCTGACGTCTGAGCGCGGAATTTGTTCAGCTTTTTCTCCTTATGTGTTTCGGCCGCCACGTTGGCCCCATCGATGCACCTCGGCGTTTTCATGTCATTCGAGGGAAAGATCGGCGAACCAGGCATCATCCTGTCGCTGCGCCAACCTTTCGGAAAGGATTGGGCAGCGATAATCCCGGCCTCACGGGAATCGGACAGATGGCCAAGACAGCGACACGCGGCCGCCGCAAGGCGCCGGCGAGAGGAAAGAGCAAAGCGCGCAGCAGCAGTGGCGGATTGCTGCCCTGGGCGGTGATCGGCATTGCCGCGATCGGCGGCATCGTCGCTCACGACCATTGGAAGACCATCCAGCCGATGCTTGCAAGGCAATCGGCGTCGGTCACGCGGGAAACGGCGGAGCCGAGGCCGGTCGTCAGGAAGGACGTGCCGCCGAAGCAGGTAGCGCTTGCCGCCCCCACGCCGAAAGCCGCAGCGTCGATGCCTCAGTCGCAGCCGCTGCCGCCGGCCGCGATCCCGACGCCGATGATCCAGCCGATAAAGGCAGTGGCGTCCCCGGCCTCCCCTGCGGTTTCGGAAACCGGGACAGTGGCCTTCGGCTATTGCGGCCAGGGCGCCCATATCAATTGCGTCGGCGACGGCGGTGTCTTCTGGTACAAGGGCGAAAAGATCGTGATCGCCGACATGGCAAGCCCGGTGGTCGATCAGGCGCGCTGTGACGGCGAGCGCCGGGTGGCCTTTGCCGCCAAGTCGCGGCTGCTGGCGCTTCTGAACGCCGGACCCTTCACCATGAACGCTGCGGGCAAGAGCGAGCCCTCAGGCGCGCCGCGCGTCGTCTCGCGCGACGGGCGCTCTTTTGGCGCGCAACTGATCAACGAGGGCCTGGCTCGCAAGCCAGGGGCTGCCGGCAGCGCCTGGTGCGCCTGACGGCTACTGCATAATTCCTTAAATCGGAATCGATGCAAAACCGCTGCGCACTTTTGCTGGAATTGCTCTGGCTACTTACCCTTTTTCACCAGCTTGCCGCCGGTGCGGAAGCTGCCGGTGAAGGAGGAATCCTTGCTTTCGGCCGTGCATTCGATCGCGATCGGCTTGCCGGCATAGGGATTGCCGAAGGTGCAGAAGCCGGCAACCTTGACCTCCCCGGTCATCTTGTTGCCGACGCCCGTGGTGACGAGGCTGAGCGGCAGGCGGGCATTGCCGTTGGAGGCGGGCTTGATGCCGCTGCCGTCGCCCTGGAAGCCGAGCGCCTTGCCGTCTGAAGTGAAGATGAAGGTCACCAAGCCATTGGCCAGCGTGACGCTGGCAAGCTCGTTCTTGCAGCCCTTGGTGGCGTCGAATTTGGCGACGACCAGCTTGGCGCATTTGCCGGAAAGCGTAATGACGCCGGGAGCGCCGGGAAAGGTCTCGGCGGGTGCGGCCGGCGCGGCAGAGGCCGGCACGGCGAGGACGGCAGAAAAAAGGGCGGCGGCTGCCGGTGCGAAAGGTCTCATTGTCTGTCTCAACCCCATCTGTCTGCGACGGCGAATCGGCCATGCGCTGGATAGTCAGGCAATGGCACGGTTCTGTGACTTATTTTGGTCTTACCCTTCGTCGAACGGGTGTCGAAGAGGGCGTTAGGAACTTCTGAAATCGTCCCACAGGATTGCTGCCCCGGCCGCGAACATGGTGATCGGAATCAGCCAAAACTTGATGCTAATGGGTTCAGCGACATGAAACTGCATATATCCGAAACCGAAGAGGCCAGCCCCAGCTAGGGCGAGGCCGAGGATTATGGATACCGCTTTGCGCGTCCGCGTCCTTTGCGCCATACGTCCCCTATTTCCCACCTGCGGGGCTATCCCACAGCCATTGAAACCCCGGCCCGGATCATGGTCGCGGACCAATCACACCCAGGCCCTCGCTCCGCAAAGTGCTGGATCTGGAGCACGTGCCAGGCTCAGGAATCAAAAAATCCCCAAGGGGGATTTATCAACGATGTCAGGGAGATCGGATGGTGGGCGTGACAGGGATTGAACCTGTGACCCCTACGATGTCAACGTAGTGCTCTCCCGCTGAGCTACACGCCCATCCGATGGCGGCGCATAGATCACAAAACCTTCGGAGCCGTCAATAGGCTTTTTTCAGTTTTGTGACGCGCCGCTCGTCACGCCTTATGCGGCAAGCATTTTGTTGACCTCGTCGACGAGGTCGCGCAGGTGGAAAGGCTTGGAAAGGACCTTGGCATCCTTCGGCGCTTTCGAATCGGGGTTCAGCGCCACGGCGGCAAAACCGGTGATGAACATCACCTTCAGGTCGGGGTCGAGTTCGGTGGCGCGGCGCGCCAGCTCGATGCCGTCCATCTCGGGCATGACGATATCGGTCAGCAGCAGGGAAAACGGCTCCTCGCGCAGCCGGTCATAGGCGCTGGCGCCATTGTCGTAGGAAAGGACCTTGTAGCCGGCCTTTTCGAGCGCTTTCACCAGGAAGCGGCGCATGTCGTTATCGTCTTCGGCGAGAAGTATCTTCTGAGTCATCAATCCAGACCGCGATCCATAAGTTTTGGTGGGCTACCAGCCGTTTACACTAGTCTTTACCCGGTAAACAACCGGTGAATTGCCTGTGCCTGACCGCCATCCCTTCTACATAGTATGGACTTGCGGCCGGGCAACTGGCAACATGCGCAAAGCAGTCAGTTCATGACATGGTAAAGAGGGCCGAAAGTGCCGGAAATACGCGAATACGAGCTTTTTGAGATCCATGAGCCCGTGTCGCAGACCATACCCTTCGTCTACAACTCCCCCCATAGCGGCCGTATTTATCCACCGGAATTTATTGCCCAGTCCAGGCTGGAAGGCATCGCCATCCGCCGTTCCGAGGATCACTATGTCGACGAGCTCTTCGGCTCGGCCGTCGCACTCGGCGCGCCGCTTCTTGCGGCCAACTTCCCGCGCGCCTATCTCGACGTCAATCGTGAGCCCTACGAGCTCGATCCGCGGATGTTCGACGGGCTGCTGCCGCCCTATGCCAACGTCAATTCGCTGAGGGTCGCCGGCGGGCTCGGCACCATTCCGCGCATCGTCGCCGAGAACATGGAGATCTATGCGCGGCGCCTGCCGGTGCAGGAGGGGCTCGACCGCGTCGAAGCGGTCTACAAGCCCTATCATGCGGCGCTGCGCCGGCTGATTGCGCGAACGCATGTGCAGTTCGGCTTCGGCGTGCTGATCGACTGCCACTCGATGCCTGGCAATGTGCGCGTCGCCGGCAGCACTTCGCGACCTGATTTCATCATTGGTGATCGCTACGGCACCAGCGCTTCGGCCGAGCTTTCGCGCGCGGCCATCGCCATCCTCGAGGAAATGGGTTTTGCGGCGATCCGCAACAAGCCCTATGCCGGCGGCTTCATCACCGAACATTACGGCCGGCCTTCGCGCGGCCTGCACGCGCTGCAGATCGAGGTGAACCGGGCGATCTATGTCGATGAGCTGACGCTGGAGAAACGCGAAGATTTCGCCGCGGTGGCTGATGCTGTCACGGACTTCATGCAGCAGATGGCGGAATATGTCGAGAAATTTGCCGGAGATCGGGCGCTGGCCGCCGAATAGGTCGCTTTTCGATGTTGCTGACGTCTGGCCTTCGTCTTCCCGGCCAAAAAAAACCGCGCTTGTGAGCGCGGCTAAGTCTAGGGAGGAAACACCCAAGGAGGGTATTTACAGTCAGAAGACTGTATGAAGACGCTACTATTGCATTGCACAAATGTCAAGCAATATATTGCGTTGCGACATCTTTGAGCAGTTACAGCCAAATCGCCTGCTGCGTTTGCATTCCCGTGGCTTTTCGCTATGAAAAGCGCCATTCCCGCCAGCCAAACGGATCCATCATGTTTCCTGACCGTTCGTTCTTCAACCGCCTGGCGGAAGCCGCCCGGGCCGAGACGCTGCCGCGCTTCCGCTCCGGCCTCGATGTCACGAACAAGCTTTCCTCCGGTTTCGATCCGGTGACGGAGGGCGACCGGGCGGCCGAACTCGCCATCCGGGCGCTGATCGAGGAGAGTTTCCCCGGCCACGGCATTCTCGGCGAGGAACATGGGGATGTCGGGCTCGACCGCGAATATGTCTGGGTGATCGATCCGATCGACGGCACGCGCGCCTTCATCTCCGGCGTGCCGGTATGGGGAACGTTGATCGGCCTGCAGAAGGATGGCAGGGCGATCATGGGCATGATCGAGCAACCCTTTACCGGCGAGCGTTATTTCGCCGACCAGAACGGCTCGATCTATACCGGGCCGGAGGGCGAACGGCGGCTGCAGACGCGCCAGTGCGACGCGCTGTCGAACGCCATCCTGTTCACCACCTCGCCGCATCTTTTTGCCGGCGAGGAGATGGAGAAATACCGCGAGATCGAAGGCCAGGTGCGGCTCTTCCGCTACGGCTGCGACTGCTATGCTTATGCGCTGCTTGCCGCCGGCCACATCGATCTCGTCATCGAAAACAGCCTGAAGCCCTATGATGTCGGCGGCATCATTCCCGTCATCGAGGGGGCGGGCGGCATCATCACCACCTGGAACGGCGGACGGCCGGAAAATGGCGGCTCGATCATCGCCGCCGGCAGCCCGGCGGTCTACGAGCAGGCGATCGCCGTGCTACAGCGCTAATCGCGATCAGCTGTGCTGGCCAGGTTACGTGCCGAGGGCGGCGACGTCCTGGTTTTCTTCGGCATCGCTGCCGGGAATAAAAGCGTGGAAGGCGGCAAGGGCGGCGGCGCGGTAGATATCGCGTTCCTGGAAGATCTCGTGACGGGCGCCGTTGATCGGCACCAACTGGCCGGCGCGGAAATAACGCGAGAGCCGCTCCTGCGCCGTGTAGGGCACGACACCGTCACGCGTCGGGGCAATGATGACCGTCGGGATGGTGATCGAGAAGAGGTGGTAGGGCGAGGTGACCCGGTCCATGGTGCGAAAGGCCTCGGTCAGCCAGCGGGCTGTGGGTGGCCCGAGTGTCAGCTCCGGATGGGCCTTCATCATCGCGACATTGCGCTCGAAGCGCTGTTCGTCCGAGGTCAGCGGATTGTCGCGGAAATCCGGCTCCTTCAGTTTCGAGGTCAGCGGCAGGAAGCCGAGGCCGACGGCGTTCAGCGTGCCGGCAAGGGTGCGAATGACGCGGGGCGAAGCCGCCTGGCCGGTCAGGCCGATGAAGGGCGCCGACAGCACCATGCGATCGATACGAGTGGTGAGATAGGGGGCGGCCGAGAGCGCGATCAGGCCGCCTGTGGAATGCGCGAGCAAGTAGAAGGGCAGGCGGGTATCCGGCAGCACCACCTTTTCCAAGAAGGTATCGAGATCACGCTCGTAATCGGCAAAGCGGCGGATGTGGCCGTGGTTGCGGCGTTTCAGGAGCCGCTGCGAACCGCCCTGGCCGCGCATGTCGAAGGTCGCGACCCAGAGGCCCCTGGCCGTCAGGTCGCGGATCGTCTCAAAATATTTCTCGATATATTCGTTTCGGCCGTGCAGGATAACGACGGTGCCCATGGCAACCTGTCCGCTAGAGCGGAAGACGGCGTAACGCAGCTGGTGGCCGTCATGGGTTTCGAAGAACCCCTCCGTGCGGTTTTCCGGAGCGGGATTGTCGGGCGTCGAATAGAGAACCTGATCCATGACTTTGCCAATGCGCCGCTGCTGACTACTTCCACCTTCAGGGATAGCGCATGGCATCCGGCTTGGAAAGCGGTGGGGGAAAAGGGCCGGCAGGAGCATGAGGGTGCTCGCGGCCGGCCGAAGTTGAGACTGAAGAAGAAGGGACGATGCACTTCAGCCATCGGGACCAGATTCACCCGACGCCGAAATTTCTAGGCGAATGCGCCTGAACGCGCTCCGAACCGGTCGTTCATGCGGGGTTCACAGGCCGATCAAGGCGATTCCGGAAAGGTCTTGAACTCGTCAAATCCCATCACCATCTCCTTTCTGCGGGTGCCGGAAAGGGCCTGCGCAACCGTCCCGAGGCCGCCAAAGATGGGGTTTCAGGGGCATTTCATCGCAACACGTCGCTTCCACAGGAGGACATCATGCGTCACGTAGACTTCTCTCCCCTTTATCGTTCGACCGTCGGTTTCGACCGGCTCTTCACCATGCTCGACAGTCTTGCCCAGCCGGAGCAGGCGCAAACCTATCCGCCCTATAATATCGAGCGCACCGGTGAAAACACCTATCGAATCACCATGGCCGTTGCCGGGTTCGACGAGACCGAACTTTCGATCGAAGCCCATGCCCATGTCCTGTCCGTGAAGGGTGAAAAGCACGAGGAACCTGCCGAAAGCGGCGAATTCCTCTACCGCGGTATTGCCAAGCGTGCCTTCGAGCGCCGCTTCCAGCTTGCAGACCATGTCGAGGTGAGCGCCGCTTCGCTGAAGAACGGCCTGCTGCACATCGACCTTCTGCGCAATATTCCCGAGGCCATGAAGCCTCGGAAGATTACGATTGCTGCAGAACCGGTCGAGGCTCCGAAGGCCATCGAAGCGCAGATCATCAACGGCTAATCAGATCCTTGTCGGATGAAACGAACGGCGCTCCATTGGGGCGCCGTTTTTTTATTGCGGCTCAGGCCGGGCTGGCGGCTTCGCCTATCTCTTTTTGCGTTGCGCGGCGGGCAGCGGCAGCGGCGTATTTCTGGGCGATGACGGCGCAGACCATCAGCTGGATCTGGTGGAACAGCATCAGCGGCAGCACGATCGCGCCGATCGACTGGCCTGCGAAGATGACGTTGGCCATGGGTACGCCGCTTGCGAGGCTCTTCTTCGAGCCGCAGAAGGTGATGGTGATCTCGTCGGCCTTGTTGAAGCCCAGCCAACGGCTGCCGAACATTGTCAGCACCAGGACAATCGCCAGCAGGACCATGTCGGCGACGATGACAACGGCGATATCGGCGATCGAGAAGGTGTGCCACAGGCCCTCGACCACCGCCGTCGAGAAGGCAAGATAGACGACCATCAGGATCGAGCCGCGGTCGACAGGCATCAGGATTTTCTTCTTGGCGCGAATCCAGTCGCCGATCCAGGGCTGCAGAATCTGACCGATGATGAAGGGGGCAAGCAGCTGCAGCAGGATCTGCTCCAATGCGTCGAAGGAGAAGCCGCCGTGGCCGCTGACGGAAAACAGCAGGCCGACGAGCAACGGTGTCAGGAACATGCCGAAGATGTTGGATGCCGAGGCCGAGCAGATGGCGGCCGGCACGTTGCCGCCCGCCATCGAGGTGAAGGCGATCGAAGACTGCACCGTCGACGGCAGCACGCAGAGGAAGAGGATGCCGAGATAAAGCGGCTGCGGCAGGATCGCGTCGGGGATCAGTCCGAGCGCCATGCCAAGCAGCGGGAAGATGCCGAAGGTCGTCAGCAGGATGACGAGATGCAGGCGCCAGTGCAGCAGGCCTGATATGACGACGTCACGCGACAGGCGGGCGCCGTGCAGGAAAAACAGCAGCGCGATGGCAAGGTCGGTGGCGATACCAAAATAATCCGCGAATGTGCCGCGCGCCGGCAGCAGCGAGGCGAGGATGACGGTGCAGACAAGCAGGATAGTGAATGTATCGGGCAGAAAACGGCGCATGGCGATCTCGCGGCGTGATAAAACAGTTTGTTCTGTCGTCCATTATGATCCAGGATGCAAGGAATAACAGTTATCGAGAAACTGGATTCATGCTGGACCTTTCGCAATTGCGCAGTTTCGTTGCCGTCGAACAGATGGGCAGTTTCACGCTCGCGGCAGAGAGGCTCGGCCTCGGTCAGTCGACCGTCAGCCAGCACATCCAGCGGCTGGAGACAGCACTCGGGCGCAAGCTGCTGGCGCGCGACACGCATAAGGTGATGCTGACCGGCGATGGCGAGGCGCTGCTGTTGCATGCGCGCGCCATGCTTTCGATCGACGGGCAGGTACAGTCGCTGTTTAAGAGCAACAGCCTGCGCGGCAGTCTGCGGCTCGGCGTGTCGGAAGATTTCGTCACCAGCCAGTTGCCGGCGGTGCTCGAGGATTTCGTCCGTTCGCACCCCTCCGTCGACCTCGAGCTGACAGTGGCGCTTTCCGGCGTTCTCTACGAGATGCAGGACAATGGCGAGATCGATCTGGTGCTGGCCAAGCGCCGGCTCGGCGATGCGCGCGGAAAACTCGTCTATCGCGAGCCGCTCGTCTGGCTGGCGCGCGATCCCGAGCGTGTGCTTGCCTCCGGCCCTCTGCCGCTGATCGCCTTTCCGCCGCCGAGCGTCACGCGGGTGATCGCCCTCGAAGCGCTCGGTCGAAACGGGGTGCCGTGGCGGATCGTCTGTACCTGCGGCAGCCTGAGCGGGCTAACGGCAGCGGCGCGGGCCGGGATGGGCGTGTTGGTGCAGCCGCGCAGCATGGCACCGTCCGGTCTGAAGGAAATCGCTGCGGGAAGACTTCCGGTGCTGGAGGATGTGGAATTCGTGCTGGTTCCGCGCAAGGGCGCGGATCAGGCGCTGGTTTCAGCACTCTCCGAGGATATTCTGCAAAAGGTGAGAGGACTGAGGTCGACATGAGTCCTTGCCCGCCAGCGAAGGGCCCGCCGGGCCCGCAAGCCTTTCGGACAGGCGATCAGGCGGCTAGGTACTTTAAGAAGCTATCGACATCCGCTTCGGTCGTCGCGAAGCTGGTGACGAGGCGGATCAGGGTTTCGCTTTCGGAAACGAGTTCGGGCGTTGCCGTGGGGAGCGGCCATTCGTAAAATTTCGCGCCCTTTTCTTCCGCGGTTTTTACGGCAGTTTTGCTGATGACGGCAAAGACTTCGTTGGATGCGGTCGGCCAGGCGAGGCGGGCGGAATTGCTGGTGGCGATGCCGGCGCGCAACCGGTCGGCCATGCCGTTCGAATGACGGGCAAGATCGAGCCAGAGGCCGTTTTCGAAATAGGCGTCGAACTGGGCGGCGATGAAACGCGACTTGGAGAAGAGCTGGGCGGCGCGCTTGCGGATGAAGGGCATTTCCCGGGCTTGATCCGGATTGAAGAAGACGATCGCTTCGGCGCACCAGCAGCCGTTCTTGGTGCCGCCGAAGGAGAGCATGTCGACACCGCGCTTCCAGGTCATCTCGGCCGGGGTGGCGCCAAGTGCGACCAGGGCGTTGGCGAAGCGGGCACCATCCATGTGGAGCGGCAGATTGCGCTTGCTTGATATGGCGGCGATCTCGCCGATCTCCGGCAGGGAATAGACGGTGCCGATCTCGGTCGTCTGGCTGATGGTCACCGCGCTGGCGCGGCCTTGACGGACGGCATCCTCGGGAAAGCTTGCGATCTTTGCCGAAAGCTTGGCCGGGTCGATCTTGCCGGCTTCGCCGTCAACGGCAACCAGGCGGGCGGAGCCTGAGAAAAATTCCGGCGCACCACATTCATCCTTAATCACATGGGCCTCCGAATGGCAGAAAGTGATGCCGCCGGGGCGCTGGACGCTTGCCAGCGATAGCGAGTTGGCGGCCGTGCCAGTGGCGACGAAGAAAACCGAAACCTCACGCTCGAAGATCTCGGAAAAACGGGCTTCGACCTTTCTGTCGAGATCGCCGGCGCCATAGGCGGCGGCAAAGCCGGTCGATTCCGTCAGCAGACGTTCGGCAATGGATTTGTGGGCGCCGGCCCAGTTATCGGAAGCAAAGAACATGGGGAAACCGTTGGAAAGGAAGGGGTTGGCAAGTCCGCAGCGGACATTACGCCAAAGCTTCAGAGGATCAAGGTTGTCGCCGGCGACACATCACGGAAATTGAACTACGCAATCAATAAACAAAATAACACGGCGTGCCGTAATTTTATTTCGTCATCGTCGCTATATAGGCAATCTTCCGTCGCAAATTGACGTTTTTTGACTGAGCGCTCTTGCAGAGCCGAATGCTTTCTGGCATAGAACTGATGAATTAGGACAGTGTTACTGTCCTAATTTGGCCTTTATGACCGAAGAGGCGCCGAAAGCCCTGGAACAGACCGGCTTTCACGCTATAGTTCTTCCGAGCGTCAAGCCTCAAGGGGCGGCGCGCGGAGGCGAATGGCAGGCGCGGAACGCGACGGTTTGCTTTCCTTTAAAGCAGATGTCTGCGGCCGATCTTCACAATGCAACAGCGCTGTCATGCGCCGAACCTATCTTCGGGTTGCGGCGCGAGACGAAAAGCCGCCCGCGGCCGCGCGGGCTTCGACAGGAGGAAAGATGATGACGAAGACGCCATCCATGGAAGTTGACCGGTTTGCTGCTGCAGAGCTGCGCGCGACGGCCAATATCTCCAAATCCGCCTCCGGCCTGCCGAAGAAACAGGGCCTCTACGATCCGCGCAACGAACATGATGCCTGCGGCGTCGGCTTCGTCGCGCATATGAAGGGCCAGAAGTCGCACCAGATCGTCAAGGATGGCCTGTTCATCCTCGAGAACCTGACGCATCGCGGCGCCGTCGGCGCCGATCCGCTGATGGGTGACGGCGCCGGCATCCTGGTGCAGATCCCCGACCGATTCTTCCGCGAGGAGATGGCCGAGCAGGGCATCACCCTGCCGCCGGTCGGCGAATATGGCGTCGGCCATATCTTCATGCCGCGCGATGAAAAGCAGATCGAGCACTTCAAGAAGGTGATCAAGGACGTCATCACCGAGGAAGGTCAGGTCTTCATCGGCTTCCGTGACGTGCCGGTCGACAATTCCTCGCTCTCCAAGGCGCCGGCCATTGCCGCAACCGAGCCGCATCATGTGCAGGTCTTCATCGGCGCCGGCGAGGATGCCGAAAGCAACGACGAGTTCGAGCGCCGGCTGTTCACGCTGCGCAAGGTGATCTCCAACCGCATCTATGATGAATTCGACGGCGAGGAGAGTAATTTCTATCCGGTGTCGCTATCGTCGGCGACGGTGGTCTACAAGGGCATGTTCCTGGCCTATCAGGTCGGCGTCTATTACAAGGACCTGTCGGACCCGCGTTTCGAAAGCGCGGTCACCCTGGTGCATCAGCGCTTCTCGACCAACACGTTTCCATCGTGGAAGCTCGCGCATCCCTATCGCATGGTCGCCCATAACGGCGAGATCAACACGCTGCGCGGCAACGTCAACTGGATGGCGGCGCGCCAGGCGTCGGTCTCCTCGCCGCTGTTCGGCGAGGACATCTCCAAGCTCTGGCCGATCTCCTACGAGGGGCAGTCGGACACGGCCTGCTTCGACAATGCGCTCGAATTCCTGGTGCGCGGCGGCTATTCGCTGGCGCATGCAGTGATGATGCTGATCCCGGAAGCCTGGGCCGGCAACCAGTCGATGGCGGCTGAACGCAAGGCCTTTTACGAATATCATGCGGCGCTGATGGAGCCCTGGGACGGGCCGGCTGCCGTCGCCTTCACCGACGGCAAGCAGATCGGTGCGACGCTCGACCGCAACGGCCTGCGGCCGGCGCGTTATCTTGTCACTAATGACGACCGCGTCATCATGGCGTCCGAAGCTGGCGTGCTGCCGGTTCCGGAGGAGAAGATCATCCAGAAGTGGCGCCTGCAGCCGGGCAAGATGCTGCTGATCGATATGGAAGAAGGCCGCATCATCTCCGACGACGAGGTGAAGTCGCAGCTGGCGACGGCGCATCCCTATCGCAGCTGGCTCAACCGCACGCAGCTCATCCTCGAAGACCTGAAGCCGGTGGAACCGCGGGCGCTGCGTCGCGACGTGTCGCTGCTCGACCGCCAGCAGGCCTTCGGCTACACGCTCGAGGATACACGCATCCTGATGTCGCCGATGGCGACGACGGGCCAGGAGGCGATCGGCTCGATGGGCACGGATACGCCGATCTCGGCGATGTCGGAAAAGCCGAAGCTGCTCTACACCTATTTCAAGCAGAACTTCGCGCAGGTGACCAACCCGCCGATCGACCCGATCCGCGAGGAACTGGTGATGAGCCTGGTTTCCTTCATCGGGCCGCGGCCGAACATTCTCGACCATGAGGGGGCGGCGAACGCCAAGCGGCTCGAGGTTCGTCAGCCGATCCTGACCAATGGCGATCTCGAAAAGATCCGCTCGATCGGCCATACGGAAGACCGTTTCGACACCAAGACGCTGGATTTCACCTATGATATCGAGCGCGGCGCCGAAGGCATGCCCGAGATGCTCGACCGCCTCTGCGAGCGCGCGGAAGCGGCCGTCAAGGGCGGCTACAACATCATCGTGCTCTCCGACCGCCAGATCGGGCCGGACCGGATCGCGATTCCCGCATTGCTCGCCACAGCTGCCGTGCATCACCACCTGATCCGCAAGGGGCTTCGTACCTCGGTCGGTCTCGTCGTCGAGACCGGAGAGCCGCGCGAGGTCCACCATTTCTGCCTGCTCGCCGGCTACGGCGCCGAGGCGATCAACCCCTATCTCGCCTTCGACACGTTGCTCGACATGCATGCCAAGGGCGAATTCCCGAAGGAAGTGGATGCTTCCGAAGTCGTCTACCGCTACATCAAGGCGGTCGGCAAAGGCATCCTCAAGGTCATGTCGAAGATGGGCATCTCGACCTACCAGTCCTATTGCGGCGCGCAGATCTTCGATGCGATCGGCCTGCAGTCGGAACTGATCGACAAGTATTTCTTCGGAACCGCGACAATGATCGAAGGTGTCGGCCTCGAGGCGATCGCCTCAGAAACCGTCGCCCGCCATAACGCGGCCTTCGGTACCGATCCGCTTCTTGCCACGACGCTCGACATCGGCGGCGAATATGCCTACCGCATGCGCGGCGAAAGCCATGCCTGGACGCCGGATGCGGTCGCCGCCCTTCAGCATGCCGTGCGCGGCAATGCCGAGGACCGTTACCAGGAATTCGCCGAGATGGTGAACAGCTCGGCGCTACGGATGAACACGATCCGCGGGCTGTTCAAGATCAAGAGCGCCGAAGCGCTCGGCCGCAAGCCGGTATCGGTCGACGAGGTCGAACCGGCGGCCGATATCGTCAAGCGGTTCTCGACGGGCGCAATGTCCTTCGGCTCGATCTCCAGAGAGGCGCATACGACGCTGGCGATCGCCATGAACCGGATCGGTGGCAAGTCGAACACCGGCGAAGGCGGTGAGGAATCCGACCGCTACATGCCGCTGGCCGATGGTTCGATGAACCCTGAACGCTCGGCCATCAAGCAGATCGCCTCGGGCCGCTTCGGCGTCACCACCGAATATCTCGTCAATGCCGACATGCTGCAGATCAAGGTGGCGCAGGGCGCCAAGCCCGGCGAAGGCGGCCAGCTGCCTGGTCACAAGGTCGATGCGACTGTTGCCAAGACCCGACATTCGACGCCGGGTGTCGGTCTGATTTCGCCGCCGCCGCACCACGACATCTATTCCATCGAAGATCTGGCGCAACTGATCTACGATCTGAAGAACGTCAACCCGACCGCCGATGTCTCGGTCAAGCTCGTCTCTGAAGTCGGCGTCGGCACGGTTGCCGCCGGTGTCGCCAAGGCGCGCGCCGACCACATCACGGTCGCCGGCTTCGACGGCGGCACGGGTGCGTCGCCGCTGACCTCGCTGAAACATGCCGGCAGCCCCTGGGAAATCGGCCTTGCCGAGACCCAGCAGACGCTGGTGCTGAACGGATTGCGTTCGCGCGTCGCCCTGCAGGTGGACGGCGGCCTGAAGACTGGCCGCGACGTCATTATCGGGGCGCTGCTCGGAGCCGACGAATTCGGCTTTGCCACCGCGCCGCTGATTGCCGCCGGCTGCATCATGATGCGCAAGTGCCATCTCAACACCTGTCCGGTGGGTGTGGCGACCCAGGATCCGGTGCTGCGCAAGCGCTTCAAGGGCGCGCCGGAGCACGTCATCAACTACTTCTTCTTCGTCGCCAACGAAGTGCGCGAAATCCTCGCCTCGCTGGGCTTCACCCGGCTCGACGAGATCATCGGCGCCTCGGAGCTGCTGGAGAAGGATGAGATGCTGAACCACTGGAAGGCGAAGGGCCTCGACTTCAGCCGTATCTTCCACAAAGTCGACGCTTCCAAGGAAGAGACCTTCTGGACGAGCCGGCAGAAGCACCCGATCGACGACATTCTCGACCGCGTGCTGATCGAGCAGGCGCAGCCGGCACTGACCGCCAAGACGCCCGTCGCCTTCGAGGTCGGCATCAAGAACGTCGACCGCTCGGTGGGGGCGATGCTTTCCGGCGAGGTCGCCAAGCGTTATCGCCATCGCGGTCTGAAGGAAGACACGATCAACGTGACGCTTCGCGGTACGGCAGGTCAGAGCTTCGGCGCCTTCCTGGCGCGCGGCGTTACCTTCAACTTGATCGGCGACGGCAACGACTATGTCGGCAAGGGCCTTTCGGGCGGCAAGATCATCATCAGGCCGCCGGAGAATTCGAGGATCGTCGCCGAGGACTCGATCATCGTCGGCAACACCGTGCTTTATGGTGCGACCGAGGGCGAATGCTATTTCCGTGGTGTGGCGGGCGAACGTTTCGCCGTGCGCAATTCGGGCGCGATCGCCATCGTCGAGGGTGTCGGCGACCATGGCTGCGAATACATGACCGGCGGCGTCGTCGTCGTGCTCGGCGCCACGGGCCGCAACTTCGCGGCCGGCATGTCCGGTGGCGTCGCCTACGTGCTCGATGAAACCGGCGATTTCGCCAGCCGCTGCAACATGGCGATGGTCGAGCTCGAGCCGGTGCCCGAGGAAGACGACATGCTGGAGAAGCTGCATCATCACGGCGGTGATCTCATGCACAAGGGACGCGTCGACGTCTCTGGCGACATGACGCGCCATGACGAGGAGCGCCTTTACCAGCTGATCTCCAACCATCTGCATTATACGGGCTCGGCCCGCGCCACTGAGATCCTGGACAACTGGGCCGATTACCGCCCGAAATTCCGCAAGGTCATGCCGGTCGAATACCGGCGTGCGCTCGAGGAAATGGAGCGCAGCCGGATGGGCATCGCCGCGGAATGAATTGCACCGGACATCCGTCATCTGCTGACTGCAGGTGACGGGTGACGAAAATATCTCGATGACCCGTGACGATCACGCCGACGGCGAAAGCTGTTCAGATCGCACGGATGTCTTTCAGGGGATATGGTCCAATGACGGTCAAGACAAGCAACTTGCCCCGGGTACCGGGACTGACGATAGACAGATTGGCTGCGGTGAGGCGGTCATGAGGGTAAGGGACGAAGATATGGGTAAGGTAACAGGGTTTCTGGAAATCGACCGGCAGGTGGCGAAGTACCAGCCGGCGTCGGATCGCATCCGTCATTTCCGCGAGTTCACGATCCCGATGTCGGACCCGGAAGTGCAGAAACAGGCCGCGCGCTGCATGGACTGTGGCATCCCTTATTGCCACGGCCCGACCGGCTGCCCTGTTCACAACCAGATTCCCGATTGGAACGACCTCGTCTACAACAACAACTGGGAAGCGGCGATCCAGAACCTGCATTCGACCAACAACTTCCCTGAGTTCACCGGTCGCGTTTGCCCGGCACCCTGCGAGGAAGCCTGCACGCTGAATCTCGAGGATGCGCCGGTCGCCATCAAGACGGTCGAACAGGCAATTGCAGACAAGGCCTATGAGCTCGGCTTCATCCGGCCGCAGCCGGCCACGGTCCATACCGGCAAGAAGGTCGCCGTCATCGGCTCCGGCCCCGCCGGCATGGCGGCCGCCCAGCAGCTCGGCCGCGCCGGCCACGAGGTGCATCTCTACGAGCGCGAGACCAAGCCGGGCGGACTGCTGCGTTACGGCATTCCCGATTTCAAGATGGAGAAGAACTTCATCGACCGCCGCGTCGAGCAGATGAAGGGCGAGGGCGTCACCTTCCATTGCGGCGTCAATATCGGCGTCGACGTCAAGGTCGAGCAATTGCTCGCCGATCACGACGCCGTGCTTTACTGCGGCGGCTCCGAGACGCCGCGCGAGGCGGGCATTCCGGGCACCGACCTTGCGGGCGTGCATGATGCGATGCCCTATCTGGTGCAGCAGAACCGCCGCGTCGGGCGCGAGAACATCGACAGCGTCGGCTGGCCGTCGGACCCGATCCTTGCCGGCGCCAAACATATCGTCGTTGTCGGCGGTGGCGATACGGCTTCGGACTGCGTCGGCACGGCGTTCCGCCAGGGGGCCGTCAAGGTCACCCAGCTCGACATTCGGCCGCAGCCGCCGGAGAAGGAAGACAAGCTTGCCGTCTGGCCCTTCTGGGCGACGAAGATGCGCACCTCTTCCTCGCAGGCCGAGGGCGCCGTGCGTGAATTCCAGGTGGCCACTCTTGAATTCGTCGGCGAAGACGGTGTGCTGACCGGCGTCAAGTGCTGCGAGGTCGATGAGCGCCGGCGGCCGGTTCCAGGCACGGAATTCGTCATCCGGGCCGATCTCGCCTTCATCGCCATCGGTTTCCGCGGGCCGTTCACCGGCAGCGTACTGAAGGAGCTCGACGGCAAGCTGACGCTCAACACCGACAAACGCGGCTCGACCAACGTCGTCGCCAACGACCGCGACTACAAGACTTCGGTCGACAAATTCTGGACGGCGGGCGATGTGCGCCGCGGTCAATCGCTGGTGGTCTGGGCGATCCGTGAAGGCCGCCAGGCGGCGCGCGCCATCGACGAGGAGCTGATGGGCTCGACCGTCCTGCCGAACTGAGCCTCAGCCGCACACCTTTCCGAAGACAAGAACTCCGCCCCTCCGGCGGAGTTTTTTTATAGCGCCGCGTGTTTGACAGGACGCGGGATCGACGTTCTCGAAGCGGCGAGCCGCCTCGCGCGGCCTTTTCATTTGACCGAGACTTCGGCCGGCGCCTTAACCGCAGGCAGGCGGTAATCGTCAACGCGGCCGGGAGGTGCCGGCGTCATTTCGCCCTGCTCGACCAGGAGGTCGCGCGGCGATCTCGTCAAGGCCATGGGCGGCGGCCTGGCGCCGAGAAGTTCGGCGCCGCCGTCGAGATTGGGGTCGGAGAGACTGATCGGCACGGTATGTTCGACTGGATTGGCGGGAAGGCCGAGACCGGGCAAATTGCTGGAGTCGAGGCGGACCAGATCGGGGCTTGCCTGCGTGCCGAGAAGACGCCGCGCCGGTTTTTCCACATAGAAGGCGAGCTTGCGCCGGCCGGCCTGGGTCAGGTTGATGCCGTCGGAGGTGCGCAGGCGCACCTGCTGGCCGTTCACATCCGAACCGGTGACGATGAAGTTGCCGTTTTCGTCGACGAAACCATCCCAGATATCGACGAATTCACCGCCGATGCTTTCGACCTGGTTGCGGTAGAGCTGGTTCATCTGCACGGCATCGGCCGTCATCGAATCGGATTCGAAGGCGGGAAGACCGACCCAGAGCAGCGGGATCTTGCGGCCGGTGACTTCCTTGCCGAAGGAAAGCACGCGGCGGCGATATTCGCTGAACCAGCTATCGGTGCGGAATTTTTCCTTGGCGGTGTCGGTCACCATCTGCTGACGGTCGTTGGCGCCGATCATGACGACGACCATTGCCGGCTTCAGCTCGTCGATCATCTTCGGCAGCTGTGCCGGCCAGTCGTAATAATCGTCGCGGACAAGACCTGAGGAGACGTTGCCGCGGGCTTCGACGACGACACCCGGCGAGGTCTCGAAGGCGGCGGTGAGGCCGTCGCCGAGGCCGCTGGCCAGGAAATCGCCGACGATCAGGATCTTTCGGGCGTCGCCGAGCTTCTGTACGGCCGGCTCCACCTCCTGTACGGGAGCGCGGACCGGCGGTGCAGTGCGGGTATTGACGATGGCTTTCTGCGCCGGCGGGCGTTTGCGCTGCTGGCGTCTCGGCTGCTGCACGTCAGGGGCCTGCGGGCTGTCGTCGAGATAGCGCCGGCCAAGGAAGAAATCGAAGATCGACCGGCGCTGATAGCGCTGCTCCTGGGCTTCGGCGACATGCACCGGCGCAGACACGCCAAGGCATAGCGAAGCCGCCGCCAAGGCGAGCACGAGCCAACGGATTTTACGGGTCCGATCAGTTTTCTTCGTCATGGGCAGTTCCGCATCTGCCGGCATCTTGCACGCCGGGTAGGCCAGCGTCCACTCCCGCTATTATCTAGGTCACGGTTCTGCCTGTTGTAGAGCATCATGCCGAAAAGTGTGTGGGGTTTTCGGGCGGTATCATGCCCTATTTCCTTGATTCAAATGCGGATTGAGATTTCCGGCCAGTTCGGCCGGGATCATCCCGGTCTAGCGGCGCAATGCGTTCAGAAGCGGCAAGGAGGGCTCGCCGTCCGGCTGCATGCCGATGCGCGACTGCACGGCTGATATCGCCGCCTTCGAACCCGAGCCGAAATTGCCGTCGACCTCGCCATTGTAATAGCCGAGCGTCTTCAGGCGGGTCTGCAGCTCGAATTTCTCGGTGATATCGAGGGCACCGTCCGGGCGCGGCCAGCGCTGCTGCATGCCGCCGTAGCCGGCGATCTGGTCGGCCAGCAGGCCGACGGCAAGCGCATAGCTGTCCGAGGCATTGTAGTTCTTGATGGTGAAGAAGTTGGCGGTCATCAGGAAGCCCGGGCCACTGGCCCCGGCCGGCATCTTCAGCACGGCTTTGGTGGCACTCTCGCGGAAGGCCTTGCCGTTCGGGCGGGTCAGGCCGAGTGCCGCCCATTGGGCCAGCGTATGGGTCTTGCCGGTCTGCTTGACGACTGCAGCGGGAACGACGACCTCGTAACCCCAGGTCTTGCCGGTGTCCCAGCCGTTTTTCATCAGGAGGTTGGCCGAGGTCGCCAGCGCGTCAGGCACCGAGTTCCAGATATCGCGATGGCCGTTGCCGTCGGCATCGACGGCATAAAGCAGGTAGCTTGTCGGAATGAACTGGGTGTGGCCCATGGCGCCGGCCCAGGAGCCGGTCATCTCGCGTGCCGGCACATCGCCGTTCTGCAGGATCTTCAGCGCTGCGACCAGCTGCTTCTTGGCGAATTTGGCCCGGCTCGGATCGGCATAGCCAAGCGTTGCCAAGGCGCGCGGCACGTAGTGCAGCCGGTCGTCCTTGTCGAGGACCGCGCCGTAATTCGATTCCATCGACCAGATGGCCAGCAATATGGTCTTGTCGACACCGAACCGCTGCTCGATCGCAGCGAGCGTTCTAGCGTGCTTGACGGCCATCTCGCGGCCGATCTTGACAGTATAGGGATTGACGCGGGAATCGATATAGTCCCAGATCTTCGAGGTGAATTCCGGCTGGTAGGCGGCCTTTTCGAGCACCGTTGGATCGGGCTCGCTCACCCCGGAAAAGGCCTTTTGATAGGTTGCCTTACTGATGCCACTCTGAGCGGCAGTCTGGTAAAAATCCGCGATCCATTTCTGGAAGCGGGAATCAGCTTTCGCGTTGTCGGGGACCAGTGCCACCTGGGCAGCGACAACGAGGGCGAGAGCAAGACCACGAAGGGAGTTTTTGTGATTCTGGGTCATCGACAGTCGTATCCGTCATCTTCAGTTTCTGGTGCAGCGGGGCATCATTTCCGCCCAGACCCGAGACTACAGGAACGGAGTCAACAAATTCTTTACCATGGCGATCCGCTGCGGTCACCATTTGCAAAAGAGTAGCAATTCTATACTAGTTAAAGCTAAAAAACTCCATTTCCAAAGCGATATGATCGAAGCAGGAGGCCGGGTGTGGCTCAACACAACAAAGTTCGTAAAGCAGTATTTCCGGTTGCCGGGTTGGGAACGCGATTCCTTCCGGCGACAAAGGCTGTTCCGAAGGAAATGTTGACCGTCGTCGACAAGCCAATCATTCAATATGTCGTCGATGAGGCGATCGAAGCCGGGATCGAACATCTAGTCTTCGTCACCGGACGCAACAAGCACGTCATCGAAGATTATTTCGACATTCATTTCGAGCTGGAACAGACGCTGCGCGAGCGCGCCAAGAAGGCGGAAATTACCCTTCTCGCCCAGCAATTGCCGAAGGCCGGCACAGTGAGCTTCACTCGCCAGCAGGAGCCTCTCGGCCTCGGCCACGCCGTGTGGTGCGCCCGCGAGATCGTCGGCGACGAGCCCTTCGCACTGCTGCTGCCGGATATGATCATGAAGGGCGACAAGGGCTGCATGAAGGGCATGATCGACCTCTATGCCCAGAGCGGCGGCAATATCATTGCCGTCGAGGAATGCGCGCCGGACCAGGCGCATAAATACGGCATCGTCGGCGTCGGCGAGGCGATCGGCGACGGTTTCCGCATCACCGGCATGGTGGAAAAGCCTGCCAAGGGGACGGCGCCTTCCAACTTCTTCATCAACGGCCGCTATATCCTGCAGCCTGAGATCTTCAAGATCCTCGAAACCCAGGAGCGCGGCGCCGGCAATGAGATCCAGCTCACCGACGGCATGCTGAAGCTGCTGAAGGAACAGGATTTCGCCGGCTATCATTTCCGCGGCGCAACCTATGATTGCGGCGCCAAGGACGGCTTCATCCTGGCAAACGTCGCCTTCGCCCTGGAACGCGCCGATATCCGCCCCTCCGTCGAAGGCGGCTTCAGGGAACTGCTGGCCGGCCTGAAGTAAGGATCCTGCTCAGCGCAGCTTCAAAGTGATAGAGCGCCGCGCTTCCTGTCGGACGCGCGGCGCTTCTCTTTTCCCGATGCAAGCTGCTCCCGCACTTTTGCTGGAGTTGCTCTAAAGCGCGTCGCGATCTTTCAGATTCGCTCCTCGCGCTTTAGGTCTTTGTTTTTACGCATGCCGTTGTCGCAAAACCGCGGCACACTTTTGCGCGACATGCTCTAGCGTTTCAGCTTGAGACCGACGCCGGCTCGCCATTCCTGCGAGTCGGTCCCTTCCTTGCGCGTCGTCAGCTCGTAGCCGAGTGTGCTGGTCAGATCGAGATAGCGGCTGATATTCCAGGTCAGGCCGGTTGCGGCGGTATAGACGAGCTCGTCGTTGACGGTGCTGTCCGTGGGATAATCGCGCCATATCACCCCGCCGATCATCGTCCCGACCAGATTGTCGCGCAACTGGTGAGTGACCGTCGTCGTCAGCGCGTGCGAGACGTAGCCGCTTTCGCCTGCCGTGGTCGATGGCTGGATGCTGGTCAGCAGGTCGAGATTGACATCGGTGCCGCGGATCGGCGACCAGAGCAGGCTCGCATCGAGCGTGGCGGTATCGATCGAGGACAGGCGGCTGTCTTCGAAATCCGCCATCTCGTAGCCGACACCGACTTCACCCTTCAGCTTTTCACCGAGATCGACCTCGACGCCTGCCTTGGCGCCATAGCTATGGCCGGAACGCTCGTAACCGGCGGAATCTTGCGTTTCGTCATAGACCGTGCGTCCGATGTTGGCCTCGATGAACGGGATGAGCGCGGGGGACAGTTCGTAGCCGACACGGCCACGCAACGTGCCCGTCGTCTGATTGCGGTCGCTGAGAGAGACGGTCGTGCCGTTCGAAAGTTTAGCGTCCGAATAGATCGAGCGTGTCAGCGCAAGTGCAGTCGTGCCGCGCAGGATCCCGAAATCGCGCTGGACGGAGGCGCCGGCCGAAAATTCCTGGACGTCCGACTGCTGCGCGGCGTTGGTGATCGCGTCGGGATCATCGGTGTCCTCGCGGTAGAAATTATAGCCGGCGATGAGGTGCGCCGTGGTGTCGTCGGGAAGATCGAGCCTGAGATCGCTGTTGATCTTGAAGGAGGGCTGTTCCTCACCCTCGCCGCTGACATTCTGCTGCCAAGCGCCTTCCGAGGTCAGGGTCAACTGATGCCGGCCCCAGTCCGAGGTCAGGGTCGCTGCTGCGTCGGTTTCAAGAAAGGCGCGCCGTTGCGTGGTATTGCCGTCCTTGGTGGTTTCGGTGTTGATGCTCTGGGTGACGCTCGGGCGGAGCACGAACGTGCCGATCGGGATTCCCGGCGTTTCCTCTGTCGAGGCACTTTCGGCAGCCCTGCGGCGTGGCAGTGTCTCGTCGAGCGGCGCTTCACGGGTGTTCAGCCGGCGTATGTCGTTGTCGAGGATGGAACCGGTAATGTCGTCGCCCGCTTGTGCATCCGGTATGGCGGGCCGCTGCTGGGTATCGTCCGCGTTTGCGGTCGTGCCGTTTGCCGCGGGAGCGGCGGTATCGTCATCGAAACCGGTGGCGGGTGCGGTGTTATAAGTGGTGCGATTGTCCTGGGAGGCGGCGGAGCGGCTGTTTGCCGGTTGCGACGAGGCGGATTGCGCGAAGGCTGCCGTCTGGCTGAGAAGCAAGCAGCCGAACGCAGCAAAAGAGAGGGCACGGCTCGTGGCGCGGAGCGGCGTCACACTGCTCGTCTGGTTTGGCTGGCCCATGCAATTCGCGCCTGACATGCTTTCGATTCTTACCCAAAGGTAAAGCCTCGTGGTTAATCATTCGTTGCCGGCGGCGGACGCTGTTCACAATTCGGAAAGAGCGCGGGGTGGACTTGGAAAGTGAAAAGGTCTAACGCAATTTCATGAACAGAAGAGCGATCAACCTCGTTGAAAACAGCGTGCTCGAGTCGGCAAAACGCACGATAGAGACCGAAAGACGCGGTCTTGAAGCGCTCGAACAGGCTTTTGACAATGGATTGGCCGGTCCGTTCACACGGGCCGTCGAAGTCATCGGCGACATCTCCGGACGCGTTATCGTCACCGGCGTCGGCAAGAGCGGGCATATCGGCGCCAAGCTCGCGGCGACATTCGCTTCGACCGGGACACCTGCCTTTTTCGTGCATGCGGCGGAGGCCAATCACGGCGATCTCGGCATGATCGCGCGCGATGACGTCGTGCTGGCGATTTCCAAGGGCGGCGAGAGCGCCGAACTCAAGAGCATCATTTCCTTCACGCGGCGCTTCTCCATTCCGCTGATCGCGATCACCTGCAGCGAAGGGTCCTCGCTCGCGGCCGCCGCCGATATCGTCCTTCTGATGCCGAACGAGCAGGAGGCCTGTCCCAATGGGCTGGCGCCAACGACCTCGACGCTGATGCAGCTTGCCATCGGCGACGCGCTGGCGGTGGCGCTTTTGGAGGCGCGCGGCTTTACCGCCACGGATTTCCACGTCTTCCATCCCGGCGGCAAGCTGGGCGCGAGCCTGATGCATGTCGCCGATGTCATGCATACCGGCGAGCGGCTGCCGCTCGTTGCCAAGGGCACACCGATGCCGGAGGCGATCACGGTGCTATCGCGCAAGCATTTCGGCTGCGTCGGCGTGCTGGACGAAGATGGGCGGCTGTGCGGTATCGTCACCGAAGGCGACATGGCACGCAACCTGACGCGCAATCTTTCAGAGCTTGCCGTCGACGACATCATGACGCGGACGCCGAAGACGGTGAGGCCGACGGTGCTGGCGACCGCGGCCCTCGCGCTGCTCAACCAGCATCACATCGGCGCGCTGATCGTCATCGACGACGACCGCCGGCCGGTCGGGCTGGTGCATTTCCACGACCTGCTGCGGATCGGCGTCGCCTGATCAAAGTTGTTTGATCAAACGGGCTCGACCGTCAGGTCGCGGCCGTTGCTCGAAACCACCTTCACCTGCGTTCCGACGGGCAAGTCGGGTCCCATCACCTGCCATAGCGTATCGTCGAGGCGGATGCGGCCGCGGCCTTCGCGGATCGGTTCGTGCAGCGTCGCCGTGCGGCCGACGAGGCTAGCGCCGCGCTGATTGAGGAAGGGCTCGTCGGTCGTGGCGTTGCGCAGCGTCAGCCGGCGGCCGGCGAAGGTCGTGGCAACGGCGAGAAGCGCAAAAAGGATCGCCTGCAACTCCCAGATCCAGAAGGGGCTGTCCCAGAAGAGCAACGACAGTGCGCCGACGATCAAGGCAGCAAGTCCGATCCAGACCAGGAAGAAGCCGGGAACGATCAATTCCGCGGCGAGCAGCACGAGGCCTGCGACCCACCAGTTCCACGGACCGAGTTCGGCGACGATCTTCGCCAGCATGGCTTATCGCTCCTGCTCGGGGTTGAAAGGATTGGGGGTCGACGGATTGATCGGCGGTGTCGAGCGCGCCGGTGCGGGACGTGGACGCGGCGGCACGGGCAGCGGCGTTGACGGGCTGTTGCCGGCATCGCCGAAGACTTCGCGGGCAATGGCGCCGATGCCACCGAGCGAGCTCAGGATGGAAGAGGCTTCCATCGGCATCATCACGATCTTGGAATTGGGCGCCGAACCGATCGAGGTGAGCGCCTCGGTATATTTCTGGGCGACGAAATAATTGATGGCCTGGATGTCGCCGGCGGCAATCGCTTCAGAGACCATCTTCGTCGCCTTGGCTTCGGCCTCGGCCAGACGTTCGCGGGCTTCAGCGTTGCGGAAGGCGGCTTCGCGCTGGCCTTCGGCCTGCAGGATGGCGGATTGCTTGGCGCCTTCGGCTCTGAGGATCTGCGCATTGCGCGAGCCCTCGGCCTCCAGCACCTGGGCGCGCTTTTCGCGCTCGGCCTTCATCTGGCGAGCCATCGCATCGACGAGATCGCGCGGCGGCTGGATGTCCTTGATCTCGACGCGGGTGACCTTGATGCCCCAGGGATGCACGGCCTCGTCGACGACGCGCAGCAGCCGGTCGTTGATCGCATCGCGGTTGGAGAGCAGTTCGTCGAGATCCATCGAACCCATGACCGAGCGGATGTTGGTCATGGTCAGATTGAGGATGGCGTTTTCGAGGTTCGAGACCTGATAGGCAGCCTGCGCGGCGTTCAGCACCTGATAGAAGGAGACGGCATCGGCCGAAACGGAGGCGTTGTCCTTGGTGATCACCTCCTGCGTCGGCACGTTCAGCACTTGCTCCATCACGTTCAACTTGGCGCCGACGCGCTCGATGAAGGGGGTAATGAGGTTGAGGCCTGGCTCCAGCGTGCGGGTATAACGCCCGAAGCGCTCGATCGTATAGCGGTAGCCCTGCGGGACGGTCTTGATCCCGGCAAAGAGCACCAGGATGACGAAGATGACCAGCACGATCACGACGATGTCGAAGCCGCCGAACAGCATGAAAAATTCCTCCTATCGGCGCATGCGCGCCCGCCCAACTCATGTGGTGAGTTAGCACGTTCTTTGCGAGGAAGAAATGATGGCACAACCGGCTAGCCTCCAAGCGAAAAGGAGGTCCCGTTTCGGCTAAGTCACTGGGCTGTTTTCAGTTCCTCGTCCGATGCTGCTTTCTGAAGACGATTTCTCAGACCCAGCCCTGCAACTCACGGCGGACGACCTTTTCCAGCACGTTCATGCCCTCCTCGCCGTCGTTGAGGCAGGGGATATGCGCGAACTTCTCGCCGCCATTCTCGTGAAAGGAATGGGCGGCCTGTTCGGCAATCTCCTCTAGCGTTTCCAGACAGTCGGAGACGAAGCCGGGATTGATGACGGCGATGCGCTTGACGCCGTCCTTGGCGAGTTTCTCCACCGTCTTGTCGGTATAGGGCTGCAGCCATTCCTCCGGCCCGAAGCGGGACTGGAAGGTGACCATGAAGTTTTCCTTGGTGAGCCCGAGCCGCTCGCGCAGCAGCCGGCCGGTCTTCTGGCATTGGCAGTAGTAGGGATCGCCTTGCTTGAAATAGGACATCGGAATGCCGTGGAAAGAGGCGAGCAGCATCTCGGGCTTCCAGTCGAGGGTCGAAAGACGCCTCTCGACGGACGTGGCGAGCGCCTCGATATAGGTCTCATCGTCATGATAGGCGGGAACGGTGCGCAGCGCCGGCTGCCAGCGCATCGAGAGCAGCTTCTGGAAGGCCTTGTCGTTGACGGTGGCGGTCGTCGCCGCCGCATATTGCGGATAGAGCGGGAAGAGCACGATGCGGTCGCAGCCCTCTTCTTTCAGCGCGTCGATGCGCGAGGCGATCGACGGCGTGCCGTAGCGCATGGCCCAGTCGACCTTGACGTTATCAAGATCCTTCAAGCGCTCGGCCATCAACTCCGACTGGTTGCGGGTATAGGTGCGCAGATAACTTTCGTTCCTCTCCTTGTTCCAGATCAGCTCATAGGCCTTGCCGACCTTCTGCGGGCGGGTGTTGAGCACGATGCCGAACAGGATCGGATACCACTTCCAGGGCGACCATTCGATGACGCGGCGATCGGTCAGGAATTCCCTGAGATAGCGGCGCATCGAGGTATAGTCGGTGCCGTCAGGCGTGCCGAGATTGACCAGCAGGACACCGACCTTGCCTGACTTGACGGCCGGATGGTCCGCTGGGCGGAGTGAAATATCTGCTGTCATTCTGGCCCCAACACTCTTTTGTCCCGTCGGCTCATGCGCAGCCTCGAGGTCGTTCACCCTATAGAAAGAAAAACCGACCCGGGAAACCCCGGACCGGCCAGTGGCATCGGGACAAATCGTCTTACTTGGCGGGGACCTCGATCTCCGTGCCGACCGTCAAGTGACGCGGGTTCGGCTTGCCATTGGCATCCGAAAGCTTCCGCCACAGCGTGCCGTCGCCATAAAAGGTCACGGCGAGATCCCAGAAGGTGTCGCCCGCGGCGATGACGTGGGTGGAAGGCGTCGTCGCGGCAGGTGTGGGGGCTGCCGGTGCCGGTGCCGTTTCCGCAGCGGGTGCGGGTGCCGCTGGCGCCGGTGCCGCGGGTGCAGGAGTCGGTTCTGCAGGTGCCGCCGGCGCGGGAGCCGGTGCTGCTGGGGCCGGGGCAGCGGGCGCGGGTTCGGCAGAGGGGGCCGGAGCAGCCGGTGCAGGACTGGGTTCGGCAGAGGGAGCCGGAGCAGGCGTTGCCTGCGCCAGTTCGGTGACGCGGCCATCCGTGTAGGGCTTGTAGGGCGAATGCGCGGCGACATATTCGGCGGTCACGTCAGCAAGGTCCGGACCGTAATCATAGGCATTCTTGCCTTCTTTAAAGATCGAATAACCATCGCCGCCGGCCCGCATGAAGTTGTTGGTGGCGACTTTGTAGGTCTTGGCGGGATCGATCGGAGCGAAATTGTCGCCTTCCTTCACCTGGACATCGCCGACGCGGCTGCCGACAGGCTTCGACTGGTCGAAGGAGAACTTCAGGCCGGCGACCTGCGGAAAGCGCCCGGCGCCCTGGTCGATCTGGCTGACACCATTTTCGAGTGCTTTGACGACATCTGCGCCAGTCGTCTCAAATGTAGCGAGCGTGTTCTGGAAAGGCAGGACGGTGATGACCTCGCCCTGGGTGACCTCGCCGCCGTCGATCGAAGCACGCAGGCCGCCGCCGTTCTGGACGGCGATGGTGACACCCTGGTTCCTGGTGCGATCGAGCATGGCGTCGGCCACCAGGTTGCCCATCGAGCACTCCTTGACGCGGCAGACCTTGCGGTCGCCTTCGATCGGGCTTTCGGAGGAGCCGATCACCTTCTTGCGCAGTTCTTCGATCGGCTTTGCCAGTTCGGCGACACGGGCAAGGACAGCAGGATCAGGCGTGAAGGTCGAATCGATCAGGATCGGATCGCCCTTGGCATCCTTCACGACGCCGCTATCGTCGAAATTGACGACGAGATCGCCGAGATACTTGCTGTAGGAGGCAGCCTGGACGACCGGCACTTTATAGCCGCCGGGATTGTCGACCATGGTCGGATAGGGGCCTTCGGCCTTGGGGTCGGTGTTGGAGAGCAGGCTATGGGAATGGCCGCCGACGACGACATCGACATCCGGGATCTTGGCGATCAGGGCGAGATCGCGGGGGTAACCGACATGGGTCAGTGCGATGACCTTGTTGACGCCCTGGCCCTTCAGATCCTGAACGGCGGCGGTAATGCTCTGGACGTCATCGACGATCGTGACGTTCGGGCCGGGGGAAGAAAGCTCTGGCGTGTCATTGGTGACGGCACCGACGATACCGATCTTCTGGCCGGCGACATCGAGCACCAGCGAGGGCTTGATGCGGTCGCCGAGCTTGGAGGCGGCTGTCGCCTTGACATTCGCCGTCACGACAGGGAACTGCACCTTGTCGAGGAAGGTCGCAAGTCCGTCCTCGCTATCGTCGAATTCATGATTGCCGACGGTCATGGCGTCGAACTTCATCAGGTTCAGGAACTCGGCTTCGGCTGCTCCCTTGTAGGTCGTGTAGAAGAGCGAGCCCTGAAAGTTGTCGCCGGCATTCAAGAGGAGGACGTTCTTGCCGGATAGCGCCTGGCGGCGCTGATCGATCGCGGTCTTCAGGCGGGCGGCACCCCCGAAGCATTCCTTCTTGCCTTCCTCTTCGGCCGAGCAGGTGGAGTCGAACTTGTTGATCGATTCGATGCGCGAGTGGAAATCATTGATATGAAGAATATTGAGTTCGTAATCTGCAAAGGCGGCGCCCGTGCTCAGCGCCAGCATGGACGCGGTCAAAAGACCGAAGCTGAAAGACTTCGTCATCCCTGTTCTCCTGATTGAGGCGAAAGATCCCCCTTATCCCTCGCCGATCCCTTTCATCGTGCGCCGGGGCGGTTTCCCGGCCTGCGGATGTTCCATCAGACGATGTGCGACCGCAAGAGAAAGCTGGGCCAGGCGGGACGCTTTCCAAGGGGGCGGGACAAAAAAGCGGGGCTGCTTATCCCCGGCATTCGCCGTCGGCGGCGTTTCGGTAGAGTTCGTGCATTGCCTCTGCGATATTCGGGACCGTCGCGAGCGCGATGATCAAGCAGAGAAGGGGAAGCGAGGCGATGAAAGCGCCGGCCGGCCCGATAGGCAAGGAGCGCGCCTACATCATGGATCAGGACTGCCGGCACGGCTGACATCAATACCTGCAGCGGTTCGTCGCAATCGGGATCGGCGATGCCTTGGGCACGATATTCGTTGGCCGGCGAAACGATCGCAAGCGTCGCAAACGGCAATGCGAGCAGCCGGACGAGGTAAGAGGCGACGGCCCGCATGCTGTTAGCCTATCGCCGCATCTTTCAGCCGCGGCGGGAAAGCGTGAACTGTGCGCCGGAATCGGAGGTGCAATTGAGCTGGCTCGGGTTGACGAGGGCGCAATTGACCTTGGACTGGGTCTTGCGCACCAGCGAGGTCATGTTGATCTCCACCAGGGTCGGTGAGGTATTGATATAGGTGCCCGAGGCAAGAAGCTGGTTGCTGTCGGTCGTGCGGGTGGTGAAACTACCGCCCTGGAAGGTCGAGACGATGCCGTTCGGATCGCTCCAGTTGCCTTCGACACCAGTGGCGGCGGGCGCGGTTGCAATCGGCAGGCGACGCGGCTCTGATGAAACGCAGGCGGCGAGAGCGGCCGCTGCACCGACAAGAACGAGACCAGTTCTGATGTTCATAAGGCTTCTCCCGGCGAATCGGCGCGGCGGACAGCCGCCAAGTTCGGGCAAAACATGGCGCGCGCCCGGTATGAAGGCAAGCCTTGGAAGGGCGGCGAGCGGCATTTAGACAGCCGGCGTTACAAAAATGCCCGCCTTGCGGCGGGCATTGTCAAAGCCGTGCAGGCGTTCTCAGCGAACCAGAATGTTCCTGAACTGCCACGGATCCTTGGTGTCGATATCCTCGGGGAAGAGGCCCGGACGGCCGTCGAGTGGGGTCCAGTCGGTGTAGTGGCCCTCGACCGGGCCGAGATAGGGCATTTGCACTTCGAGGCAGCGCTTGTAATCGATCTCGTCGGCTTCGACGATTCCGGCGTTCGGGTTTTCCAGCGCCCAGACCATGCCGGCGAGGACGGCTGATGTGACCTGCAGGCCGGTGGCGTTCTGATAGGGCGCGATACGGCGGGTTTCTTCCAGCGACAGGCGCGAGCCATACCAATAGGCATTCTTCTCGTGGCCGTAGAGCAGGACGCCGAGTTCGTCGATGCCGTCCTCCAGCTCGTCCTCGTCGAGAACGTGATGGACTGGCTGCGAGGTGCCGCCATTGCCGAACATTTCATGCAGCGAGAGCACGGCGTCGTTGGCCGGATGGTAAGCATAGTGGCAGGTCGGGCGGAAGGTCACTTCGCCGTCCTTGTCGCGAACGGTGAAGAAATCGGCGATCGAGATCGACTCGTTGTGGGTGACGAGGAAGCCGTATTGCGGGCCGGGCGTCGGGCACCAGGTGCGCACGCGGGTGTTGGCGCCCGGCTGCTCCAGGTAGATCGCCGCCTTGTTGCCTTTCTTGTGCTTCTTGGCGTTCTTCGGCATCCATTCTTCATGCGTGCCCCAGCCGAGTTCCGCCGGCTGCAAGCCTTCGGAGATGAAGCCTTCGACGGACCAGGTGTTCCAGAAGACGTTGAGCGGCTTCGGATGCTTTGTGCGCTGGGTGTCGCGCTCGGCGATGTGGACGCCCTTGACGCCGAGCTTCTTCATGAGCTTTGCCCAGCCTTCGCGATCGTGCTGGTCCGGTTCGTCGAATTTGAAGCCGGTATCGTTGGCGAGGTTGACGAGCGCCTGCTTGACCAACCAGGAGACCATGCCCGGATTGGCGCCGCAGGTGGAGACGGCGGTAGCGCCGCCAGGGTTCTTCGCCTTTTCCTTGCGCATGGTTTCGCGCAGCGCATAGTTGGTGCGGTCGGCATTGCTCATGCTCTTGTCGAAATAGAAGCCGAGCCAGGGTTCGACGACGGTGTCGATATAGGGAACATCGAGTTTGCGGCAGAGCTTGATGATGTCGAGCGAGGAGGTGTCGACCGACAGGTTGACGCAGAAGCCCTGGCCTTCGCCTTCCGTCAGCAGCGGCTTCAGCAGTTCCTTGTAGTTGTCCTTGGTGACATATTCCTTGATGTGGCGAACGCCGTGCTTCTTCAGGATCTCTATGTTGGAGGGTTCTTCCCGCGGATCGATGACGACCATCCGGCTCTTGTCGAATTTGAAATGGCGCTCGATCAGGGGCAGGGTGCCGCGACCGATGGAGCCAAAGCCGATCATCACGATCGGACCGGTAATTTCGGCATATACTGGATAGTTTTGTTCCGTCATTCTTTTCTCCTGTGGAAGGCGACGAAGGCGTTCAGCCCGAAGAATTAATCTGAAATTGCCGCAGAAAGTGCGAGGTGACCGGCTCTAATCATAAAACGGCGTCACAATAAAGAGCGTTGACGGGGAAAGGCCAGATATCGAGCGGCGATAGAGGCCGGCGAAGCTGTCCTGGGGACCGGCAGCCCGCGTGGATTCGAGCTCTTTCAGAAGAGATCATCCATGATCGGCTCCTCTAAATTCAGCCCTTCAGGATTTCCAGTCCTTCGACCGCCGTCGTGACGGCAAGCTCGGTGATTTCGTATTCGGCAACGCCATGGAGGGTGATGGGATCGGCGGCGACATAGGCCTCGATTGCGGCGCGATCGCCGATTGCGAGGATGACGCCGCCGGTGCGCGGCACCTTACGGCCGGAAGCCAGAAACCAGCCCTTAGCATAACCCTCCTTCACCCAGGCCATATGAGGCTCCATGTGCTTGTTGGCTTCGTCGTTGGATTTCACATAGGTGAGCGAGAGAATGAACATAGTCAGTTCCTGATGAGGATTGCGCGGATCAGGCCGCGCAGCGAGTTGCCGATATAAAGCGCGCCGGCATCGAGATCGGCAAGTGTGATGCGGCCGACACGGGCCTGGCGCCGGCAGATGAGCTCGGTGCGCAGCACGCCGGCAAGCAGGCCGCAGGAGATGGGCGGGGTGCGCAGAATGCCGGTTCCATCGTCCAGAAAGATCGAGGTGATGGTGCCCTCGCAGACTTCATCGCGTTCGTTCAAAAGGATGACTTCATCGGCCTGATCAGGCCTGTATTCGGCCCGTGCGGCCTCATAGACCGCACGGCGCGTGGTCTTGAAGCGCAGCAGCCTGTCGGCGGAATTCAGACGGGTTTCGGCGAGGCGGGCGATCCAGGTAGTATCGGGCGCCAGGGGCACGAAAGGGACGCTCGTCACCTCGATACGGCCCTGCGCATCGAGAGTCAGGCGGATGCGCAGCGGACCGGCAGCACCTGCAACGGCTTCGTCGAGCTTGGCCGCCGCCGCGATCGGTTGCGGGAAGCCAAGGCGACGGGCGGAGCGGGAAAGCCGGGCGAGATGCAGCCGCAGCCGGATGAAGCTCTCACCAGGCTGCCACCGCAGCGTCTCGATCAGCGAAAAATCGATCATCGCGCAATCCATTGGTCGCCGACAGCGAAGCGGGCCTTGAGCAGGCATTCCTCATATTCGGCCTCGGCGGTCGAATCGAAGACAATGCCGCCGCCGACATTGAAGACGGCCCTGCCGCCCTTAATAAGCGTGATGGTGCGGATGGCGACGGAAAAACGCATAGCGCCGGTGGGCGAGATCATGCCGATCGCGCCGCAATAGGCGTCGCGCGGGACATCCTCGAGCGCATGGAGGATTTCCATTGCCCGCATCTTCGGCGCGCCGGTGATCGAACCGCAGGGGAAGAGCGCGGAGAAGATGTCGCGGATCGAAAGATCGGGGCGGAGCCTTGCCTGGACATGGCTCACCATCTGGTGGACGGTCGGATAGGTCTCGATGTCGAAGAGCTTCGGGACGTCGAGCGTGCCGACCTCGGTGATGCGGGAGATATCGTTGCGCAGGAGATCGACGATCATGCGGTTTTCCGCCTGCGTCTTGATATCGCTGCGCATCGCCTCGATGATCTCGGCATCCTCGGCGGCAGTCGTGCCGCGTTTTGCCGTGCCCTTCATCGGATGGGTCTCGATCCAGCCCTGTTCATCGGTGCGGAAGAAAAGTTCGGGCGACCGCGAAAGGATGACCGGGCCGCCAAGATCGACCAGCGCGCCGTATTTGACCGGCTGGCGTTCGATCAGCGACCAGAAGGCGGCACGTGGATCACCGTTCCAGCGGGCCTCGATCGGCATGGTGAGGTTCGCCTGATAGACGTCGCCGAGCCGCAGGTGCTTGTGGAGGCGGTCGAAGCGCTCCTTATATTTTGGGAAATCCCAGGCGGCTTTCGGAGCGGTGAGGAATTCCTCGTTTTCGAGGCGCTGTTTTGGCTGGGCAAGCGGATGCGTATCCGGCTGCGGAGCGTCGAAGACGCCGAAACAGATGAGCGGGGTGTCGCGATGTTCCCCGGCGAAGGGAGCGAGCTTTTCCTCGAAGAGGTATCCGGCCTCATAGGCCATGTAGCCGGCAAGCCATTTGCCTGCGGCCTTGGCCTGCTCCATCCGGGCAAGGCCTGCAAAGAACTCGGCGCGCGTCCTGGCAACGATGATCTCTGTCGGCTCGGCGAAAAGCATCACCTGTCCGGTCACGTCGTCGCGGAAGAGAATAGTGGGTTGGGTTTCGGCCATCGGCGGCGTCTTTTCTTGGAGCGCGATCCCTCGTCCGCCTGCCGGCGCCTCTTCCCGCTTGCGGGAAGAGGTTTGGCGTGGGGACAGGGCTGATCAGGCCGCTCGGTCCAACGCTTCCAGTTCGTCGATCAGCCTCTCGATCATCGACAGGCCCTGGCTCCAGAACGACGGGTCGGTGGCGTCGAGACCGAAAGGCTTCAGGAGTTCCGAATGATGCTTGGTGCCGCCGGCCCTCAGCAGTTCGAAATACTTCTCCTGGAAGCCTTTCTCGGCTTTCTGGTAGACGGCATAGAGCGAATTTACCAGGCAATCGCCGAAGGCATAGGCGTAGACATAGAAGGGTGAATGGATGAAGTGGGGGATATAGGCCCAGTAGGTCTCGTATCCCTCTGAAATGCTGATCGCCGGCCCGAGGCTTTCCGACTGGACGGAGAGCCAGAGTTCGCCGATGTCGTCAGCCGTGAGTTCTCCTGATTTGCGGGCGGTGTGGAGCTTGCGCTCGAATTCGTAAAAGGCGATTTGGCGCACGACCGTGTTGATCATGTCCTCGACCTTCTGGGCGAGCATCGCCTTACGCTCGCGCGTATCGGTGGTCTTTTGCAGAAGCGCGCGGAAGGTCAGCATCTCGCCGAAGACGGAAGCAGTTTCGGCAAGCGTCAGTGGAGTCTGGCACATCAGCGCCCCTTGCGCGCCGGCGAGAACCTGATGCACACCGTGCCCGAGTTCATGGGCAAGCGTCATCACATCGCGCGGCTTGCCCATGTAATTGACGAGCACATAGGGATGGGCCGAGGGAACCGTCGGATGGGCGAAGGCGCCTGGCGCCTTGCCGGGACGAACCGGGGCATCTATCCACTGTTCGTCGAAGAAGCGCCTGGCGATATCGGCCATCTCAGGGGCAAAATTGCCATAGGCCGACAGCACCGTATCCTTCGCCTCCGGCCAGGAGATGATGGCGCTGGAGGTTTCCGGAAGGGGCGCGTTGCGGTCCCAGAAATTCATCTGCTCCATGCCGAGCCATTTCGCCTTCATCTTGTAATAGCGATGCGAAAGGCGGGGATAGGCTTCGCGGACGGCCGCGGCCAGCGCGTCGACGACCTCGCGCTCGACACGGTTTGCCAGGTGGCGGCTGTCGGCGATGTCCTCGAAGCCGCGCCAGCGGTCGGCGATCTCCTTGTCCTTGGCAAGCGTGTTGGTGATCAGCGTGAAGGTGCGGATATTCGCCTTGAAGGTTTCAGCGAGCGCCGTGGCTGCCTTGCGGCGCACTTCAGGATCTTTTTCCTGCAGCCTGTTCAGCGCCACTTCGAGCGGCACTTTCTCGCCCTCAATGTCGTAGCGAAGTTCCGCCATGGTTTCGTCGAAGAGGCGGTTGAAGGCGGCCGCCGATGTCATCGACTTCTCGAGGAAGAGCTGTTCCAGCCTGTCGTCGAGCTGGTAGGGTTTATCCTTCCTGAGGTCGAGCAGCCAAGGGCGATAGCGTCCGGCGGCGGGATCATTCACCATGCAGGCGTCGATCACCGTGTCGTCGATGCGGTTCAGTTCCAGCGCAAAGAACAGGAGATGGCCGGAAAATTCGGTGATCTTGGCCTGCACGTCGCCGTAGAGCTTGCCGTTGGTCGGGTTGGTGGTGTCGGAGAAATAGGTGAGGCCGGCAAAGGAGCCGAGGCGGCCGATGATGTCGTCCAGCGCCTCATATTCCTTCAGCGCCGCGCCGATGCCCTCAGCGCCGGTCTTCGCTGCCGCCTCCGTGAGTTTGCCCTTCCACCTTTCTTCAAAGGCGATTGCGGCCTTGCCGGCCTTTTCCATGTCGGCGACAAAGGCGGTGGAGGTAGCGGAGGGATAAAGATCCTGCAGCTTCCAGACCGGCAGATCGCCGAGCGCCGGGTCGGCGGCCCCAGCTGGCACTGCTGGAGATAAAAGAAGGCCGGCGTGCGGGAGCTTGATTTTCATGGGCGCAATTCCTCTCCACTTTCATAACAGGTCTGATTGTCTACCGCATCGGCCCGAAAATCGGAATCGATTTTCGGAAAGCACGATGCGAGGATTGAAAGTGTTACAGCGTCCTTTGCGCGTCTGAAAAGACGCGCGGCGCTGTAAGCGTGCGAAGGCCTCGGATCAAGGGGTTTTCGGCGCATGAAGGGCATCGCTTCGGCACGAAAATGACCCGTTCCAATCGTTAAAATGCAATTGTTTCTCAAAACTGGATGTTCAAGCCTTCCTGTCAGAGTGCGCTTTATGGTTTCGCATGAAGTGAGGCGACAATGACCGGTTACAATGAGCTCAAGGGAGCAGGGCAAATCCTCGTGGTCGAAGACGACCCCGTGCAGCGCCGTCTGCTCAAGAACGCAATCGAGCGTCACGGCCATGTCGTGCACCAGGCGGAAAACGGCCGCATCGGCCTGGAAATGGTCAAACGCGACAGCGGCCTTTTCAACGTCATCGTACTCGACCTGATGATGCCGGAGATGACCGGCCTCGAATTCCTCGATGCGCTTCACGAATTGGGCACGCAGATCCCCGTCATTGTGCAGACGGGGCAGGGGGGCATTGAAACGGTGGTGCAGGCAATGCGCGCCGGCGCCTTCGATTTCGTCGTCAAGCCGGTCTCGCCCGAACGCATCGCCACTTCGATCTCGAACGCGATGAAGCTCGACCAGCGCGAAGTCAAGGCGCGAGCCGGACGGCGGTCGCGCTCAGGCTCGGTAGGCTTCGACGATATCGTCTCGGCAAGCCCGGCGATGCTCCGCGTCATCGATCTCGCCCAGCGGGCGGCTCAGTCCAACATTCCCGTCGTGCTCGAAGGCGAATCCGGCGTCGGCAAGGAGCTGGTGGCGCGCGCCATCCAATCCGGAGGCGACCGCTCGAACAAGCCTTTCGTCACCGTCAATTGCGGGGCGATCCCGCATAATCTGGTCGAGAGCATTCTCTTCGGTCACGAGAAGGGTGCGTTTACCGGCGCGACCGAGCGCCACATCGGCAAATTCATGGAAGCCGATGGCGGCACCATCTTCCTCGACGAGATCGGCGATCTGCCGCTCGAAGTGCAGGTAAAGCTCTTGCGTGCCGTGCAGCAGGGCGAGATCGAGACCGTCGGTGCGCGCACCGCGCACAAGGTCAATGTCCGACTGATCTCGGCGACCAATAAGGATCTGATCGAGGAGGTCAAGAACGGCCATTTCCGCGAGGATCTCTATTATCGCCTCAATGTCTTCCCGATCACCATTCCGGCGCTGCGCAAACGCAAGGAAGACATTCCCAATCTGGTGCGCGTCTTTGCTGAGCGCTTCTCCAGCGAGCAGAAGAGTGGTCGCCGCATGACGGTGAATGCCGGCGCGCTGGCGTTGCTGACCGCTTATGACTGGCCGGGCAATATCCGCCAGCTTGAAAACGCCATCTTCCGTGCGGTCGTTCTGGCCGAAGGGCCGGAACTGACCGAGGCAGATTTCCCGCAGATCGCCGCCCAGCTTCCGGAATACGATGTGGTGGATCACCTGGCCCTCGTTGCCGACAATACCGGCCTCGATCCCGACGATAGCTATGGCGAGGACTTCAGGGCGTCGATGTCGGGAGAGGTGCATCACCGCCTGTCCGAGGTTTCGGAAAATGCGATTGCCAGCGTCAATCCTGCCGGAGACGTGCGCAGGCTTGCCGATGTCGAGGAGGAGCTCATCCGATTCGCGCTCAAATTCTATCGCGGGCAGATGAGTCAAGTCGCGCGCAAGCTCGGTATCGGCCGGTCCACACTTTATCGCAAACTCAAGGATTACGGCATAGACCCTGACAATCCCCAGAAAGATGCGGCCTAAGCGCTTTTCGTTAAGATTAAGGCAACCACGTTTTGTTACTAGTCATAAACCACTTGTTAGTGGCGCGTTCACTATGTAAAGAAAAGGTTGATCATGTGTGGCATTTTTGCCATCGTGTGACCGCATTTGACAGTCATCTGAGGCAGTACGGGACATTGTCTGTCTGACGGGGATCGAGTTGCCGAATCTGAATGGGAATTCCAAGCCTTCGCGCTTGAGCTGGCGCTTGTTGTGCGCCGACATCTGCGGAAAGGCAATAAGGACGGTAGCGGCCGCCCTTCTTGCGCTCGCGGTTTCCTCACCGGTATTCGTTAGTACGCCTTCGCAGGCAGCGGGCGACACCCGCAGCCTCAAGCTCTATTTCATTCATACCGGCGAAAAAGCCGTTATCACCTACAAGCGCAATGGCAAGTTCGACCCCAAGGGCCTGGAGCAGCTGAATCGCTTCCTGCGCGACTGGCGCAAGAATCAGCCGACGAAAATGGACCCGCGGCTGTTCGACCTGATCTGGGAAGTTTATCGCCAGAGCGGTTCGAGGGACTACATCAACGTCGTCTGCGGTTTCCGTTCGCCGGGAACCAACGAGATGCTGCGTGGCCGCTCGCGCAATTCCGGCGTCGCCGAAAAGAGCCAGCATATGCTCGGCAAGGCGATGGACTTCTTCATTCCCGACGTCAAGCTGGCGACGCTGCGCGGCATCGGCATGAAGATGCAGGTCGGCGGCGTCGGCTTCTATCCGAAGTCGGGCTCGCCCTTCGTTCACATGGATGTCGGCGGCGTTCGCGCCTGGCCGCGCATGAGCCGAGACGAGCTGGTTCGGCTCTTCCCCAACGGCAATACCATCCATATTCCGGCCGACGGCAAGCCACTGCCGGGCTACCAGCAGGCGATGGCCGACTATAAGCGCCGCGTCAGCGGCACGCAGATCCAGATCGCCAGCGCTTCCGAATCGGCGCCGAAGCACAAGACGCTGTTTGCCGCGCTCTTTGGCGGCGGGGCCGACGAGCAGGAAGACGAGACGGACGATTCGACGCCTGTTGCCGTTGCCAAGGCGACGCCGCCGAAGGCCGAGCCTGCTCCTGTCGAGCCGCAGCAGACCGAAGTCGCCGATGTGAACGCGCCGGTGCCGCAGGTTCGCCCTGCGTTCAGCAACCAGCCCGCCGGCAGCGAAGTCGCGAGCGCGCTCGTAGCGCCGCCTTCGGGTAATGCCGCACAGCAGGCTCTTACGGCCCTTCCGGTCGATCAGGCCCAGCCGCAGCAGTTCGCCGACCTCAGCGCCTACAGCATTCCGGTTCCCTCGCTTCTCGGCCAGCGCCGTGCGCCTGGTGACGCCGAGGTCGCGTCGACCGATCCGATGCTGACGGGCGCAAATGGGCTGCCGGTTCCGACGCCGGTCGAACGCCCTGCCGTTGCCGAGAACCTTCTTGCTGCGGCCGAGGCCGATCCGGAGGCAGAAGCCGACGAAGCCGATCAGGACGCGCTGTCTCCTGCCGTGGCCGACGCACTCGACCAGCAGCGGAACGATGGGGAAAGCCAGATCGCGTCGAAGGCGCCGCCGCAGACGGTCGAGCAGGCGATCAACGCCGCGATGACGCAAAAGGCGCCTGCCACAAAGCCGCCGCTCGAACTCGCTGCATTGGCGCCGATGACCAAATCGGCAAGCTTTGGCGATAGTTTCGACGAACCGGCCGCCGAAAGCGCCGTGGCGCAGGGTCTTCCTGCCAAGGGTGGTCGCCCGACGCAGAAGGAAGCCGCCGCAGCGGGTGCCAGCCGCACGACGGTGCGCACCGAGCCGAAGCTGACGGAAAAGATGATCTCGCAATGGGCGCTCACCAATGCCCGCCTGGAAATGGCCTCCAAGCAGGTCAAGGCGCCGCGGTTCGTCAGCCAGGCGATGCGCGCCCAGCCGACCGCCGTCTATGCCGAGGGCTTCAACGTCAAGACCGCTTCGGTCGACCCGGCCCGCTTCAGCGGTACGGCTGTGAATTTCATGGAAGTGCGCAAGTTCAACACGAACTGAGCCTGCCGATTACGGAATATCGAATACCGCCGGAGCGATCCGGCTGTTTTTCTTTGGCCGCTTCGACGGGGTAATGTCACTGTTTAACCCGGCGCGTTCTCCGCAAAAGAAAAGCCGCCGGGCGGTCCGGCGGCTTGTCGACATATCAGCGATGCTATGCGGATCAGCCTTCCGGCGGCGACTCGATCATGCCGAGCGCGAGCAGGTAGGTGTCGAGGATTGCTTCCTCTTCCATGCGCTCCTGCTCGTCCTTCTTGCGCAACGCCACGACCTTCTTCAGGATCTTGGTATCGAAGCCCGTACCCTTGGCTTCGCCATAGACGTCCTTGATGTCGTCGGCGATGGTCTTCTTTTCTTCTTCCAGCCGTTCAATGCGCTCGATGAAAGCGCGAAGCTGATCGCGGGCGACGCCATGAGCATCAGACATCGTGTTCTCCTGATTTTTCGGTGATCGATTTTGGATGCCAGTGACTGCCGCGAAGCGACGTCACGGTCAAGCCTGTTCGCGGCCAGCCAAGCTATTTGTGCGGGTTGTTCAGTTCAAAAGCAGCTTTTTGCACAGGTGAAGCCTCGTTCTGATGAAGATTCTTCCAGTCCTCATAGGGCATGCCATAGACCATTTCGCGCGATTCGTCCCTGGTCACCGCGACGCCTTCGGCCTCGGCGGCTTCGCGATACCAGTTTGACAGGCAGTTGCGGCAGAAGCCGGCCAGATTCATCAGATCGATGTTCTGAACGTCGCTGCGTTCGCGAAGATGTGCGATGAGGCGGCGAAAGGCGGCGGCCTCGAATTCGGTCTGTTGTTCCTTGCTGAGCGCGGTCATCTCGCTTCCTTTCGTTAAAGTGGGGCCTTCGTTCAATAGGGGCCGGTGCGCGACAGGTGAACGTCGTATTCGTGCAAGGCGGGATCGGCATTCATCGCCGCAAAGATCGGCGCCAGGCGTTCGGCCCATGCCGATATGCCGGTCTCGTCTCCGATCAGATCCTGGCGCACTTCGAGCAGCGCATGCGGAATGCCGGTGATCATGCAATGGCGGTACATGGTATCGCCCTTCAGCGCGCCGTCATAGGGTTCGTTGTCGCCGACGGCGAGATCGGGATCGGCGCGCAGCATGTCAAGCAGCGGGCCGACAGCACGATGGTCGCTGTCCCAGAGGACGGCGGCGTGCCAGGGACGGGGGATGCCTTTCCAGGCCGACGTGAAGGAGTGCAGCGACAGCACCAGCGGTGCCCTGCCGGTGGCATTCGCCACGCTGTCGATCGTTGTGGCCACGGCATGGTGATAGGGGCGATGGAAGGATTCGATGCGGTAGTCCCATTCCTGCGGCGTGATCGGATGATTGCCTGATATGACGGCGCCATCGGAGATCTTCATGATCAGCGTCGGATCGTCTTCGCCGCGGTTCGGATCGATCAGCAGTCGCGAGAAGCCGCCGAGCACGGCGGGAACGCTGAGCCTTGCCGAAAGCTGCCGCGTCAGGCCCTCGATGCCGATGTCATAGGCGATATGTCGAGCGAAGGCCGCGTCGGGCAGTCCGAGCCGGCCATATCGCGCGGGAAGGCGGTTCATCGCGTGATCTGCGAGGATCACCATGCCTTTGTCACGTTTGCCGGGTAGGATTTCGAAGGATTGGAAGTCGTCCATGAAGGAAATGCCGTTCGCCATTGCGCCGTCGGGCGCAGTGATCGCATGTGCCTGCGGCAGGTTCAAGCGCGGCAGGCGGGGAGAGGCTGAGCCGGACCCTCGACAGGTGGTTATGAAAGGAAATATAATCGATTAGCATTGCGTTGACTTTCGCTTGACGGCGGCGCAAGAAGACACGGATACGAATAACCGTGGAGCTATTTGGGAGCCGTGTTGATCCAAGCCGCGCCAAGTTTCCTCACGCGGTCCGGGCCGCTGGTCCGTCTCGCTCTGTTCGCTCTTGCAGCCGCCATGCCGTTTTTCATCGCAGATGCCGCGCGCGCCGATTTTCGCGTCTGCAACGGAACACAGAATCTCGTCGGCGTCGCGATCGGATACCGGGCCAAGGATGGCTGGGTGACGGAGGGCTGGTGGCAGGTGCCGGCAACGACCTGCGCCACGCTGATCGAGGGAGAATTACAGTCGCGATATTACTACCTCTATGCAGAGGACGCCGCCCGGGGTGGACGATGGACGGGTGACGTGCAGATGTGCGTGGCGGAAAACGAATTCAAGATCACGGGTGTGCAGGATTGTTATGCCCGCGGTTACCAGAAGATGGGATTCAAGGAATATGATACGGGCCGCCAGGGTAGCTGGATGGTTCAACTCTCCGACACCCCAGGGACGCAAGAAAGCCAGAATTGATGAAGCGTAATCGCAAAATTAAAATCCTCGCCACCCTCGGGCCAGCCTCCTCCGAGGAATCGATGATCGAGAAGCTCCACCAGGCCGGTGCCGATGTCTTCCGCATCAATATGAGCCATGCGAGCCACGACATGATGCGTACGCTGATCCAGCGCATCCGCTCGGTCGAAGCGCGCTCCGGCCGGCCGATCGGCATTCTCGCCGACCTGCAGGGACCGAAACTGCGTGTCGGCAAGTTCATCGACGGCAAGGTGGATCTGAGGCCCGGCCAGACGTTCACGCTCGACAACAACGAAGCGCTCGGCGATCAGAGCCGCGTCTATCTGCCGCACCCCGAGATCCTGGAGTCGGTGCAGCCTGGCCACCGCCTGCTGATCGATGACGGCAAGCTCGCCCTGCGCGCAGAAAAATGCGACGGCAAGAGCATCGTCACCACTGTTATTTCGGGCACGCGCATCTCCGACCGCAAGGGCGTCAGCCTTCCCGATACGTTGCTCGGCGTCGGCGCGCTGACGGACAAGGACCGTGCCGACCTCGATGCCGTGCTCGCCACCGACGATGTCGACTGGGTGGCGCTTTCCTTCGTCCAGCGTCCCGACGACCTCGCCGAAGTGCGCAAGATCGCCCGCGGCCGCGTCGGCCTGATGTCGAAGATCGAAAAGCCGCAGGCTCTCGAGCGCATCGAGGAAATCATCGAACTGTCAGACGCATTGATGGTCGCCCGCGGTGATCTCGGCGTCGAAATGCCGCTCGAATCGGTTCCCGGCATCCAGAAGCAGCTGATCCGCGCCTGCCGCCGCTCGGGCAAGCCGGTGGTTGTTGCCACGCAGATGCTGGAATCGATGATCTCCGCGCCGGTTCCGACGCGCGCCGAAGTTTCCGACGTCGCGACCGCCGTTTTCGAAGGTGCGGATGCCGTCATGCTCTCGGCCGAGTCGGCCTCGGGCGACTATCCCGTCGAAGCTGTCACGACGATGGCGTCGATTGCCACCGCCATCGAGCGCGAGCCGCATTATCCCGGCATCATCTATGCCCAGCGTGCCCAACCGGAAGCGACCGGTGCCGATGCGATCTCGCTGGCCGCCCGTCAGATCGCCGAAACGCTGAAGCTGTCGGCGATCGTCTGTTACACTTCGTCGGGCACAACGGGCCTTCGCGCCTCGCGCGAGCGTCCGCAAGTGCCGATCCTGGCACTATCGCCGATCATCAAGACGGCACGCCGTCTTGCCGTCGTCTGGGGCCTGCATTGCGTCGTCACCCATGACGCGACCGATCTCGACGACATGGTCAACCGCGCCTGCCGTATCGTCGCGGACGAGGGTTTCGGCAAGCCGGGCGACCGCATCATCATCTCGGCCGGCGTGCCGCTCGGCACGCCCGGCGCCACCAACATGATCCGCATCGCCTATATCGGTTCCGACGGCCAGAGCGGCATCTGATCCGATCGCATGCTTTCGAAAGCCCGCTGCCTGAAGAGGCGGCGCGCTTTTTCGTTGATAAGGCGAGTTATTGCCAAGGATCGTCGAGCGTGCAAGTTTCGATTCATGAGTTCGGAGGGATCATCATGGATATCGTCACGCTTCTGGCTTTTGCAGCCGTTTCCTTCGTCGGCATCGCGACGCCGGGGCCGACGGTGCTGCTGGCGCTGACCAACGGGTCGCGGCACGGTCTGCGCCGGGCAATAGCCGGCATGATCGGCGCGGTGCTGTCCGATTTCGTGCTGATCGGCGCTGTGGCGATCGGGCTCGGTGCGCTGCTCGCCGCATCGGAATTCTGGTTCTCGATGCTGAAATGGGCGGGTGCCGCCTATCTCGCTTTTCTCGGTATCATGCTGCTGCGCTCGAAGGGCACGATCGATGCGGCGTTGAAGTCCGGCGCGCCTGCGGGAGTGACATCGCCCTTCTCGATCGGGCTGAAGAGCTTCATGGTCGCGGCGACCAATCCGAAGGGTTATCTGTTCTTCTCGGCTTTCCTGCCCCAGTTCATCGACCCGATCCTGCCGCAGGCGACGCAATACGTGCTACTCGCCCTTGTCTTTGCCGCGCTCGATTTCCTCATCATGTTCGGCTACGCCTTCTTCGGCTCGCAGGCGGTGCGTCTCCTGAAAACCTCAGGCGCCATGTGGCTGGAGCGAGCCTGCGGTGGGGCGCTGCTGGCGCTCGCCGGCTCGCTGGCCTTCTATCGCCGGGCAACCGTCTGAGTTCAGGGTTGAGGCAGGGATAGGTGGCCGACGCGGTAGGCCTGGGTGTGCTCGCCGATCTCGGGAATCTCTCGCCATAACCTGAAGCGTACCCGCGTCCAGCTCGTCGGTTCGAAGCCGGAAACGGAGGCGAGTGCGCCGCCTGTCGCCAGGTCTGCTTCGGCGGCCGCGCTTTCGGCGCGGCGAATGTCGGCGAGCGGCGTGTAGGCCTCTGTTTGCAGAATATCGTGTGTGGCGAACCTGGCTGCGGCGATGTCGGATGAGACTTCCGACCGCCAGACGATCCAGGTTCTCACCTGCGGCCAGCCGAAGGCGTCGGTCAGCGTTTCGAAGCCCGGGCCGCAGAGGAAGTCGCTTGCCCCTTGCGGCGTCTGCCAGAGATAGAAGGGCGCATAGAGATTGTCGTGGCTGCCGAACTCTCCCTTGCGTGCGCTGAGATAGGCTTTGAAGCCGAGATTGGGAAAGCCGTCGAGCAGTGGACCCTTGTCGCGGATGCGGCGGTCGATAATCGACATGTCGTAATCGGCAGGCAGGGTGAAGCTGTACTGCATGGTGATCATGACTGTGCCTCCACCGGTTGCAGCCATTCGACGATGCTGCCGTTTTCGGTCGGCTGCACGCTGATATAGCTGAAGGGGCTGTCATCGGCCGCTCCATGCCAGTGACGCTCGCCGGGCGCAAACCAGGCGGCATCGCCGGCGCGCAATGTTTCAACCGGGCCGCCCTCGTTTTGCGCCAGCCCATGGCCCGAAAGTACATAAAGTAGCTGGCCTCTGGGATGCGTGTGCCAGCGGGTGATGGTGCCGGGATCGAGCGTGGCGCGCATTGCGGTGTTCTCGCCATCGGCGCTGCCTTCGAGCAGCATCTCGACCCAGAAAGGCGCAGTTGCGACGCCCTCCGGCGAGCGGACCGCCTTGCCGGGGCGCCTGATGGTCATGGTCGTCGGGTTCGAAGCACTCATTGCCGGGCTCCAGCCAGACGAAGCCGCCAGTCTGGGTCGGTCATCTGGGCAATGCCATTACCGAAAGACCAGTCTTCCGGTGCGCTGGTGCTGATGACGATCATCACGTCCTCGGGCCGAAGGCCCGGCGATTGCGCCAGGAGTTCGGCGAGCCGCCGATAGAGTGCTGCCTTCATCACGCCGGTGCGAGGCCTGCCGATCGTGATCGAGATATAGACGAAATCGTCGGAGCGCGGGCCGGCTAGATAGCTGCGGTCGAAGATCAGCTCGTTCTCGTCGTGCTGGTGAATGGTCTGGAAGCGGTCGTTTTCGGGCACGTCGAAGGTCTCGACCAGGGCGCGCTGGATGTTGTCGGCCAGCGCCGCGACGTAGTCCGCCGACTTGCCTTTGCGAAGGGAAATGCGAACGAAGGGCATCGGGATCTCCATGGTTCAGGCCGTCCGTCGGCCTTGACAGCAGAAGCATCGCACGGCACGATGATGCTGAAAATCAGAATTTTATGAATTAATGATCCTGAAAAATGGGATTATCTAATGCGACGGACGATCTTCGATCTCGATGTGCTTCGAACCTTTTCGACCGGCATGGAACTCGGCAATTTCGCCAAGGCGGCCGAGCGGCTCGGACGTTCGACCTCGGCAGTGAGTGCGCAGCTGAAGAAGCTGGAGGAGCAGGCGGGCACGCCGATCTTCCGCAAGGTGGGGCGCGGGCTGGCGCTGACCGATGCCGGCGAGACGATGCTCGGTTATGCCAGGCGGCTGCTGGAACTCAACGACGAGGCGACTGCGGCCGTCAACAGCGTCGAGCTGGAAGGCTGGGTGCGGCTCGGCCTGCAGGAGGACTTCGGCGAGACCCTGCTGCCTGATGTGCTCGGCCGCTTTGCGCGTGCGCATCCGAAGGTCCGGATCGAAGCGCGGGTGGTGCGCAATGCCGAGCTGCTCGAGCGCGTCACATCGGGCAAGCTCGATCTGGCGCTTGCCTGGAGCGATGGCACGCTGACGGCGCATTGCGAGCGGATCGGCGAAGTGCCGATGCGCTGGATCGGACCTGCCGAGGGGCAGCCGGGCTGGCAAGCGGCAAGCGGCGAGCCGATGCCGCTCGCTTCGTTGGAGGCGCCGTGTCTGTTGCGGAGCGCGGCGACCAAGGCACTTGATGAGGCGGGCATCTCCTGGCGGCTCGCCTTCGTCAGTCCCAGTCTCGGCGGTCTTTGGGCCGCGACGGCGGCGGGCCTCGGCCTTACCATCCGCACGCCGATCGGCCTGCCGGCGAAGGTCCGGCCGCTGGCGCCGGGGACAATCGGCCTGCCTGATTTGCCGAAGCTCGGTCTGGTTCTGCATCGAGCGGAAGCCGAACCGCAGCCGGCTGCGGCCCGGCTTGCCGAACTCGTGCTTCAGTCGGTGCATGGCGCGGTGCATGGGGTGGTGGCCCGAGATCTCAGCATTGACCGTTCGGACGCGTGGCTGTAGTTTCGAACCGCTATGAAGACGTTCATCCTCAATATCGCTTCGGTCTTCTTCTTGGGCCTCTAAGGCTCTGCCTTCGGGCATCAGAAGATGTGGCCACTGACCAGCCTTTGCGGCTGGCGCGTTGCCGTGGACCGTAATGACCCTGCGCCTGGCCAAGGACAGACAGAGCTGGCAGGATTGGCGATAGAGAGACATATCATGACATCAGATGTTTACCCGCCGGCACTGAGTGCTGCGCAGATCGAGCGATTCATCGAGTACGGTTTCGTCAGGATCGACGACGCTTTTCCCCGCGAATTGGCCAGGGAGGCCCGTGCCATCATGTGGCGTGACATTCCCTTCGCTGCGGATGATACAAGCACGTGGACGCAGCCGGTCGTGCGGCTTGCCGGCTATGGCGGCGGGCCGTTCGAGAAAGCCGTCAACACGCCGGTATTGCATTCGGCCTTCGACCAGCTCGTCGGCAAAGGGCGCTGGGAGCCGCGCAATGGACTCGGCAGTTTCCCGGTCCGCTTTCCCCATCCCGATGATCCCGGCGATGCCGGTTGGCATGTCGACCTGAGCTTTCCCGGTGAAGATTCCGATCCGGATGAGCAACGGGACTTTTCCGCCTGGCGGGTGAACATCACCTCGCGCGGGCGGGCGCTGCTGATGCTCTTCCTGTTTTCGGATGTCGGGGAGGAGGATGCGCCGACCCGTATCCGTGTCGGTTCACACAAGGATATCGTCCGCCTTCTGGCGCCCGCGGGCGAGGCGGGGATGGCCCACCTTTGGCTGGAGCATGTTGGAGAAGAGCGGCCGCTGGCGTTGGCAACAGGGCAGGCGGGCACAGTCTATCTCTGCCATCCATTCCTCATCCATGCAGCGCAGATGCATCGCGGCAAGGAGCCGCGTTTTATGGCGCAGCCCGGCCTCGCGCCTTCCGAAGCTCTTCGGCTTGAACGGCAGGACGGCGCCTATTCGCCGGTCGAGATCGCGATCCGCCGGGCGCTTCAGGATCAATTATCTGATTGGTGATCTGGCATCCGGCTCGAGAGCCGGATGCCTCGCGGCTACTTCATAATTCAAAGTGCTACAGTGTCCTTTGCGCGTCTGAAAAGACGCGCGGGACTGTAGGGTGCCGGCACGTCATCTCAGCCGAACCGTTCCAGAGCCATGGCGAAGATATCGGAATCGACATTGCCGCCGGAGGTGACGGCGATGACCGTGTCGCTTTCCAGAGCATCGCCATGGAAGAGGGCGGCGGCAAGTGCCACCGCGCCGCCGGGCTCGACGACGATCTTCAACCGCGAGAAGGCGAGTGCCATGGCGCGCAGCGCCTCCCCGTCGGTGACGACGATGCCGGCGCCGGCGAGGCGCTTGAGGATCGGGAAGGTGATATTACCCGGCTGTGGCGTCACGATGGCATCGCAGATCGAGCCTGATACCGACGCGTTGCGCTCGATCTTGCCGGAGGCGAGCGAGCGGGTGGTGTCGTCGAAATCCTTGGGCTCGCATGGACGGACGCGAAAGCCCGGTGCACTTGCCTCGAGGGCAAGCGCGATGCCGGAGCTCAGGCCGCCGCCGCCGCAGGGTATGAGCACTTCGGCGGAGGAGATGCCATCCTCCTGCGCCTGCTCGGCGATTTCGAGCCCCGTCGTACCCTGGCCGGCGATCACTAGCGGTTCGTCGAAAGGCTTGATCAGCGTCAGGCCGCGCTCGGCCGAGAGCTTCGCACCGATCGCGTCACGGTTCTCTTTGTCGCGGTCGTAAAGCACGATTTCGGCGCCGAACGCGCGCGTATTGGCAATCTTCAGCTTTGGCGCGTCGCTCGGCATGATCATGACGGAGGGAATGCCATGCAGCTTGGCCGCAAGTGCGACGCCTTGGGCGTGATTGCCGGAGGAAAAGGCGATGACGCCCTTGGCACGGGTGGTGGGATCAAGGCCGGAAACGGCCGACCAGCCGCCACGGAACTTGAAGGAGCCGGAATGCTGCAGGCATTCGGCCTTCACGAACAGGCGCCGGCCGGCGATTTCGTCGAGGAAGGGGGATGACAGAAGCGGCGTGCGCCTGATATGGCCGCGCAGACGGGCGCGGGCGGCGACAATCATTTCAATGCTGGCCATTCGGGAATCGTCCTGCTTGCGGGTTCGCCCATGCATAGGGCGAGGCAAGCTACTTGTGAACGACGACTTTGTCACGGTGACATGAATATGAGAATGCTTCCGCCCGCTTGATCCGACGATCGTCAGTAACCGCTCGCCGACCCTTCCGTCGCGCGGCTATCCATGGCGCCGTTATACCGCGCGCCGCCGCCCTTTTCGATAGCGGCAAGGCTCTTGCCGCCGACAAGAATGCCGGCCGCCTGGCCCCAGAGCGGCGCGTCATTGCCGCCATCGAAGCTGTAGCCCATCGCGGCGAGCGTCTTTTCCGTATCCGGCGAAAGTGCATAGGGTTCGAGAAAGACCTTGTCGGGCTGCCATTGGTGGTGGAGACGCGGGGCGTTGACCGCCTGACTGATATCCATGCCGAAATCGACGACATTGAGGATCGCTTCCAACGTGATGGTGATGATGCGCGAGCCGCCGGGGCTGCCGATCACCATGAAGGGTTTGCCGTCTCGGGTGACGATCGTCGGGCTCATCGAGGAGAGCGGCGTCTTCTTCGGGACAATGGCATTGGCCTCGCCCTGCACCAGTCCGTAGAGGTTCGGCACGCCGGGCTTGGAAGTGAAATCGTCCATCTCGTTGTTGAGCAGTACACCGGTGCCGGGTGCTACGACGGCGGCACCGAAGGAGCCATTCAGCGTATAAGTGACGGCGACCGCATTGCCCTCGTCGTCGATGATCGAATAATGCGTGGTCTCGGTGCTTTCCTTGCCGCCGAGCGGCTTCAGGTTCGCCGAGGTGCCGGCTTTGTAAGGGTCGATCTTGGCGGCGATCTCCAGAGCATACTTCTTTTCCAATAGCTTTGTGACCGGGTTCTCGACGAAATCTGGATCGCCGAGCGCTGCATTGCGGTCGACATAAGCATAGCGCATCGCCTCGACCATGATGTGCACGGTTTCGGCCGAGTTATAGCCGAGATAGGAAAGCGGATAGCCTTCGAGAACGTTGAGGATCTCACAGATGATGACGCCGCCGGAAGACGGCGGCGGCGAGGAGATGATGTCGTAGCCGCGGTAATTGCACTCGATCGGCTTCAGCTCGCGCACGGCATATTGCTCGAAATCCTCCTTGGCGAGGATACCGCCCTTGGCCTGGCTCGCCTTGACGATCGCCTCGGCGGGTGCCGACTTGTAGAAGGCGTCGGGGCCTTTTTCGGAGATGCCTGCCAGGACGGCGGCAAGGTCCGGTTGCTGGAGTTTTTCGCCGGATGCATAGGGTTTACCATCCGGTTTCAGGAAGATTTTCGCTGCCGCCTCATCCTTGGCGAGGCGCTTGGCGCCGCCGGCAAAGCTTGCGGCATCGCCCTGTTCCAGCGTGAAGCCCTCCTTGGCGAAGCGGAGCGCCGGTGCGATCAGTTCCTCGCGCGGTTTGGTGCCGTATTTCTCGCGTGCGGTCTCGAAGCCCATCACGGAGCCGGGCACGCCGACGGCGAGATAACCGTCAAGGCTGGCGCGCGGCACGACGTCGCCGTTAGCATCCAGATACATCGTTTTCGTCGCGGCAAGCGGCGCGCGTTCGCGAAAATCGAGGAAGGTCTTGGTGCCGTCCTTCAGGCGGATGGTCATGAAGCCGCCGCCGCCGAGGTTGCCAGCCGCGGGATAGACGACCGCCAGCGCATAACCGACGGCGACCGCTGCATCGACGGCATTGCCGCCGCCTTTCAGCACCTCGACGCCGACATCGGTCGCCAGATGCTGGGCGGTGACCACCATGCCGTGCTCGGCTTCGACGGGTGCAGGCGAGGCGGCGAAAGCCGAGGTCAGGCTCAGCGCGAATGCTGATATGACGGAGATCGTCCCGATATGCAGGCGGCCCATGATTTCCCCTCCTATGGACAATGATGGAAAAACATATGGGACTGCGACGGTCCGAGGCAATGCAAGGGGTTGGCTTTAAAGCATGTCGTGCAAAAGAATATCGCGGGTTTGAGACGACGACATGGATAAAAATATATCCTAAAGCGTCAGGAGTTCGGCGAGTTTCCGGTTGGTGTCGTCGTCATCGAGCGGGGTATAGACGATGACCTTCATCTCCGGCCGGTTTGTCAGCGTCAGGCCGGTATGTTCGAAGGACATGCGGCCCTTGACGGGGTGGTTAATGCGCTTGATGCCGGATAGCGGGCTGACGACCTCGTGGCGCTGCCACCAGTCGCGAAATTCGTCACTTGCCTGCTTCAGTAGCGCGATCAGCCGTTCGAAATCCGGATCGCCGGCATAACGTGCGCTGTCGGCGCGGAACATTGCCAGCGAGACGCGGGCAACCGATTCCCAATCGACGAGCAGCCGGCGATGCGCCGAGTCGGCGAACAGACGATGCATGATGTTGCGTTCGTCGCGGTCGAGCGTGTCGTAACCACCGAACAGCATGTCGGCGGCGCGGTTCCAGGCGAGGACGTCCCACCGGCGGCCGAGCACATAGGCCGGTTGGTGGGTCAGGTTGGCGAGCATGCGTTGCAGCGGCTCGTCGACGCATTCGGGTGCGGACGATACAGCCTGCGGAGCAGGGCGATTGTTGAGGGTGAAGAGATGCCGGCGTTCGGCCTCATCGAGGCGCAGTGCATCGGCAAGGGCGTTGAGCACCTGTGTCGAGGGCCTGATGTCGCGGCCCTGTTCCAGCCATGTGTACCAAGTGGTGCCGACGCCGGCGAGCATGGCGAGCTCCTCGCGCCGGAGACCCGGCGTGCGCCGACGGAAACCCTCCGGCAAGCCCACCTCGGACGGCGTCAGCCGCTCGCGGCGAGAGCGCAGAAAGGCTGCAAATTCACGGCGGCGGGCTTCGAATGTGTCGGCTCTCTGGTCCATGGCGGTGATCATATCAGTATCGATACCAGGATAAAACTGGAACTGTTTGCCGTTTCCAGGCCGCGCATGATGCCGGCGCCGCGGGTGGTTCAAAACGCCTGTGGATCGTTCAATTCAAGGAGCAGCATCATGTCTTTGCAGCATGTGGTCGTCATCGGCGGTTCTTCCGGCATCGGCCTCGCCACGGCGAAATTACTTTTGATACAGGGATATACGGTCACCATTGCAGGCCGCGACGGCGAAAAACTTGCCGCGGCGAAGGCATCGCTCGATGGCGATCTGCGCAGCCTCGTGCTTGATGCGGCGGACCTTTCCGCACTCGGGGAGGCTTTTGCCGGGATCGGCGCATTCGGTCATCTCGTGCTGGCGATGGGCAGCGGTCACGGCGCCGGAGCTTTTGCGACGCTCGACATGACGGACCTGCTTGCCGGCTTCCAGACCAAGCTCATTCCGCATGCAGCAGCAGCCCAGGCGGCATTGCCGCTGCTGCAGCCGGGCGGCAGCATCACCTTCGTTTCGGCGGTCAGCGCGCAGGCTGCGATGCCTGGCACGGCTGGGCTTGCGGCCGTCAATGCCGGCATCGAGGCGATGGTGCCGGTGCTTGCCGCCGAATTGAAGCCGCTGCGCGTCAACGGCGTTTCCCCCGGGGTCGTCGATACGCCGTGGTGGAGTTTCCTGCCGCCCGAGCAGCGCGGCAGCGTCTTTGCGGATTTCGCCGGCCGCACGCCGGTCGGCCGTGTCGGCCGGCCGGAGGATATCGCGCAGGTGATTGCCTTCCTGATTGGAAACGGCTTCATGAGCGGCCATGTCGTCACCTGCGACGGCGGCATCCGTCTCGGCGCCTGAGGCAGGTTTCCGGCGATGCTGAGGACAAAATTATGCAGCAGTTCAACGTGCTACAGCGTCGTTTGCGCGTCTGAAAAGGCACGCGGCGCTGCAGGCGCCAACGACGGCGCGGTTGCGACCGTCCGATCGCGTGAGGTGGCGGCAAGCCTCTCTTCGGCCTTGCGGGCGATCGCCTGCAGGTCGCGCGGCTTGCCTGATATCTTCTCCATGGCGGCGATGGCGACATCGGTTGCGAGATAATCCGGCTTGTGGCCGACGCCGCTGACGGTGATGAGTTCGGAGCCTGATATATCGCGGGCAAGGCCGCGCGAGTGCAAGTGTTCCCAGACGATCTCGTCGCTGTCGCCTGTTATGATGACGGTTGGCGCGGTGATCTGCGAATAGAGCAGCGACTGCTCCTTCACATAGGCGAGCAGCCTTTTGAAATCGGCGGCGTTGTTATGGAAAGCGTTGGGTCGCAGCACCAGCGACGGCCCCGTTTTTTCGATGTAGTCGGCCGGGCGCGGATTGGGACGGAACACATTCAGTGTGCCGCGCTCCAGCCGGCTCAGACCGAGAGGCACGACGATTGCGTGGTTGAAGAGCCAGCCGACGATCGGCACGGTTGCCACATGATAGTACCAGTCGATGCCGCCCGGCCATGGATGGGTGGCGGGCGCGAGGAAGAGCAAGCCGGCAGTCTTATCAGGATGGCGCAGGCCGAAGGCGGCGGTGATCGCGCCGCCGAAGGAATGGCCGACGATAACAGCCTTCTCGATGCCGCGCTTCTGCATCAGTCTGGCGATCGCATCGGCCTGGCCGGAGGGGACGGCGTTCTCAGGGCCGCCGCGCTCGGAATAGCCATGACCGGGGCGATCGACGAACAGCATTTCCGCCCGGCCTTCGAGTGCGGCGCGGAAGGCAACGACCTGGTCGAGCAAATTGCCGCTGGCGCCGTGAATGAAGACCAGTGCCGGCAGATCAGCATTTTCGGGACGCTCGATGTGGACGGCATTCATGCAGTAGCCGCCGACATCCGTCAGTTCGCCGATATTCGGATAGGCGTGTTCGAATTGCCGCGCCTTATAAGTGGAGTAGCCGATGGCGGCGGCGAGCGGGGCGAGAAGAGCGGAAACTTCTGCAAGCATGATCTCAACGAGCGATAATTGCGGGACGACCTGCTGGCGGACAACCGCCATATCGTTCCCTCCATATGCTAAAATTGCGCGGCGCGATCCGACGTCAAGATATCAGACCAGGAATCAGGTGCGGTTGCCGGCGAGTTTTTCCGCAAGCGTGTTGGCCTGTTCCTGCGCAGTGCGTTCGGCGGGATAGACGTCGAGGAAACGCTCCCAAGCCTTCAAGGTCAGCTGGTCGTTGCCGGAATTGCTGAGGATCGCCGCCATGCCGGAGAGCGCGCCGAAATGGCGCGGCTCGAGATCGAGCACACGTTCGATGTCGGACATCGACTTGCGATAATTGCCCATGACGAAATTCAGCGTGGCGCGGCGGTTCCAGCTTTCGGCATAATCGGGCTTCAGCGCGATCGCCTCATCGAGGAAATCGAGGGCCGCGGGATTGCGCTTTTCCTCGATCGCCTTGTCGGCCCACTGCATCAGCAGATTGACGGTGGCGCTACCGGAATCGTTCCATTCCATGCGGATTTCATTGGCGATGTCGCTGGCCTTTTCGGGATCGCGTTCACGCTTCAGCTGGCTGAAGAGCTGGTCGAGGTGCTGCTTTGGCGAACTGTTGGTATCCGCCTGCTCGACGATAACGTCCTTTTTCGCGGCGGCAGCCGGCTTTTCCGCGGCGGCAGCCGGAAAGGAGGAGGTGAGCAAAATGAAGGCGAGCGGCAGCGCCGCTGATGTCAAAGCAAAAAAGCGCATGGCGGACATATTAGCCCGCCAGCGCCGAAGATCAAACAAATTTGACGTGATCACCGCAGCGACCAACCGGATATATCTGCCGGCGCAAGCTCACGCGGCAGGGCGATCCGGACGCGCGAAATCAGCCCTGACGAGCCTTGAAGCGCGGGTTCAGCTTGTTGATGATGTAGATGCGGCCCTTGCGGCGAACCAGACGGTTGTCACGGTGACGAGCCTTGAGCGACTTGAGCGAATTCTTGATCTTCATTTTTCTGATCCGCGATCTCTATGGGGGAATTCACATTCGCCCGTATCTTTAACAATCAAAAGCGCGCCATCGGGCGCGCTGTTTAGGTGGGGGAGCAGATACCCCGTCACCTTTTGCGTGTCAACCACATGAAGGTGTTTTTCCCAAGGCGCAGGGGTGTTTTCTCAGGCCAAAACCGGCGATTTCGGCGTCAAGGTGGTGACATGGCCCATCTTGCGGCCGGGGCGCCACTCGGTCTTGCCATAGAGATGAACCAGCGTATCGGGGCGCCGCAGCCAGTCGGGAACGGCAAGAATATCGTCGCCGATCAGGTTCTGCAGTATGCAGTCTGAGTGGCGCTCGGCACTGCCAAGCGGCAGGCCGGCGACGGCGCGGACATGCTGCTCGAACTGGCTGACGACGCAGGCGGCTTCCGTCCAGTGACCGGAGTTGTGGACACGCGGCGCCATCTCGTTGGCGATCAGGCCGCCATCGGCAAGCACGAAGAATTCGATGCCGATGACGCCGACATAGTTCAATGCAGCAAGGATCTTTTCGGCCGATTGGCGCGCGGCGTCCGCCGTCGATGCAGAGATCGCGGCGGGAACCGTCGAGGTGTGAAGGATACCGTCGCGGTGCACATTCTCGGCGGGATCGAAGCAGACGACCGTGCCGTCGGTGGCGCGCGCGGCGATGATCGAGATCTCGCGCTCGAAGGCGACGAAGCTTTCGAGGATGAGCGGCACGCCGCCGAGTGCGGCATAGGCGCCATCCGGGCTGTCGGCAGCCGAGCGGAAAACCGTCTGGCCCTTGCCGTCATAACCGAGACGGCGGGTCTTCAGCACGCCCTGGCCGCCGAAATCCTTAAGCGCGGTCTCAAGATCGGCCTGGCTGTCGATCGCGTGGAAGCGGGCGGTTGATATGCCGCAGTCATTGAGAAATCGCTTTTCGACGAGGCGGTCCTGGGCGGCTTCCAGCGCCTTCGGTGGCGGGAAGACGGATACGCTCGCCGACAGCCTTTCAGCGGCTGCGACGGGCACGTTCTCGAATTCGTAAGTGACAACGTCGCAAATATCGGCGAGTTCGGCCAGTGCCGCCGGATCGTCGTAGGCGGCGGTAATCTGCCGGTTGGAGAGCTGGGCGGCCGGGCAGTCCGCCTGCGGCTCGAGAATGACCGTGCGAAAATTCAATCGGGCGGCGGCAATCGCCAGCATGCGGCCGAGCTGGCCGCCGCCGATAATGCCGATCGTTCTTGCCGTCATAGGTTATCCATCGGGTATTCGGCGACGGCAGCACTCTGGCGCTCGCGCCATTCGTCGAGCCGGTCGGCGATTTCTTCGTCGGAAAGGGCAAGCACGGCGGCGGCGAGAAGCGCGGCGTTGACCGCGCCGGCCTTGCCGATGGAAAGCGTGCCCACAGGAATACCGGCCGGCATCTGCACGATGGAAAGAAGACTGTCTTGGCCGGACAGGGCTTTCGACTGGACCGGCACGCCGAAAACCGGCAGCGGTGTCATCGCGGCGGTCATGCCCGGCAGGTGGGCGGCGCCGCCGGCGCCGGCGATGATGACCTTGAAGCCCTCCGCGCGTGCGCCCTTGGCGAAATTGACCAGCCGGTCCACTGTGCGGTGCGCCGATATGATGCGCGCGTCATAGGGAATTTCCAGCGCCTCCAGCGTGTCGGCGGCGTTTTTCATGGTCTCCCAGTCGGACTGGCTGCCCATGATGATGGCGACGGGTGGTCTGTCTGTCATCGTTGCTGCTATTCCCTCTCAGGCGATGATGTCAGGGATGATCTGATCTTCCAGCTTGGAGAGCCTGTCCTTGATGACAAGTTTTTTCTTTTTCATTCGCTGGATTCGCAGAGCATCGCATCCGGTCTGGATCATGGCGTTGATCGCGGCATCGAAATCCTCGTGCTCCTGACGCAGGCGCGCCACCGTGAGCCTGATTTCCGCCTGTTCCTGATCGGCCATATGCATTCCCCGTTACCGTCCCTGGATCTTGTCCGATCTGGCGATGATTTCCGCAAGCTCCTATCACCAAATACGGGTAACGGCTAGTTAGTCTTGATCATGAAATTGCCATCCAGTCTCCATCTTTTGGCCTTCGACAAGCCTTCAAAAATATGTCACAGTCCGGCCGTTGACACCTTGATCCCCGACGATGTTGGCCGGGGAGGGTAAGAGGAAGGAAGGGTCATATGACTGTTCAAGCTCATCTTGAGTCACTCCAGAAAAAGCATGTCGCTCTCGAGGAGGAGTTGCACGCGCTCAGAACATCTCCCTCTATTTCCGATACGGAACTTGCCGAGTGCAAGCGCCGCAAGCTGCGCATCAAGGACGAGATTCAGCGACTTAAGTCATCCGTCCACTAATCTTCCCAAGGGTCGCCGGGCGATCATCTTGCGCAACAGGTAATTCCATCCATTCCGCCAAGAATTAGCAAGAACCGGTGATTTGACACCAGATTTGCGCCAGTCCGATGCATCCGGCATCGCGGCTGGCGCTTTTGGATCCGCCACGTCTCACATCGCATTCTTATGATTCACATCGTATCCCAGATCTTATGGGAACATGCATCAGGCCCAGAACTGATCCAGCCATAAATTGAGCTTGTCGAAGCCGCGGTTGTTGACCGTATAGATGCGTTTGGTGCCTTCCGAGGTCACGGAGACGAGATTGCTGTCGAGCAGCGCCTTCAGGTGCTGTGAAACAGCTGGACGGCTGATCGGCAGGCCTTCGGCAAGCTCATTGACCGTCCGTGGCGCGCGACGCAATTCCTCCAGCAGAAACCGCCGGTTCGGATCGGCAATTGCAGAGAAAGGGTCCGTGTTCGACATGGCGGGAACGCTACGTCAAACCGGCCGCGCCAGCAAGGAAATTGTGCATTGCAGCGTGCCGCGCTTTAGGTCTTTGTTTTTACGCATGTCGTTAGCGCAAAACCGCCGCACACTTGCGCGACATGCTTTAGCGGTTTCTACCAGCCAAGGCCCTCGCGCACGATCAGGAAGGCGGCGATCAGCGCCATCGCATACATGAAGGGATAGAAGATCTGTGGCTTCATGCGGCGGACGCACCAGGCGCCGGCAATGGTGGCAAGCGGGGCAAAGGGCAGAAGCGTCGCGGAGGTCGCAAGATTCTGGGTGTCGAGCTGGCCGAGCGCGAAATAGGGGATCAGCTTGATGGCGTTGAGGATCGCGAAGAAGCGCACGCTGGTGCCGGTATATTCGCGTGGCTGCAATTTGAGCGGCAGGGCATAGATCTGGAAGGGCGCACCGCCCGCATGAGCAACGAAGCTGCCGTAACCGGAAAATGTCCCCCAGAGGCTGGCGGCCACCGGTCGCTGGCCGCGCGGTGGGATCACCTTGCCGGCGCCCGGGCCGAAATTGTTCCAGAAATAGCGCAGGCAGAAGAGGATGGTCACCGCGCCGATGACGATGCGCAGCATGTTGCCCGGAACCAGCGCCGAGGTCGCCCAGCCCAGCGCAATGCCGAAGACGGCGCCCGGCAGCATGATCTTCAGCGTCGCCCAGTCGCCATGCTTGCGCCAGATGACGAGCGAGATCATGTCCATGAAGACCAGAATCGGCAGCAGGATGGCGGCCGCCTCGACCGGCGAGACGACGAGGGCAAGGAAGGGCAAGCCGATCAGCGACAAAGCGTCGCCCATGCCGCCTTTTGCGAGGCCTACCAGCAGAACGGCGGGCACGGCGGCGTAGTAGAATGACAAATCCTGCGGCATGCTTTCGACGTCCTCCTCTTGCAAGCCTCGTCTAACGGAACTACTCACACAAAACGAGTGCGGATCCCTCATTTCGAAGGGGAATTCGCAGGAAACGGAAAGACCTCATGACCGAACCGGAAAACCGCTGCCGCCTTGTGCTCATCGTACCTGATATCGCCGATGCCGATGAACAGGCAAAGGTCGTCGCCGACGCGCTGAAGGGCGGCGATGTCGCTTCGGTGATCGTGCCGCAATATGGGCTTGACGACGGCACCTTCCAGAAACATGCCGAAAAGCTGGTGCCGCTGATTCAGGATGCTGGAGCAGCCGCGCTCATTGCAGGCGACAGCCGTGTCGCAGGCCGCGCGAAAGCCGACGGCTTGCACATTTCCGGCAATGTAGCGGCGCTTTCGGAAGCGATCGACAAACACGCGCCGAAGCTGATCATCGGCGGCGGCAACGCGGCCGACCGGCACCATGCGTTGGAGATCGGCGAAGCCAGGCCGGACTATATCTTCTTCGGCAAGCTCGATGGCGACATCAAGCCGGAGGCGCATCCGAAGAACCTTGCGCTCGGCGAATGGTGGGCCTCGATGATCGAGATCCCCTGCATCGTCATGGGTGGCACCGATCCGGCCTCGGCGCTCGCCGTCGCCGAGACCGGAGCGGAGTTCGTGGCGCTGCGGCTGGCGGTCTTCGGTGAGCCCGCCCGGGCGCCGTCTCTCGTCGCCGAGATCAATGCGTTGCTTGACGAAAAAGCGCCACGGTTTGAGGATTGAAATCGCGCTCATGCCGATCCCACCCGTCCGCCTTTTGAAATATCTCCTTGCCAGCATGGCTGTTCTCGTTGCGGCCGGACCGGATGTCGTCTTGGCGCAGGCGCCGGACAGCGTCATCAGCCAACCGGGAACGGCGCCGGCTTCGACCTTCCGCACCGACCGGCCTTCCGCCTCGGGCGCGGGGCCCTCCGATGGCGTCGGCGTATTCGATCGCATGGGCGCGAAGCTGCCGGATCTGCCGCCGGAGAAGGATTACAAGGGGCCGATCGACGAGGCTTACGGCGCCTTCCAGCGCGGTTATTACCTGACGGCAATGGACAAGGCGCTACCGCGCGCCCAACTCGGTGATCCGGCGGCGCAGACGCTGATCGGCGAAATCCTCTCGCAAGGCCTCGGCGTCAAGAAGGACGTGAAGAATGCTGCCTTCTGGTACGGCAAGGCGGCAGAAGGTGGCGATGCGGCGGCGATGTTCAAATATGCGCTGATCCTGATGGAAGGCGAGGGCGTGCCGCGTGACAAGGTCAAGGCCGACGACTACATGCGCAAGGCGGCCGAGGCCGGCAATCCTTCGGCGGAATTCAACTGGGCGCAGCTTCTCATTGCCGACAATCCCGGCGACAAGGGACTGAAGCTCGCACTGCCGTTCTACGAGAAATCGGCCGAACAGGGCATTGCCGATTCGCAATATGCCGTGGCGCAGATCTATGCGACGCTGAAAGACCTGCCGGAGGAAAAGAAGAAGCTCGCCCGCGAGTGGATGGTACGCGCGGCGCGCGCCGGCTTCGACACGGCCCAACTCGATCTCGGCATCTGGCTGGTCAACGGCGTCGGCGGGCCGAAGGATTACGTCAAGGGCTTCGAATGGCTGAAACTTGCCGCCAATGGCGGCAATGTCGCCGCGCAGAACAAGCTCGCCCATCTCTATATCAATGCCATCGGCACGGCGCCCGATCCGATCGAGGCGGCGAAGTGGTACGTGCTGTCGCGCCGGGCCGGGCTCGCCGATCCGGCGCTCGAGGATTTCTATCTCGGCATCGAGGAGGATCAGCAGAAGGCGGCGATCGAGGCTGCCAACAAATTCCGGCGGCGATAGCGGCCGCTTGGCGATCCGGCCGACGACAGGCGGACGGCCCACTGCGCAATTCCTTAAATCGGGATCGATTTAAGGACAAAATTATGCGTCAGTTCAAAGTGTTACAGCGTCCTTTGCGCGTCTGAAGAGACGCGCGGCGCGCCGTAGCCTTCCAACCTAAAAAAGCGCGTCGGCGAAAAGGTCTTCATCGTTTTCGGCTTTGGCGGCCTCGGCGGGGGCGGGAGTATTGCCCTCGCTTGCCGGGATGATATCGCGATGAATGTTGCGCTCCTGGACCATCGTATAGTGCTTGAAGATCTTGCGGTCGAGCGGCGCGATCATCTCGGCGAGATCGGAAATATCGGCGACATCGGTGCCGGCGACGCCTTCGAGCAGATCGGCGCAGCCGGCAAGGACTTCGCCGAGGTCATGCTGGAAATCGAGCTTGCCGATCAGCAGGCTGATTTTGGTGGCGACCTCGCGACCATTCTCGGCGAGCACCTTCAGCTCGTTTTCCATCAGGTTGGCTGCAGAGCGGATGTTGCCGACGGCCGATGTCAGGCTCTCTCCCAGATTGCCGACTCCGGCATCGGCGGCGGGAGCGACGCGCCCGGCCGCGGCTTCGAGCGCCGGCAGGCCATTGACGATGGCGTCGGCGGAATCGTCGAGCTTGCCGGCGAAGATGCGCAGCTCGGCGGTGACGACGTTGATCGATCTGCCTTCTTCACCGAGGCGGCTGCAGCGCAGGTTGGTATTCAAAGCCATATAGTGAATGTCGGTCTTGACGGCGCGGATGTTGCCGATCGCTTCGGAGAGCTTGGTGGCCGTGCCGATCGTCGACTGGCTCACTTGGTCGGCCTGGCGGCTTGCCGTGTCGACCTGCTTGACGATTTCGTGGGCGGCCGAAACGCTGGATTCCAGCGCGCGCATGAAGTTGCCGCCGGCCTCACCGCTCTCACCGCTCATCTGATCGCGCAGCTTGAGGATCTCCCGCATGTCGTGGTCGAAACTCGCGATCGTCTTGACGACGTTTTCAGAATCCCGCTGGAAATTTGCGCACATGTCGCTCATCTGCGCTGCGGTCAGATGGTGAATGACGTTCTGGAGGCGCCGGCGCGCGCCGGCGTCGAGCTTTACGCCATCCTCGCCAGCAAAGAAATCTTCAAGCAACGAAAAAGTGGCCTGTACATGCTCGATGCGCTGGCGGGTGATATCGCCGATCTGCAGGGCAGACAGCGTCGAGGCGACCTTGCTCTGCACGGCGCGGGCAATCGCGCCGACCTCGCGGGCGATGACCCCGAGATCCTTGCGGTGTTCGGCGATCTTGGCGGCGTCATCACGCAGGGCCCCGGCGACGGCCGGAACGGTATCGGCATAACCCTTGGAAACGCTGGCACCAAAGGAGGCGGCGAGCTTGACCTCCTTATCGAGACTGTCGAGATGTGCGGCGAAACGGTTGACCTCATCGGTGCCGGAATAGATACGCTCCAGAATCTCCTGGGCGAAGCCGGCGAATTCGGCAATGCCGGCACCGGTGATCTTCACGGTCACCGCGAAGGTTCTGAGATAACGCATCGTCTCCTGCATGTCAGCGACATGCTTGCGCAGCTCGCTGCCGGTATGCGCCAGCGAGACGAGCGCCTGCTGGCGGCTTTCCTCGGTCATCGGCAGCGCCGTCAGGCTCGCCACCGTGGCCCTGAGATCGGCGCCCGTGTCGCTCGCCTCTTTGTTGTCGAGCGCCCTGGTGACGCTCTCGAGCGAATTCAGCAAGCGGTTGAGGACATCCATAACCGACAGCAGCACGGTGCCGCCTTCGAGGAAACGTTCCTCGACCTGGCCGCGGGCGGATTCCAGCGTCTGGCTGATGTCCCGCCCTGATGTGTAGGCTGCAGCGTTCGGCGATACCAGAGCGTGTGCCACTTTTTTACCTTTTGTTAAAATTCAGGCAATTCCACTCTATTTTTACGGGCAGGATGGAAACGTCCGGTAAACGCGCCGGACTCGCAAGCGTTGTGATTAACGAAAGATGTTGATGGCGTGTCGGTGAAAGCCCAACGCTCGATTTGATGATTCAACATATTGTTTTTATTTTATTTATTTCTAAATTTTGAGAGAAAAATACAACTTATCCCGGATGAGAATTGGGAGTCGCCGGACTCGTTATACGGCAGTTTCCTACAACCGCTGTTTACCCCGCATTAACGCTGCCGTGAGAGTCCTTTTAGGGTCATCAAGTATTTCTCTGGCCCAGGAGGCTGCATTGGATACTCAGAAGCAATATTACGAATCTATAAATTTGCCGAACGTACTCAGCATTCGTAACATGTCCGAACTATATTCCAAGCTTAACGACGAATTTCATAGCCGTGATACAATCATCATCAGCATTCCAGATGGCGCAGAAGCGGATCTGAGTTTCATTCAACTCATCGAATCCTCACGCCGCCAAGCAAAGATTGAGAGAAAGACGTTCGAGCTCTCTTTGCCGGCCAGCGGCTCTGTCCTGAAAGTACTTGAGCGCGCAGGTTTCATCGAATCCTTCGATCGCGAAGACGCAAAGTTCTGGTTGCATAAAGAGGTGACGTTATGAGTGCAAATATCCTGACTGTCGACGATTCCGCCAGCATTCGTCTGACCACCAAGGTCACGCTGACCAATGCCGGCTATCGCGTCACCGAGGCGATCAACGGGGCGGAGGGCCTCGCGACGGCGAAGGGCAGCAGCTTCGATCTGATCGTGACCGATCTGAACATGCCTGTCATGGACGGGCTGACGATGATCGAGGAACTGCGCAAGCTGCCGGCGCAGGCCGGCGTTCCGATCATCTTCCTGACGACGGAATCGGACGCCGATCTCAAGGCGCGCGCCAAGGCCGCCGGCGCGACGGGCTGGCTGACCAAGCCGTTCGACCCGGAAAGCCTGGTGAAGATCGTGAAGAAGGTCCTTGGACGATGAGTACGCTCGATCCCGTCGCCGTATTCCGCACGGAGGCTGCCGAATGCCTCGAAGCGATCGAGGCCGGTCTTCTCGACCTCACTCACCAGCTCGACAACAAGGATCTCGTCGACGCCGTGTTCCGCGGGCTCCACACGCTCAAGGGCTCTGGCGCGATGTTTGGTTTCGAGGCGCTCGCCGCCTTCACCCATCATTGCGAAACAGCCTTCGACCGCGTCCGCAAGGGCGAGGTCGCGGCGACCAGCGAACTCGTCGCCGCCGTCCTTGCCGCTCAGGACCATATGCGTGCTCTCGTCGACCAGCCGGACGCCGATCATGGCGATATTGGGCATAAGCTTCTGGCGCAGTTGCAGGCCGCCGTCGGCGGCAAGGCAGCGGTGCCGGCCGCTGTTCCGGCACCCGCAGCCGTGCGCGAGACACCGGCGAAGAAGAAGAACAGCTGGCGCATCCGCTTCAGCCTTCCCGCCAATTCGATGGCCAACGGCACCAACCCGCTCGGTCTGCTGGACGAGCTGCGTGATCTCGGCGAATGCACCGTGCGCGCCAATACCTCGGCCATTCCGGCGCTTGACGAGCTCACTCCGACGGATCTCCATATTTCCTGGGACGTGACGCTGACTAGCGAGCAAGACCGTTCGGCGATCGACGACGTCTTCATCTTCGTGCTCGATGACATGGAACTCAGTGTTGAGGAGATCGACGGGCCGACAGCGGCAGCCGTCGCTCCGGCCGATGAAAAGGCAGCCCCTGCGCCTGTCGCCGCGGCATCGGCGGCGCCCGTTCCGCCGGCGGCCGTCCCGGAATTCCGTCCTGTCGAGGCGGTTCCGGCCAAGCGCGAGGCGCCTGCCGCCGTCAGCCAGGCGAAGGCGGCCGAGAATGTCCGCGTTCCGGCCGAGCGTCTCGACGAGTTGATGGATCGCGTCGGCGAGCTCGTCATCGCGCAATCGCGCCTCAGCCAGCTCGCCAGCGCCAGCACCGATATCGCGCTACGCTCCGTTTCGGAAGAAATCGAACGCCTCTCCGGCGAATTGCGCGACACGATGATGGTGTTGCGCATGGTGCCGGTCGCCACCCTGTTCTCCCGTTTCCGCCGCCTCGTCCATGATCTCGCCCGCGAGACCGGCAAGGTGATCGAACTGGTGACGGAGGGCGAGAGCACCGAAGTCGACAAGACGGTCATCGAGCGTCTGGCCGATCCGCTGGTGCATCTGGTGCGCAACTCGATCGATCACGGCCTTGAAACGCCTGCCGATCGCCTTGCCTCCGGCAAGATCGAAGCCGGCACGGTAACGCTTTTGGCCCGCCAGGCCGGCGGCGAGGTGATCATCTCGATCAAGGACGACGGCCGGGGCATCAATCGTGAACGGGTTCGCGCCAAGGCGGAATCCTCCGGTCTCATCCAGCCCGGCCAGCCGCTTTCCGACTCCGAGCTGCTGCAGCTGATCTTCGCCCCTGGTTTCTCGACGGCTGCCGCGATCACCAACCTGTCCGGCCGCGGGGTCGGCATGGACGTGGTGAAGAAGACGGTCGAAGCGCTCCGCGGCGCGATCGATATCGTCAGCGTGCCGGGACAGGGTTCGGAAGTGTCGCTGCGCATCCCGCTGACGCTCGCCATCATCGACGGGCTGCTGGTACGCGTCGGTTCCGGCCGCTACGTCATCCCGCTCTCGGCGGTCGAGGAATGCCTCGAACTGTCGCTCGAGGAAGATCTCCGCTCGCGCGGCCGCAGCTTCATCTCGCTGCGCGACAGCCTGGTGCCGTTCCTGCGCCTGCGCGATCTCTTCCGCACCGGCACCAAGCCCGACGTGCACCAGAAGGTCGTCGTCATATCCACAGGCATGGAGCGCGTCGGTCTCGTCGTCGACCAGATCATCGGCGACCACCAGACGGTCATCAAGTCGATGTCGAAACTGCACAATAACGTTGCGACCTTCTCGGGCGCGACCATTCTCGGCGACGGCAGCGTCGCGCTTATTCTCGACGTCGGGCACCTGGTTGCCGCGAGTCAGCAACAGGAGGCGCAATTGCGTGTAGCAGGATGAGTGCAACAGCAGCAGCCGAACGATTCGACAATCACTGGAGCTATGCCGAGGAAGTCGAGGTCCTGACCTTCGATCTCAACGGCGAAACCTTTGCGCTGGAAGCCGTCATCGTCCAGGAAATCCTGGATCTGCTTCCCGAGACCGCGGTGCCGGGCAGCCAGCCCTTCGTCGCCAGCGTCATCAATTTTCGCGGCAAGGTCATTCCGCTCGCCGATCTGCGTCTCGCCTTCGGGATGGAAGCAGCGGAGGCGACGATCGACAGCCGCATTATCGTCATCGAGATCGATCTGCAGGGCGAGCAGACGCTCGTCGGCCTCAGAACCGACAAGGTGAACGAGGTGACGACACTTGCAAAGTCCGCGAGCGAGGCGCCGCCGAGCATCGGCATGCGCTGGCGTGCCGACTACATCAACTGTCTGGTGAAGAGGGGCGGAGAATTCATCATTCTCCCTAATCTGCAGGCGATTTTTTCATCGAGGCACAATGCGGCAGGAGCCGCCAGCTGATGTCGGCTGAGTTCAAGTTGGAGTTAGACCGATGCGATTGACAATCAAGACAAAACTGGTGACCGCGTTCACCTTCATCATCCTCATGCTCATGGGCACCGCTGCCTACGGCATCGTCAGCCTTGGATCGCTGAACGACACGATTGGCAACCTCCTCGCCGGTCCGGCAGCCCGTCTCGACCTCGCCCAGCAAATCAACATTGCCCAGCTCGAGGCCATCCGCCAGCAGAAGAACCTGCTCACCGCCCGGACTGCCGACGAAACGGCGGCTGCGATCGCCAAGGGCAATCAGGCCCGCAAGGACTTTAACGATGCCTTCGGCCAGGTGCTGGCGCTGGCAACGGAAGAAGGCAAGGCGCGCTGGGCACGCATCGCCGAACTTTCCAAGACCTTCAATGCGGCTGACGATCAGATCCGCGACCATGTGAAGGCCGGCAATGCCGAAGGCGCAAATACCATTTCCGTGACGGCTGCGCGGGCCGCTGCCAACGATATCGACTCGACGCTTGGCGAAATCCTGGCACTTGAAAAGCAGCGCATGAAGGCTGCCGACGATAGCGCCGAAGCGCAGTATGCGGCCACACGCATGATGATGATGGTGGTGGCAGCCGTTGCCCTGTTGGTTGCGGCCATTACTGCCTTCTGGATCGCCAGCACGATCAGCAGGGGCCTCAGCCGGGCCAACACCGTGGTTCGCGAAGTGTCGGAAGGCGATCTGACGAAAATGGCCGACATCACCAGCCGGGACGAAATCGGCGAGCTTCTGGGTAACGTCAACACGATGATCGAACGCCTGCGCGGCGTCGTCGCCGACGCACTATCGGCCGCCGACAATGTCTCATCCGGCAGCCAGGAACTTTCGGCGAGTTCGGAACAGGTATCGCAGGGCGCAACCGAACAGGCCGCTTCGGCCGAGGAGGCTTCTGCCTCGATGGAGCAGATGGCCGCCAACATCAAGCAGAACGCCGATAACGCTGCCCAGACCGAAAAGATCGCCCGCCAGTCGGCCAAGGACGCGGAGATGAGCGGTGAAGCGGTGACGCGTGCGGTCGACGCCATGCGCACGATCGCCCAGAAGATCGGTATCGTCCAGGAGATCGCCCGCCAGACCGATCTGTTGGCTCTCAACGCTGCCGTTGAAGCCGCTCGTGCGGGTGAACACGGCAAGGGATTTGCGGTGGTTGCCTCCGAGGTACGCAAGCTTGCCGAACGCAGCCAGTCGGCGGCTGCCGAAATCAGCTCGATGTCGAGCGACACGGTCAAAGCTGCCGCCGAAGCCGGCGACATGCTCGGCCGGCTGGTGCCCGATATCCGCAAGACGGCGGAACTGGTCTCCGAGATCAGTGCGGCCTGCCGTGAACAGGATATCGGCGCCTCGCAGATCAACGAGGCGATCCAACAGCTCGACAAGGTGACGCAACAGAATGCCGGTGCTTCGGAGCAGATGTCGGCAACCTCCGAGGAACTCGCCTCCCAGGCGGAGGAACTGCAGACCTCGATCGCCTTCTTCAAGGTCGATACGGCAAGTAGCGCGCGGCCTGCTGCCCACAAGACCCAGCCAAAGGCTTCGGCCAAGGTGCTCAAGGCCCCGGACGCTGTCCGCAAACCCGCCCCGCAGGCCCACAGCCAGGGCCGTGGCCAGACGGTTTCGGCTCAGCAGCAGCGTCTCAAAGGCTTTGCTCTCGATATGTCGATGGGCGGTCCAGATGACAGCGACGACGATTTCAGGGAGAGCGCATAGGGCTTCCCGTTCGCTCTTGTCGCGGGCCAGCCAGTGCGCCCGCGACGCATGCTTCCGGCGCTTGTGGGTGCCGGCACGGAGATCCGTGAACATGTCGTCGCCTGCCGGAACGTTTTGCTGCATGACGCCGCATCAAGGAATAGCCGGTTCAAACTTATTACGTCGCTCTCACAAAGGATATTGAGATGCGTATCACGATCAAGCTTAAGCTCGCGGCCGCGTTCGGCTTCGTCATTTTGTTGCTGGTGGGCAGCGCGGTGTATGGGATCATCAGCCTCAGCTCGCTGAACGATGCTGTCGGCAACCTTGTCGCGGGTCCTGCAAAAAGCCTGGAACTCGCCCTGGAAGCAAAAGCTGCGGAGCTCAATGCCATTCGCTGGCAGAAGAATGCCCTCCTGGAAATGGATCCTGAGGTGGCCGGGAAGAATTATCAGAACTCGGCGAAGAGCATGGATGAAATGCTCAGCTTCGCGACGGCCGGCGAACTGCTCGCAACGGCTGACGGCAAGCCCACCTGGGACAGGCTGATCGAACTGGCCAGACGTTTCACCGAAGGCTCTCACAAAGTCGCCTCCATCCAGGAAAGTGGTGACAGGGCAGCGGCCAATGCCCTGTCGTCAGGAGAGGTTCGCGCCATCGTTACGGAACTGGAAGACGTCTTTGCGTCGCTCGTTACGCAGCAGCAGAAGTCGATGGCACAGGCCGACGACGACACCGAAACCCTTTATGGCTCCACCAGGAACCTGCTGATTGGCATCGCTATCGGCGCTTCCGTCATCGCTTTTGCCGCCGCATTGTGGATCGCGCTCGGCATCAACAGCGGCCTGCGCAAGATCATGAACGTTGCCGGCGCTGTTGCCGTTGGCGACCTGAACCAGAAGATCGAGATCAAGAGCAATGACGAGATCAAGGATCTCGTGAACACGATCAACATGATGACGGATAATCTTCGCAACACTGCGGAGATTGCCAATCAGATCTCAAACGGCGACCTGACGGTGTCTCCAAAGCCGCTCTCCGACAAGGACGCGTTGGGCATTGCGCTCGAACAGATGGTCGAGCGCCTGCGCGGCGTCGTCTCCGACGCGGCCGCTGCCGCAGAAAATGTCTCGGCCGGCAGCCAGGAGCTGTCGTCGAGCTCCGAGCAGGTGTCGCAGGGCGCCACCGAACAGGCGGCGTCAGCCGAAGAGGCGTCCGCCTCGATGGAAGAGATGGCCTCCAACATCAAGCAGAACGCCGATAACGCCGCTCAGACGGAGAAGATCGCCCGCCAGTCGGCCAAGGACGCGGAGATGAGCGGTGAAGCGGTGACGCGCGCCGTCGACGCCATGCGCACGATCGCCCAGAAGATCGGCATCGTCCAGGAGATCGCCCGCCAGACCGATCTCTTGGCGCTCAACGCCGCTGTGGAAGCAGCGCGCGCCGGAGAGCACGGCAAGGGGTTTGCGGTCGTCGCCTCGGAGGTGCGCAAGCTTGCCGAACGCAGTCAGTCGGCCGCTGCCGAAATCAGCGCGATGTCGGGCGATACGGTCAAGGCCGCTCAGGAAGCCGGCGACATGCTCGGCCGGCTGGTGCCCGATATCCGCAAGACGGCGGAATTGGTCTCCGAGATCAGTGCGGCCTGCCGCGAACAGGATGTCGGTGCTTCACAGATCAATGAAGCGATCCAGCAGCTCGACAAGGTGACGCAACAGAATGCCGGTGCTTCCGAACAGATGTCGGCGACCTCGGAAGAGCTCGCGACCCAAGCGGAAGAACTGCAGGCCTCGATCGCCTTCTTCAAGGTCGATACGGCAAGCCATCGCCAGCATCGCGTGCCGGCCGCCAAGGTCACGGTGCGTAGCGCGGCTCCCGCCGGCCGCAAGCCTATCTCCAAGAAGCCGGCTGCCAATAGCGTCGCCGGCCAGCAGGCGCGGGCGAAAGGTTTCGCTCTCGATCTCTCCATGGGCGGTCCCGATGATGGGGACGCCGAGTTCAAGGAAAGCGCATGATCATGGCCACGACATCTCTGGAAGCGCAATTCGTGACCTTCAGCCTCGGCGAGGAGATTTTCGCCGTGCCGGTTGAGGTGGTGCGGGAGATCCTCGACTATGCAGAAGCTTTCAAGATTCCGAATGGTCCCGACTATCTGCTCGGTCTGCGCGACGTGCGCGGGCAGGGCGTGCCGACGATCGATCTTCGCTTGAAGCTCGGCATGACGAAGACCGTGCCGACGCCGCACACGCGCGTGCTCGTCCTCGACGTGCCGCTGGAAAGCCGGCTCCTGACCCTTGGCCTCGTTGCCGACCGCGTCTTCGAGGTCACGCCATTCCGGCGCGAGCAGATCGAGGCGGCGCCTGATATCGGCGTGCGTTGGCGCTCGGACTATATCGCCGGCGTCGTTCGTCGTGAAAACGGCTTCGTCGTCATCATCGATCTCGCACGGTTGCTGTCGCGCGAGGACGCCTCGGCACTGCAATCAGCGGCCTGACCGCATCAACTCGGAGTACTGCGTTCTATGAGCATGGCAGCGGTGGAAACCCAATTGCCGGGCGACCGGATCAGCAAGCGCAATTTCGATAAGCTTGCCCGGTTCATCTACGATTATAGCGGCATCAAGATGCCGTCGACCAAGCTGACGATGCTTGAAGGGCGGCTGAGGCGCCGCCTTCGCGCAACCAACCATGCGACCTTCGACGATTATTGCGACTTCCTCTTCAATCATGACGGCCTCGACCAGGAAACCGTCTACCTGATCGACGTGGTGACGACCAACAAGACCGACTTCTTCCGCGAAGCCAAACATTTCGACTATCTGCAGACTGTCGCGCTGCCAACGATCGCCAACAGCGGCGTTCGGATCATCCGCACCTGGAGTTCGGCCTGCTCGACGGGAGCCGAGCCCTATACGATGGCGATGGTATTGGCGGAATTCGCTGAAAGCCGCAATAACGTCTCCTACAGCGTGCTGGCCACCGACCTTTCCACCGATGTGCTGCAGACGGCGCGCCGGGGCATCTATCCGGAAGATCTGATCGCGCCGGTGCCTCGCGACCTGCAGCGCAAATATGTGCTGACGGCCAAGCAGCCGGATCGGCGGGAGGTGCGCATCACGCCGAAACTGCGCAGCAAGGTGGGCTTTGCCCGGATGAACCTGATGGACGAGAAATACCCGATCGGCGAGTTGATGAACGTCATCTTCTGCCGCAACGTGCTAATCTACTTTGACAAGCAGACTCAGGCCGGTGTTCTCAACCGCCTCTGTGCCTGCCTGGCGAAGGGCGGCTACATGTTCATCGGCCATTCTGAATCGATCACCGGCTTCGATCTGCCGTTGAAACAGGTCTCGAATACGGTGTTTCAGCGTATCTAAAGCGCATCACGTTATCCCAAAACCGCTGCGCACTTCTGGACGGCATGCATTAGGGGCATTCATGGCTAAGAAAATCCGCGTCCTTATCATCGACGATTCCGCGAGCATCCGCCAGACGCTGACCCATGTGCTGGAGCAGGATCCCGATATCGAGATCATGGCGGTCGCATCCGACCCCTTCATGGCGGCGCGGAAGCTGCAGGAAGAGATCCCGGATGTCATTACGCTCGACGTGGAGATGCCGCGCATGGATGGCATCACCTTCCTGCGCAAGTTGATGGCGCAGCGGCCGATCCCTGTCGTGATGTGCTCGTCGCTGACGGAGGCGGGTTCGGAAACGCTGCTCCAGGCGCTGGAGGCTGGCGCCGTCGACGTTATCCTGAAATCGAAGATCGGCGCCGCCGACAGCCTTTCCGACGACGCGATGCGCATTCGCGAAGTCGTCAAGAGCGCTTCGCATGCACGGCTTTCCAACGTCCGCCGCGCCGCCGGAACTATCCGCTCCGCTTCGGCGGAGGGGCCGGCCAAGAAACTGACGGCGGATGTGATGCTGCCGCCACCGACGGGGCGGGCCATGGCGAAGACGACGGAGATGGTCGTCTGCGTCGGCGCCTCCACCGGCGGCACCGAAGCACTGCGCGAGTTCCTGGAGGAACTGCCGGCCAATGCGCCTGGCATGGTGATCGTCCAGCATATGCCGGAGAAATTCACCGCAGCCTTCGCCAAGCGGCTGAACGGGCTCTGTGAGGTCGAGGTCAAGGAAGCCGTCGATGGCGATCCGGTGCTGCGCGGTCATGTGCTGATCGCGCCTGGTGACAAACATATGCTGCTAGAGCGCCAGGGTGCGCGCTACTATGTGAGTGTGAAGAACGGGCCACTGGTGTCGCGCCACCGGCCTTCGGTCGACGTGCTCTTCCGCTCGGCGGCGCGCTCGGCCGGCTCGAACGCCATGGGCATCATCATGACCGGCATGGGCGACGACGGCGCGCGCGGCATGCTGGAAATGCATCAGGCCGGCGCCTACACGGTGGCGCAGGACGAGGCGAGTTCCGTTGTTTTCGGCATGCCGAAGGAGGCGATCGCCAAAGGCGGCGTCGGCCGTGTCCTGCCGCTCGATCAGATCGCTCGCGAAGTGCTGATGACGCAACAGAAGTTCTGAGATCGATTTCGACGAAACGGAGCATAGCCGCCGGATTCCGGCACCGCAGGGCAGCCATGCATGGCTCCCCTTGAAATTTCCGCGATTTTGTGGTCTTGAGGCCGCCAATCAATGCAGCGCTGCATGTCATGCATGTTCAGGGAGACTTCCCGCCCCTGGCAGCGCGCACCTCGTATCAGTCCCAAGGAAAATGCCCGATGGCTCGTTCAGCTCTTCTCAATGTCATGGTTCAGGCTGCCCTCAAGGCAGGAAAGTCGCTGGGGCGTGATTTCGGCGAAGTGCAGAACCTGCAGGTCTCCGTGAAGGGACCGGGCGACTTCGTTTCCACCGCCGACCGCAAGGCCGAAAAGATCGTCAGGGAAGAGCTGCTCAAGGCGCGTCCGACCTATGGCTTCCTCGGCGAGGAAAGCGAAGAGATCAAGGGCACGGACGGCGCGCATCGCTGGATCGTCGACCCGCTCGACGGCACGACCAACTTCTTGCATGGCATCCCGGCCTTCGCTGTCTCGATCGCGCTCGAACGCAACGGCGAGATCGTTGCCGCCGTCGTCTTCAATCCGGCGGCCGACGAGCTCTATACCGCCGAGCGCGGTGGCGGTGCCTTCCTTAATGACCGACGCCTGCGCGTCGCTGCGCGCCGGGCGTTGTCGGATTGCGTCATCGGCTGCGGTGTGCCGGCGCTCGGCAAGCGCAATCACGGCAAGTTCCTGGTCGAGCTTCGCCACGTGATGGGCGAAGTTGCCGGCATCCGCCGCCTGGGTTCGCCGACCCTCGATCTTGCCTATGTCGCGGCCGGGCGGTTCGACGGTTTCTGGGAAGCGGAGCTTGCGCCGTGGGACATGGCGGCCGGCATCCTGCTCATCCGTGAAGCCGGCGGTTTCGCCACCGACTGGGACGGTGGCGCGACGATGCTGGAGAGCGGCACGATTGTCGCCGGCAACGAGATCATCCACAAGGCCTTGATCGAAGTCGTCAAGCGGCCGGTTCCCGCCAAGTGACCGAACGAAAATCTGGCTGTTGTAAAGTCACGGTTTTCGCCCCGGCATACTTCAATTCGGCACAATGTTGTTCTAGTCTCCGCCAGCAGGGAATCCGGAGGCTGCGTAACCTATGGAAAATGTGAATGTGGCGGAGATCGGCTCCACCGAAAAGACGGCGGGCATTTATGCCAACAGGCTTTCGAGCCCCATGCCCTTCCTCTGGACGATGCTGCTTTTCCTCGTCATCGTCGGTTTTATCGCCGCTATCCTCTTCCGCCAGACGCAGACCGCCTTCATGCACAATCCGGGCCTCAACGGCCTGATCGTTGGCGTTCTCGCGGTCGGAATCATCCTTGTTTTCAATCATGTACTGGCGCTTCGCCCCGAGGTGCGCTGGTTTAATTCGTTCCGCGCCGCCGGCAGTGCCGACAAGGTCAACCGCAATCCGCGGCTGCTTGCGCCAATGCGGGCGCTGCTCGGCAGCCGTAAGTCCTCGGCGTCGCTGTCGACGACTGCGCTGCGCTCGATCCTCGACTCGATTGCCAGCCGCCTCGACGAATCGCGCGACGTTTCACGCTACCTGATCGGCCTCTTGGTCTTCCTCGGCCTGCTCGGCACCTTCTGGGGCCTCATCGGCACGATCGGTTCGATCAGCGTCGTCATCCAGTCGCTCGATGCCGGCTCGAACGGCACAGGGGACGTGCTCTCGGCGCTGAAGGAAGGGCTTTCCACGCCGCTTTCGGGCATGGGCCAGGCCTTCTCCTCCTCGCTGCTCGGCCTTTCAGGTTCGCTCATTCTCGGCTTCCTCGACCTGCAGGCAGGCCGCGCGCAAAACCGCTTCTACATGGAGCTGGAAAACTGGCTGTCCTCGGTCACGGATGTCGGCTCCGATCTTGCCCCGGCTCTCGATGCTGTTTCCGGTGCTTCCTCGGACGACATGCGCGCGCTCTCCGATTATCTGCGCAAGGTCGCCGAAGAGGGTGGCGCCGGCAGCCAGCGTTCCGTCGCCGCCATGGCGAGCCTTGCCGAAGGTATTCAGGGCCTCGTCAAGAACATGCGCAACGAACAGCAGATGCTGCGCGACTGGATCGAGGCACAGCAGGACGAGGCGAAGGCGATGCGCCGCACGCTCGACCGGCTCGCCGAACGCATCGGCGTGCAGGAGCGTGCAGGCGATCGGGGCGAGCGTTTGCGCGACCGCGCCAGCCATGCGGAAAAGAGCGAGGGCAAGTAAGCCATGGCTCTTGCCCGCAACCGGCGCCGCGAACGCACGGTGGATTACTGGCCGGGCTTCGTCGACGCGCTGTCGACGCTGCTCATCTCGATCATGTTCCTGCTGACGGTCTTCGTCGTCGGGCAGTTCATCCTCAGCCGCGAGATCAGCGGACGCGATGAGGTGCTCAATCGCCTCAACAGCCAGATCAACGAGCTGACGCAGCTTCTCGCGCTCGAAAAGGGCAGCAACCAGGATCTCCAGGATTCGGTCGCCAACCTGCAGGCCTCGCTTGCCAGTGCCGAAGGCGACCGTTCGCGGCTACAGGCGCTGCTGAATGCCGGTTCGGGCGGCCAGGATGCGGCGCAGAAGCGGATCGGCTCGATGACGCAGGAGCTTGACGAGCAGAAGCAGGTGAGCGAACGGGCGCTCAGTCAGGTCGAACTGCTGAACCAGCAGATCTCAGCGCTTCGCAGCCAGATTGCCGCCGTCGAAGCAGCCCTTCAGGCGTCGGAGGAGAAAGACCGGGTCTCGCAGACCAAGATCGCCGATCTTGGCAGCCGCCTCAACGTGGCGCTCGCCGCACGCGTGCAGGAGTTGAACCGCTACCGTTCCGACTTCTTCGGCCGTCTGCGCGAGATCCTCTCGGACCGCGAGAATATCCGCATCGTCGGCGACCGGTTCGTCTTCCAGTCGGAAGTGCTGTTTCCCTCGGGTGGTGCCGATCTCAACCCGGAGGGGCAGACCGAGATGGCAAAGCTTGCCGCCGCCCTTCTCGATCTCGCCAAGGAAATCCCGCCGGAGATCAACTGGGTGCTGCGCGTCGACGGGCATACCGACAATGTGCCGCTTGCCGGAACGGGCCGCTATCGCGACAATTGGGAGCTCTCCTCGGCGCGCGCGATTTCGGTCGTCAAGTTCCTGATCGCACAGGGCGTGCCGGCCGACCGGCTGGTTGCCGCCGGCTTCGGCGAGTTCCAGCCAATCGCGCCGGGCGATACGCCGGATGCACGCTCTACCAACCGCCGCATCGAGCTGAAGCTGACCGAGAAGTGATTACAGCGCCGTGCGTCTTTGAAGACGCGCAAACGACGCTGTAACACTTTGAATGGCTGCATAATTCCTAAAATCGATTCCGATTTAAGGAATTATGCAGTGGGCTGACATTACCGCTGCACGGCCTTTAACCGGCCGGCGAGAAAGTCGCGCACGGCGGGGCTGTCGCTGAGGCCGATCGCTGTCATATAGGCGTCGGCTGCGGCGGTCTTGTCGCCGGCCTGCGCCTGAAGATAGGCACGCACGGCCCAGTAAGGCTGATAGGCTGCGACGTCGCGCCGATCGAGCTTGTCGAGCTGCTCCAGCCCGGCCGCGGCGCTCGAGGCCCTGCCGATTACTGCAGCCTGGCTGACGCGTGCACCCAGCGTCGGCTTCATCATCACCAAAGCCGCGTAGAGCGTCGTCAGCGCCTGCCAGTCAGTCGTTCCTGACAGCCGGCGCGCCGCATGCACGGACTGGATCGCAGCCTGGCACTGGAAGGGGCCGAAACGGTCGAAGTTTCCGGCTTTGCGCAGCAGCGCATCTGCCTCGGCAATCATGATCGCGTTCCACGCGGCCGTATCCTGCTCGTCCAGCGGCACATATTGGCCGTTGCTGTCGCGCCGAGTGCTGCGGCGGGCTTGGCAGTGAAGCATCAGCGAGAGGAGGCCTTTCGCCTCCGGTTCGTCCGGCAGCACCGCCAGAAGCGCACGGCCGAGCCAGATCGCCTCGCCGGCCAGCGAATGGCGTTCGTTCCCCCCGTCGAGCCCGTCCCATCCGAGACCGTAGGCGGCGTAGATCGCCGAAAGCACGGCGGCGACCCGCCCGGGCAAGTCGGGGCGAGGCGGGACGGCGAAGGGAATGCCGGCATCGCGGATCTTTACCTTGGCCCGCACCAGCCGCTGGCTCATTGCCTCTGGTGCGACGACGAAGGTCCGCGCGATGGTCTTTGCCTGGATGCCGAGAACGGTCTGCAACATCAGCGCCGTATGCACGGAGCTGTCGATGGCGGGATGGGTGCAGGCGAAGAGCAGCTTCAGCCGCTCATCGGGAAAGACGGCATTGCCGGCTTCGTTCATGCGTTCCTCAGCTTCCTCGAAGGCGACCGATATCGTCGTTTGCGCATTGGCTTCGACGGTGCGGTGGCGGGCCGCCTGCATGAGGTTGCGGCGGGCGGCCACCAGCAGCCAGGCTTCCGGATTGTCGGGAACGCCGCGCTCCGGCCAGACGCGAAGCGCCGAAGCCAGCGCTTCCGACAATGCATCCTCTGCCGCCGGCACGTCGCGCGAGCGGGCGGCGAGGAAGGCGATCAGCTTGCCGTAGGACTGGCGCGCCACCTTTTCGGCAGCGCGTCCGGCATCGGGCGGCATTGCCGCCTCACATCTGCAGGCGCGGGCGCACCTCGACCGAACCCTTGTCAGAGATCGGGACGCGGGTCGCCCATTCGAGTGCGGTGTCGATATCGGGAACATCGATCAGATAGAAGCCGCCGAGCTGTTCCTTGCCTTCCGGATAAGGCCCGTCCTGAACATCGTGTTCCTCGCCTTTGCGGCGCACGATCGTGCCCGTCTCCGGGCCGGTCAGCCCGGCGCCACCGGTCATGATCCCCGCCTGAGCAAGCGCCTTGCTGTAGGCGACCCAGCCGTCGCGATAGGCGGCATCGCCGCGGCGGGCGAAATCTTCGGCGGCTTCGCGAATGATGAGAGCATATTGCATGGAGAACTCCTGATCTCGTTGTTGCGTTGATCCAGGCATGCCGGCCGGATTCTACATCCGAAACCTCCTGCCCGGTGGAGCGGCCCGGCTTTCGGGATATCCGTTCCGTGACAATGAGGCGCGGCCACCCGTCGTTTCGACATGGCCTCATAAAAAATATGCAAAAAGAGAAATGGCGCCGAAAGTCGGAAGCAAGCGCCCGGGCTCAAGGGCGCCGGCGCTGCTCAAGGGCGCGAAAGGGCAGGGCGGCAATCACGCCGCCGCTGCCGGTCTGCTCAGGACTCGGCCTTCGTCTGGTCGACGACCTCGGCGCTTGGCGTGTTCTTCTTGATGGATTCGATGGCACTCATGGCGGACGCCTTCGCCTTGTAGCCCTCGGACGAGAACATGGCCTCCCCGTTCGATGCCTTGAAGCGGAAGCGGAACTCGCCGGCCTTATCCTTATAGACTTCGAATTTATACATAGATGTCTCCCGAAATCCCAAATCGCTGAATTGCAACCATCAGCTTAGCGGAGGCTAGATCAAAATGGCGAGCTTTTCCACTGCCTTAATAAGAATTGGGTTGCCAAGCGTCCAATTGCCACCGTTTCCATTGCACGCAAGTGAAGGAGGGATGCCGGTACATGCTCTTTCACATTACTCCATCTGGATATTCGCGCCTTCGACGACCGGCCCCCATTTGGCGAGCTCGGCCTTTACATGGGCAGCCAGTTCCTCCGGCGTCGAGCCGACGACGGTGGCACTGAATTCCTTCATGCGTTCAGCGACGGCAGGGTCGGCAAGCGCCTTTTTTGCCGAGGCGTTGAGGCGCATTATCACCTCGTTCGGCGTCTTGGCCGGAGCGAAAAGTGCATTCCAAGTATAGGTCTCGTAACCTGGAATGCCCGACTCGGCGACAGTCGGCACGTCGGGGAAGGAGGGTGCACGTTTGGCCGTGGTCACCGCCAGCGCCCGCAGGGTGCCGGCCTTGATGTGGCTCGACGAGGAGGGCAGGTTGTCGAACATGATTGGCACCTGGTTGCCGATAACGTCGTTCAATGCCGGACCGGCGCCCTTATAGGGTATGTGCTGCATGCTGACGCCGGCCATGGATTTGAAGAGCTCTCCGGAAAGATGCAACGGCGTGCCGTTGCCCGATGAGGCGTAGCTGTATTTGTCGGGCTCGGCTTTCAGCAGCGCGATCAGCTCCTGCACGGTCTTTGCCGGCAGCTCCGGATTGACGACCAGCACGTTCGGCACGACGACGAGCAGCGAGATCGGCGCAAAATCCTTTTCGGCGTCATAGGGCGTCGATTTCAGGATGAGCGGATTGAGGGCGTGGGTCGCGACCGTGCCCATCAGGATGGTGTAGCCATCCGGTTCGGCACGGGCGACGTTACCGGCGCCGAGATTGCCGCCGGCGCCGGCGACGTTCTGGACGATCACTTGCTGACCGAGATCCTCCGACATCTTCTGCGCAACGATGCGAGCGACGACATCGGTCGAGCCGCCGGCCGCGAAGGGCACGACCATGGTGATCGTGCGATCGGGAAAATCCGCAGCAGCGGCAGACGCGCCGACGGCAAAGGCCGCAAGCACACCGAAACCGAGTGCAAGGCCCGTACGTCGCGTTATATCGGAAAGCGCCATTCCCATCTCCTCCCAAGGATTTCAGCCGCAATATCCCCACTCCGGGGAAAGAAGAGGTTAGGGCGGGACGCGCGAAAAACAACCGCAGGAAGGCACGGTGGCGGTCAGACTTTAGTCGTTGTTGGCTGGCGAAGTGGCGCCGGCTATTTCGCTGCGGCGAGTACATCCTCGTTGGCGGCGTCGAATTGCAGCCGTGCCAGCCGCGCATAAATGCCGCCATGGTGGATCAGGCTCCGATGCGTGCCCTCCTCGACGACGCGGCCCTGGTCCATGACGAGGATGCGGTCGGCCTTCAGCACGGTGGCCAGGCGATGGGCGATGACGAGCGTCGTGCGGCCGTCCACCAGGCCGTCGAGCGCCTTCTGCACCAGCGTCTCGCTTTCGGCGTCAAGCGCGGAGGTCGCCTCGTCGAGCAGCAGCACCGGCGCGTTCTTCAGGATGGCACGGGCAATGGCGATGCGCTGGCGCTGGCCGCCGGAGAGCATGATGCCGCGTTCGCCAACCTCGGTCTCGTAGCCCCTGTCCAGCCGAGCGATGAATTCGTCGGCCTGCGCGGCAAGGGCTGCGGCGCGGACCTCGTCACGCGAGGCGCCGGGACGGCCGAAGGCGATGTTGTCATGGATCGAGGCGGCAAAGATGGTGACATCCTGCGGCACGATGGCGATGCGCTGGCGCAGCTCGTCGGGCGTCGTCAGCTGCGCATCGACACCGTCGATCTTCACGCTGCCCTGCTGCGGATCGTAGAAGCGCAACAGCAACGAAAAGACGGTGCTCTTGCCGGCACCGGAAGGGCCGACAATGGCGACCGTCTCACCTGGCGTGACGGCGAAGCTCAGCGCATGGAGGGCCGATTTGCCCGGACGCGAGGGATAGGCGAAATGCACACCGGAAAATTCGACGCGACCAAAGCCGGGCGAAGGAAGAGCCTGCGGGCTGGCGGGGGCGGCGATCGGCGAGACTTCGTCGAGCAATTCGGTCAACCGGTCGGCAGCGCCGGCTGCCTGCGAAAGTTCGCCCCAGACCTCCGAAAGAGCACCCAGCGACCCGGCGGCGATGACGGCATAGAGCAGGAACTGGCCAAGCGTGCCGGCCGAAAGCGTGCCGGCGAGCACGCTGTGGGCGCCGACCCAGAGAACGGCGACGACGCTGCCGAAGATCAGGGTGATGGCGATCCCCGTCAGCAGCGCGCGCGAGCGGATGGCTGCGCGGGCGGCCTGGTAGGCGGATTCGACGGCGGTGCCGTAACGCGTCGCTGCGGCATCTTCGCCGTTGAAAGCCTGGACGGTGCGGGTCGCGGCGATCGTCTCGTTGGCGAAGGCGGAGGCATCAGCGAGCGTATCCTGGGCGGCGCGCGAACGTTTGCGCACCGAGCGGCCGAAGGCGACGAGCGGGAAGACAATCAGCGGGATCGCTCCGATGACGAGGCTCGAAAGCTTCGGCGAGGTGACGATCATCATGCCCATCGCGCCGATACAGAGGATGAGGTTCCTGAGCGCTACAGAGGCAGTGGCGCCGACGGCGGACTTGATCTGCGTGGTATCGGCGGTCAGGCGCGAGACGATCTCGCCGGACTGGTTGACATCGAAGAAAGAGGGCGACAGCCTCGTCACATGGGAAAAGACATCGCGACGAAGATCAGCGACGATGCGCTCGCCGATGGTGATGACGAAATAATAGCGCAGCGCGCTTGCGACCGCGAGCACGATGGCCATCACCATCAGCATGGCGAAGTAGCTGTTGATAAAACGACCGTCCGACTGGGTGAAGCCGTGATCGATCATGCGACGCACGGCGAGCGGCAGCGCCAGCGAGGTGATGGCGGCAAGCGCCAGCGACATCAGCGCACCGGCCACCAGGCCGCGGTAACGCATGACATAGGGTGTCAGCCTGCCGAGCGGTCGCAGCGATCGCTTCTTGTTTTCCTCAGCCCGTGCCTGCTCTGCCAAATCGTCTCCGATCGCCCGCAGGACCCGCGCAATGCGGCCTGTTGGCTCTTGTTATCTAGGCGTCCTTCATGTATAGGCACCGCATCCTAATGGGAAGCCGTAGCCATCCGACTGCGGCTTCATTTATTCAATCGGTTCGTTGGCCGCAACTGCATGCGGCAAATTGAACTCCGGTATCGCAGGAAGATTGTTATGAAGGCAGGTATCCATCCCGAATATCACATGATCAAGGTGGTCATGACCGATGGCACTGAGTACGAAACCCGCTCGACCTGGGGTTCGGAAGGCGCTGTCATGAACCTCGAAATCGATTCCAAGTCGCATCCGGCCTGGACCGGCGGCAACCAGCAGCTCATGGACCGCGGTGGCCGCGTTTCCAAGTTCAACAAGCGTTTCGGCGGCCTCGGCCTCTAATCGCTTCTGCTCGACGGAATTCGAAGAGAGCCCGGTTTCGCCGGGCTTTTTTGCGTTCGCAATGGCTTACAGCGCCGCGCGTCTTTTTCGTGCGCGCAAAGGATGCTTCAGGAATGCCGGTGTTCAGCTGCAAACAAAAAACCGGCCGCGTAAGACGCAGCCGGTTTATATCGAATTCTTGCGGATCCGGTCAGTTGTTGCCGAAGGCGGTCTGCAGCAGGGAAAGCTGAGCCTGGACGCTGTTCTGATTATCATGAACGATCACGGCTTCGGACGGGCGGTAGATCTCGCGGTCGAGCAGGGCAATGCGGTTCTGCAGACGCAGTGAGCGCTCGACGAGGTCGCGGAAGGATTCCGGCAGGTCGCCCCAGCCGGGCGCGGCGCGGTCGACGTTGAAGCCGTCGAGACGGACCTTGTTCTTTTCGGCCAGTACCTGGTCGCGGGACATTTCACCGTTGTTGACGGCGCGCTGCAGCAGCAGCCAGGAGGCCATCTGCATGAGGCGGGTGGTGAGACGCATCGATTCCGCGGCGTAAAGGACCGAGGCCATCCGCGGCAGAACCTTGGAGGCGGCGCGGCCCTGGCCATCGAGGTAGGCGGCAGTCTCTTCGACCAGCGACATGCCTTCCGCGTAAAGTGCCTTGAACTGCGAGGATGCAGCGGCGCGGCCTGCAAAACTGATCGTGTTCAATCCAACTTCCGACATCGCAATAGTCCCTGTTTGCACGCAGCTACATATATTCAGGTAACGCCGGCACCGACGGAAAAGTTTCCGGGCCCCGTCTTTATGACTTTAAGATGGTATCATTAGCCCAAATGCGCAAGCCGTTTCTTAAGAAAGGGTTAATCTCCACAGTTTCGTGGAAGTGCGCCGGCCATAGGAAAAAGAAGAGCCGCAAACGCGGCTCTCAAGGTAAAACAGGGAGAAAAATCAGACCAATTCACCGCTTGGAAAACTGTCTGAGATCCAGAGAAAATCCGGATGAATATAGTAATATCTTATAAAGCTTAATATTTTATTAACATTGTGCTGAATTAAGACTTGAGGCGGTCTGTTTTATCCGCCTATAAGCTTGTTTTTCGGGGTTTTAGTGGGCTACGAGCGGAAGAAGCTTTCCGCCGCCTGCCGCCCGGAGGCCTTGCGAGTGGCCTCGGCCTCGAGACGGGCGATCTCCGTCTTCAGCAATTCCACCCGCGCCTTCAACTCGTCGACCGAAAGCATGGAGAGATCGGCGCCGATCTCATGGGCGACCTTCTTCTGCGGCCGGTCGTCATCGATGAAGCTCATGGTTCGTCCTCCGTTGGCTGCCTATAGCTTGTCACGCAATTCCCGGCAAAATCGCTTCGCGCTTTGCCTGGCAAAACCGCTGCGAGTTTTGCTGGAATTGCTCCAGAGCATGATGCCGAAAAGTGTGATCGGCTTTTGGACGACATCATGCTCTCACTATATAGTGTAGAACAGGATTCAGATTTTAGGCCGACCCGGCCTAAATCATCCTTTTCTAGCCGAACTTTACAGCAGGATCGTCGCTTTCGGGAGACTTTCCGGTTTCGGGAGGTTTGCTGGCGCCGCGGTCGGCAAGCGACATGCTTTGCGGTGTCAGCATCGGCGAGGTGCCGGTCGGGATCGTCGTGTAGGCGTCGCGGTCGCCGGCGGGGATCGCAGCGCGGATGCGGCTTCGGATGATCGCGTAAACGGTGATCAGCACATGAGCGATGGCGGTGACGAGGAAAAGCGCATGCGGAGTGATCGCCGACATGACGGGACCGCTGATCGTCGGGCCGATCACCGTGCCGATGCCGTAGAGCAGCAGCAGGCCGCCGGAGACCTTGACGAAATCCTCCGACGCCGCGAAGTCGTTCGCATGGGCGACGGCGATCGGGTAGAGCGTATTCGCCACTGCGCCGTAAAGGACAACGAGCCCGATCAGAAAAGCGGGGGACGTGGGGTGGAGCAGAAAGATCAGCAGGCCGGCAAGGGCGGCGATCCCTGACATGGCGGCAAGCACGTAGCGCCGGTCGATGCGATCGGAAAGCCGGCCGGCCGGCAGCTGCATCACCGCCCCGGCGAAGATGGTGGAGCTCATCATGACGGCGATGCTGGTGTCGGAAAGGCCGGCGCCGGCGCCGAAAACGGCGCCGAGCGTACCGTAGGCACCGTTGGCGATACCGACGAGCAGGATGCCGAGACAGGAGACCGGCGAGTTGCGATAGAGCGCCGGCAGGTCGAGGCGCACTGCCTTCAGCGGCTGCGGCGAAGCGGCGGTCGACAGCGTCGTCGGCAGCATCGCGATGCAATAGAAGATGCCGCAGATCATGAACAGCACCGGCGTGCGCACATCCTCGAGCGGGATCATCATCTGGCCGCCAACGACGCCGAGCAGTGTGATGCCGATATAGAGCGAGAAGATCGCGCCGCGGCTCTCGTTGCTGGCGCGCTCGTTCAGCCAGCTTTCGATAATCATCGACGTGCCGGCGGTGGAGAAGCCGGTGACGGCGCGCAGGACCACCCACCAGACCGGATGAATGATGATGCCGCTGACCAGCGCGATGATGGCGATGATCGAGATGAAGCCGGAAAAGGCACGCACATGGCCGACGCGGCGCACGATCTTCGGCGCAACCAGGCAGCCGATGACGAAGCCTCCGGCCCATGAGGTGCCGAGCAGGCCGAGCGTCGTCGTTGCGTAGCCTTCGAGATTGCCGCGCACAGGAAGCAGGATGCCCTGCAGGCCGTTGCCCATGAAAAGGAAGAGCGTGCCAAAGAGCAGCGCGGCGACGGATAGAAGGTTTCTTTTCATTTCCCCAGACTCGGTCTCAGCGATTTGCAATGGACATAAGGCAAGACCTGCGTCAGCCCAGTCTCAAGATGATTGATTGTGCCCCGGAATGTCTTTACGGCGTGTGGAGATCCTCTTGTTCGCGCGGAAAGATGTCCGTCCTGTGACATTCCGAAAAACGGAAAAAATAAAGCATGACAAAGCTGATAGCCTTGCTGCTCATCCTTGCCATGGCGATACAGGTGATCAAGCCGCTCGGGCTTCCCGGCCTCAGGCGGCGGATGGATTTCTGGAAGATCGCGCTGATCGCTTTCGGCGTCTGGGCATTGGCTCTGCTTTCGCGCGATTTCCTGATGTAACCCTGAATTACATATAACCCGGGGCTGCGACTCGACCTGCGACCGTCAGTCCTGCAGGCTAATTTCTCCGCGCATGACGGAAACGCAGCTTCCCGAAATGACGACATCGGTGACGATGCCGTTGGATTTCACGACGTCAAGGGTGATGACGCTGCGGCGGCCCATTTCGACGCCCTGTTCGATCGTGATGCGGGCGTTCATATCGGCCTCCGGCGCCAGCGAAACGAGATAAGCGCCAAGCGCGGCGGAAGCGCTGCCCGTTGCCGGATCTTCAGGCACGTTATCGAGGGGCGCGAACATGCGGGCGCGGATATTCCATAGATTTTCGGCTGTCCTGACATAGAGGAAGAGCGAGAAATCGTGGCCGCTGGTCGTCTGGCGACCGGCGGCTGCCTGGAACCCGGCAAGGTTCGGGCGGGCGGCGGCCAACGCTTCGAGCCCGTTCAGCTCTGCGACGGCAAAATTCAGACCGACCGAAGCAAAGGCCGGGGCATGGGTGGTGCTGACGATGACGCCGGGGTCGAGCGAGACGCAGCCGGCGATGGCTTCCACGGCGATGGCGTCGCCGATCGTCAGCGGCCGCGGCGCGCGGATGGCGGCGGCAGCAACCTTTCCGCCGTTGCGTTTGAGGCTGACCTCGACGATCCCGGCCCTTTCCTCGAAGCGCAGCGTATCGCCGACCGGCTTGCCGAAGATCTCCGCCTGCTGGCCGAGCACATAGGCCGTGCCGACGTTCGGGTGGCCGGCGAAGGGTATTTCCATCGTCGGGGTGAAGATGCGCACGCGGGCGGAATTCTGAGCGTCTTCCGGCGGCAGCACGAAGGTGACTTCGGAATAGTTGAACTCGGTGGCGATCTTTTGCATCGCCGCATCGCTCAGACCGCGCGCATCGGAAATGACGGCAAGCGGATTGCCCTCGAAGCGGGTGGAGGTGAAGACATCGACGGTGACATAGGAGAGGGTGTTCATGGCGGGCTCCTGTAGTGACAGGACGCTATGAGTAATCACGGTTTTTCGCGGAACGAAGCGGTTTCTTGTCGCCGTGACAATGAGAGGTAGGAGAGAGGATGACAGGGGCGGCTACGCTGCGGTTGCCGTCCCTGCCCAAGTCCTAAGCGTTAATAATCAGGCCGCCTTTTCCAGGTCCTTCTTCCAGTTGCCCTTGGCGGCGAGGCTGTTCATCTCGGCGCGGTGGGTGAATTCGCGCTGGCCGGCGGCGACGTTTTCCTGCTTGCCGTTCCAGGCCTTGAGCGCGCTGTCCTGAAGGGCGCGGCCGTAGGAGAAGGTGACGAACCAGGGCAGGTCGCCGATGGCATTGATCGCCGAAAGGTGGGCTGTCGCTTCTTCGGTCGTCTGGCCGCCGGAGAGGAAGGCGATCCCGGGAACGGCAGGCGGAACGGTCGCCTTCAGCACCTTGACGGTGCGTTCGGCAACTTCCGCGACCGAGGCCTTGCGGGCGTTCTTGCCGTCGATCACCATGTTCGGCTTCAGGATCATGCCTTCGAGATTGACGCGGGCGTCGGCGAGCTCCTCGAAAACGATGCGCAGCGTGAACTCGGTCACTTCGGCGCAGCGGTCGATATTGTGGTCGCCCGGCTTGCCGTCCATCAGGCATTCCGGCTCGACGATCGGAACGATCCCGGCCTCCTGGCAGAGTGCGGCATAACGGGCAAGCGCCTGAGCGTTGGCGCGGACGGAACCGCGGGTCGGCAAGGTCGACGAGATGGCGATGACGCCGCGCCACTTGGCGAAGCGGGCGCCGGCTTCATAATATCTGGCAAGGCGCTCGCCGAGGCCGTCGAGGCCTTCGGTGATGGTTTCAGCGGGATATTTGGCCATCGGCTTGGCGCCAGTATCGACCTTGATGCCGGGAATGGCGCCGGCTGCGCGGATGATATCGACGAACGGCGTGCCGTCCGCAGCCTTCTGGAACAGCGTCTCTTCGAAGAGGATGACGCCGGAGATATATTTCTTCATCGCCTCGTCGGAACGGAAGAGCATTTCGCGGTAGTCGCGCCGGCTCGTTTCGGTCGATTCGAGATTGATCGCGTCGAAACGCTTCTTGATGGTGGAGGTCGATTCATCGGCGGCGAGCAGCCCCCGGCCGCCCGTAACCATCTGCACTGCAATGTCTTCCAGTCGTTCGCTCATTTCGTTCTCTCCACAACAATAAACATCGGCACTTGAGGAATATAGAACGCGGATAACAGAAGTTGATAGCGAGGAAAATGGAAGGCTAAGTCATTGAAACGATTGAATCCAATTCAATCGTTTGAAAATTTGGGATTTTTTTCATCATCTGAGCAAAAGACCGCGGAAGCTGTTTTTCTTCCACGGTCTATCCACATGTAAAATCTGCGGAATCAGTCGCGCCGACTATCCGGCGGCGTTGAGGACGGCGACGCCGGGAAGCTCTTTGCCTTCCATCCATTCGAGGAAGGCGCCGCCGGCGGTCGAGACATAGGTGAAATCGTCGGCAACGCCAGCATGGTTGAGCGCCGAGACGGTATCGCCGCCGCCGGCAACGGAGGTGAGCTTGCCGGCTACCGTGCGCCCAGCGGCGTATTTCGCGGCAGCGACCGTTGCAGTATCGAAGGGTTCGATCTCGAAGGCGCCGAGCGGGCCGTTCCAGACCAGGGTTGCGGCGCGCTCGATCCAGGCATTGATGGCCTCAACGGATTTCGGGCCGACATCGAGCACCATGGCATCGGCGGGAATGGCGTTGATATCGACCGTCTCGTTGGCGGCACCCGCCTTGAACTCGCGAGCGATGACGCCATCCTCGGGCAGGATAATGGCGCAGCCGGCGGTCGCGGCCTCGATCATGATCTGCTTGGCGGTCTCGGCGAGATCATGTTCGCAGAGCGACTTGCCGACATTGGTGCCGCGGGCGGCGATGAAGGTATTCGCCATGCCGCCGCCGATGACGAGCGCATCGACCTTCTTCACGAGGTTCATCAACAGGTCGATCTTGGTGGAGACCTTGGCGCCGCCGACGATCGCGACGACAGGGCGAGCGGGATCACCGAGGCCCTTTTCCAACGCTTCCAGCTCCGCCTGCATGGTGCGGCCGGCATAGGCCGGCAGGTGGTGGGCAAGACCCTCGGTCGAGGCATGGGCGCGGTGGGCGGCCGAAAAGGCGTCGTTGACGTAGATGTCGCCGTTGGCGGCAAGCGCCTTGGTGAAGTCGGGGTCGTTCTTTTCCTCGCCCTTGTGGAAGCGGGTGTTTTCCAGAAGCAGGATGTCGCCGTCATTCATCGCGGCAACGGCAGAGGCAGCGGCCTCGCCGATGCAGTCGGAAGCCGTCAGCACCGCATGATCAAGCACTTCCTCGACGGAAGGGGCAATCAGCGACAGCGACAGCTCCGGCGAAGGGCCATCCTTCGGCCGGCCGAAATGGGCGAGCAGGATCACCTTGGCACCCTTTTCGGACAGTTCGAGGATCGTCGGCGCCACACGCTCGATGCGCGTCGTATCGGTGACCTTGCCGTCTTTCACCGGGACGTTGAGATCGACGCGGACGAGAACGCGCTTGCCGCTGAGGTCGGAAAGATCGTCGAGGGTCTTGAAAGAAGGCATGGGGAGGATCCTGTCGTGGTTGGCGAAAGTTGCGCCGAACATAGCAAGGATCATTCGAGACGCAAGGCGTTCAACGGCCGTTTTCGCGTGTGCCTTCGTCACGTCCGGCCGGCGCTTTCGGCGTGCTTTCGGAGGCTGCGGTTTCTCGGTTCCGGCGTCCGTTTAACCGGTCGCGGATGCGCTGAATGATGTCCTTGAGATTGATGAAGATCGGCAGCGTGATCGCCGGCTCGACCGCTTCGAGCGACATGCCGACCGAAGTGACGTGGTCGTGCTCATCGAGATCGCGGACGATGAGGATGATCGAGCCGAGGCGGACGCGGTCGGCGTAATCGGCCTTGCCGCCGAGGCGCTGCCGCATCAATTCGGCGATCGTCAGGCCCTTTTCGGATTCGTTGAGCAGGCCGGGGCCATAGGCGGCGTCGAGATCGGCGGCGGGGCGGGCGGGAGAGAGCGCGAAGGCCCCGAAGAATTCGGCATCGTCGTCATCGACAGGCGCCCGGCTGGCGAAGAGCCGGTCGAGCAGGCGGGAATAGCTCGGGACGATGAAGAGGTAGACGAGATCGTGCTCGCGCAGCCGCCCGGCATATTGGTAGCGCATCGATTTGCCGTCGCGGATGACGAGCGACGGGGTCGCCCAGCGCGGAATGCGCTCGCCGCGCAGCACCGGGCTATCCTTGATGACGCGGTAGGAAAGCAGTTCGTGGTTGGCCGCGCCCGGCAGGTCGACCTCGACCTTGTCGACGGCGCCGATGCGCGGCGGAATGATCAGCCCGAGCTTCTTGGCGACGGGTTTGATCGTCCAGCCCTGGAGGAGCAGCGAGACCAGCACGATGATGAAGGCGGTGTTGAAATAGATCTGGCCGTTCTCAAGCCCGCCGAGGATCGGCATGATGGCGAGCAGGATGGAGACGGCGCCGCGCAGGCCGACCCAGGCGACGAAACCGATTTCCTGCTGCGTGTAATCGAAGGGAAGCAGCGACAGCCAGATCGCCAACGGCCGGGCGATGAAGATCAGGAAGAGGGCGAGCAGAATAGCCGGCACGATGATGACAGGGAATTGCGACGGCGTGGCGAGCAGGCCGAGCACCAGGAACATGATGATCTGCGCCAGCCAGGTCATGCCGTCCTGGAAGCGCTTGATGGTGCCGATCGCCTGCATCTTGCGGTTTCCGGCATAGATGCCGGCGACATAGACGGCGAGGAAGCCGCTGCCGCCAACCGCGCCGGTGAAGGAAAAGACGAGAAGAGCGAGCGCCAGCACGAAGATCGGCGTCAGGCCGCGATCGGTATCGAGCTTGCTGACGATCAGCACGATCATCATGCCGCCGAGCAGGCCGAGAATGACACCGAGGCCCATCTGCTGCACGAACATGGCGAGCATGCCGATATTGATGCCGGCATAACGCTCGCCGCTCGCCAGCACCTCGACGAGGGCGATGGTGAGGAAGATCGCCATCGGGTCGTTGGTGCCGGATTCCACTTCCAGCGTCGAGCGCACCTTGTCGCGAATGTTGATGCCGCCGATGCGCAGCAGGAAAAAGACGGCGGCGGCATCCGTCGATGCGACGATCGAGCCGAGCAGCAGTCCTTCCAGCCAAGTGAAATTCAAAAGCCACATGGCGGCGAAGGCAAAGAGCGAGGCGGTGATCAGCACGCCGACCGAGGCGAGCGCCAGAGAGGGCACGGCCGCCAGCCGGAAGGCCTGCATCGGCGTGCCGAAGCCGGAATCGAACAGGATGATGGCCAGCGCGATGGAGCCGAGAATATAGGCGAGATAATTGTTGCTGAACTCGATGCCGAGGCCATCGACGCCGGCAGCAAGGCCGATCATCAGGAAGAGCAGCAGCAGGGGGGCGCCGAAGCGGAAGGCGAGCAGGCTCGAAAAAGCGGCAAGAAGCACGAGCGCCGTCGAAACCAGCACCACGATATAGAACGCTTCCATGCCCACCCCTTTCCATCGACTGCTTCGCGAACACAGCCGCCCGGCCGATTCGCCTTTATCCAACCCCTCCGGCACGCGCGGCAATCCGTCAGTAAACGGCAAAACGTCAGAGAAGGGTAGGCCTTGCGGCTTAACCTCGTCGCGATGCTGCTTCATACTGCTGAACGGCTGCCGGACGGCCAACCGACACGGAATGCTACGGGAGAAATTCTCTATAAAGAATGTATAGGAAAATCGGGCGAGAGCAGGGCAAAAGAGACGGGCACGGATTTTTCCTGCCGGTATCTGCGAATGGCAACAGAATAAGACACGCATCCCCTTTCACGCGGCCCGTTTGCCTCGTCCGATGACGGGAAGACTAGATTGCAGGCGCGGATGCGGAGAGCGGGGAGAATGAGCGCCGAGATTTTTCGATATCGGGTGGAAATGCCGGCCGCTCAGGGCGAGCAGCCGGCGGTCGTTTTGTGCCGGAAGCGGCCGGCCCTGCTCTGCTATCCGAACACTTCCTGAAGTATGACGATAGCGAGAAACGAGAGGCCAATGAACGCGGCAACCCAGATGACCAGACGATTGGCCTTTGCCAGCACGGCAGGTCTGACGTCCCGCTTGGGGTGAAACCGTTGCCGCCGTTTGAGGGAGGTCTGGGACAAGCGTTTTTGTGCCTCTGCCATTTATCACCTCCACTCGGCTCATTCCAGCCATTGTGCAGCGCTGCGCATTTCCTCAATCTAACACGCTTGGCCAGCGGATTACCAATCTGTGATCCATCCTTGCGGCCAGGGAATTCGGTGACGATTGTTTCCCGTAGGACGCCTATCGAATGCGAACCCGAGGCAGGCTCAACTGCACCGCCATCTCGAGCCCGCCGCTTCGATATGACTTCGAAACCGGAAAAAGATGCGGATCGTCGATCAGTCTTCGACGGTATCGTCTTCGCCATCGATCAGATCCGCGACCGGCACGAGGAACACGACGAACTCGTCCTCGATGGTCCGTTCGGGATCGTCGTCGAATTCATAGGCGTGCTCGACTTCGCTTGCTTCCTCGGTGGTCGCCTTGCGCAAGCTCAGGGCCGCTTTGCGGTCCCAAAGAGGCTTGCCTTCGGATTCCAAGACGGTCAAATCGTCGCGAAAGTCTTCCGCCTCGAAGAAATGCGTCGCTTCCTCGTGATTTTCCGAGCGAAAACTGGCAACGGCACGGCCGGCGATTTCAACGGTAAAGTAATCCATCCATCTCTCTCGTTTTCATGCGGGCGACAGTGTTGCCGCACGGTATTGGCGTGGCCACGCCTGGCCGGTAGCCAATGCGCGGGTGACGTATTCTAGCAGATCTCATCCGGGCAATGGGCGAAAAGATGCCGGTGCGGGAGGGCCGGTTTCGTTCTCAGGCGCGGCAATAAAAAGCGGCCCGGTTTCCCGGGCCGCTTGCATGTCGATGCCTCAAGAGCGCTCAGATGAGCTTGGCGAAAGCGACTGCCGTGTCGGACATGCGGCTGGAGAAGCCCCACTCGTTGTCGTACCAGGACAGGACGCGCACGAAGTTGCCTTCCATGACCTTGGTCTGATCGGTTGCGAAGATCGAGGAGTGGCTGTCGTGGTTGAAGTCACGGGAGACGAGCGGCTCGTCGGTGTAGCCGAGGATGCCCTTCAGCTTGCCGTCTGCAGCAGCCTTGATGGCTTCGTTGATTTCGCCAACGCTGGTCGCCTTCTTGGCGACGAACTTGAAGTCGACGACGGAAACGTTCGGGGTCGGAACGCGGATCGAGGTGCCGTCGAGCTTGCCCTTGAGGTGCGGCATGACGAGGCCGACTGCCTTGGCTGCACCCGTCGAGGTCGGGATCATCGAGAGGGCAGCAGCGCGGGCGCGATACAGGTCCTTGTGCATCGTGTCGAGCGTCGGCTGGTCGCCGGTGTAGGAGTGGATGGTCGTCATGAAGCCGTGGTCGATGCCGACGGCGTCGTCGAGAACCTTCACGACCGGCACCAGGCAGTTGGTGGTGCAGGACGCGTTGGAGATGACCAAGTGCTCCTTGGTGAGCTGGTCATGGTTGACGCCGAAGACGACCGTGAGGTCGGCACCATCGGCAGGCGCCGAGACGATGACGCGCTTGGCGCCGGCAGTCAGGTGAGCGGCAGCCTTGTCGCGGGCGGTGAAGATGCCGGTGCATTCCATCGCGATGTCGACGCCGAGTTCGCGGTGCGGGAGCGTTGCCGGATCCTTGATCGCCGTGACCTTGATCGGCTTGCCGTTGCCGACGATGATCGTGTCGCCCTCGACCTTCACCGTTGCCGGGAAGCGGCCGTGGATCGAGTCGTAGCGCAGCAGGTGGGCGTTGGTTTCAACCGGGCCGAGATCATTGATGGCGACGACTTCGATGTCGGTGCGGCCGGATTCGACGATGGCGCGAAGGACGTTGCGGCCGATGCGGCCGAAACCGTTGATGGCAACCTTGACTGTCATGTTCATTCACTCCCGATAGAGTAGGGCCCGATAGCGAGGGCCTGGAATTGAGGAGATGGAGAGCGCCTCAAGGCGCCCTCATTAAAGCTTTGCTTCGGCGGCCGCAACGACGGCGTCGACGGTGATGCCGAAATGCTTGTAAACTTCCTTGACCGGGCCGGAAGCGCCGAAGCTCTTCATGCCAATGAAGGTACCTTCCGGTCCAATGAACGCATCCCAGCCTTCGCGAACGGCGGCTTCGACGGCGATCTTGACCGGCGAGTTGCCGAGAATTTCCTTGCGATAGGCTTCCGGCTGCTCGAAGAACAGTTCCGTGCAGGGAACCGATACGACGCGGACGGTGACGCCCTTGGCTTCGAGGGCCGTACGCGCCGCAACGGCGATTTCGACTTCCGAGCCGGATGCGAAGATCGTCACCTTGGCGTCGGCATTGCCGGCCAGCGTGTAGGCGCCCTGTTCGCAGAGGTTCTTTTCGCTGTATTCGGTGCGGGACGGCGTGAGGTTCTGGCGCGTCAGAGCAAGGCCCGAGGGACGGTTGTGCGTCTTGATGGCGATCTGCCAGCATTCCGCTGTTTCCGTGGCATCGGCCGGACGGAAGACCATCAGGTTCGGGATGGCGCGCAGACCGGCGAGCTGCTCGACCGGCTGGTGCGTCGGGCCGTCTTCGCCGACGCCGATCGAGTCATGCGTCAGGACGTGAATGACGCGGATGCCCATCAGCGAAGCAAGGCGGATGGGCGGGCGGCAATAATCCGAGAAGATCAGGAAGCCGCCGCTATAGGGGATGAGGCCGCCATGCAGCGCAATGCCGTTCATAGCAGACGCCATGCCATGCTCGCGGATGCCCCAATGCATGTAACGACCGGCGAAATCCGTCGGGGTGATCGAATGCATCTGGCTGGTCTTGGTATTGTTCGACGGCGTCAAGTCGGCGGAGCCGCCGAGCGTCTCCGGCAGGAAGCCGTTGATGACCTCGAGCGCGTCTTCCGAAGCCTTGCGGGTCGCAACCGTCGGCTTGGTCTCGGCGAGCTTCTTTTTATATGCGCTGATCGCGGCGTCGAAGCCTTCCGGCAGATCGCCTGCCATGCGGCGGGTGAACTCGGCCCTGGCCGGAGCCTTGGCAAGACCGTCTTCCCAGGACTTGACGAAGTCGGCCGAGCGAGCGCCGGCTGCACGCCAGCTGTCGAGCACATCAGACGGGATGACGAAGGCTTCGGATTCCCAGTTCAGCGCCTTGCGGGTGGCGGCAATTTCCTCGGCGCCGAGCGGGTTGCCGTGAACCTTGTGGGTGCCCTGCTTGTTCGGGGCGCCAAAGCCGATGATCGTCTTGCAGGCGATGAAGGTCGGGCGGTCGGACTTGTGGGCCGCTTCGATCGCGTCGGCGATGGCGGCCTGATCGTGACCGTCGATCTCGATGGTGTTCCAGTGTACCGCCTTGAAGCGGGCGACCTGGTCGGTGGAATCCGACAGGGAGACGGCGCCGTCGATTGTGATCGAGTTGTTATCCCAGAACAGGACGAGCTTGTTGAGCTTCAGGTGGCCGGCGAGCGCGATGGCTTCGTGGCTGATGCCTTCCATCAGGCAGCCGTCGCCGCAGATCGCATAGGTATAGTGATCCTGGAGATCGGAGCCGAACTCCTCGCGCAGCTTGCGTTCGGCAATCGCCATGCCGACGGAATTGGCGATACCCTGGCCGAGCGGACCGGTCGTCGTTTCGATGCCTGTGGCATGACCGTATTCCGGATGGCCGGCGGTTTTCGAGCCGAGCTGACGGAACTGCTTCAGATCCTCGATCGTCATATCGGGATAGCCGGTCAGATACAGCAGCGAATAAAGCAGCATCGAGCCATGGCCGGCCGACAGCACGAAGCGATCGCGGTTCGGCCAGTGCGGCTTCTTCGGATCGAACCTCAGATATTTGGTGAACAGAACCGTCGCCACGTCAGCCATGCCCATCGGCATGCCCGGATGGCCGGAGTTCGCCTTTTCAACGGCGTCCATGGCGAGAAAACGGATCGCATTCGCCATCCGGTCGTGTTGTTCGGGAGAGGTCATGGCTTTTCCGCAAGTTCCGGGTGTCGGGGGATGGCCTCGAGCCTCCAAGACCATCGAGTGAAAGCGGCAGAGACATAGCAGTTGGGACGGGCAAGTCAATAAATGGCAGGCCAAATCCGGGCGTGCAGCGGCGATTTTTGACATTTGATCGCGCGATTGTACAAATGACGAATCTGATGTGGCCGACATGTGTAGAACGCTCATCCACAGGATAGGCCGGTGGGCAAGTGACAGGATTTATTGACGGGCCGTTTACGAGCGGCATATCCTTTTGAAAACGCAGGATCGGCGCGGCGTGCCGATTCGCGGATCCTGCGCGGGAATCGGAAAGACATGATGCCCACAGGCAAAACCATGGAAGCAGCGCTCAACGAATTGAGACAGGCGATATCGAGCCTCGAAAACGCCATCGACATGCGCGTCGAGCGCCAGCGCGAGCAGGGCGAGATCGAGGGCGAGGTGCGGCGCGTGCATGCCGATCGCTCCCGGCTGGCGCAGGAGCTCGACCAGGCCGAATTCCGCGCCAACCGGCTGGAAGAGGTCAATCGCGAGGTCTCGCGGCGGCTGGTGACGGCCATGGAAACGATCCGCGCGGTTCTGGATCGCTGATGAGAGAGAGTTTCGCATGGCGCAGGTGACGGTTACGATCGACGGCAAGGCCTATCGCATGGCCTGCGAAGAAGGGCAGGAGGATCACCTGACCGATCTCGCCAACCGCTTCGACGGCTATGTCGGCCATCTCAAGGATCAGTTCGGGGAAATCGGCGATCTCAGGATCACCGTCATGGCCGGCATCATGGTTGTGGATGAAATTTCCGAACTGACGCGCCGCGTCGCCGGATTGGAATCCGAGATCGAGACGCTGCGCGGCAACCGCGATACGGTGCTTGCAGCGACCGCCCGCACCGAGGAAAACCTAGCCGCGGCGCTCAGTGAGGTTTCGAGCCGCATCCGCGGCATCACCGACAAGCTGAACGGCCGGCCGGCCCCGAACTCAATTGATCTCAATTAAATAGGGGCCGCCTTCCGTCGCCACTGGCGCGCCAGCACAAACGACCTTATATATCGCCATGCGGTCTGCGCCTCTCGACAGGAACCACAATCCCTGGGGCCATACTCGATCCAAAGGGAGCTGTCCCTGGCCAGGCCCGTGGGCCTGGACACACGGCGCCCACCTACGTTTGTAGGCACCCAGGATCGTAAACATCCATCGGTGGTCGTGGATCGCACCCTTTCCTTCTAGTTTCTGCGAAGACGCGGGATCGACAGCGAGCATCAGGAAGGTTCTTGTCGGAAAGAGCAACGATTTCGCTCTCAGCGGCGATCGCCGTCTTGTCCTTGGCATACCGGGTAAGGTCCTTCGGCGAAGACCTCGTCGTGATAGCCCTTGGAGCCGACATTCAGCGCCAAAGGGCTTCGACACTCCCTGTTGTCGCGCAGGCAATCAAGCACGAAACGGAAATTATATCGCGGCTGCCAGCCGAGCTCCCGCCTTGCGCGTTCGTTGACGTAGACGCGGTCGAGTGTCGGGAACATTTTCCAGCCGCGTGATGCGTAAAGGGCGCCTGCACCTGGGAACAGTCGTTCGACGACGTGAGGCGCATCGCGCCGGATCGCGGCGAGATCACTTGCCGAAAACGGCGTCGTGGCGGAGATGATGTAGCGGCCAAAGCCGATTGCCGGCGCCTTTTCGAGCGCCAGCAGATGGGCGCCGACCACGTCGCTGATATCGACGCGGCGGTGAAGAAGCTCGTTGGCCTGGGCATTCTCTGCCGAATAGCCGTTGCGAATGTCAGGATCGTCGTCGTTTTCGGGGAAGAAGCGCGACGTTCTGAGAATGACCACCGGCAGGCCGGATTTGCGGGCGAAGAGTTCGCACAGACCTTCGGCGGCGAGTTTCGTCACGCCGTAGATGTTTTTCGCAACGGGAAGCACGTCCTCGGTCACCCATGCCGCCGGTTCGCCGGCAGCCGGCGTCAATGCCGCGCCGAAGGTGCTGGTGGTGCTGGTGAAGATGAAACTTGCAACGCCTGCGGCGACGGCTTCTTCGAGCAGGTTGAGGGTGCCGGCGATATTGGTATCGAGGAAATCGTAATTGCCGTGGGTTGCCACATGCGGCTTGTGCAGCGTTGCTGCATGGATGACGTGGCTGATGCCTGACATTGCCTGCCGGACGAAGGCGCGATCACTGATCGAGCCGACCATGTCGGTAAAAGCCGAGGGCTTGATATCGATGCCGCGCACCCAGCGGCTTTCCGCCCTCAAGGTCCGCATCAGCGCCTCGCCGAGATGGCCGGCACTTCCCGTCACCAGTATCGTCATCACATCGTCTCCCGACCGTTTCGGCGGCGGACGCTATAAAGGCTAAGGTTTCCGGACAACGCATAAATTATGCATGGGGATGCAGAAAAGCTTGAGGCTTAGCCGATGGTCGTGACAAGGCGGCCGGTGCTGCCATCGGAAAGCATGATCCGTTCCCAGGTCAGATGGCCGGCGGAGATCGGCAGCAGCGCATTGCCGTTGGCGCCGGTATCGAGCGTCAGCGACGAGAGCCTGCCCTCATGCCAGCCGCGCTCCTCCAGCGACTGCTCGGCGGCGGCGATTTCGGCGGAGGCGTAGGAGAACAGAGAGCGGCCAAGAAAGGCAGCGAGCGGCGCCCGCCATTCCGCCTGTCGCGGGCGGGAGGCGGAGAGCAGCCGGTGAGTGCGGTCGCAGATCAGATGCACTGGCCGGACAGAATCCTCGACCAGCCGCTTCAGCGCCGCATCGACTGCTGCATGTTGCGGGGAGGCGAAAATCCGTTCCAGCTTGATGGCCTGTTCGGGCGAGAGAGCGAGCTGATCGCGCTCCCAACGTGAGACCGTTGCCTGGTTGACGCCGAGGAGTTCGGCGAGATGTTCCTGCTTCATGCTGCGCAGCAGCCGCATGCGGCGTATGCCGGCCCCCGATATCATCATCTGCCTGATCCCATGCCGTTTTTGTCAGCATAAGGCTTCGGCAGATCGGGCGGCAAGTCCGGTTCACAGCCGGGTCATTATTCGGGCTGACCTTCCAAGTCGCCTTTCAGCCGGTCGAGGATGGAGAGCGCATGGCCGGCATAGGCGCTGATCCAGCGGTCATAGATGTGCTTGATCGGCAGGCTGTTCAGGTGGTTCCAGCGCTCGCGGCCTTCCTTCCTGGCGACGACCAGATCGGCCTCCTCCAGCACCTTCAGATGCTGCATCACCGTGCAGCGGTCCATCTCCGGAAACATCTCGCAAAGGTTTCCTGTGGTTCTGGGGCCATCCTTGAGCAGATCGAGGATGTCGCGGCGGCGATGATGCGCCAGCGCCTTGAAAACCGGGTCGTCGGCTGATTCACTTGACATGTTATATTTTTATAACATAATGAGCCCAGGCACAATGGAGAAGAGGAGAAGTATCATGTCTCTCGGAATCCGCGTTTCCGGCCGCATCGGCCGTCCCGTCGCAGAGGTGTTCGATGCCGTCGTCAATCCGAAGAAGCTCAGCAGCTATTTCACCACGATCGGTGGGGCGAGCGCGCCGCTCGTGAAGGGCACGACGGTGACCTGGTGGAAGGACGCGCCAGTCGAGGTCGTCGAACTCATGCCGGAAAGCCGCATCGTGCTGCGCTGGGATGGCGGCACTGGCGAGGACGGGGCAAGATACAAGACGCTGGTGGAAATGACCTTCAAGCCGCTGGAGGATGGCGGGACGCTGGTGACGATCGCCGAGACCGGCTGGCGCGAAGACGACGCCGGCCGGCGCGGCACCTACCTCAATTGCGAAGGCTGGACGCAGATGCTCTGCTGCATGAAGGCTTTCGTCGAATATGGCATCAATCTGCGCGAGGGCATGTTCCTCAGCGAAATGAAGGGTGAGCCGGCCAGCGCGCCGGACATTTGACGATACGTCGATCTCACCGACGTCGGCGGTGCAATCGTCGCATTCGCCGATATCACCGAGACTTTGCTTGCCTGTCACACTGCGGGTGCTAATTTCCGGATTCGATACTTCATTTCGGCTTCCAGGAGATTCATTATGCAACTTGGCATGGTTGGTTTGGGCCGCATGGGCAATTACATGGTCCAGCGCTTGATGCGGGGCGGTCACGAATGCGTCGTTTACGACGCCAGGCCGGAAAGCGTTGCCGAACTCGCCAGCCTCGGCGCGACCGGCAGTACTTCGCTCCAGGAGTTCGTCTCGAAGCTCACCCATCCGCGCGCGATCTGGCTGATGCTGCCGGCGGCGATCGTCGACAAGGTGCTGGCGAGCCTGATGCCGCTGCTTGAGAATGGCGATATCGTCATTGACGGCGGTAACTCCTACTACCACGACGATATCCGCCGTGGCGCCGAACTCATCACCAAAGGTATCCATTATGTCGATGTCGGCACCAGCGGCGGCGTCTTCGGCCTCGAGCGCGGCTATTGCCTGATGATCGGCGGCGAGAAGGGCATCGTCGAACACCTTTCTCCGATCTTCGCAACGCTGGCGCCCGGTGTCGGCAAGACGGAGGCCTCGCCGAACCGGAGCGGCGAAGCGGCTGCTGCCAGCACCGCGGAGCAGGGTTACCTGCATTGCGGCCCGCATGGCGCCGGTCATTTCGTCAAGATGGTGCATAACGGCATTGAATACGGCCTGATGGCCGCCTATGCCGAAGGTATCAATATTCTGAAACATGCCAATATCGGCGCCGCCTCGCACGAGGCCGATGCGGAGACCGCGCCGCTGGCTCATCCGGAACATTTCCAATATGATTTCAACCTGCGGGATGTTGCCGAAGTTTGGCGCCGCGGCAGCGTCATCACCTCCTGGCTGCTCGATCTCACGGCCGATGCGCTGCATGCCGATCCCGCACTTTCGAAATATGCCGGCCGCGTCTCGGACAGCGGCGAAGGCCGATGGACGATCATGGCGGCAATCGACGAAAGCGTGCCGACGCCGGTGCTGAGTGCTGCGCTCTACGGCCGCTTCTCCTCGCGCGATAACGACGAATTCGCCAACAAAGTACTGTCGGCGATGCGCGCGGGCTTCGGTGGCCACGTGGAAAAACCGGTCGCGAAATCCTGAAACAATTAAAAGTGCTACAGCGTCCTTTGCGCGTCTGAAAAGACGCGTGGCGCTGTAGAGCGCCCGCCGTCATAGCTGAGGCCGTCAGTTCCTGAATTTTGACCCTGAATTTGGGCTCTGAATTTGAGATCGACGGTCCCGCTGCTCCACCGGCTGCCTTCCCGATGATCTTCGCCTCCACACTCCTTGCTGGCAGCACCGGTCGAGGCTATCGATGCTATCGAAAGACGTTGGCCTTGCATCGGCGGTCGGCGGCCCATCGGAGGACGGCAATGAAGCGTGGCATGGCAGGGATCTCGAGAGTCGTCCTATTCTGCATAGTAGCGCTGTCCGCGCTTTTTTCGGCAGTCTCGCCGGGTGGTGCGCAGACCCCACCCGCGGGTCCTGTTACGGCAGGTCCGCCGGCCGAGGTGCGTCAGATGATGGAGCTGATGCAGACGCCTCAGGTCAAACAATGGATGTCGACGCAGATGGCGGCGGCGCCCGCGAGCGATTCCACGGCCAGCGACCAGATGTCGGTGCTGTCAGGTCTGCTCCAGCATGCCCGCCGGCACGTCTCGATGGTTTCCGATGCGGCGATGATGCTGCCCTCACAGGTCGGCAATGCTTCTTCGCTGTTCTTCGGTGAAATCGCCGCCGCCGGCTGGCCGCGCATGGCGGCACAGCTTCTGGCGATTTTCCTGCTCGGCACCATCGTCGAGCGCATTGCCCGCTATGCCTTTCGCCGCCGCCGCCAGGCGGCGCAGATGGCGGGCATGCATCTTGCCCCGCGCGTCATCCCGGCGCTGATCTTTGCCGTGGCGACGGCGCTTGCTCTTCTCAGCGTCAGCTGGCCGCCGGTCAGCCAGAGCATCGCGATCGTTTGCGTTGTCGCGCTCGTGGTCCAGCGCTTCACGATTTGCCTCGGAGGCGTCCTGGTCGATCTCATCGGGCTGGCGCGGGTGGAGGAAGAACGGCAGGGCATTACTGTTGGGATCATGCCGGCGCGCGCGGTTGCATTGTTCTGGTACCGGCGCTGTGCGACTTTCGTCATCTATTTCATTTTCGGCTGGGCGGTGATCCAGTCGATGGAGCCGCTCGGCTATTCCTCGAGTGTGCGGCTCCTCGTCGGCTATATCCTGGGCATCGGCTTGCTGCTGATCGCCATCGCTGCGGTCTGGTCGCGGCCGCACAAGGACGAGAAGCGCGGTCACGGGACCTCCTGGGCACTTACCGTCTATTTCCTGGTGCTCTGGAGCCTCTGGGTCGCAGGCTTTAACTGGCTGCTTTGGCTCGGCGTCTATGTGCTGCTGCTGCCGCGCGTGCTCGCCGTCTCGACGATTGCGGTAAAATCGCTGCAGCAGACCGAAGCGAGCTTCCTTGCCACGCGCCGCATTGCAGCCGTGCTGCTTGACCGGGGTGTGCGGGCGTTGATCATTGCCGTTGCTGCCGTCTGGCTTGGGCATATGCTCGGCGTCGGTGCCGATACGATGGCCGCTGGCGAAACGATGATCGACAAGATCGCGCGCGGCGTGATCGGCGGGATCGTTATCCTGCTTGCCGCCGATCTGCTCTGGCATGTCATCAAGGCTTATATCGACGGCAAGCTGCTCGATTCATCCGTGAATGGCGGAGCAACGGATGAAGAGAAGGCCAAACGCGCGCGGATACAGACGCTGTTGCCGATCTTCCGCAATATTCTCGCCGTCGTGATCGCCGTCATTGCCGCTCTGATGGTGCTCTCCGGCCTCGGTATCGAGATCGGGCCGCTGATTGCCGGCGCCGGTGTCGTCGGCGTCGCGGTCGGCTTCGGCGCTCAGACGATCGTCAAGGACGTCATCAGCGGCATGTTCTATCTCTGGGACGATGCCTTCCGCATTGGCGAATATATCGAAAGCGGCAGCCACAAGGGCGTGGTCGAGGCTTTCAGCCTGCGCTCGGTGAAGCTCAGGCATCATCGCGGGCCGCTGACGACGGTGCCGTTCGGTGAACTCGGCGCGGTGAAGAACCTCAATCGCGATTGGACGATCGACAAGATCAGCCTCAACGTCAAATACGACACCGATCTCGTCAAGGCGAAGAAGGTGATCAAGCAGATCGGCCAGACGCTGCTCGAAAATCCGGAATTCGGCCCTCATATCATCGAGACGCTGAAGATGAAGGGTGTCGAGCAGTTTGGCGAATTCGCCATCGAAATCCGGCTGTCGATGATGACGAAGCCCGGCGAGCAATTCGTCATCCGCCGCAATGCGCTGGCGATGATCCGCAATGCCTTCCAGGAAAACGGCATCGAGTTCGCCGTGCCGACGGTGCAGGTGGCGGGCGACCACGACGCGGAAGTGGATGCTGCCGTCTCTCGCTACGCCGCGCATGCGCGGGCGGGGGGCGAGCCGGCCGCATGAACCGCCTCACATTGCGCCGGCGGCTGCGATCAGCAGGCCGCCGATGATCACCATGTTCGTCTTCCAGGTATTGATCGCGCTGTCGCGCGCCGTTCCTTGCATGTCCCAGAAATTCAGCAGCATGACGGTGGCCGCCAGCGTGAAGATGATGAGACCGAATGCCGCTGCTGTGACAAAAAGGCCGAGCATCAGCAGGATGCCGGCGACGATCTGAAACAGGCTGCCCAAGACCAGCACTCCTTTCGCAAAAGGGACGCCGCGGGCTTCGATCGCGTCGGACAGCGGCACGATAACGAAAAAATGATGAATGCCGCCAGCGACATAGAGGCCGCCCAGCAGCAGACGTCCGAGGGCAAGCATTACGAAGGCTGGGCCATCCTGCATATCGAACCGTTCTCCCGCGTCTCAAATCTCGTTCAGGGCAAGGCTCTGCTGAAGCTTACGAAAATGCAATGTGCCGCGACGCCCGCCTGCGCAAATTCGCCCCAATTGAGGATGATTGAGGCGCAGGCGGCGGGGCTGGGGTAGCGGCGGCATGGCTTCATAGAGCTCATATGCCTCTCATGTTACGTCATCTGAAATGATTCCCGCCAAGCTGGCAGTTGCAGCAGGGTACGAGAATGTCGGGGCACGGCAATTTGGAAGAGATGGAAGAAACGGACGGGTTTTCTTTTGGCGGGCTTTTCAGGCGTTACAGAACGCCTTTGCTGGCAGCCGCGTCACTGGTGGCTTTCTGCCTCGTCGGTTACGCGATCGTGCAGCTCACCAACGAGGTGCGCTATGACGACGTCGTCGGTGCGCTGGCGGCGACCAGGCCGAGCGCGATCCTGTTTGCGCTGTTCTTCACGGCGCTTAGTTTCCTCTCGCTGATCTTCTACGATCTCAACGCCATCGAGTACATCGGCAAGAAGCTGCCCTTTCCGCATGTGGCGCTGACAGCGTTCAGCGCCTATGCCGTCGGCAACACCGCCGGTTTCGGCGCGCTTTCGGGCGGCGCGATCCGCTACCGTGCCTATACGCGCCTCGGGCTCTCGCCAGAGGATATCGGCCGCATCATCGCCTTCGTCACGCTGTCCTTCGGATTGGGGCTTGCGGGCGTCGCGGCGATCGCGCTCATCGTCATCGCCGACGAGATCGGCCCCCTCGTTAGCGTCAGCCCATTCCTTCTGCGGCTGATCGCCGGCTCGATTGTCGCCATTCTGGGCGCAGTGATGATCATCGGCCGCGAGGGGCGCGTGCTCGATCTCGGGCCGGTAGCAATCCGCCTGCCGGACTCGCGCACCTGGTCGCGCCAGTTCCTCGTCACCGCCTTCGATATCGCCGCCTCGGCGTCCGTACTCTACGTGCTGCTGCCGCAGACGGCCATCGGCTGGCCGGTCTTCCTCGCCGTCTATGCGATCGCCGTTGGTCTCGGCGTGCTCAGCCATGTGCCGGCCGGGCTCGGCGTGTTCGAGACCGTGATCATCGCCTCGCTCGGCAGTGCTGTGAACATCGATGCCGTGCTCGGATCGCTGGTGCTCTACCGCCTGATCTATCATGTGCTGCCGCTGCTGATCGCGGTGCTCGCGGTCTCGGCGGCGGAGCTGCGTCGTTTCGTCGACCATCCGGCCGCCTCCAGCATGCGGCGCATCGGCGGACGGCTGATGCCGCAGCTGCTGTCGGCTCTCGCGCTGCTGCTCGGCGTCATGCTGGTATTTTCGAGCGTCACGCCGACGCCTGACCAAAATCTCGAATTCCTCTCCAACTATCTGCCGCTGCCGATGGTCGAAGGCGCGCATTTCCTCTCCAGCCTGCTGGGGCTGGCACTCGTCGTCGCCGCGCGCGGCCTCGGCCAGCGGCTCGACGGCGCCTGGTGGGTGGCCGTGTTCTCGGCGCTTGCCGCGTTGACTTTGTCGCTGCTGAAGGCGATCGCGCTTGTCGAAGCCGCTTTTCTCGCCTTCCTCATCTTCGGGCTTTTCGTCAGCCGCCGGCTCTTTAGCCGACAGGCCTCGCTGCTCAACCAAGCGCTGACGGCGTCTTGGCTGATGGCGATCGCGGTGATCGTCGTCGGCGCCGTCGTCATCTTGCTCTTCGTCTATCGCGACGTCGAATACAGCAACCAGCTCTGGTGGCAATTCGAGTTCACCGCCGAAGCGCCGCGGGGCTTGCGCGCCGTGCTCGGCATTACCATCATCTCGTCCGCGATCGCCGTCTTCAGCCTGCTTCGACCGGCGACCTTCCGGCCGGAACCGGCGACGGACGAGGCGCTGGCGCGCGCCGTCGAGATCGTCATGAAGCAGGGCAATGCCGACGCCAATCTGGTGCGGATGGGCGACAAGAGCATCATGTTCTCGGAAAAGGGCGACGCCTTCATCATGTATGGCCGGCAGGGCCGCTCCTGGATCGCGCTGTTCGATCCGGTCGGCAACCATCGCGCCGTGCAGGAACTCGTCTGGCGATTCGTCGAAGCGGCGCGTGCCGCCGGCTGCCGTGCCGTGTTCTACCAGATCTCGCCGGCGCTGCTGTCCCATTGCGCCGATGCCGGCCTTCGCGCCTTCAAGCTCGGCGAACTGGCGGTGGCCGATCTCAGGACTTTCGAGATGAAGGGCGGCAAATGGGCGAACCTTCGCCAGACCGCAAGCCGCGCCCAGCGCGACGGGCTGGAATTCGCCGTGGTCCAACCCGAGGACGTGCCTGATATCATCGACGATCTCGCCGCCGTCTCCACGGCTTGGCTGGAAGACCACAATGCCAAGGAAAAGAGTTTCTCGCTCGGCTCCTTCGATCCCGATTACGTCTCCTCGCAGCCCGTCGGCATTCTGAAGAAGGAGGGCAGGATCGTCGCCTTCGCCAACATCCTCATCACCGAGTCCAAAGAGGAGGGCACGATCGATCTCATGCGCTTCTCGCCGGCCGCGCCGAAGGGATCGATGGATTTTCTTTTCGTGCAGATCATGGAATATCTGCGCGGCGAGGGTTTTGCCCATTTCAATCTCGGCATGGCGCCTCTCTCCGGCATGTCGAAACGCGAGGCGGCGCCCGTCTGGGACCGCATCGGCAGCACCGTCTTCGAACACGGCGAGCGTTTCTATAACTTCAAAGGCCTTCGGGCATTCAAATCCAAGTTTCATCCGCACTGGCAACCGCGCTATCTTGCGGTCTCCGGAGGGGGCAATCCGATGATCGCGTTGATGGACGCGACATTGCTGATTGGGGGCGGATTGAAAGGGGTAGTGAGAAAATGATCAGGACAATCCTTCTTGCCACGGCATGTGCCTGCATGCTCGCGGCCGCACCGGCTGATGCCGCCGAGCAGACCACGCAGAGTTTCGAAACCGGGCTCATCCCGTCGCCGCACATCTTCCTGCCGGAAGGGGAGGTGAAGGGCACGGTGATGCTGATCTCGGATGCCGCCGGCTGGAGCGACTATGAGAAGGCCGAAGCCGACAGATTGGTCGCGGAAGGCGCCGTCGTCATCGGCATCGATTTTCCATCCTATATCCAGGCGCTCGGCCGATACGACGTCAGCCTCAACGACGGCTGCCTCTATATGGTCTCTGACATCGAATCGCTGAGCCAGCAGGTGCAGCGTGCGACCGGCAACAACGCCTATCACCTGCCGATCGTCGCCGGCATCGGCGAGGGCGGGGCCTTAGCGCTGGCGATCGCCGCGCAAACGCCGGATGCGACGATCGGCCAGACACTTGCCGTTAACCCGGTCGCCGGCATTCCGCTTGCCAAGGAGCTTTGCACGCCGGCGTCCAAGCAGGTGGTTGGCGAACGCGCGGTCTATGGCCTCAGCGACGGGATCCTGCCGGACCCGATCATTACTGTCTTCACGCCTGATGCCAACAAGGATGGCCGGGCGCACGCCGAGGCGCTGAAGAAGGCCCATGACGCGATCGAGATCCGCGATTCCACCGACGATGCGCAGACGGCGTTTGCCGATACGCTCGACGATCTCGTCACCGCCTCCGGTGCCTTCGGCAACCCGCTCGGCTTGCCGCTGGCGGTGCTCGAGGCAACACCGGCCTTCGATACGATGGCGGTGATCTATTCCGGCGACGGCGGCTGGCGCGACATCGACAAGGAGGTCGGTGGTACGCTGCAGAAGGAAGGCATTCCGGTCGTCGGCGTCGATTCGCTCCACTATTTCTGGTCGGAGCGCAAGCCGGAGGAGACCGCCGCCGATCTTTCCAAGATCATCGATTTCTACCGCAAGCAGTGGAAGGTGAAGCATGTGCTGCTCGTCGGTTATTCCTTCGGTGCCGATGTCGTGCCCGCCACCTACCAGCTCCTCAAGCCAGCCGAAAAATCGGCGGTGGCGCAATTGTCGCTGCTGTCGCTTTCGCACCAAGTCGACTACGTCATCTCCGTTCTCGGCTGGCTCGGCCAGAAGACGGAAGGGGCGGGAGGCGATCCCGTCGGCGATCTGAAGAACATTGATCCGAAGCTCGTGCAATGCATTTACGGCAAGGACGACGATGACGATGTCGCCTGTCCGGCGCTGAAGGACAGCGGCGCCGAGGTCATCGAGCTGCCCGGCGACCATCATTTCGACGAGAATTACGACCTTCTCACCAAGACGATCATCGACGGGCTGAAGAGACGGCTGCAGGATTAGAGCATGATGCCGAAAACCGTGCAGCGGTTTTCGGACCACGACAGGCATCAGATAAAGACTTAAAGCGCGCCACGCGTCCTGCAGGACGCGCTAACGCATCAAAGTTTCTTCGCTCCAGCCGAGCGCTGCGAGTTCGCTGCCGCGGAACCTGGCATCGTCGGCAACGATGAATTCGTCGAGTTGCGGCGGAGCGATGCTGGTGCCGGAGAGCATCGCATGCACCTGTCCGCGATGATGGGTCTGATGCTGGAAGAGGTGGCCGAGCACGTCGTCCATCCGCTCTTCTTGAATGCGGTCGCCGCGATGGAGGCTGATGGTCGAGGTGAGCCTCTCCGGCGTCAGGGCCTCGCAAAGTGCCACCAGGCGCTGATCGACCTTCGCCTGGGCTTCTGCCAGCGAGGAGACGTCATCGAATGGTTCGTCGACCTCAAAGGCCTTGAGCCCGAGCGTGCCGCCTTCCAGGCCGTCGACATAGAACCAGTCCACCGTGATGATATGGTTCAAGGTTTCCTTGATCGAGGGAAAGAAGCTTGTGCGCGGCGCTTCGAATTCGCCAGGCTTCAATGTCGCGCAGGTCTGAAGCAGCCGGCGGTTGGCAAGGGCGTTGTTATAGGCAAGTTTGCGGAATGGCCTGACAGGATCGAAGGTCGGCATCGGCGCATCTCCTCTTTAAGCGCTTTTGGCTACAACTCCGGGCGCCTCTTGAGGTACGCAACGGGCGCGGTAACACCTTGAATTGCTTGCGTCAGTCTTTGCCGTCGAGATCGCCGTCCCGCCAGACGAGATGACGTGGCGAAACGGGAAGGGTTTCGATTTCGTCGGCAATGAAATAGGGCGGGATGTCGAGTGCGGTCAGGGCATAGCGCGTTGCCGGCACCCATTTGAATTCGAGATGGTTGTCGTGGTCCTCTACCCGATGGATGATCTCGTCCGGCCGGAAGGGGAATTCCGGCGGGATGTCCATCAGATAATAGAAGCCGAGTTCGTGCCAATCGCGCTGTTCGTAGTGGAAGAAATTCTCGACGATCCACAGCAGGCGACGGACGGTCACCTCAACGCCCAGTTCCTCCACCATCTCGCGCTTCAGTGTCTCTTCCGACGTTTCGCCGATCTCCGCCCGACCGCCCGGAAAAGTCCAGAAGGGCTCGTGTATGGCGCGATGAACGAGCACATGGCCATCGCGAAAACCGAGGCCGGCGATGCGATAGTTGAAACGCCGACCGCCTGCATTCAGGCGGATGTGAATGCGCTTGGTCATGCCATTCTTATCCAAGATCGATCACGACAATTTCCGGCGGCACGCCGAAGCGCACCGGTGCAATGGAGCAGCCAAGGCCGCCGGAAACGATGATGTTACGCTCCTCTTCAACGATATGGCCATAGGCGTAGCGATTGCCGTAGCGCGAGGGCACGATCGGCGAACGGCCGAGGAAACGGATCTGTCCGCCATGGGTGTGGCCCGATAGCGTCAGCGAGACGCGCTCGGGCACGCGCGGAAAGATATCGGGCTCATGAGCGAGCAGGATGACGGGCGCATCGTCGGTAATCTGCGCCATCGTTCCCTCGAGATCGTCGAGGCCGAGCATCTGCGTGCGGCCCCACTTCCGGCCCGGCAGCAGCGCCAGCTGATCTTCGAGGCCTGCGAGCCAAAAACCGCGGCCATCCTTTTCGAGCCGAACGGCACGGTTGCCATAGACCGGGATGCCGACGTCGGCGAGAGCCCGGTGCCCGAATGTTTCCATCCCGCCGTTCTTCTGGGCGGTCCTGTCCTCCCACCAATCGTGGTTGCCCATAATCGCGTGGACGCCGAGAGGGGCCTGCAAGGTGGCGAGCGCCTTCGACCATTGGCTCGAATGCACGTACTGCGTCACCATGTTCATGCCGGCGGCATAATCGCCGAGCAGGACGGTAACGTCGCCTTCGAGTTCATTTGCCCTGTGGCAGATCGCGGCAATGCGGCTTGCCGACATCCAGGGTTCGCAGGCATGGAGATCGGCGAGCGCGACGACGCGGAGCTTGAGCCCTGGCGTCCATCCCGGCGGCGTCAGCCGGTAGCGGGTGATGGCGAGCCGCGCAAGCGGCTCATAGGCGAAGGCATAACCACCGAGGGACATGACGCCTGCGATACCGCCGCCCAGAACCTTGAAAAATCCGCGGCGGGTGATCACTCAGTTGTCCTCCTGGAACAGCCGGAACTGCGCAGCCTCCATATCCTTGGGCGGTTGCATTCCCAGATGTTTCCACGCGATTGCGGTCAGAACACGGCCGCGTGGCGTGCGCTGAATAAAACCCTGTTGGATCATATAGGGCTCGATGATGTCCTCGATCGCGTCGCGCGGCTCGGAAAGGCCGGCGGCGATGGTTTCGATGCCGACCGGGCCACCGCCGAAATTGACGGCGATCATGTTGAGGTAACGTTTGTCGAGTTGGTCGAAGCCGACATTGTCGACCAGCAGGCGGGTCAGCGCTTCGTCGGCGATCTCGCGGGTGACGGCTTCCGCCCTTGCCACCTCGGCAAAGTCGCGCACGCGCCGCAGCAGCCGGCCGGCGATGCGCGGGGTGCCGCGGGCGCGTCTCGCGATCTCGCGGGCGCCCTCCTCGGTGATCGGCAGGTTCATCAGCCGTGCGCCACGGCGCACGATCAGTTCCAGCTCCTCGACGGTGTAGAAGCTCAGGCGCACCGGAATGCCGAAACGGTCGCGCAACGGCGTCGTCAACAGGCCAAGGCGGGTGGTGGCCGCCACCAGAGTGAATTTCGACAGGTCGATCTTTACCGAGCGAGCAGCAGGGCCTTCCCCGATGATGAGGTCGAGCTGGAAATCTTCCATGGCCGGATAGAGGATTTCCTCGACCGCCGGATTGAGGCGATGGATTTCGTCGATGAAGAGCACATCACGCTCCTCGAGATTGGTGAGCAGGGCAGCGAGATCGCCGGCCTTGGCGATAACGGGGCCCGACGTCGAGCGAAAGTTGACGCCGAGTTCTTTGGCCATGATCTGTGCCAGCGTCGTCTTGCCGAGGCCGGGCGGACCGACGAAGAGCACATGGTCCAGCGCTTCGCCGCGGTTTTTCGCCGCCTCGATGAAGACCTTGAGATTGGCGCGCGCCTCCGCCTGGCCGGTGAACTCGTCCAGCGATTGCGGGCGCAACGTGATATCAAGGTCTTCGCCCCGCTTTTCCGGCGATATCAGGCGGGCGGATTCGCTCATGTCAAAAGTTCCATTCCAGGTATGGTTTTTGCGGCTTGGGCATCGAATGTCCTGGTTGTCACGCAACCCGCATCACGATTACGAAGGGCGATGAAGACATCTGCGAATTCTGCATTCGTCCGCACCATGATTGCGAGCGTCTCCTCGACTACTCTTTCATCTTCAAGGATCAGGTCGGCCGAGTCCAACAAGTCCGAAATCGCCTCCATGATCTGTTCTCTCTTCAGCTTGATCCGTTGTCTCAAGAACCACGCGCATTCCATCAGCGTGATGCAACTGATATAGCCGGGTGCCGTATCGGACAGGCTCGCGAAGAGCGTTGTGACCTTCTCCGTCTGGACGACATCGTCCTTCAGGAGGAAGCGCAGCATAATATTGGTGTCGAGGCCAATCATCTTGCACTAGTCACGTGATCGGCGATGGCTTCCCCAATCGCCTCGTCCATTTGCGTCAAAGTGATCGTCGGTCGGTTCGGATCGTGAAACTTGCCTGCAAGGTCGATGGCGCGTTTGTTCTTGGCTTTCATGATGATTTCGCCATCGCGGTTGATGTAGCGGATCCTGTCGCCGGACTTCAGATTCAGCAATTCACGAACTTCGGCCGGAATTGTTGTCTGGCCCTTCGATGTCATTGTACCGTAGTAGATATTCATGCGGCTCTCCTTACCATTCGAGTTTAGTAAGGAATTGGGGTATATTCAAGGAGATCAGCGCGCCAGTTCCTTTAATCCCAGCCTGATCAGCTTCGCGCTATCGGCGCCGTCGCCTGCCGTCTTCATTGCCGCGGCAATCGCGTTCGCCGCCTGGTCTCTGCTGTAGCCGAGGTTTGTCAGCGCGGAAACCGCATCGGCGACAGGCGCGGCCGCGACACCTTCGCCGAGTTCCTGCTTGAGGGCGATATTGATCGCTTCCCCAGCAAAGGCCGGTGCCCGGTTCTTGAGCTCGGTGACGAGGCGCATCGCCACTTTCGGACCGACGCCCGGCGCACGCGAGACGGCGGCGCGGTCCTGCAGGGCGATTGCATTGGCAAGTTCGCCTGGCGTCAGCGTCGAGAGCACGGCGAGCGCCACCTTGGCGCCGACGCCCTGGACGCTCTGGAGCAGGTTGAACCATTCCCGCTCCAGCGCCGTCATGAAACCGAAGAGCTTCAACTGGTCCTCGCGCACATAGGTCTCGATGAAGAGCACGCAGGCCTCACCAGTCGAGCCGAGCTTGGACAGGGTGCGGGCCGAGCAATGGGCGACGTAGCAAACGCCGTGCACGTCGACGAGCACATAGTCTTCGCCGATCTCGTCTATGGTGCCTTTCAGCTTGCCGATCATGGGTCGCGGTCTCTCAAGGATGCGTTTCGGGGGTTATAAGGTCAACGGAGGGGAAATAGGAGCGGTATCCGTTGGGATCGCGGGTCAAAATTCTGTAGCCCCTTATCGCCGCATGCGCGCCGATGAAGAAATCGGGCAAGATCCGTTCGCGTCCACCGCCGGCGCGACGGTAAAGCCGGAAGGCCGCAGCAGCGGCGAATGCAGCCGGCCAAGGCAGATTCTCGCGGCGGAATTCATCCTGCGGCAGCAGTCGATCGACTTCGTCCACGTCGTCGTACCGAACGGAAAATTCGGAATAGATGATCGGGTTTATGAGGACAGGACCGTCCTTGAAGACGTCAAGCATCTTTCGACGCGACCAGCCGTGCCAGTCCGAACCGACCATGGCCAGATCGACAAGTATGTTCGTATCGATCAGTGTGGCCATCAGCGATCACGGGTCATCGCTAAAAGGTCTTCGGCATCGATCTCCTGATCGCCAGTGCCCTCGAGACGACGGATCGTCTGTATGAAACGATCCAGGCGGCCCCGATCCTCGATCTCCTGCTTGCCGTTCTTCGGCGAGAGAACGAGCTTGCCGCCCTCTATCGAGAAAATGACCTCGCTGTTGGCCTCGATGCCGACAAGTTTCCTGAGATCGCGAGGAATGGTGACCTGCCCTTTGGACGTAACACGCATCTTGTTGCTCCTTCGCAGTAAGAATTATCCTTACTGGTAGAACAAGTCAAGAACAAGCTATCCAGCCAGTGCCTGCCCCATCCGGTTGCTGCCGCGATTATGCGCATGGCAAATGGCGATCGCCAGGGCGTCGGCTGCGTCGTTGCCCTTGAATTCGACCTTCGGCATCAGGATCTTCAGCATCATGTGGATCTGCTGCTTTTCGCCGTGGCCGACGCCGATGACGGCCTTCTTCACGGCGTTCGGGGCATATTCGGCGACCGGCAGCCCGGCGCGCGCCGGCACCAGCATCGCGATGCCGCGGGCCTGGCCAAGCTTCAGGGTCGCTACCGCATCCTTGTTGACGAAGGTCTGTTCGACGGCGGCCTCATCCGGCTTGTAACTGTGGACGATCTCCGCCAGGCCGTCGTGCAATTGGCAAAGGCGGGAGGCAAGGTCCATGTCTCCATCAGAGGTCACGGTTCCAGATGCCACAAACCGCAGGGAATTGCCTGATGTCTCGATGATTCCCCAGCCGGTGCGGCGAAGCCCGGGATCGATGCCGACGATGCGAATCGTATTTTGCATGGTTCAACCTATAGCGATTGCGAAATAACTGCCATTGATGTGTGAACAAAACAAAAACGTTCGCGGATTTCGGCTCTGCCATTTACCGCGAATTAAAACAGATGCCTGAATTCTAGTCATCGAATACGGGAGGGGCTTCTTTCGCGAAGATTTAAGCCCCCGATGTTCTGTTTATAGGCCAGTTGATCTGCCATGCGCAGCGTGCCCGCGCTGACAGGCGCGTTCAGAAGGGGTTCGTTGTACATGGCTCGGAGATTTCAATCCCTGTCCTTCAAGGTCATCGTCACATTCATTCTGCTGACCGTGCTGTCGATCGCGGTCATCGATGTGCTTGCCTATTTCGCCAGCAGCCGCATTTCCGACGAGCAGGCGCTGAAGGCCAAGGAAAGCGTGCTGATCTTTCGCGGCGACATGCTGCAGGACCAGCTGACACAGCTTGAAAACCAGGCCAATTCCATCGCGCGCATCGAGGCGCTGCAGATGTCGATCACCAATCTGAAGAGCGGCTGGAAGACCATCGAGAAGACCGCGGGGGATGCGCGCGCCGAACTGAAGAAGGTTTTCATAGCAGGCAACCCCAACCCCGCCGACCAGCGCGAGAAGCTGATCAAACCGGAAGGGCCGAGCGGCTTTTACTATTCGAGCCACGAGAAGACGCAGGGCGAAGTCGCCCGCGACCTCGAGGATACCGCCTTCAACGATCTGCTGATCGTCGATCTCGAGGGTACGGTGCTCTATTCCTATAAGAAGGAAGACGATTTCGCCGAAAATCTGAAGTCGGACGCCTGGAAGGCGACCGGCGCCGGCGTTGCTTTCGCCAAGGCGATCGAGAATACCGCCAAGGCGACCGATGACGCCGCGCCGACAGGCTTTTCCGGTCTTCGCGTCGATGCCGGCAGCGGCAAGTCGGCGATCTTCTATGCCGTGCCGATCGTCAAGCTTGGGGCGGCCAAGGGCATCATCCTCTTCAAGGTGCGGGATGAGATCGTCACCGGCATCCTCGCCAAGGGCATCGTCCAGGGCAGCACGGCGCGGGCGGCGATCGTCTCCGGCGATGGCTCCGCCGTCGGGCTCGACGGAAGCGGCAAGCTTGCGACGCTCGATGCGACGCCCTTCACCTTCATCAAGAGCGCGCTTGCCAGTTCGGCGATGACCGTTGCCGATTTCGGCCGAGCGGATGGCGCGGCTCGCGCCTATGTCCGCGGTATCGACTATCGCGGCGACCGCTTCCTCGTGGTCGAAAGCGTGCTTTTGAGCGAGCTCAATGCCGGCTCGATCGAGATCGCAACCCTGCTGACAATGATCGGCATCGGCGTACTCGTCGTCATGGCGATAGCGACCGGGCTCGTCACCAATTTACTGTTCTCGCCGCTTGCGCGGCTTGCCGGCGTCACCCGCGATGTCGCCGACGGCAAGCTCGACAGCGAGGTCGGCAGCCTGAACCGCAAGGATGAGATCGGCACGATGGCCAACGCGCTCGACCGCTTCCGCCACTCGCTGATCGAAAGCCGCGAGTTCGAGGCGGCCAGCGAAAAGACGCGCCTGCAGGCCGAGCAAGACCGCCAGCAGAATCTGGCCGAGCGCGACGCCGAGGCGAAGAGGCTGCAGCAGGTGGTCGAGGCGATTGACGAGGGCCTGCATCATCTGGCGAACGGCGATCTCGCCTATCAGATCGATACCCGCTTCCCGAACGAGCTCGAAAGCCTGCGCGTCAATTTCAACGAGGCGCTGGCGACGCTCAGCGAAACCATGACGGCGATCGGCGGTAATTCGATGGCGGTGCGCGCAGGCTCGGAGGAGATGCGCACCGGCGCCGACGAACTTGCCGGGCGCACCGAGCGCCAGGCCGGCTCGATCACCGAGACGGCGAATGCGATCAGCGCCATCACACAGTCGGTCCGCCGGCAGATCGAGCGAGCCGAACAGGCCGAGTGCATCGCCCGCGACGCCAAGAAGGAGACGACCGGCTCAGGCCAGATCATGCGCGAGACGATCGCGGCGATGGAGGCAATCCAGGCCTCTTCGCGCCAAATCAACACGATCATCTCAGTCATCGACGACATCGCCTTCCAGACCAACCTCCTGGCGCTCAATGCCGGCGTCGAGGCAGCGCGTGCCGGTGAATCCGGCAAGGGCTTCGCCGTCGTCGCCATGGAAGTGCGCGAGCTGGCCCAGCGTTCGTCGAGTGCGGCCAAGGAGATTTCCAGCCTGCTGCAGAAATCGACGCATGAGGTCGAAAGCGGCGTTGCGCTTGTGGAAAAAGCGGGCGTTGCGTTGACGGGCATCGGCGCCCATGTCGAGGCGATCAACGGGCAGATCAACGAAATTATGGAAACGACTCGCGAAGAAGCGAGTACGCTGCGCGAGATCAATAGCGCCGTCGCCGAACTCGACGCGATGACGCAGCAGAACGCCTCGATGGTCGAGGAGACGACGGCGGCGATCCACCGGCTGGCGACGGAAGCCGTGGAAATGGACCGCCAGCTCGGCAATTTCACGCTGCCGCCCGGCCACCACCAGCCGAGCGCCGAGGTGCATGTGCTGCGCCGTCATCGGTAAACGATCGCTTCTGACCTTGCACAAGGGTCGCGCTCGCGCGGCCCTTTTTGTTGCGCGCATGGTTTGGAATGGTGTGGGCGCGAACCTACATAGACGGCATCGTCCAACTGCCCGGCAGGTTTCCCATGGTTCCCTTCTCCATACTCGACCTTTCCCCCGTTGCCGAAGGCAGCACCGTGCGCCAGTCCCTCGAGGGCTCGGCGCGGATGGCTGTGAAGGCCGAGGCGTTCGGTTACAAACGCTTCTGGCTTGCCGAACATCACGGCATGCCAGGCATCGCCAGCGCTGCCACCGCCGTCGTCATCGGCCATGTCGGGGCCGCGACAAAGCACATCCGCATCGGCTCCGGCGGCATCATGCTGCCCAATCATTCGCCGCTCGTCATCGCCGAGCAGTTCGGCACGCTGGAGGCGCTCTTCCCCGGCCGCATCGATCTCGGCCTCGGGCGCGCGCCGGGAACGGACATGCGCACGGCACAGGCGCTGCGGCGCAATCTCGAGGCCGGTGCAAACAGCTTCCCGAACGACGTGGTGGAACTGCAGCAACTCCTCGATACGCCGATCGAGAACCAGGCGATCCTCGCGGTTCCCGGCAATGGCTCACATATCCCGATCTGGCTTCTCGGTTCCAGTCTCTACAGCGCCCAGCTTGCCGGCATGCTGGGGCTTCCCTATGCCTTCGCCTCGCATTTCGCGCCCGACATGCTGCTCGATGCGATCGCGATCTACCGCGACCGCTTCCAGCCTTCGGCGACGCTCGACAAGCCCCATGTGATGGTCGGCGTGATGGGTGCGGTGGCGGCGACGGACGAGGAGGCACGCTATCATTTCACCTCCGCCCAGCAGCAATTCGTCAATCTGCGCCGCAATGTCCGCGGCCCGTTCCCGCGTCCGGTGGCCGATATGGGGGACTTCTGGTCGCCGATGGAAAAGATGAATGTCGAACACACGCTGCGTTATGCCGTGGTCGGCTCGCAGAAGGCGGCGGAGGCGAAATTGACAGAATTTCTACAGGAAACGCGGGCCGACGAGGTGATCATCTCGATGCCGATCCACGACCTCGAGGCGCGGCTGACATCGGTGGAATTATTCGCGGGGCTGGGGAGTTTTATGCGAGCCGCCGCTTAGGATCTACGCAAGGCGCACTTTGACGGCGCCACCTTTCCGGCAAGAAAAAAACCCGGCGATGCAGCCGGGTTTTTATTTGGCACCTGCCTGAGGAGATCAGGCCGAGAGCTTCGCCAGGACTTCTTCCGAGACTTCGAAGTTTGAATAGACGTTCTGCACGTCGTCATCGTCTTCCAGGCTGTCGATGAGTTTCAGCAGCGACTGGGCTTTTTCCTCGTCTACCGGAACGTTGTTCTGGGCACGCCAGACGGCCTTGACGGTTTCGGCTTCGCCGAGGCTCGATTCCAGCGCTCTCGCCACTTCGCCGAGGGCTTCGAAGGCGCAGGTGATGTAGTGGCCGTCTTCGTCGGTTTCGACGTCGTCAGCGCCGGCTTCGATCGCGGCTTCCATCACCTTGTCGCCATCGCCGACGGAAAGCTTGTAGGTGATTTCGCCGACATGGTCGAAGGAGAAGGACACGGAACCGGTTTCGCCGAGAGCACCGCCGGCCTTGGTGAAGCTCGAGCGAACGTTGGAGGCGGTGCGGTTGCGGTTGTCGGTCAGGGCTTCGACGATGATCGCCGTGCCGCCGGGGCCATAGCCCTCATAGCGAACTTCATCGTAGTTTTCGCCGTCGGCGCCGGCTGCCTTCTTGATGGCGCGGTCGATATTGTCCTTCGGCATGGACTGGGCCTTGGCGTTCTGGATCGCCAGCCGAAGGCGGGCGTTCATCGTCGGGTCGGGCAGGCCGGCCTTGGCGGCAACGGTGATTTCGCGCGCAAGCTTGGAGAACATTTTCGACCGCACGGCATCCTGACGGCCTTTGCGGTGCATGATGTTTTTAAACTGTGAATGGCCAGCCATGGCACCCCTGTTCACGTCTCATTGTTCGGAATGGGCCGCCTTATAAGAGCGAAACGGCACCCGTTCAAGGAAAAAGCGGTAGATTTGCCGCATGATGCACGGGTCTGTCGCCTGTCTCAGTCAACCGTCAGCCGCTTGCGGCTAGCGAAGAAACCATGTCCGTCGTGGCGTCGGCAGCGCAACCCCTCCGTGCTGGAGGTGCAGGAATAGGGCCCGTCCCTCCAGCTGTCGCCATAGTCGAGCACATGCTCTTCGCTGCAGCAGGCGGTGTCGCCGACCATCTTGAAGATATAGGCCTTGCCGCTCGCCGGCAGGATGAGTCGGACGTAGAGCGGCTCGATGCGATCACAGGCAAGCTCCGGGCCGCCGTCTCCCGGAACATACATTTCGACGCCGCCCTTTGGCGTATAGACACAGCCGATATTTCTCGTGGGCGTGACGAAGACGACCTGACCGTTCCCGTCGGGCTTGAAAGTCTTTTCCGCCGCAAGGCCTGTGGGCGCAAAGGCTGCACAAAAGATCAAAGCCAGCATCGAATGTCCTGTTCCCATTATGATCCTCTCCCGGTCAGGCGCGCACTATCGCATATTCCCCTGCGCGGAAAAGAGGGCACCGTCCGCTGCTTCCGAACGGAACAAAGGCGATGGGATGACGTTTCAAACCGAACTCCACACAACGGAAAGGAACGGTCATGGCAAGTCTCAGCGAGGCGCAGGAACATCCAGCACGTCAGCTCTGGGATCAGGTCAACGATGTTCATGCCGGCATGCTCGGAATTACCGGACTGGACATGCACATGCAGCCGATGGCACCGCATGCCGATCCTACCACCAACACCATCTGGTTCTACACCAAGACCGATGCCGACATCGTGCGCGCCATCAAGCCCGGCAGCCGCGCGCATTTCTGCGTCATCGGCAAGGATCACGACTATCACGCCTGCCTTGCCGGCGTGATCGACGTGCGCCCCGACCCTTCCAAGATCGAGGAATACTGGAGTTCGATCGTCGCGGCCTGGTATGACGGCGGCAAGAAGGACCCCAAGCTTACCATGCTGTCCCTCCATGTCGACGACGCCGAAATCTGGGTTTCCACAGGCAACACGCTGAAATTCGGCTGGGAAATCGCCAAGGCCAATCTCGACGACGACAAAATGCCGGATGTCGGCATCAAGCGCCATCTGCAATTCGCCTGATGCGCGAGGCTCCCGGATAACTCCTTAATTCGGAATCGATTTAGGGATAGAATTATGCAGCAATTCAAAGTGCTCAGCGTTCTTAGCGCGTCTAAAAAGACGCGCGGCGCTGTAGTAAGAGAACCGCCGGGCCTTTTACTGCACACCCTTCAGCACATAGATCAGCGGCTTTTTCGGCAGCGTGCGCATCGAGACGGTGATACTATCATCGGGCGCATTGACGACGTCGAAATCCTTGCCGAACATGGAGACGAAGGCTTCGACCGGCGGGCCGCGCCGGTGCATCGGCAGGATCAAAGACGAGCGTAGCCGCTTGATGACGCGGCTCATGCTGTCGGCGCCCATCGTCAGGCCACCATCGACGGGGACCATGACGATGTCGAGGCGGCCGATCTCGGTATAATGGGCATCCGTGAGTTCGTAGTGCAGGTGGCCGAGATGGCCGATGCACAGGCCGGCGATCTCGAAAATGAAGATGGAGTTGCCGTTCTCGTGCGCGCCGCCGAGGCCGTAGCTGAAGCGGATATCCGTCGTGACGTTGCGGATATAGGCATCGCCGACGACGAGATTGATATTGGCCTTCTCGCTTGGAACATCGCTCCACCCATGCAGCACATGCTTGATGCCGGGATCAGGGGTCAGGGTATAGTGGGTCGTGTGCGCTTTGTTCATGGTCACGACATCGGGCATCGTCGCCGGCCTATACCAGCCATTATAATCTGTCGCGATGATGATACCGCCCGGGGTCTCGATCTCGAAGGTGGAGTGGCCGAGGAAGGTGAGTTTGACGTCCTCGCCCTCGGAGACGGCAGGCATCAGCGGCGGAGCGCCGGAAAAGCTTGCGAAGGTCACCTTGGGGATGGTTTGCGCGATCGCTTGGCACTGGCTGACCGGTGGCCGCTGCTCTTGCGCCCCGGCAAGATTCGGCGCGGCGAAGGCCGCAAGGCATGCGATAGCGAGGATAAGATATCGCGGCTTCATGCCACCCCTCCGGCGCTCTATCACCCTTTGACCGGCGCATAACCCGAAAATCAATTGCGATTTTTCGGGTTATGCGCGAATGGCGGAGGATGCGGCATGAGGCCGCAGGGGTCCAGACGGAGGATGCTCACAATTGCGTGTTGGCGGGGCGGCTAGAACAGGATGATTTTAGGTCCGGTTGGCCTAAAATCTGAATCCTGTTCTAAATTAAAAAGTTAGAGCATGATGTCGCCCGAAAACCGCTCACACTTTTCGGCATCATGCTCTATCGCCAGAACTCCGGCACCGTCTCGGACAGTCGCGGCCCGAGCCGGAGCGGCGCGATCTTTTCGGCAAGTCCCGTCGTATCCGAGATTTCCACGCCGACACCGCAGATCGTCGCGGGGCCGTTCGCGGCCTCCATGCGGCCCTTCGGCATCTTGGAGATGAAGCGGTTGAGCGGCTCCTCCTTGTCCATGCCGAGGGAGGAGTCGTAGTCGCCGCACATGCCGGCATCCGACATATAGGCCGTGCCGCCGTTCAGGATCTGTGTATCGGCGGTCGGTACATGTGTGTGGGTGCCGACGACGAAACTGGCGCGGCCGTCGACGAAATGGCCGAAGCACTGCTTCTCACTGGTCGCCTCCGCATGGAAATCGAAGATGATCGCATCGGCCTGCTCCTTCAGCGGGCAGGCGTCGAGGATGACCTCCGCCGATTTGAAGGGGTCGTCGAGTTCCGGATGCATGAAGACCCGGCCCATGACGTTGGCGACGAGCACGCGCGCGCCGTTCCTGGCATAGAAAAGGCCGGAGCCACGGCCGGGCGTGCCTTGCGGATAGTTGGCGGGACGCAGGAACTGATCGTGGCGGCCGGCAAAAGCGACGGCTTCCTTCTGGTCCCAGACGTGATTGCCTGTCGTCACCACATCGGCGCCAGCATTGATCGTTTCCAGAAAGATGTCCTCGGTGATGCCGAAGCCGCCAGCGGCGTTCTCGCCGTTAACGATGACGAAATCGAGTTTGAGGTCTGAAATCAGGCCGGGAAGACGGTCCCAGACCGCCGTGCGTCCCGTCTTGCCGACCATGTCACCCAGAAAAAGCAGCCGCATTCCCTATCCAATCCAAGAGGCAAAAAAGCGAAGGCCGCTTTCTGTCAGGATGGCATCCAGGCTTATGTCGTGCGGCTCAGCGGGCACATGTGCCACTTCCTGGCAGTCGAATGCAATGCCGATCAGCTTCGGATGCAGGCCTTTTTGCCTGAGCCGGCTGATGGCGCGGTCGTAGTGGCCGGCGCCGTAGCCGATGCGGTGGCCGCGGGCATCGAAGGCCGAAAGCGGCACCAGCATGATCTCGGGATCAAGAATGGCGGCATCTGTGCCGGGGCCGACCGTGCCGAACCCAGTATCGACGAGGGGTGCAGCTTCCGCCAACTCGCGAAAGACGATGGTCTGCCGATCGAGGATAGCCGGCACGCAGAGCCGCGCGCCACGCACGGCAAAGCGCGCCATCAGTGGCCTGAGGTCGGCTTCCGAACGGATCGGCAGAAAGCCGGAGATGATCGTACCTAGCGCAAAACCGACGGCCTGGCCGGCATGTTCGGCCATTGCGAGGCTCTTGGAGGCGCGTTTCTCGGCGGGGATGGCGTCGCGTGCGGACAGCCGCTCGTTGCGTAACTGCGCTTTCAATTCTCTAGAGGTCATTCGATCTGCCGGTTCTGAGAGATTTACCCGAGCATAGACGGCTGGATGTTCGATGCAAATGCCGGATGCGACAGCATGACGCGCGTTTCACGCCTCGGCCGCCGGCGGCAGCGAGCGTCAGACGACGATGCTTGTCGGTATTGTCGCCGTGGCGATGGAGAAGCCTGCCACATTGGCCCCGGCCTGCTGGTCCTGCTGCCGCAACTCGCGCATCGCCTTTTCGAGCACTTGCTTGAGTTCGCGCACCACCGCCTTGAACTCTTCCATCGTTTCGCGATCATCGGCCGAAATGCCCGAGAATTTCGGGGCATCCTCGGCGACGCTGGCATAGGCGTTGCGGGCGTTGGTGGCGGAGTCCGGTTCCTGCGAGCCGGTCTCGCCGGCCGCAGTTTCTCCTGAAGTATCCGTCGGCGCAGCGGCGGCCCCGCTAGTTGCGACTGCTGTCGCATCCGTGGTTGTTGCATCCACCGGAACAGCCGTTGCCGGGCTGCCGGTCGCGACTGATGATGCGAATTCGGAGGCGGCGGTGCCGACCTTGCGCGCCAGTTCGGCGGCCCGCCGGGCGACCACCTCAGGTGCCATGTTGGAGCTGCGCAGCATCTCCAACTGCTGCTTTGCCTCTTCGAGCTTGCGTTGCGCCTTGGCCTTGGCCTCGTCTCCCGAGTTCGCCAAGGTCTGGCGCATCTGCTGCAGCGCCTGGGTGGCGCGCTGCAGCTTCAGCACGCCTTGATCGGTCTCGGTTCCGGCGGCTGAAATGGCTGCCGTCGAAGACGTGCCGCGCAAGATGATGGAGGCAGACGTGGTTGCGACCTGCATGGACAATTCCCCGACTTTTAATTCGGGCCCCGATTGCAATTCGGGCGCATTCTGCAACGTCAGACTTGCGTGGACCTGTGTCTTGGAGATTCGGGAAGCGCAGCGGCCAGCCGCCGTATCGTCTCGTCGAACAGAGGCGCTCCGCCGGGCGTCCAGCCGAGCGCGCGAATTTTCGCCGTGCTCATGAGATTGAGCGCCGCGCTGTCGGCCGGGGCCGGCAGCGCGTGCCGACAGCCCGTCTCGCTGCGGATGGGTGAAATGATATCGCGCGTGTCGACCGACATGTCCGAGACGTTGAAGACCTCGCCGGAGATGCGGGTGCTTTCCGTCTCCAGCATCAGCCGTACCGCCCGCCCGAGATCGCGGCCGTGAACCTCGGTTCCCACGCGGGCAACAACCGGCCGGCCGGCGAGGTAGTCGGCGATGAGGCCGTCCCATTTGTTCGGCGAGAGATCGCCATAGACGCCGGTCGGCCTCAGGCTTACGCCGGCAAAACCCGGCGTCGAGAGGTGGGCAAGCGCCCGTTCGGCATCGAGCTTGACCTGGCCGTAGAGTGTTTCGGGCTTGGCCAGCATCGCCTCCGTCAGTTCGGTTCCTGGCGGGTGTTCGCCATAGGCGGCGCGGCTGGACAGGAAGACGCAGCGGCGCGTGCCGGCGCGTTTGGCGGCTTCGAAAAGTCGGACGGTGCCGGCGAGGTTCAACCTGTGGAAGGTCTTCGGATCGTCGCCCTCGCCGCCACGATATTTGCCCGGAACATGGCTGAAGGCGGCGTGGACGAAGAAATAGGCGTCGTCGAAGACGTCGATCTGATCCTTGTCGGGATCGAGCGAAAGCGCCGCGAACTCCACCGCGCGGGAGAAGAGGCGGGGCAGCGGCGCGCGGCGCCCGCCGACGATCACCTGATGTCCGGCGGCCAGTAATTCCTCGACTACATACCGGCCGACGAGACCCGTTCCACCCGATACCAATACCTTCATGCTGCCCCTTCCGGATTGTCCAGCGCCGTCACCTCAGGCACATCGCCGCCATCGTGGAAACGGTGCCACAGATCGATCAAAGGTTGTAGTCGCGCTGCCTTGGGATGATCCTTTTCCCACGGTTTTTCATACTGGTAGTGCAGGATCGAAATGCTCTTCCAGTCCCAAAGCTCCGGCATGGTGAACCATACATATTGCAGCATGTTGAAATAAACCGGCAGACCGTGCCAATGCGGGAAGAACGTCTCGAGAAAGGTCTGATCGGTGCGCCGCCAGAAGGCGTCCAGCCTGTCAAGCCTTTGGAGCATGTGCCGGAATGTGTCATGCGAGGGCGTGGCGACGAAGACGCCGGAATTCATGCGGCGGAAGTCGGCGAGGCTTTCGTAGACATTGGGGGCGGCGGAAAATTCCGGATAGAGGAAGAGCCTGTCGACGTTCTTCAGCACGAGGGCGTCGGCGTCGATGAAAACGCAGCGCTGGTATTCGACGAGCTGCCAGAGCCTGAGCTTGCAGAAATTGTCGAGCGGCGAATGGAAATCCGGTTTGCGGCCCTTGGTGAAAGGGGCTGCAGAATGGAGCTGGCCGCGGGCGTGGCGTTGGTTGAAGGCGTCGGAAAGCGGCAGATGCTCGACTTCGATCAGGCGGCAGTCGAGCGCTTTCAGGGGCACGAGGGCGGTCGCATCCACGCCGCCGGTGTGGAGAATAACGATGTCGGCACCGGTGCCGGTTCGGCGCAAGGAGCGGGCAAGCGCGGTCGCGCCCGTGGCGTAATCGGCATTGGTGACGAGCGTGACATAGGCGAAGCGATGAGGCGGTTGCGTGGTTACGTCGGCCATTACCACACTTCCTTGTTTCTGTCCTTGATCAGGCCCAAGGACAGGATGGAGGAGAGGGTGTGCCGTGGCCACCCCCCTCTGCCCTGCCGGGCATCTCCCCCACAGGTGGGGAGATTAGCTAGGCGCGACGACTTCCCCCAGCAACCGGCGCCCAGCACAGCGAAACGGTATATGGGTGCGAAGTGCGAGCCGCTTGTGATCTCCCCACCTGTGGGGGAGATGCCCGGCAGGGCAGAGGGGGGCTCACACTGTATGCCGTCTCCTTCCCACATAAAGTGACTTGGTGAGAGAGTCTCTATGGAGCCTTCCAATATGGACACGCCCGCACTCATGAAACCGACTTCAGCCGCTTGCCTTCCGGATCGTGATTGATCGTCGTGGCGATGTCCTTGGTCCAGGCGGAGACGGCCGGCACGCGCGAGCGGTCGACGCGATAGGCGAACTTCGTCGCCACGTCGACGATTTCGCCGAGCAGACCTGCTTCCAGCGTGATCGGGTCGAGGCCAAGATCGCGGAATTTTTCGTTCCGGACGATCAGCTCGTTTTCTGCGGCTTCCTTGCGTGGGTTGGGCAGCCAGGCAATCTTGGCGCCGCTCATCCTGGCGATCATCTCGGCAAGGTCGCGCACCCGGTGGGTTTCCGTCATCTGGTTGAAGATCTCGACGCGGGCGCCGCGAGCCGGCGGATTTTTCAGCGCCAGCTCGATGCAGCGCACCGAATCCTGGATATGGATGAAGGCGCGGGTCTGGCCGCCGGTGCCGTGCACCGTCAGCGGGTAGCCGATCGCCGCCTGGATGAGGAAGCGGTTCAGCACCGTGCCATAATCGCCGTCATAGTCGAAACGGTTGATCAGCTGCGTGTGGCGGCGTGTCTGCTCGGTATGCGTGCCCCAGACTATGCCCTGGTGCAGATCGGTGATCCTGAGACCATCATTCCTCGCGTAGAACTGGAAGAGAAGCTGATCCAGGCACTTGGTCATGTGATAGATCGAGCCGGGATTGGAGGGGTAGAGGATCTCCTGGTTGACCATCTCGCCGCCTGCGGTTTCGATGCCGACCGGCAGGTAACCCTCGGGGATCGCCGCGCCGACCGTCGAATAGCCGTAGACGCCCATGGTGCCGAGATGGATGAGATGGGTATCGAGATTGAGCTCCGTCAGCGCGTTCAGCAGGTTGTGCGTGGCGGTGACATTGTTGTTGACCGTGTAGTTCTTGTGGCGGTCGCTCTTCATCGAATAGGGCGCGGCCCGCTGTTCGGCGAAATGGATGACGGCATCCGGTCGATGTTCGGAAAGCCAGTTCTTGAGGAGTTCGTAATCCTTGGCGAGGTCGATCAGATTGAAGTGGATGCGGCGTCCGGTTTCGGCATGCCAGATGCGGGTGCGTTCCTGGATCGAATCCATCGGCGTCAGCGACTGCACGCCGAGTTCCGTGTCGATCCAGCGGCGCGAGAGATTGTCGAGGATATGGATGTCGTGACCGGCATCGGAGAGATGCAGCGATGTTGGCCAACCAATGAAACCGTCTCCGCCCATAACCGCAATCTTCATCGCATCGTCTCCTGATTGGTCGCTTGTTGTCGGGAATAGTTAGGAATTGTGACAATTATTCAATGCTTGCCTGTCTGGAAGCGTTGCGCCAAAGAGGGCACCTCAGTTTGGAGAAAATTATGACGGAACGCCCTTTTTCCATTTCGGGAGAGCTGACGGAGGCTGGGCACCGCCTCGTCCAGCGGGTCTATTATGAAGATACGGACTTCTCAGGCCTGGTCTATCACGCCCGCTACCTGCATTTCCTGGAGCGCGGCCGCACCGATTATCTGCGCTGCCTCGGCGTCGAGCAGCGCGAGCTCGTCAGTGCCGACGAGGAGGGCCTCGTCTTCGTCGTCCACCGCATGGAGATCGACTTCAAGAGCCCGGCGCGCATGGACGATGTACTGACGATCCTGACGCATACGGAAAAAGCCGGCGGCGCCAAGATGGTGCTCAATCAGCAGATCCGCTCGGGCGAGACGCTGCTGATCGCCGCCAGGGTGATCATCGCCGTCATCAACGCCCGAGGGCGGCCGAGGCGGTTGCCGGAAACACTGGCAGCGAAATTCCTGGAAGGCAGCACGCCACTATAGTCCGAATTGCCGAAAAATCGGACCTTGTCAAAACTTGATCTTTATGTGAAGGAATTCCCGCGCCGCAGGATGAGCGCTCTTTCGGCAGCCGGACCTTGCTCCGGTCAAGTAATCCATGGAACGAAATCTTCCAAATACAGGCTTACTGTCACAGTCTGGCACTAACGATCTATTAACCATAATAGTGTCTTACTGGGAAAGTCGGAGTTTGTGCGGTGCACGCCTTCCTTTGACCAAATTTGACGGCAAGAAGGCGGAAGATGAGCTTGGAAGTTTGACCAGGGCTTTGGGCGGCGGCCGCCGGACACTTCTTGCGAGATCAGTTTGTGCCGCCCGGTCCAGCACCGGGCGTTTGGATTCGGGGATTTTGGACCAATGGAACAAGTAGGATTGGCAGCAGCAGCGACGGACGTCAGCCTCTGGTCGCTTTTCATGCAGGCCGGCATCGTCGTCAAGCTCGTCATGCTCGGGCTCATCGCGGCCTCGGTGTGGACATGGGCGATCGTCATCGACAAATACCTGGCCTATGGCCGCGCGCGGCGCCAGTTCGACAAGTTCGAGCAGGTGTTCTGGTCGGGCCAGTCGCTGGAAGAACTCTACCGCTCGCTGTCGGAACGCAACAATACGGGGCTCGCGGCAATCTTCGTGGCTGCCATGCGCGAGTGGAAGAAATCCTTCGAACGCGGCGCCCGCTCGCCGATCGGCCTGCAGATGCGCATCGACCGGGCGATGGATGTGACGCTCGCCCGTGAGACCGAATTTCTCGGCGCCCGTCTCGGGTCGCTCGCAACGATCGGTTCGGCCGGTCCGTTCATCGGTCTGTTCGGCACGGTCGTCGGTATCATGACCTCGTTCCAGGCGATTGCCGGTTCGAAGTCGACCAACCTTGCGGTCGTCGCGCCCGGTATCGCCGAAGCCCTGCTTGCCACCGCGATCGGCCTCGTCGCCGCTATCCCGGCCGTTATCGCCTACAACAAGTTCTCTGCCGATGCCGGCAAGCTCTCGGGTCGAATGGAAGGTTTCGCGGATGAATTCTCCGCCATACTTTCGCGCCAGATCGACGAGAAACTGCAGCCGCGCGCTGCCGCTCAGTAACCAACGGAGTATTCTCACATGGGTATGGCTGTTGGAGGCAATGGCGGAGGCGGCGGACGCCGCCGTCGCGGCGGTCGGAACAGGGCCGTGATTTCCGAAATCAACGTGACGCCGCTCGTCGACGTCATGCTGGTGCTTTTGATCATCTTCATGGTCGCGGCACCGATGATGACCGTCGGCGTGCCGATCGACCTGCCGGAAACGCAGGCCAAGGCGCTGAATTCCGAGACGCAGCCGATTACCATCTCCGTCAAGAATGACGGCGAGGTGTTCCTGCAGGAAACGCCGATCCCGGCCGCGGAGATCGCCGCCAAGCTCGAGGCGATCGCCACCACCGGCTATAATGAACGTATCTTCGTGCGCGGTGACGCGACCGCGCCTTATGGCGTCATCGCCGATGTCATGGCGCGTATCCAGGGCGCGGGCTTCAAGAATATCGGCCTCGTGACGCAGCAGAAGAAGGACCAATAGCGCTCAAAATGAAGGCCAGTGTCATCACATCTGCTGTTTTGCACGGCCTGGTGCTCACCTGGGCGATGGTATCGCTCGGCGCCCCTGAATCCTTCAAGGTGGAGGATTTCGAGGCGATGCCGGTCGATCTGGTGCCGGTGGAATCCATCACCCAGCTGCAGCAGGGCGACAAGAAGGCTCCGAAGAAGGAGACATCAGCGCCGGTGCCGACGACGCGGCCGCCGATCGCGCAGCCGGCGGAGAATGCCGGCGACAACAATGTCGACCTGAAGACGCCGCCGGTCCCGAACGCCAAGCCCAGCAATAGCGAGGCTGCCGCAGCGAATTCGAGCGAAAAGCCGCTGCCGAAGACCGATCCCAAGCCGAACGACGTCAAGGAGATCGTCAAGGAGGAAACGGAAGTCGAGCAGCCGAAGGAAGTGGCTTCCATTCCGCCGCCGAAGCCCGTCGAAGTGACGCCGCCGAAGCCCGAGGAAAAACCGCCGGAAGAGCAGGCTAAGCCGGAGGAACCGCCGAAGCCGGACGCCGAGGCGTTGCCGGACAATGTGCCGACCCCAGTCGCCAAGCCGCAGGTAAAGCCGCCGGAACCGCAGAAGCCCGCCGAAAAGCCCCCGGAAAAGACCCCGGACCAACCGAAGACCGCCGACACGCCGACCGACAAGAAGAAGGCGGACAAGAAGCAGGAAACGGCGAAGGCTGCTTCTTCGATGAAGAGCGATTTCAATGCCGACGAGATTTCGATCTTGCTGAACAAGACCGATCCGTCCGCCGGCGGCGCCAAGCGTTCGACGCAGGAGGCATCACTGGGGGCGAAGAAGAGCAATGGTGGCTCGAAACTCAGCCAGAGCGAAGAGGAAGCGCTAAAAAACCTCATATTCAGCAACTGGCTTACGACTCCTGGAATGGAAGGTCTTTCCGGCATGGTCGTCAAGATGTATTTCAAGCTCGACAAAGATGGAAACATCATCGGGCAACCTGAGATCGAGTCGTCCGGCGGAAGCAGCAGCGACTCAACGCGCCGTGCAGTGGAAAGCGCCGCCTACCGTGCCGTGATGAAATCTGCCTCTTCCTTTCACTCGACGCTTCCAATGGACAAGTATGATGCGTGGAGCGAGGTCGTCGTTAACTTCGACCTCAGCGATATGGGGATTTAAATGCCGAGGAATCCGCTCCATTTCGCGAAATCTTTCGGGATATACGCGGCGCTGACAGGGTTGATCGTTGGCTTCACCTTTCCGCTTAATGCGAATGCGGAGACGGTCGGTCGCGGGAATAGCGGCGCAAATGCCTCAGCTGACAGTGCTGGCGCCGCGATCGCCAGTCATCTCACCATCGATACCAAGCTGAAAGACATTGTCAGCGCACATATGAAGATTCACCTAAAGCTTGCTAGAGATGGCCAGATCGTAGGCGAGCCTGATGTGGAAGTTAGCGGTGGCAGCGAGAGCACGCGGAAAAGCCTTGCCAATGCCGGCGTTCGCGCAGTTCGTCTCGCAGCTCCTTTCACGATGTTTCCACGAGATAAATACGATGCCTGGACGGAAGTCGTTTTGAACTTCGAAACCAGCGCTTTTGCCCAATAAAATGCTGAAAGGCTTGTTTGATATGGTCAAGTGTTCCCTCATCCGCGCTCTGATGGTCATTGCAGGCCTGATTGGGGTCGCAGCCTTTACGACGCCGGCGAACGCGTTGGTCACCCTTGATCTTCGAAAGGGCAATGTCCAGCCGATGCCGATCGCGGTGACCGACTTCCAGGGCGATATGGGCGCGCAGGTCTCGCAAGTCATCGCCGACGACTTGCAGCGGTCCGGTCTGTTTGCCCCGATCAACAAGACGGCCTTTATCGAAAAGATCTCCAATCCGGATGCCGCGCCGCGTTTCGAGGACTGGAAGGTCATCAATGCACAGGCGCTGGTCACCGGACGGGTTACCAAGGAAGCGGATGGCCGTCTTCGCGCCGAGTTCCGGCTCTGGGACCCGTTCGCCGGGCAGCAGATGACCGGTCAGCAGTTTTATACGCAACCGGAGAACTGGCGCCGTGTGGCTCACATCATCGCCGATGCGATCTACAAGCAGATCACTGGTGAGGAAGGTTATTTCGACACCCGTGTCGTCTTCGTCTCCGAATCCGGCACCAAGCAGCAGCGCAAGCGGCAGCTGGCGATCATGGATCAGGACGGCTTCAATGTGCGGATGCTGACCGATGGCAGCGATCTCGTGCTGACGCCGCGCTTCTCGCCGAGCCGGCAGGAAGTCACCTACATGTCCTTTGCCAACCAGCAGCCGCGGGTCTATCTGCTGCAGCTCGAAACCGGGCAGCGCGAAGTCGTCGGCAATTTCCCGGGCATGACCTTCTCGCCGCGCTTTTCGCCTGATGGTCAGAAGGTGATCATGAGCCTGCAGCAGGACGCCAATTCCAACATCTATACGATGGACCTGCGCTCGCGCACGACGACCCGGTTGACCTCGACGGCGGCGATCGACACCTCGCCCTCCTATTCGCCTGACGGCGCACGCGTCAGCTTCGAGAGCGACCGCGGCGGAAAACCGCAGATCTACGTGATGAATGCCGATGGCTCGGGCCAGACCCGTATTTCCTTCGGCGACGGCTCCTATTCGACGCCGGTCTGGTCGCCGCGCGGCGATCTCATCGCCTTCACCAAACAGGCCGGCGGCAAGTTCTCGATCGGCGTGATGAAGCCGGATGGTTCCGGCGAACGCATCCTGACGACCGGCTTCCACAATGAGGGCCCGACCTGGGCGCCGAACGGCCGCGTTCTGATGTTCTTCCGCCAGGCGGCAGGCGCAGGTGGTCCGCAGCTCTATTCGATCGATCTGACCGGTTACAACGAGCAACTCGTGAAGACGCCGACCTACGGTTCCGACCCGGCCTGGTCGCCACTTATGGAGTAGCAGGTCCGGCAATGCCTTCATGTCGCCTCAAAATCATGAAAACCGGGCGATCACGGGACAAATCAGTAAATCGTTAACCATAATCTTTGAGGGGCGGTTAACCGAGTGCGGTTACTGTCCGGAAACCCTGATGAAATCGCAAGGAGACCGGCCATGAGCCGAATTCATACCCCGGCAATGAGCCGCATGCAGAATTTCGCCCGCAACCCCGTCATGATCGCGCTTATCGCCGGTCTCGCGCTCGCAAGCTGCGCCAAGAAGAATACGCCGAATAGTGCCGGCGATCTTGGCCTCGGCGCTGGTGCGGCAACGCCGGGCTCCGCCCAGGACTTTACCGTCAATGTCGGCGACCGTATCTTCTTCGATACCGACTCCTCCTCGATCCGCGCCGATGCCTCGCAGACGCTCGACCGTCAGGCCCAGTGGCTCGCCCGCTACCCGAACTACCAGATCACCGTTGAAGGCCATGCCGACGAACGCGGCACGCGCGAATATAACCTTGCTCTCGGCGCCCGCCGTGCGGCTGCTGCCAAGGACTATCTCGCTTCGCGCGGCGTCCCGGCGCAGCGCCTGAAGACGATCTCCTACGGCAAGGAACGTCCGGTCGCCGTTTGCGACGATATTTCCTGCTGGTCGCAGAACCGCCGCGCGGTTACCGTGCTTGGCGGCGCCGGCATGTAATTGCCGAGCGACAATTCGCTTTTTCGAAAGGCGGTCCCGCGTGGGTCCGCCTTTTCTTTTTGACCACACTTTGGCCAGACTCCGTTGCTTTTTGAAAGCAATTGGAAAAATCTCCTGTTCGTGCCATCGAGGTGCGAAGAATCACTGGGACAGGACGATACATATGAAGAAATTTGTCGTGGCAGGCATGCTGTGCCTGGCGGCTGTGACCGGAAGCGAACGGGCGGCCTATTCGGCCTCGTTCTTCGGGCTCCATCTCGGCGGCCGATCCGCGGAAAACCAGGCGGCGGCGCCTGTCATCAAGGTGCAGAGCGGCGACGCGGAGGTCCGCGTGCAGCAACTCGAAGAGCAGTTGCGGCAGCTGAACGGCCGGATCGAAGAGATGAGCTTTCAGCTTCTGCAGATGCAGGAGACGATGCGCAAGCAGCAGGAAGACAATGAGTTCCGCTTCCAGCAGCTCGAAAAGACCGGTGGCGGCGGTGCCGCCAAGGCACCTGTCAAGAAGAGCGAGACCGATGGCGCTCCAGTAGCCTCCGGCGGCGACGATATTGCCAAGGTGATCCAAGCACCGCAGGGAGCCGAAACGGCTCCCTCCACCAGCGTGCCGGAGAATAGCGGTCTCGGCCAACCACCGAAGGAGCTCGGCTCGATCGATTTCGATCAGAACGGCAATCCGATCGGCGGAAGCGTCGACGAAAATGCCAAGATCGGTTCCGGTCCGATTCCCGATGCCAATAGCAAAACGCCGCAGCAGACCGCCTCGCTCGGCAGCGAGGCCGACCAGTATAAGGCTGCCTACGGCCACGTGCTATCCGGCGATTACAGCATAGCCGAACAGGAATTCACGCAGTACATCACCCACTACCCGAGCAGCGCGCGGGCGGCGGATGCCAATTTCTGGCTCGGCGAAGCACTCTATTCGCAGGGCAAGTACAATGAGGCGGCCAAGACCTTTCTCAATGCACATCAGAAATACGGCACATCGGAAAAGGCGCCGGAAATGCTGCTGAAGCTCGGCATGTCGCTTGCCGCCCTCGACAATACCGAGACGGCGTGCGCGACGCTGCGCGAAGTGTCGAAGCGTTATCCGAAGGCCTCGCGCGCCGTCATAAGCAAGGTTGCGAGCGAACAGAAGCGCCTCGCCTGCTAAGGGATTCCGGAATGTCTCCGGAAACCGCATCGCCTCAACGGGCAATCCTCCAGTTTCTTTCGTCGCTTCAAAGCCCCGCGCGCATTCTCGTCGCGATATCAGGCGGCAGCGATTCCACCGGCCTGGTGCTTCTTCTCGATGAAGCCGTGAAGGCCGCACCCCATCTCAAGATGTCCCTTTGCGCTGTGACTGTCGATCATGCGTTGCGCGTCGGCTCGGCAGACGAGGCGCGTGAAGTCGCAGCCCTCTGCGCATTGCTTGGCATTCCCCACACCACCATGATCTGGGAGGGCGACAAGCCGAAAACCGGCATCATGGCGGCGGCCCGCGAGGCGCGCTATGGTCTGCTGGCAACCGCCGCCGAAAGTTGCGAATCCGATCTCATCGTCACTGGCCATACGTTCGACGACCAGCGTGAAACACTGCAGATGCGTGGGATGCGAGCGGAGCGGATTTCGACCGGCATTGCGGATGCGGTGCTCTTCAACCGGCGCTTCTGGATTTTGCGGCCGCTTCTTTTTTCCAGCCGGGCAGATATCCGCGCTTTCCTCAAGGAGCGGGGCGTGCCGTGGATCGATGATCCGAGCAACGAAGATGTGACCTATGAGCGCGTGCGGACACGCCGGAAGCTCTCGACCGATGCAGGTGCCGAGAGGAATATCCGCGCGGCCTGGGAAGCGCGACTGGCTCTTTCGGCTCGGGGAGCAGAATGGCTGGATCGTCATTTCACGCTTCACGGCGGTCTGCTCGGGCAGGTGACGTCCGACGGGTTGCGGCAGGATCGGGCGGTCCTCGATTATGCACTCGGCCGTCTGACAGCCGTTTTCGGTGGGCTGCAGTTTGCACCGGGCAGGGCGCATATGGAGCATATCCTGGCATTTGTCACCGGCAGTGAGCCCGGACGTATGACCGTTGGCAGGGTGGTGTTCGATTTGCGACGTGACGGGCTTTATTTGGCGCGTGAGAGCCGGGGAATATTGCCGCTGGTATTGCAGCCGGGAGAGGCTGGGGTTTGGGATGGAAGGTTCGGGGCCGTAAATAGGTCTGGAATGACTATAGGGTTGGAAGCTCAGGCCGGACACTCCCTCATTCCCGCCCTCGGGTCCAACCCGAGGGATGTCACAGGAATCCAGCCACCGCGCGTCGGCGCGGTGAATGACTCAACAATGCGTGAAGAGTCTCCTGCGCCCAAGGACTTGGGCGCGCTGGATTCCTGTGACGAGCACAGGAATGAGGGAGGGTTGGGCAGGGACCTTCCTAAGGGTGCATGGAAGCGCGCCGTCGCCGCAGCGCCGGTTTTATCTGCCGAAGGAGCCCCATTATCTGAGGAATCCGTCCGTAAGGTCGAACTGACGCCCTATTTCGCACCCTTCGACCGCTTTTTGACACGATTTGACTTCATCTTCGCCAACAGGCTTTCGGCGGTTTTCGCGACGGCGCCCTATGCGAGGCTGCCTTTAAGAAGTATTGACGGAAAAACCATCTGACCTGGGGTGTCGCCTTGGCAATCGTGCGGCGCAACCCTATGTTAGAAACGAATAAGACGGTCGCCATGAGGCGGCTGTTCCATGCTGGGGAGTTCAATGAACCCTAACTTACGTAATTTCGCCTTGTGGGCGATCATCGCGCTTCTGCTGATCGCCCTTTTCAGTATGTTCCAGACGGCGCCGGCACAGACGGGCTCCCGCGAAATCCCTTATTCGCAGTTTCTGCGTGAGGTCGATGCGGGCCGCGTGAAGGATGTCGTGGTCACCGGTAACCGGTTGACCGGGACATATCTGGAGAACAACAATACCTTCCAGACCTATTCGCCTGTGATCGACGACAGTCTGCTCGACCGCCTGCAGGGCAAGAACGTGGCCGTCACCGCGCGTCCGGAGACTGATGGTTCTTCCGGCTTCCTGAGCTATCTCGGCACACTTTTGCCGATGCTTCTGATTCTCGGCGTCTGGCTGTTCTTCATGCGGCAGATGCAAGGCGGCTCACGCGGCGCGATGGGCTTCGGCAAGTCCAAGGCCAAGCTTTTGACCGAAGCGCATGGCCGCGTGACTTTCGAAGACGTCGCCGGTGTCGACGAGGCCAAGCAGGATCTCGAGGAAATCGTCGAATTCCTGCGTGATCCGCAGAAGTTCCAGCGTCTCGGCGGCAAGATTCCGCGTGGCGTGCTGCTCGTCGGTCCTCCGGGTACCGGCAAGACGCTGCTCGCCCGCTCCGTCGCCGGCGAAGCCAATGTGCCCTTCTTCACCATTTCGGGCTCCGATTTCGTCGAAATGTTCGTCGGCGTTGGTGCAAGCCGCGTGCGCGATATGTTCGAGCAGGCGAAGAAGAACGCGCCCTGCATCATCTTCATCGACGAAATCGATGCCGTCGGCCGCCATCGCGGCGCCGGTCTCGGCGGCGGCAATGACGAACGCGAGCAGACGCTGAACCAGCTGCTGGTCGAAATGGACGGCTTCGAGGCGAATGAAGGCGTGATCCTGATCGCTGCCACCAACCGCCCCGACGTGCTCGATCCGGCGTTGCTGCGTCCCGGCCGTTTCGACCGTCAGGTCGTCGTGCCGAACCCCGACATCGTCGGCCGCGAGCGTATCCTCAAGGTGCATGCCCGCAACGTTCCGCTGGCGCCGAATGTCGATCTCAAGATCCTCGCCCGCGGCACGCCCGGTTTCTCCGGCGCCGACCTGATGAACCTTGTCAACGAAGCCGCCCTCATGGCCGCCCGCCGTAACAAGCGCGTCGTCACCATGCAGGAATTCGAGGACGCCAAGGACAAGATCATGATGGGCGCCGAGCGCCGGTCCTCGGCGATGACCGAGGCGGAAAAGAAGCTCACCGCTTACCATGAGGCCGGACACGCCATGACCGCGCTCAATGTCGCCGTCGCCGATCCGCTGCACAAGGCGACGATCATTCCGCGCGGCCGTGCGCTCGGCATGGTCATGCAGCTTCCCGAGGGTGACCGCTACTCGATGAGCTACAAGTGGATGGTCTCACGCCTCTGCATCATGATGGGCGGCCGCGTTGCCGAAGAGCTTACCTTCGGCAAGGAAAACATCACTTCGGGTGCCTCCTCCGACATCGAGCAGGCCACCAAGCTTGCCCGCGCCATGGTCACGCAGTGGGGCTTTTCCGATCAGCTCGGTCAGGTCGCCTACGGCGAGAACCAGCAGGAAGTCTTCCTCGGCCACTCGGTTTCGCAGTCGAAGAATGTTTCGGAAGCAACCGCGCAGAAGATCGACAATGAAGTGCGCCGCCTGATCGACGAAGCCTATACGCAGGCCCGCACGATCCTGACGGAAAAGCATGACGAATTCGTCGTGCTTGCCGAAGGTCTGCTCGAATACGAGACGTTGACCGGCGAAGAGATCAAGGCGCTGCTCCGCGGCGAGAAACCTTCCCGCGATCTCGGTGACGATTCGCCGCCAAGCCGCGGCTCAGCCGTTCCGAAGGCCGGCGCACGGCCCGCCACCAAGGGTGACGAGCCCGAGGGCGGCCTCGAACCGCAGCCGCATTGAACAGCGGCACGACTTTGAACAAGGCCGGATTTCCGAAGTGGGAGATCCGGCCTTTTCTATTGGTAACGGGATATAATCATTTTTCTTGCTAATTTACGTGCTGATCGCCGCATTTTGTGGCATTCCGCTGAATTGAGGCAAGCATGAATCACGCTCGTGGATTGACGACAATTCACTGAAGCCGGATTCGCTTGGAACGGTGCGCTGCCTTGAATGGCGCGCGGAAAGCGCAGGAGTGCAGATGAAAAGACGCTATTTCGGTACGGACGGCATTCGCGGCCAGGCCAACGTCTTCCCTATGACGCCGGACCTTGCGATGCGGGTTGGCATCGCCGCAGGAACGATTTTCCGTAACGGCGCCCACCGTCATCGTGTGGTGATCGGCAAGGACACGCGGCTGTCAGGATACATGCTGGAGAATGCCCTCGTGGCCGGCTTTACCGCGGCTGGACTGGACGTGTTCCTGCTCGGCCCTATTCCGACACCTGCGGTTGCCATGCTGACGCGTTCCCTGCGATGCGATATTGGCGTGATGATTTCGGCCTCGCACAATCCGTTCCAAGACAATGGTATCAAACTTTTCGGTCCGGACGGCTACAAGCTCTCCGATGACATCGAAGCGCAGATCGAGGATCTGCTCGAGAAGGATCTATCGGGGCAGCTTGCCAAGGCTGAGGAAATCGGCCGAGCCAAGCGCGTCGATGGCGATATCTATCGCTATCTCGAGCACGTCAAACGCACGCTGCCGCGCGACGTCACGCTGCAGGGTCTCCGGATCGCCATCGATTGCGCCAACGGTGCCGCCTACAAGGTGGCGCCCGCCGTGCTCTGGGAACTCGGTGCTGAGGTCGTCACTATCGGCAACGAGCCGAGCGGCATCAACATCAATCTCAATTGTGGTTCCACCAGTCCCGTCGCGCTGCAGAAGAAGGTCGACGAGGTGCGCGCCGATATCGGCATTGCGCTCGACGGCGACGCGGACCGCGTCATCATCGTCGATGAAAACGGTTCGATCGTCGACGGCGACCAGTTGATGGCCGTCATCGCCGAAAGCTGGGCCGAGAGCCAGCAGCTGCGCGGCAATGGTATCGTTGCGACCGTCATGTCCAATCTCGGACTCGAGCGCTTTCTCGATGAGCGCGGCATGGCGCTTGCCCGCACGCGAGTCGGCGACCGCTACGTCGTCGAGCATATGCGCCAGCACAATTACAATGTCGGTGGCGAGCAGTCGGGCCATATCGTACTTTCGGATTACGGCACGACCGGCGACGGGCTCGTCGCGGCCCTGCAGATCCTGGCCGCAGTCAAACGCACCGGCCGGACCGTCAGCGAGGTCTGCCGTCGCTTCGAGCCGGTGCCGCAGCTTCTGCGCAATGTCCGCATCAGCGGTGGCAAGCCGCTGGAGGATATCCAAGTGCAGAAGGCGATCGCCGATGCCGAAGCCGAGCTTGCCAGGAACGGCCGCCTCGTTATCCGCCCCTCGGGCACTGAGCCGCTGATCCGCGTCATGGCCGAAGGCGACGACCGCGCCCAGATCGAGCGCATCGTCAACGAGTTGATCGGCACGATCTCGAACGTCCGGACTGCCGCCTGATTTTTTCGGGGCGAGATGTCAAAAGCCGGTGCGCAAGTGCCGGCCTTTTTGTTACGCATGCGCACTATTTTGAGCTGATCGCCGCGGCCAAACCATCCCGATGAGCCAAACCGATCTATGTTTCGGGCCGCCTTGATGCCTGGCATCAAGGTAAATAATCGTGGTTAAGCAGCTTTTAACGTTTCCCATTCATTATCCATCCGAAGCGTACCAGATTGGCAGCGACCGAGCCTGCCGACGCAACGGGATTTTGGAGTGGGATCCATGAAAAGAAGCTTGTCCGGCATCTTCGCCGCAATGTTGATCGCGACAAACGCCTATTCCGCGGACCTCGCCCCTGCCGAGCCTATCCCGGAGCAGCCGCCTGAGGTGACGGTCACCGAAGCGACCGGCTGGTACCTGCGCGGCGATGTCGGCTATGCCTTCACCGATCTGCGCGGCGCCCGCTATTTCCAGGGCAGCAACGCCACGGAGGTCGATTTCGACGACGCCGATCTGGATGACACATGGACTGTCGGCGGTGGTGTCGGTTACCAGATCAACAGCTATCTGCGCACCGATCTGACCTTCGACTATCTCACCCAGGCGGATTTCAACGGCTCGACGGTCGGGCAGTGCGGCTTTCCGCTGGTGGACTGCACCTCGAGCGACCGCTCTTCGCTGACAGCCTATACGCTGCTCGCCAACGCCTATGTCGATCTCGGCACCTACGGCTACGTCACGCCCTATGTCGGCGCCGGTATCGGCGGTTCTTACGTGAAGTGGAAGAACCTCAGCAACGTCGCCTGCGCCGATGACGGCAGCTTCTGCGACGACCAGGTCACCCATGGCGGCAAGGGCAACTGGCGCTTCACTTACGCCCTCATGGCCGGCGCTTCGATCGATGTGACCTGCAACATCAAGGCCGATGTCGGCTACCGTTACCTGCATATCGATGGCGGCAACATGTTCGGCTATGCCGACAATGGCGGCCCGGGCCGCGACAAGGGTCTGAGCGCCCACGAAGCCCGCGTCGGCGCCCGCTATCTCTTCGGTGGCTGCGCCCAGGCGAGCTACGAACCGCCGCCGGAAATCCCGCTGCAGCAGCCTGTCTACAAGTAAGTCCAATCCCCTAGCATCTAAAAGCCGCCGCGACCGGGCGGCTTTTTGTATTGCGGCCGTCCCGCCCTGCGTCAAAATATGTTCCGCCCGCGACACTTCGATCTTGACTATGACGCGCCGGATCCATACACACGGCGGCGGGACACCCTTCCCCAACGAAGGGCTTTCTATCTGAGAGGATAGCATCATGGCGAAGACCGCAAAGCCGGACATCCGTCCGAACAATACCCATTTTTCTTCTGGCCCCTGCTCGAAGCGCCCCGGCTGGTCGCTCGAAGCCCTTTCCGACGCGGCCCTTGGCCGTTCGCACCGCGCGAAGGTCGGCAAGGCCAAGCTCAAGCAGGCCATCGACCTTACCCGTGAAATTCTCGAAGTGCCGGCGGATTACCGCATCGGCATCGTTCCGGCGTCCGACACCGGCGCGGTCGAAATGGCGCTCTGGTCGCTGCTCGGCGAACGCGGCGTCGATATGCTCGCCTGGGAAAGCTTCGGCGCCGGCTGGGTCACCGATGTCGTCAAGCAACTGAAGATCAAGGATGTTCGCAAGCTCGAAGCCGGTTACGGCGAGCTTCCCGATCTGTCCGCCGTCGATTTCGACCGCGACGTCGTCTTTACCTGGAACGGCACCACCTCGGGTGTGCGCGTGCCGAATGCCGATTTCATCCCGGCCGACCGCAAGGGACTGACGATCTGCGACGCCACCTCGGCAGCTTTCGCGCAGGCACTCGATTTCGCCAAGCTCGACGTCGTCACCTTCTCCTGGCAGAAGGTTCTGGGCGGCGAGGGTGCCCACGGCATCATCATTCTTTCGCCGCGTGCCGTCGAGCGTCTGATCACCTACACGCCGGCCTGGCCGCTGCCGAAGATCTTCCGGATGACTTCGGGCGGCAAGCTGACGGAGGGCATATTCCAGGGTGAGACGATCAACACGCCGTCGATGCTCTGCGTCGAGGACTATATCGATGCGCTTGTCTGGGCGAAGCAGGTCGGCGGCCTCAAGGGGCTGATTGCGCGTGCCGATGCCAATGCCAAGGTCATCCACGATTTCGTCGCGGCGAACGACTGGATCGCCAATCTCGCCATCAAGGTGGAAACGGCCTCCAACACCTCCGTCTGCCTGAAGATCGTCGACAAGGACATCGTAGCGCTTGACGACGACGGCCAGGCGAATTTCGCCAAGGGCCTGGTCGGCCTCCTGGAAAAAGAAGGTGTCGCCTATGACGTCGGCCACTACCGCGACGCGCCGTCGGGTCTGCGCATCTGGGCCGGCGCCACGATCGAGGCATCCGACATGCAGAAGCTGATGCCCTGGCTTTCCTGGGCCTTCGAAACACAGAAGGCGCAGCTCGCTCAGGCCGCCGCCTGAGGTGATCGCATTCGGCTCCGCCATAGGGCGGAGCAGCATTCCTGATTCATTCATCGCTGAACACTTTTGAAGGAGGCCCTCATGGCACCTCGCGTTCTCGTATCCGACGAATTGTCGGAAACCGCCGTCCAGATTTTTCGCGACCGCGGCGTCGAAGTCGATTTCGAACCGCAGCTCGGCAAGGACAAAGACCGTCTGCTCGAAGTCATCGGCAAGTATGATGGCCTGGCCATCCGCTCCGCCACCAAGGTGACGGAAAAGATCATCGAGGGGGCGACGAACCTCAAGGTCGTCGGCCGTGCCGGTATCGGCGTCGACAATGTCGATATCCCGGCCGCCTCGCGCCGCGGCATCATCGTGATGAACACGCCCTTCGGCAACTCGATCACGACGGCCGAACACGCGATCGCGCTGATGTTCGCCGTCGCCCGCCAGCTTCCGGCAGCCGATACCTCGACGCAGGCCGGCAAGTGGGAGAAGTCGAAGTTCATGGGCGTCGAGATCACCGGCAAGACGCTCGGCGTTATCGGCGCCGGCAATATCGGCTCGATCGTCTGCGCCCGGGCCATCGGCCTAAAGATGCACGTCGTCGCCTACGATCCGTTCCTCTCCAAGGAGCGCGCCGAGGAGATGGGCGTCACCAAAGTCGAGCTCGAAGAGCTGTTCGCCCGAGCCGATTTCATCACGCTGCATGTGCCGATGACTGACAAGACACGCGGCATCCTCAACAAGGAAGCGCTGGCAAAGACCAAGCCAGGCGTGCGCATCATCAACTGCGCCCGCGGCGGCCTGGTCGATGAGGCAGCGCTTGCCGAAGCGATCAAGTCCGGCCATGTCGCGGGTGCCGCCTTCGACGTGTTCGAGGTCGAGCCCGCCAAGGAAAGCCCGCTGTTCGGCCTGCCGAACGTCGTCTGCACGCCGCATCTCGGTGCCTCGACGACCGAGGCGCAGGAGAACGTCGCTTTGCAGGTGGCCGAACAGATGGCGGATTACCTCGTCAATGGTGCGGTCTCCAACGCCATCAACATGCCGTCGATCACGGCTGAGGAAGCGCCGATCCTGAAGCCCTTCATCCGTCTTGCCGACGTTCTCGGCGCCTTCGTTGGCCAGGTCACCGAAGAGCCGATCAAGGAAATCGAAATCCTCTATGACGGCGTCACCGCCAACATGAACACGCGGGCACTGACGAGCGCCGTGCTCGCCGGCCTCATCCGCCCGCAGGTCGCCGACGTCAACATGGTTTCGGCGCCAATCATGATCAAGGAAAAGGGCATCGTGCTTTCCGAGGTCAAGCGCGACAAGACAGGCGTCTTCGACGGCTATATCAAGCTGACGGTGACCACCGAGAGCATGACCCGCTCGGTGGCCGGCACGGTGTTTTCGGACGGCAAGCCGCGCTTCATCCAGATCAAGGGTATCAACCTCGATGCCGATGTCGGCTCCCACATGATCTACATCACCAATACCGACGTTCCCGGTATGATCGGCTTCATCGGCACGACGCTTGGTGCTGCCGGCGTCAACATCGCCAATTTCCAGCTCGGCCGTGACAAGCAGGGCGGCGACGCCATCGCGCTGCTCTATGTCGACGGCAAGGTTGATGACGCGGTGCTTGCTGAGTTGACCGCCCACCAGGCGGTACGCCAGGCAAAGCCGCTGACCTTCAATATCGACTGAGTTTTTCCTCCCAAGGAAATGAAAAACCCGGCGCTGGAAACGGCGCCGGGTTTATTGCTATTTCAGAAACAGATAAATTAATGGTGCCGGCGTTTCCGGCGGACGAGCCTGCCGAAACGGGCGACATCGTCTTCAGCCTTGGTGCGGTGAAGGAAGGCGAGCCTGCTGCCGTCGAGGCCCTGGAAGAATTCGTCCCAGGAAATCTCTTCCGGTTCCGAGGAAAAATCGACCCGGACGGTTTCGCTGTCCGGTGCGTTCTTGATGCGGGCGGGATGGCCGCCGCGCGCCTCGATCCAATGTCTGATTCTGTTGTAATCCGTCGTCGTGCCGAACCTGCCCATGAAACCCTCTTCAGCAATTCGAATGCGACATCGATCGGCCGCAACGCACGATCGACGGAATTGTTCCAGGGCGCCCCAATCATTTTGTCGAGGGCCGAGATCGTGATGGTAGACCGCCGCTTTGCACATTCTGAAGGCGGAAGCCTAAAGTTTAACCCTGAGTATGATTCTGATTTTATTTAACTTTTTTCGATATATCCCCGGCATCGGCATCAATGACACGCGAATTCCATGGCCCCCTTGCAGAAGACCGAGCAGATCGAAGCATTAAACGACGACTTCCGGTCATTGTTTGCAACGCATCCGTCGCCGATGTGGGTCTATGATCCGACATCGCTGCGTTTTCTCATCGTCAACGAGGCGGCGGCGGCACTTTACGGCTACGGTGCGGACGAATACCGGCGCATGACGGTTCTGGAAATTCGCCCTGAGCATGAGCGGGAACGGATGATCGACGCCGTCAGCGGCCGTACCGACATGGAAAGGGCGGAGCGCTGGATTCACCTCAAGGCGAGCGGCGAGACGTTCGAAGTGCTGACTTATGGCCGAGAAGTGCGTTTCGAGGGCCGGGCCGCAATCCTGGCGATCGTGCAGGACCGCAGCGAGGTCAACGCCGCCAAACGCCAGATCAGCGATACACGCTCGCTTCTCGACAGCATCGTCGACAACCTGCCGGTCGGCGTCTTCGTCAAGGACATGGAAGCCGACGGGCTTTACATTCTCTTCAATGAGGCCTGCGGCGAGATCGTCGGCATGAGGGCGGAGCACGTGGTCGGCCGAACCGACCGGGCGCTGTTTCCCGCCGGCCAGACAGACGCCTTCCGCGAGCAGGATCGCCGGGCTTTCGAAGCCAATACGACGATCAGCTTCGAGGAGACCATGCTGCGCGCCGACGGTGCGCCGCGCCTCCTGCGCACTGTCAAGCGCGCCCTGCCGACGCCCGAGGGCCATTCGCCGCGTTATCTGCTCGGTATCTCGCAGGACGTGACGGAGGAGCGCGCCGTCGAGGCAAAGCTTGCCCATCTCGCCATGCATGATCCGCTTACCGGCCTGCCGAACCGGGCGGCATTTTCCATGCATATCAACCAGCGGGCGGTCGAAGCGGCCGCCGACAGCCCGATTGCGCTGCTTTATATCGACGTCGATCACTTCAAGCATATCAACGACAGCAAGGGACATGCCGCCGGCGACGCGCTGCTTTGCCAGGTGTCGGAGCGGCTGCTTCAACTGGCGGAGGAGGGCGATCTTGTCGCCCGTCTCGGCGGCGACGAATTCGCCGTCGTACTGGAGCTCGACGAGCCGGAGCGGACCGTGCGTTTTGCGCAGCGGCTGCTCAAGGCGCTGAGCCGTGCCTTCGATCTCGACGGCGTCCGGGAGCACGTCACCTGCAGTATCGGCATCGCCTTGGCGCCCGATCATGCCGGCGACGCGGATGTGCTGATGCGGCACGCGGATCTTGCGCTCTATGCCGCCAAGGAGAGCGGACGCTCGACCTATCGTTTCTACGAGACGGAAATGCGGCTTGCCGCCGAGCGCCGGCACGTGATGACCGCCGAACTGTGGGAAGCGCTAGAGAAGCGCCAGTTCGAGCTGCACTACCAGCCGATCGTGCGGCTCGACAATGACGGCATCGGCGGCTTCGAGGGGCTGATCCGCTGGCGCCACCCCAAGCGCGGGCTGGTGGCGCCGATGGAATTCATTCCGCTTGCCGAGGAGACCGGCCTCATCGTGCCGATCGGCGATTGGGTGATCCGGGAAGCCTGTCGCGCGGCTGCCGGCTGGCCCGCTCATTTGAGGATCGCCGTCAATCTCTCCGTCAGCCAGTTTCGGCATGCGAGCCTGCTTTCGACCGTGGTCGCGGCGCTCGACGAGACGGGCCTCAATGCCGACCGGCTTGAAATCGAGATCACCGAGTCCGTATTCCTGGCCGATGCCGACCAAAGCCTGCCGCTGCTGCGGGCATTGAAGGCGCTCGGCGTCCGCATCGCCATCGACGATTTCGGCACCGGCTATTCGTCGCTGAGCTACCTCAGGTCCTTCCCCTTCGACAAGATCAAGCTCGACCGCAGCTTCGTCTCGGGCATCGAAACGGATGCCGGCAATCTCGCCATCGTGCGCGCCGTCGTCGGCATCGGCTCCGGCTTCAATGCGACGACGCTGGCCGAAGGGATCGAGACGGAGGAGCAGTTGCAGAAGCTGCGCGCCGAAGGTTTCAGTGAGGTGCAGGGCTATCTGCTCGGCCGGCCGATGCCGCAGCACGAGGCGGAGGCGCTGATTCGCGGCCGCGCTCTCAAGGCCGCTTCGTCACGCAGATAGAAGCGCTTGTTCTGTAGCTGGATCAGCCGTCCGGGGGAGGCATGCCGCCTGATGCCATCAAGCATTCGTCATTTTGAGAACGACGGCAGAAGCGGCATAATTCCCGTGGGCTGAAAAGGAGGATGTCTATGAAACGCTTTTCATTCTCGATAATCGGACTGGCGCTCGTGACCGCCATTGTCGCCAATCCGGGCATCGCGTTCGCCTGCAACAAGCTGATCGGCACCTGAGCCGCACCCCCGCCTCCAAGGCGCGGCTTTGGCTGCGCCTTCTCTTCATGCGGGAATGCGAAATATCGGTGCCCGAAGGCTGCCCCTTGCGCCCAAGGACAATCCTTTCTATATCGGTGCCTCATCGAGAGACGGCGGCCGATCCCGCCGGAGATCAGCAATCCGCCGCAATTGCAGCGCAAGGGCGGATCGTGACCCAAGCAGAATGGCACCATCGTTGAACACACTGGATTTTGACAAGAAGCCGGAAGAGACCCGTGTCGTCGTTGCCATGTCGGGCGGCGTCGATTCATCCGTCGTCGCCGGCCTTCTCAAACAGCAGGGTTACGATGTGCTCGGCATTACGCTGCAGCTTTACGATCATGGCGCCGCCGTTCACCGCGCCGGTTCCTGCTGCGCCGGCCAGGATATCGACGATGCGCGCCGCGTCTGTGAAACGCTCGGCATCCCGCATTACGTGCTCGATTACGAAAAGCGCTTCCGCGAGACGGTAATCAATCCCTTCGCCGAGAGCTATGTGGCGGGCGAAACGCCGATCCCTTGCGTTTCCTGCAACCAGACCGTCAAATTCGCCGATCTGCTGGCGACCGCCAAGGAACTTGGCGCCGATGCGCTGGCGACCGGTCACTATATCCGCTCGGGACTGAACCCTTCGCCGGACAATCCCGACCGCCGCGCGCTTTTCCGCCCGGCCGATGCCGACCGCGACCAGAGCTATTTCCTCTTCGCCACGACGCAGGAACAGATCGATTATCTCCGCTTTCCCCTGGGCGGCCTGCCGAAGGCCGAGACCCGCAGGCTTGCTGAAGAGATGGGCCTCGTCGTTGCCAAGAAGGCCGACAGCCAGGACATCTGCTTCGTGCCGCAGGGCAAATATTCCGACGTCATCACCAAGCTGAAGCCGAATGCGGCGCTCGCCGGCGAGATCGTCCATCTCGATGGCCGCGTGCTCGGAACTCATGAGGGTATCCTGCACTTCACGATCGGCCAGCGCCGCGGCATCGGCATCGCTACCGGCGAGCCGCTCTACGTCGTCTTTCTCGACGCCCGTTCGCGCCGCGTCATCGTCGGACCGAAGGAGGCGTTGGAAACGCACCGCGTCTACCTGCGCGACATCAACTGGCTGGGCGACGAGACGCTTGCGGAAGCCGCTTCCGGCAAGGGCTTTGCCTGCTATGCCAAGGTCCGCTCGACAAGGGCGCCGGCGCCCGCCGTGCTGCATGTCGATGCAACAGGCACCTATGTCGACCTGACGGTCGGCGAGGCGGGCATCGCGCCCGGCCAGGCCTGCGCGCTTTATTCGGCCCCCGGCGACAACGCTCGCGTCTTCGGTGGCGGTTTCATCGAACGTTCCGAGCGCGAACCTTCGGCGGAAGCCTGCCTGAAGGCCCTTTTGGCCAGTCCCGTCGCCGCTTGAAATCCATCGGAAACGGGAGGCGGCAAAGCCCACCGTTTTTCTCGATCATGCGCTTGACACAAAGCCGAAGCGCACCTTATAAGCCGCTCATCCCACGAACCGGCATCGCTTCGCGAGCGGGTATCGTTGACCAGTGGCGGAGTAGCTCAGTAGGTCAGAGCAGAGGAATCATAATCCTTGTGTCGGGGGTTCAAATCCCTCCTCCGCTACCATTCCTCATCGCAGAATTAGCGGTTTTTGCAGCTCGATTTTGGGCCGGTTCCGACGGCCGTGGTAGCATACTGGTCGCAGCGCCAAACGTGGCGGCGAGGGGACCAAACCCGTTGCGCCCTGATCTGCAGCATTTCCGCCAACGCCAAGAACAGGCCTATCTGTAGAGCGTCAAAAGCAACAGAGGCATCTTTGTCGCCCAAAAGTGAGATGCGACAGCGATAATAATAGCCCATACGGCGAGCGAGAACATGACCGCCGCTAACCTGATCCCGACTGGCTGCATCATTTCCTCCATCCCAGCATAATCGTGCCCCCTCGAACGATCCAATGCTAGCAAGATGCAGGCCCGTCAGCTATCGCAAGAAATTGGTACCCAGATAGCCGCCGCAGAGCGCAGTCGGTGAAGGTGCACAGATTCCGGTGATGCGGCGCGCGCTTTCCCCCTCCGTCAAACGATGAAATGAAAGTTGTCGTATTGCGCGCCGTAATAATCCGGGCCGCTCGTCTCTGTGATGACGGGCTCCGTGTCGAGGATGAGATAGTCGATTTCGCCGTAGGCGCTGAGATCGATCACTTGCGGGTCATGAATGCTGTCGGCGGCGACGTTGACCGTGACCAAGAATACGGTATCGCCGTTCAGTTTACCTTCGATCGTCAGAACGTTGTCATAGTCCGACGTGCCGTTTGCGACACTGAATTGCTCGATCTGAAAGTGGCCGCCATCGGCGGCTTGGATGGGTGTCCAGAACACGCCTCCTCCCAGATAGTGGTTGCCATCCGCTTCCTCCCGCACAGTCGCGTCGTCACCATCGTGCCAGGCACCCCAATCGAAGCCTTTGTAGCCCGTCGGGAAGTCGTGGTTGCCGACATCCTCGAAATTCACGAAGACGTCGCCGTGCTCCGGCAAGTCGACCGCGATATTGAGCAAGCCGAAGTCGGTGGCGCCTTTGCCATCCGAGATCTTGAAATTGAACTGGTCGACGAGTTGATCTCCCGGACCGAGCGCTGATACCACGGGGTTGGTGTGATCGAGCTCATATGTATAATTGCCGTTGGAATAGACCGTCAGCGTGCCGTATTTTCCCTCGACTGTGGTGGTCGTGGCAGGCCCGTTCGGATCGGACGGTTGCGGAATTCGCTGTCCATTGACGAAGTTGAGACGCACCTGATCTCCGTCGGCATCCGTGGAACTGGTATTGTCCAGGATGTTGCCGTCGATCGGGTTGTCGATGTTGAAAATAGGCTGGTATACGTCACCTGCGACCGGCTTGTGGTTTGCCATTTCTATCCCCCCGTTTGATGTTCTATTCGACTATGCAACCATATCGGGTATCTGGCAACCGAAATTGATGGAGCGTCAGAGCAATTCCGCCCGTCAACGCCACAAATTCCGGTCGATTACAGCTCAACTGTACAAGTAAAGAGAGCGGCATAAACGTCGATTCTGTTTTATGAACCAGGATTTACGTCTTGTCTTACGTTGCTGCCGCTTCAGCGACCATCGTGTTTCTCGCCTTTTCAGGCGATCCATCAATTTGGCCAGCGGAAAACTTTAAGGCAGGATAATAATGACGGGTCAATCATGACGTCGTCATGACGATATACTGCATGAATTGCCCGCATCGCCGAGCGCCGGTAGATCGGATTTCTGGGTCAGATCGCCCGGCGCGAAGAACTTGATGCGTCGATGCCGGGGCCGTAATCATCGCTGACGACCGAGATCACTTTCTTGACGCCGGCGTCGAAGGCGACCTTGGCGATCGGCGTCGATGTCTGCCAGGTGGTAAACGAGGTGCGGACGACGAGCGGGCTCTTGGTCACGATCGCCGAGGTGGCGGCGTTCATGATAACCATCGGCACATTGCCCTGTTTCAGGATCGGCGTCACGGCCATGACATCAGGGTGAAATAGAAGCCGGCCAGATACTGGACCTTTTCCTTGGCGATCAGTTCCTGCGCCAGCGCCTTGGATTGGGCGGGATCGGCCTACGGCACGTGGCGATAGAGGATTTCCACCGTATCGCTGCCGACCGTGTTGCCGTTGACCGTCATATAGGCGTCGATGCCGGCCTTGATTATGATTGTGACTCGAGGAGTTGTACTATCGCCGGCCTGCTCTACGGTCGAATTTGGTCCATGGCCCACCTCAGACACTTCTATCAGAATGGCAGTCCCACATAATTCTCCGCAAGCACCGTCGAGGCGGCGCGGGAATGGGTGAGATAGTCAAGCTCCGCCTCCTGGATCTTCTGGTCAAAATCCCCAGTATCCGGAAAACGATGCATCATCGTTGTCATCCACCAGGAAAACCGTACGGCTTTCCACACGCGGGCGAGCGCCTTCTGCGAATAGGCGTCAATGCCACTATTCGAGCCTTCGCGGTAATGCTCGATCAGCCCGGAGAAAAGATAATGAACGTCGCTGGCCGCAAGGTTCAATCCCTTGGCGCCGGTCGGCGGGACGATATGGGCGGCGTCGCCGGCCAGGAAAAGCCGGCCGAAACGCATCGGCTGAGTGACGAAGGAGCGCAGCGGCGCGATCGATTTCTCGAAGGACGGCGCGGTCGCCAAGGCCTCGGCGTGATGCATCGGCAGACGCCGCCTCAACTCGTCCCAGAAGCGATCGTCGCTCCAGTCCTCGATCTTCTCGTCGAGCGCGCATTGGATGTAGTAGCGGCTGCGGGTCGCCGAGCGCATCGAACAGAGCGCAAAGCCCCTTGGATGGTTGGCGTAGATCAGTTCATGGCTGACAGGCGCCACATCGGCAAGCACCCCCAGCCAGCCGAAGGGATAGACCTTCTCGAAACTCCTGATCGCCCGTTCCGGGACGGCCTTGCGGATGGCGCCGTGAAACCCGTCGCAGCCGGCGATGAAGTCGCAACCGATGCGCTTGGCAACACCGTCTTTCACATAGGTGACGAAGGGAGAATGGCCGTCGAAATCATGCGGCGCAACATCGACGGCATCGTAGATCGACAGGGAGCCGCTCGCTTCACGCCGCTCCATGAGGTCGCGCGTCACCTCGGTCTGTCCATAAACCGTCACGCGTCTACCGTCGGTCAATTCGTGGAGGTCGATGCGATGGTCGCGTCCGTCGAAGGCCAATGAGAAACCGTCATGCGGCAGGCCTTCGGCGTGCAGCCGTGTCCCGGCTTTTGCCTGATCCAGCAGCCCGACGGTGCCTCCCTCCAGAACGCCGGCACGAACCCTGCCGAGGATGTAATCCTTGTTCACACGATCGAGAATGACATTGTCGATGCCGGCTTCGGTCAGAAGCTGGCCGAGCAACAGGCCGGATGGTCCCGAACCAATGATGGCGACCTGCGTTCGCAACTGCTTCCTCCCTGCATTTTTGCGTTTTGCCAGATTCTGCCGTGTCGTCCCTGCCGCAGCAATGGACATTCCGGCCAAAAAATTGCACTAATCGAACATTGGTGCGGGAGAAGCCCTATGAGCAGACATATCCCTACCTACGAACTCTACGGTGAGAATACCGGACGAAAGCCCGATTTTTGGTTGCATTGCGAAACAATTCGCTCCCGCAGCAGCTTGCATCAATGGGAGATTCGCCCGCACCGTCACGAGAGTTTCTTTCAGATATTGTACATCGAAGGGGGGTCGGGCGATGCGATCTTCGGCGAAAACAGCCATGCCATCCGTCCGCCGGCAATCATCACTGTGCCGCCTGGGCTCAATCACGGCTTTCGTTTTTCACGGGATATCGACGGCCTGGTGATCACCCTGTTGAGATCCCATCTCAGCCATCCGCCCGGCGACCGAAGCCACCTCGGCGACTGGTTTGCGACGCCGCATCTGACGCCGCTTGATCCCGATAATGCCGAGGCTGCCTATGTCATGCAGACGTTGAGACGGCTGGGCGACGAATTCGAAAACCGCCGCAGCGGCCGCAACGAGGCCTTGGCCGCCTATGTCGCCTTGGCGCTGCGGCTGACGGCGAGGATTTGCCATGAGGGGAATGCGCACGAGCTTCCGGCAAACGAGAACGAGCGGCGGATGGAAATGCTGAGCGAGCTCATCCAGCAACATTTCCGATCACACAAGCCCTCGTCCTTCTACGCCAGGGAGCTTGGGCTTTCGCCGACACATCTTACCCGTATCGTCCGGTCGATGACCGGCAATACTCCTCATGAATTGATCGCCGGCAAACTCGTCGAAGAGGCGAAACGCCAGCTGGTTTTTACGCTGGGCAGCGTTCAGGAGATCGGATTTCGGCTCGGCTTTGCCGACCCCGCCTATTTCTCGCGATTCTTCGTGAAATACACCGGAGAAACGCCGCGGGTCTGGCGCATGAAGGAGAAGGTTCGGCTTGAAGGTGTATAGGTCACCCGCAAGGGTTGCGGAGTGCAACTGCCCAGGCTTCGACGCCCTCTTCCGTGTCGCGGGCGCGTTCGCCGGCGCGGGTCTCGTATGCGTCTCGTTGCTCAGCTGACTTGACGGCATCGTCTGAGCCATCGCGCTGGGCTTCGGGCGTCACGTAGAAGGCGAGCGCCTTTTCGAGCCGGGCGGCGGTAAGCGTGGCAGCGAAACTTTTCATGTCGTTTCCTCGGTCGACGGCCTTGAAGCTTGCCCGAGACACATAGCTACGATGCGGTCTTCCAGGGACAGTGCGCCGACGGTTTTCACCAACTTTAGACTTTGCGTGACGCTTGCTCCCGCCGAATGATCTCCGCCGACCAGTTCCGCGCGATTCTGTTTGGTTTTCGCTTCACGCCGTCGGCCATGTCCACTTCCGCACCTCCGGCATGTCCTCACCATATTCCCGGACATGGTCGTGGTGCTCCGCAAGCTTGCCGCGGAAGGCGGCGAGCGCTTCGCCTGCCTTTTCCTTCAGGCCTGGTACACGCTCGATCGCTTCGATGGCAAGGTGGAAGCGGTCGAGTTCGTTGAGGACGGTCATGTCGAAGGGTGTGGTCGTCGTGCCTTCCTCAATGAAGCCGCGGACGTGGATGTTGCGGTGGTTGGTGCGTTTATAGGTCAGGCGGTGGATGAGATAGGGATAGCCGTGATAGGCGAAAATGACAGGCTTGTCGGCGGTGAAGATTGCGTCGAAGGCCTCGTCGGTCAGGCCATGCGGATGCTGATCCCCGGATTGCAGCGCCAGGAGATCGACGACGTTGACAGTGCGGATCTTCAGTTCCGGAATTGCCTTGCGCAGCAGGTCTATGGCGGCAAGCGTCTCCATGGTCGGCACATCGCCGGCGCAGGCCATGACGAGATCAGGCAGGATGGTGTCGTCCTCGTTGCTCGCCCAGTGCCAGATGCCGATGCCGGCCTCGCAATGTTTCACCGCCTCGTCCATCGACAGCCATTGCGGCTCCGGCTGCTTGCCGGCGACGATGACATTGATGCGGTCATAGGTGCGCAGGCAATGGTCGCTGACCCAGAGCAGGGTGTTGGCATCCGGCGGCAGGTAGATGCGGACGATATCGGCCTTCTTGTTGGCGACGAGGTCGACGAAGCCGGGATCCTGATGGCTGAAGCCGTTGTGGTCCTGACGCCAGACATGCGAGGTCAGCAGGTAGTTCAGCGACGAGATCGGCTTTCTCCACTCGAGTTCCCGCGTCACCTTCAGCCATTTGGCGTGCTGGTTGAACATGGAATCGATGATGTGGATGAAGGCCTCGTAGCAGGAGAACAGGCCGTGCCGGCCAGTCAGCAGGTAGCCTTCCAGCCAGCCCTGGCAGAGATGTTCGCTCAGCACCTCCATGACACGTCCATCCCGAGACAAGTGGACGTCGTAGGGTTCGATACCCTCCATCCAGACACGGTCGGTGACTTCGAAGACGCTGCCGAGACGGTTCGATTCTGTCTCGTCGGGGCCGAAGATACGGAAATTGGCAGCCTTCGCGTTGCGCTTCAACGTGTCGCGCAGGTAATGGCCGAGGATTTCGGTCGACTGCACCATGGCGCTGCCGTGCTTGCCGATATCGACCGCGTAGTCGCGTATACTTGGAACATCGAGCTCGTTGCGCAGCAAACCGCCATTGGCGTGCGGATTGGCGCCCATGCGGCGCTCGCCGATAGGGGCGAGCGCCCGCAGCTCGGGTTTCAGCCGGCCGTCGCTGCCGAACAGGTCCTGCGGATCATAGCTGCGCATCCAGTCCTCGAGGATCTTGCGATGCCCTTCGTTCTCGCGGCAATTGGAGACCGGCACCTGGTGGGCGCGCCAGAAGCCTTCGACCTTCTTGCCGTCGACTTCCTTCGGTCCTGTCCAGCCCTTCGGGCTGCGCAGCACGATCATCGGCCAGCGCGGGCGGAAATCGGGCGCCTTGCCATTGCGGGCTTCCTCCTGGATTTCGCGAATGCGGTCGAAGACCCTGTCGAAGGTCGCGGCCATCTGCTGGTGCATGTCGCGCGGCTCGTGGCCCTCGACGAAGAAAGGTTCGTAGCCGTAGCCTTCAAAGAGGCTCTGCAAATCCTCATGACTGGCGCGGCCAAGAATGGTCGGATTGGCGATCTTGTAGCCGTTCAGATGCAGGATCGGCAGCACAGCGCCGTCACGGGCGGGATTCAGGAACTTATTGGAGTGCCAGCTCGCAGCCAGCGGCCCGGTTTCGGCCTCGCCGTCGCCGACGACGCAGGCAACGATCAGATCGGGATTGTCGAAGGCGGCGCCATAGGCATGGACCAGGGCGTAACCGAGTTCACCACCCTCGTGGATCGAGCCCGGTGTTTCGGGTGCTGCGTGGCTCGGAATGCCGCCGGGGAAGGAGAACTGCCGGAAGAGCTTGCGCATGCCCTCTGTATCCTCGGAAATATCGGGATAGATCTCGCTGTAGATGCCTTCGAGATAGGTGTTGGCGACCATGCCCGGCCCGCCATGGCCGGGGCCGCAGATGTAGATGATGTCGAGGTCGCGAGCGCGGATGAGACGGTTCAGATGCGCATAGATGAAGTTGAGGCCGGGCGTCGTGCCCCAATGACCGAGCAGGCGGGGCTTAATATGCTCGGCCTTCAACGGCTCACGCAAAAGAGGATTGGAAAGCAGATAAATCTGGCCGACCGAGAGATAGTTGGCGGCGCGCCAGTAGCGGTCGATGAGCGTGAGTTCGGTGTCGGTCAGGGCGGCGGTCGAGACATGCTTTTCCATGGGTTTCTCCCGTTCGAAAACGTCTTCAACGTCAATTCTACCGGCTGATGCCGGCAAGCTGTTGACCTGGATCAGCCACTGCCAAGAACGGTCAACGCCTCCTCGGCGATGATCTGCTCCTCATCGGTGGCGATGACATGGGCGGCGATGCGGCTTTCCCTGGTGCTGATCGTGAAATCATTTGCGGCATTGGTGTTTTCGTCGATGGCAAGGCCAAGCCAGGACAGCCGCTTGGCCACGCCTGCGCGGATCTCCGGCTGATGCTCGCCGATGCCGGCGGTGAAGACGATGGCGTCAAGGCCGTTTAGCGTCGCCGCCATGCGGCTGATTTCGCCTGCAATGCGCAGCGTGAAGAGGTCGATCGCCTGGCGTGCCTCCAGGCGTCCATCTTTCAGCAGGTCGCGCGTATCGGCGCTGATGCCGGAGACGCCGAGCAGGCCGCAGCGATGATAGAGCAGGTCCTCGATCTCCGCGAAGGATTGTTTCCTCTGACCGGCCAGATGCAGGATGACGCCGGGATCGAGCCAGCCCGGGCGCGTCGCCATGGGGATGCCGTCGAGCGTCGAAAAGCCCATGCTGCAATCGCGACTGACGCCGTCATCCAGCGCACAGAGGCTGGCGCCGCTGCCGAGATGGGCGACGACCACCTTTGCCGCGTGCGGCGCTTTGCGGCGAAGCTCTCCGGCGATGAATCTATAGGAGAGGCCGTGGAAGCCGTAGCGCTTGATGCCCTCGTCATGCAGCGCCCGGGGAATGGCGAAGCGGCGAACGAGATCGTCCTGCGTGGCGTGAAAAGCCGTGTCGAAGGAGGCCGTCTGGGCAAGACGCGGTTTCAGATGCCGGAGGGCGCGGATGAAACGCAGCGCCTGCGGCTGGTGCAGGGGCGCAAGCGGGGTCAGCGCATCGACGGCATCGATTGCGGCGGCGTCGAGGGCGATCGGCCTGGTGAAGCGGTCTCCGCCATGGACGACACGGTGGCCGGCAGCACGCGTCGCGGTCATGTCGAAGTGATCGGCGAGACGCGCAAAAGTCTCATCGATGACGCCGTGCAGGTCTTCCGTCACCTCGGCCTTCAACGGCATCTCGACTATCTGCTGTCCTTTTGTCAGGCCGAGCGATAGCGGTTCGGCGCGGAAATCGATGACGCCCTTGCCGATATGCCGCGTCTCGGCGCCGTCTATCGCGAAGATGCCGATCTTGATCGTGGAGGAGCCGGCGTTGAAGGTCAGCAGGAGGTCGGTCGATGACATGTCCTCTCAGACTCCGTGTGGAGGTGACGATGGCCGAACTTAGTGCCGGGGCCTTGGACGGAAAGGTATCTCATCGCCATTCCCTCATTTTTGTCGCTGCCCGGCCTATCCTCTTGTGCCGCCGGAATCGTGCTGCGGCATCCTGCATGAACGTGCCGGGATGGAGGCATGTGACAGTGAATATTGGCCGATGTCAGTGGCTTACGAGGCGGGCCGGGAAGGCGTCATGAGAGCTTCACGCTGCGGAATTATTAACAAAAGGCAAATTGCAAAACGGAACAAGGAACTATGCCATGGCCGATATTGCGCCCAGCCAGGTTCATAGCGACGCTTCCCACCCGCTCCACAGTTCGAATTCGGCCGGCAAGTGGTTCTTGCCGCTGTTCGCGCTCGTTCTGGTTTGCGGCCTTGGTTATGTCGCCTATGCACTCGGCCGCGACCTGACAACCGCAGTCGCCGTTCCCTGGATTCTCCTAGGCCTTGCGCTGCTCATCGCGCTCGGCTTCGAGTTCGTCAACGGTTTCCATGATACGGCCAATGCCGTCGCAACCGTGATCTACACCCGTTCCATGCCGGCGGAATTCGCCGTCATCTGGTCCGGCTTCTTCAACTTCCTCGGCGTGCTGACCTCGAGCGGCGCCGTCGCCTTCGGCATTCTGGCGCTGCTGCCGGTGGAATTGATCCTGCAGGTCGGTTCCGGCTCCGGCCTTGCCGTGGTCTTCGCGCTGCTGATCGGCGCGATTTTCTGGAACCTCGGCACCTGGTATCTCGGCCTGCCGTCGTCGAGTTCGCACACGCTTGTGGGATCGATCATCGGCGTCGGCCTTGCCAACCAGTTCCTGGCGCCGGCAGGCACCGCGACCAGCGGCGTCGACTGGTCGCAGGCGACCAATATCGGCCTGTCGCTTTTGATCTCGCCGCTGGTCGGCTTCGGCCTGTCCGCTGTTCTCCTGCTGGTCATGAAGCTTCTGGTGCGCAACAAGGCGCTCTATGCGGAGCCGAAGGGCAACCAGCCGCCGCCGCTCTGGATCCGCGCCATCCTGATCTTCACCTGCACCGGCGTCAGCTTCGCCCACGGCTCCAACGACGGCCAGAAGGGCATGGGCCTCATCATGCTCATCCTGATCGGCCTGGTGCCGACGGCTTTCGCGCTGAACCGCACGCCCGACGTCAACTATCTCGAAGCCTACAAGTCGGCATCGGCCCAGATGGAAGCCGCGCTCGGCAAATATGTGAAGCCTGGGGTGACCGTTGCGGACTACAAGGCCGAGGTCAGCAACGCCGTCAAGAACAAGATCTGGACGGATGCGACGACGCCGGCCCTGCAGCAATATATCCACCAGACCAGTGCCGAAGTCGCCGCCTTCCCAACGCTCGAAGCGGTGCCGACCAATCTGGTCGGCAACGTCCGCAACGACATCTACTTGATCGGCGAGGCGTTGAAGCTGATCGACAAGCAGAAGTTGCTGCCGATGGATGCCGGCGACCTCAGCGCAGTGACGAACTATCACAAGGCGGTGGACAACGCGACGAAGTTTATCCCGCTCTGGGTGAAAGTGGCGGTCGCGATTGCGCTTGGCCTCGGCACGATGGTGGGCTGGAAGCGCATCGTCGTCACCGTCGGCGAAAAGATCGGCAAGACGCATCTGACCTATGGTCAGGGTGCGGCAGCCGAAGTCGTGGCGATGGTCACCATCGCTTCGGCCGATCATCTCGGCCTGCCGGTCTCGACGACGCATGTGCTGTCATCGGGCGTTGCCGGCACTATGGCGGCGAACGGGTCCGGCCTGCAATGGTCGACTGTGCGCAACATGCTGATGGCCTGGGTGCTGACGCTGCCGGCCTCGATCGCAATCGCCTTCGTGCTCTTCGTGATCATGCGTCAGATTTTTTAGGCATCCCGTCAGGCCGTGGAGGCCAGGCTGGCATTACGATCGCCGATGAAGATGCCCGCTTCGGCGGCGGGCATCGCCTTGCCGAAAAGGTAACCCTGGCCGATATCGCAGCCGAGCTGCAGCAGGAAGGCGAGCTGGCCATGCTCCTCGATGCCTTCGGCCGTCGTCTTGATGTTGAGGCTCCTGCCGAGACCGAGCATGGCGCGAACGATCTTTTCCTGGCGCTCGTCGTCGCGATAGGTGGCGATAAAACTTTTGTCGATCTTGATCTTGTCGAAACGATAGCGGGAGAGCTGGGCGAGGCTCGAATAGCCCGTGCCGAAATCGTCGAGTGCGATCTGGATGCCGGCGGCGTGCAGTTCGTCGAGAATGAGGGCGGCGGCGGCGGGATCCTGGATCAGCGCGTTTTCGGTGATCTCCACTTCCAGGCGCTGCGGCGGCAGCCGGCTTGCCGAAAGCACCTTGAGAATGCGCGACGTCAGCAATCTGTCTTCCATCTGCACCGGCGAGACGTTGAAGGACAACGTCACATGCTCCGGCCAGGTGAGGGCGTCGCTGCAGGCCTGGGCGAGAAGATCTTCGAACAATGCCGTGATCATGCCGGTTTCCTCGGCGATATCGATGAAGACCGGCGGCGGGATGTTGATGCCATCGTCGCCGATCCAGCGCGCCAGCGCCTCGAAGCCGCAGAGCTGACCGGTCTTCAGGTCGATCAGCGGCTGATAGAAGGGCTTGATTGCCTTGTTGGAGATTGCGGCGCGCAACCTGGTTTCCAACGCGGCGCGTTCCGTTACCTTGTCCTGCATCGAAGGTTCGAAGACCAAATAATGGTTGGGCCCGCGTGATTTCGCCTCGTACATGGCGAGATCGGCACGGTGGGCGGCATCTTCCAGCGGTTCGGCTTCCTCGGCCCAGCGGTCATAGCCGACGCTGGCGCCGACTTCGACGGCAAAGCCATCGATATGGATGGGCCGGGTGACGGCCTGGATCAGCAGCTTGGCAAAACGCTCCTCACGCTGTGCCGTCAGAGCGAAGGCGACGATGATGAATTCGTCGCCGCCGAAGCGATAGACGCAGTCGGCATTGCCGAGCGCGCAGATGCGTCTGGCAACCTCGATCAACAGGATGTCGCCGCCCTTGTGGCCGACAAGATCGTTGACCTTCTTGAAGCCGTCGAGGTCGACGGAGAAGATGGTGACGTTGCGGTCCCACTCCTCGATCTCGGCCTCGTCGTCCTTGATCGGCCGTGAGAGGATCTTGCGCTCGAAGGCGTAGCGGTTGGGCAGCTTGGTGAGATGATCGTGGGTCGCGGTCCAATCGGCTTTTGCCTGGGCGGCCGCGCCCAGTTCCATTTCCTTACGCAGGTCGGCGATGCGCAGCACCGAATAGATGAAGCTCATGGCGCCGGCGATGCCGAGCGCCAGAACGAGCTTGTCGGCGCCATACTCGCCGAAACCGGTCATGAAGGCGACCAGGCTGTCGTCGAGCTGTAGCAACGTGCCGAGAAGCCAGAGGGTCACTCCAGACACCAAGATCGACACGCATTGCCGTCCGGCCCTGCTTTGGAAAAACACCGGCATTATGCCATCTCCATCTCCACCTTCGCGGAAATATCACGAAAGTCTGAAATGTTTGTTGAAACCAGAAGCCGAATTATCAGAGGCGGCAGCCTGTTGCTGTGCCGCAGAGAGACCCGACAGGCTTGTGGGGAATCAGGGCGTCGTTATCAGCGCGATCCCCTTCATGGTTCGGAAGACTGGCTCATGCGGGAAAGAACGAAGGCGAGCGTGCTAATGCATCGCTCGCCCTTTCCAGTGCTTCAGGCGGTGACGATCAGCAGCGGAACGCTGACAATGAGACCGACCAGAACCGTGACTGTGGCGACACGCATGAAACGCAGGCGTCGTGTGCGCTCGCCACTCCAATCATATGTCATTCTTCCATCTCCTTTGGACAAGGAAGTAGTCCCCGCAAAGCCGGGTTCAACAGAGATGACGCGATTTGCTTGCGCAAAGCTGGATAAGATCAGCAGTCTCTAATGCTGGAAGCGCAGAGACCAGCGCTGTCCGTTGCTGGTCATGCGGATAACGGAAAGCGGCTCGACGTCGCTCAGCCAGAAGGAGGAGAGTGGCGCCTGAAGCACATGCACGATCGCTGCCCGGATAACGGCCGCATGGCTGATTGCAATGATGTGGCCGTCGAGGGCGGTCTGTCCATCCATCCAGCCGGCGATGCGTGTGCGCAGATCAAGAAGGCTCTCGCCGCCATGCGGAGCCGCTCCCGGATCGCTCATCCACCCCATGAGGTTTTCCGGCTCTTCGGTCCCGATCGCCGCGATCGACCTGCCGGCCCAGCGGCCATGGTCGCAGTCGCAAAGCGCCTGATCTATCCGGGCTTCGAGGCGCAGCGCATCAGCAGTCTGACGGGCGCGCAAGGCGGGGCTCGTGACAATACGATCGGCGCGGGGCGGGGCGATCATCCTGCCGGCCTTCTTCACTGCCTTGTCCTCCAGCGGTTCGTCGAGCGGGAACAGGGCCTTGCGGGTTGCTGCCGTCGCGCCGTGGCAGATCCAGGTGAGGCGCGTGTTCACAGTCGTTCTTGTCTCCCGAATGCGGCGACAGCGTCCTTCGCCGGCTTGTGAAGTTTCGTTGACAGTCTCTTCGGCGTGCAGATATAACCGTGCTGTTGCGGGTTTGGAAGCCGGTGTAAGTCCGGCGCGGTCGCGCCACTGTGACCAGCGTGAGCTCTTCGCGCTGGAAGTCAGACCCTACTGCACAAGCACTCTTTCGACTGAACGCGTCATTCCCGGAGGAATACATGTCTGACACCACTTTCGCGCCCGTTGCTGTACCGGCGCCGATCCCTGTAGGCGAGATCCTGCCCTGGGCGATCTTCGGCGGCCTGCTGATGCTCATCGTCCTCTATTTCGTCGGCACCGAGGAAGGCGCGATGGCGCTGTTCAACGGCATGTATGTGCACGAATTCGTGCATGACGGCCGCCATCTCCTCGGCTTTCCCTGCCACTAAGGGAGTTCCTGACATGGTTGGAAACCTTCTGCTTCGCGGCATGCTCGCGGGCCTGATGGCTGGCATCCTCGTTTTCGCTTTCGCCTATACTTTCGGCGAGCCGCTGGTCGATGCGGCGATCGCCTTCGAGGAGGCAAGCGCTCAGGCCGCCGGCGAGGCTGCCGAACTCGAAATCGTCAGCCGGGCCACACAGGCCGGTCTTGGCCTTTTCACCGGCGTCATGGCCTATAGCGTCGCCGTCGGCGGGCTCTTCGCGCTCGCCTTCGCTTTCGTGCAAGGCCGGTTTAGCAGCCTTTCGCCGCGCGGCACCTCGGCCGTCATCGCCATTGCCGCCTTCGTGGCGGTTGTCCTCGTTCCCAGTATCAAGTATCCGGCCAACCCGCCGGCGGTCGGCAATCCCGACACGATCGGTGCCAGGACCGAGCTGTTCTTCCTGATGGTCGTCGTCTCGCTTGCGGCGCTGGTTGCCGCAGTGGCGCTGTCGCGCCGCCTTTCCGAGGGTTTCGGTCTCTGGAACGGCGCGATCGTCGCCGGCATCGTCTATCTCGTCTTCATCGGCGTCGTGCTCTATCTGCTGCCTCCGATCAACGAGGTGCCGGAGAACTTCTCGGCGATGGTGCTCTGGCGGTTCCGCACGACCTCGCTTGGCATGCATGTGATCCTCTGGGCAGCCTTGGGGCTGGCCTTCGGAGCGCTTGCCGAAAGGCGGCTTGCGGTTAAGGGCGGGCAACGAGGTCGGCCGGCAACGGCATTCCACTGAAAGCATCGAAGGGCGCCGCTTTGCCGGCGCCCTGAACTTTTAGAGCAGGCCTGACTTTTTCGAGCGAGTATGAAAAGCAGCAGAACCACACCACTCCTGTCGGCGGCATTTGCAGCGGCTGCCGTTTTTTGTGTGGCTGCCGGAAGCGCTTTTGCTCATAGCCGCAGCGATGGCGGTAGCCATGCGGGCCTGGATATCCCGGAAATTTCCCATGGCGAGATGGTTGTCATGTCTGACTATCGCAGTGGGATTATCGACCTTGCATTCCGTGCAGTCGATACGAACGAGCCGTTCCGCCGCATGCTGAACTATGCCGAAATCCAGTATTCCTACTGTCTGTGGGGGCGGATGCCGGACAGCGTGACGGATGAGGAGAGCCCGTTCAACGAATGCGCCCATGCCTATCTGGCGGCGACAAAGGCCGTCTTGCTTTCGATGCGCGAGATGCCGCGGGAGAGGGCTGCTGCAGGCGAAATCATTTCCGCTGTCGATGCTGATATGGTGCGGCGCGGTCTTGCGCTTATCACCTGCCGGTTCAGCGGCGAGGCCTTCAACACAGCCGATATCGTCAAGCCGCGCTGGAGCGGAATCCCATTCCATGCCGCCAGCATGGCGTCTCTGACGGGGCTTGCCTCTTTGTTCGGCCTCGGTGTGTTTGCGCTTCGCCGCTTCTCGCAGCCGAAGGCTCAATCGTCGGAATAGCGCTGCTCGCGCCACGGATCGCCATACATGTGGTAGCCGTTCTTTTCCCAGAAGCCTGCCTGGTCGGCTGATATCAGCTCGATGCGGCGCAGCCATTTGGCGCTTTTCCAGAAATAGCGGTGTGGCACGACGAGCCGCATCGGGCCGCCGTGCTCCGGCGTCAGCGGCAGGCCTTCCCAGGCGGTGGCGAGGATCGCATCCTCGGCGGCGAAATCGGAAAGCGGGAGGTTGGTGGTATAGCCGTCATAACTCGTCAGCATGACGTAAGCTGCTTCCGGCTTGGGCATGACGAGGTCGAGCAGATCGCGCGTCGAAACGCCCTTCCATTTGTTGTCGTAGCGCGACCATGTCGTGACGCAGTGGATATCGCTGACTTTGGTGCTCTGCTCGATCGCCTGGAAGGCAGCCCAGGTGAGGGTGAGCGTCGTTTCGACGAGGCCGCGCACGTCGAGCCGCCATGTATGGGTCGAGATGACAGGCTGCTGGCCGAGATCGAGCACCGGCCAGTTCTTGACGAGGTGCTGGCCCGGCGGCAGGCGCTCGGCTTCGGGACGGCTGATACGGCCGGTCAGGAACTTGCCCTCTGCCGCCCAGCGGCGCTTGGATGTAGTGAGTTTGTTATCGGCGGGCGTCTGGTCGTCGCTCATGGGCGGGGGCCTCCTTGCGGTGCAGCAATAGGACATCCACCCCTGCCGGGTGTCAAGTTTCGACGGCCCCTTGGAAATCCCTACCCACCCCACTAAACTCGGTCCGTCGGGTATGCCTCGCTGGGGAGTGGAGGCAGAAAGGGGAGGAGCCGGTTCTGTCTTCGAAATATCGTGCGATAGCGGCGTTGCTGGTGGCGCCGCTGATCATCTTCTCCTTCTTCACCTATGGGAGCGCGATTGCGACGCGCGCCTATATGGAGGAAGCCTCGGGGCAGGCAGGAACGGCGCTGCGCCTTGCCGTTTCGGCACTCAGCGGCCATCTCAACCGCTACGAGGCGCTGCCGGCGCTGATCGCCGATCACCACGACATCAAGGAACTGGTGAGCGCGCCTGAGGATGTGGCGCTGCGCGATGCGGCCAATCTCTATCTCAAGGAGATCAACGGGCTGCTGAAATCCTCCGATATCTATGTGGTCAAGCCAGACGGAGAGACGATCGCGGCCAGCAATTACGATGGGCCTGCAAGCTTCGTCGGACAGAACTTTAGCTACCGGCCCTATTTCCAGGATGCAATCGAAGGCCGGCAGGCACGGTTTTACGCGCTCGGCACCACCTCGCTGAAGCGCGGCTATTATTTTGCCGCGCCGATCCGGACCGGTGCGGATATTCGCGGAGTCATCGTCTTCAAGGTCGATATCGACACGATCGAATCCTCCTGGGGCGGCGGCGAATACAAGATCTTCGTCTCCGATCCCGAGGGCATCATCTTCATGTCCGGCAGCCCGGAATGGCTTTACGGCGCCATCCTGCCGCTGACGGCCGATCGTATCGCCCGCACCGAGTCCTCGCGGCGTTATGCCAATGCCAGGCTGGCGGCGTTGCCGGTGACGCGTCACCACTTCGAGCAGCATGAGCTGATGACGCTGGCCAGCGAGCGCGGTTCGAGCGAATATCTGGTGCTCTCGCATTACATGCCGGCCGAGGACTGGACGGTGAACGTGCTGATGGATACGAGTTCCATCCGCGCCCAGGCGCGCACGGCGCTTGCTGCCGTGTTTCTCATCCTCTGCATTGCCGGGCTTACGGTGGCCGTCCTTCGCCAGCGGCGGGCGGGGCTTGCCGAGCGCATGCAGATGCAGGCCGAGGCCCGCAACGAGCTGGAGCGGCGCGTCGATGAGCGCACGGCCGATCTTGCCCGCGTCAACAGCCGTATCGAAGAAGAGATCGCCGAGCGGCGGCTGACCGAGCAGCAGCTGCGCCAAACGCAGGCCGACCTGATCCAGGCCGGAAAACTCGCCGGTCTCGGACAGATGTCGGCTGCTCTTTCGCACGAGTTCAACCAGCCGCTCGCCGCGGCCAAGACCTATACGGACAGTACCTCGGTGCTCATCGATCGCGGACGGACGGAGGAGGCGCGCGACAATATCCGGCGTATCGGCGGGCTGATCGACCGGATGGCGTCGATCAGCCGGCACCTGCGCAACTTCGCCCGCAAGCCGAACGAGAAGCTCGGTCCCGTTTCCCTCGACGAGGCGATGCGCGACACGCTCGAGATCATCGCCTGGCGGCTGAAGGCGGCAGATGCCGAACTGCTGCTCGATCTCGGGCCGCGTCCGCCGGTGGTGCGCGCCGGTTCGGTGCGTCTGCAGCAGGTGCTGGTGAACGTGATCTCGAATGCGGCCGATGCCGTGGAAGAGCTTAGTGACCGGCGCATCGAGGTTTCGGCCTTTGAGGAGGCCGGCAAGGTGGTGCTGACGGTGCGGGACCATGGGCCGGGCGTGCCAGCCGCAATCGCCGAGCGCATCTTCGACCCGTTCTTCACGACGAAGGGCGTCGGCAAGGGTCTGGGCCTCGGGCTTTCGATCTCCTATAACATCATCAAGGATTTCGGCGGCAGCCTCACTGCTGCCAATCATTCCGAAGGAGGCGCGGTATTCCGCATCGAGCTGCAATCGGCGGCAGGACTGATGCCGGAGGCAGCGGAATGAACGACGCGAAGATCTTGCTGGTCGACGACGAGGAGGAACTGCGCCGCTCGACGGCGCAGGCGCTGGAGCTCTCCGGCTTCAGCGTCGAGACCTATTCGAACGGCGACCACGTGCTGGAGCTGATCGGCTACAGCTTTCCCGGCGTCGTCGTCAGCGATATCCGCATGCCCGGCATCGACGGCATGACGCTGATGCAGAAGATCCGCGAGCTCGACCCGGAGGTGCCGGTCATTCTCGTCACCGGCCACGGCGACGTTCAGCTTGCGGTGAAGGCGATGCGCGAGGGCGCCTATGATTTCATCGAGAAGCCGTTCACGCCGGAGATGCTTGCCGGCGTCATCCGCCGGGCGATGGAGCGGCGCGGCCTCGTGCTCGAAAACCGGCTGCTGAAGGCGGTCGCCGGCAAGCGCGACGATCTCGAGGCGCGGCTGCCGGGGCGCACGCAGGTGATGGTGGATTTGCGCTATCGCATCCGGGCGATCGGGGCGAGCGATGCCGATACGCTTATCGTCGGGGAAACGGGGGCAGGCAAGGAGGTGGTGGCGCGGGCGCTCCACGACATCAGCGCCCGCGCGAGCAGGCCGTTCATCGCGATCAATTGTGCCGCACTGCCGGCAAACCTGATCGAGAGCGAACTTTTCGGCCATGAGGTAGGTGCCTTTCCGGGCGCGGTGAGGCCGCGTTATGGAAAATTCGAACATGGGCGCGGCGGCACGATCCTTCTCGACGAGATCGGCTCCATGCCCTTCGATCTGCAGGCCAAGTTTCTGCGGGTGCTGCAGGAGCGGGTGATCTCCAGGCTCGGATCGAACGAGGTGGTGGCGCTCGACGTGCGCTTCATCGCGACAAGCAAAGTCGATCTGGAGGCGGAGGTGGCGGCGGGGCGCTTCCGCGCCGACCTCTTCTATCGGCTGAACGTCGCGACACTGCATGTTCCGTCGCTGTCGCAGCGGCGGGCGGATGTTCCGTTGCTTTTCCTGCAACTGATGCGAGAAGCGGCGGCCCGCTACGGCCGCGATGAGATGGCCGTGCCGCCGGAGGTGATTTCCGACATCGCTCAGCGCGACTGGCCCGGCAATGTGCGTGAATTGAGGAATGCCGCTGACCGTCTGGTCCTCGGTCTCGACAATGGCGGGCGCCAAGCCGAGGAGGCGACCGGGCTCGCGGAGCGCGTCGCTGAATTCGAACGCGGGGTCATTGCCAGCGCGCTGGTGGCACATGGCGGCAGCCTCAGGCCGGTCTATGAGTCGCTCGGCATTTCCCGGAAGACACTCTACGAAAAGATGCAGAAATACGGTCTCGACAAGCGGATGCTGATCACCGAAGGTTAGCGCCTTTTTTATAGCACATGCGTTCCAAACTACATTTTGCGACTTGACATGCAATCATTTGGTTGCCTATAAGGAATGCAATAGGCAACCAAATGGTTCCGTATTAAAACATGGATGATGATGCAGTTTTCCGGGCTCTGGCGGATGCGAGCCGGCGGCAGTTGCTAGATCGGCTGTATGCAAGAAACGGCCAGACTCTGGCTGAGCTCTGCGAGGGGCTTACGATGACTCGCCAAGCCGTGGCCAAACATATTGGGATCCTGGAGGAGGCGAGCCTCGTTTCGTCGCAGCGCCAGGGCCGGGAGAAACGGCACTTCATCAATCCCGTGCCGATCAACGAAATCGCGCAACGATGGATCAACAAATTCGAGCGGCAGCAGTTGAATGCGCTCGCCGATCTGAAGCAGACCCTCGAAGGCAAGGGCGGCAACTAGATGCGCGGCCTGGCCATCGAGAGTATCCAGAGCATGATGCCGAAAATTGTAAGCGGTTTTCGGACGACATCATGCTCGAGCCATTTAATTGAGAACAGGATTCAGATTTTAGGCCGGGTCGGCCTAAAATCATTCTGTTCTGGTCCTGGTCAAAAGGGAGTATCATCATGGCTGGCAGTACATACAACTATGTCACCTTTATCCGCACGACGCCGGAGCGGCTCTGGGCTGCACTGACGACGGCCGAGTTCATGAAGAAATTCTGGCTCGGCGCTCATTTTGAGACCGAGTGGCGAGCGGGCGCTGCCTGGAAGCTTCTGTTCGAGGACGGATCGGTCGCCGATACCGGCGAGATCCTGGAATGCGATCCGCCGAAACGGCTCGTGCTGAAATGGCGGAACGAGTTCATGCCGGAGCTGAAGGCCGAGGGCTATTCGCAATGCGTGATGGAGATCGAGGCGGTCAACGACACGGCCACCAAGCTGACGGTGACCCATTCCATTGCAGTCGAGAATTCCAAGCTTATCAACGCCGTTTCCGGCGGCTGGCCACGCATTCTCTCCAACCTCAAGTCGCTCATCGAGACCGGCGAAGTGGTGCTGCCTCCCAAAAAATAAGGCAGACGTCATAGTGCGATGGGTGGATTTCCACCCATCGCACTGGCCGTTTGTTTCCGAATCGACCCATGCTGCATCGCACTGTCGCAAAATCGTCTTTCGAAATCGGCTACAATGATTGCGGGTCGGTTTTTCCCGGCGGCAAATAGGTCATCCCCGGCGCGGAGGATGCGTCGGCGGGCTCGCTTATTTCATCAAGGGAGGAAACGATGAAAATTCTGAAGGCCATGCTCGGCTTGACCGCGGCTGCCGCGGTCTCTCTTCTCGCCGGCGCCGCTTCGGCGCAGACCTATCCCGAGCGCACCATCACCATGGTCGTGCCCTTTGCGGCCGGCGGCCCCACCGATACCGTCGCGCGCCTGGTCGCCGAATCCATGTCGAAGGATCTCGGCCAGCAGATCGTCGTCGAAAATGTCGGCGGCGCCGGCGGCACGCTGGGCGCTGGCCGCGTGGCGAGTGCCGATCCCGACGGTTACACCATCCTGCTGCATCATATCGGCATGGCGACCAGCGCCACACTCTATCGCAAGCTTGCCTACGACACGCTCGGCGCCTTCGACTATGTCGGCCTCGTCACCGAGGTGCCGATGACGATCGTCGCGCGCAAGGACATGGAGCCGGCCGACCTCAAGGGGCTGATCGATTATATCAAGGTCAACAAGGACAAGGTGACGGTCGCCAATGCCGGCATCGGTGCGGCTTCGCATCTCTGCGGCATGATGTTCATGAGCGCCATCCAGACTCCGCTGACGACCGTTCCCTACAAGGGCACCGGCCCTGCCATGACCGATCTGCTCGGCGGTCAGGTCGACGTGATGTGCGACCAGACGACCAACACGACGAAGCAGATTCAGGGCGGCACGATCAAGGCCTATGCCGTGACCTCGCCCAAGCGGCTCGACGTGATGAAGGACATTCCGACGGCCGTCGAAGCCGGCCTGCCGGGTTTTGAAGTCGGCATCTGGCACGGCATCTATACACCGAAGGGCACGCCGGCTGAGATCAACGAACGTCTGTCGAAGTCGCTGCAGGTCGCGCTGAAGGATCCGAATGTCGGCGCCCGCTTCGCCGAGCTCGGCACGGCGCCATCCTCCGATGCTGACGCGACGCCGGCAGCGCTGAAGGCCAAGCTCGAAAGCGAGATCGCCCGGTGGAAGCCGATCATCGAGGCCGCCGGCGAGTATGCCGACTGAGAGTATACCCACATCCTGGGCGTGTCGGCCAAGCCCCTCACCCTAACCCTCTCCCCGCGTGCGGGGAGAGGGGACCTGCCTAACACAACGGTGGGAAAGGGCGAGAGGTCTGCGGCGTATCCCCTTCTCCCCGCGTGCGGGGAGAAGGTGCCGGCAGGCGGATGAGGGGCTACTTTCTTTGTGACCGCGTCACATCAACCATCTCCAACCCCAGGAGACACCATGAAGTCCATCAGTTTCGATACCACCAATGCGATCTGCGGCGCGCTTTTCGTCGCGACCGGTGCCTTCTTCGCCATCCAGTCGCTGGGGCTCGACCTCGGCACGGCGGTGCGCATGGGGCCTGGCTATTTTCCGTTGGTGCTTGCCGGTGTGCTCGTGCTTCTCGGCGCGATCATCTTCATTCAGGCACTCCGCGTCGAGGGCGAGCCTATCGACCCGTTTGCCTGGCGCGGCATGCTCTTCATCCTGCCGGCACCTGTCTTTTTCGGGCTGACGGTGCGGGGTCTCGGATTTGCACCGTCACTGTTCCTCACCGCCTTCATCGCCTGCTTCGCATCGCAAAAGATGAACGTGTTCTTCGCGATCATCCTCTCGCTGCTGCTGACGATCTTTTCGGCGGCGGTCTTCAGCTACGGGCTCGGCTTGCCGTTCGAGCGCTTCGGCCCCTGGGTCCGGTTCTAGGAGGCGATGATGGATCTTTTCAGCAATCTCGCGCTCGGCTTTGCAACAGCCGGCACTCCGGAAAACCTGTTCTTCTGCCTGATCGGCGTGCTGCTCGGCACGCTGATTGGCGTGCTGCCCGGCATCGGCGCTACGGCGACGATCGCCATGCTCCTGCCGATCACCTTCCAGCTCGAACCAGTCTCCTCGCTGATCATGCTCGCCGGCATCTATTACGGCGCACAGTATGGCGGCTCGACGACGGCGATTCTCATCAACATGCCGGGCGAATCCTCCTCGGCCGTCACCGCGATCGACGGTTACCAGATGGCCCGCAAGGGCAGGGCGGGGGCAGCACTTGCGATCGCGGCCCTCGGCTCGTTCTTCGCTGGCACCGTGTCAACCTTCCTCGTCGCGATCTTCGCGCCGCCGCTCACCGCAATCGCGCTGCAATTCGGTTCGGCGGAATATTTCTCGCTGATGATCGTCGGTCTCGTTTCCTCGATCGCTCTCGCGCACGGTTCTGTCGTCAAGGCGCTGGCGATGGTCGCGCTCGGGCTGCTACTCGGTCTCGTCGGCACCGACATCTATACCGGCACGCCGCGTTTCACGCTCGGCATCCGCGAATATGCCGACGGTCTGAACTTCGTGGCGCTTGCCGTCGGCGTCTTCGGGGTTGCCGAAATCCTTCGCAACCTCGAGGGCGAGTCGACACGCACGGTGCTGATGGCGAAGGTCACCGGCCTCTTGCCGTCCCGCCAGGAATTCAAGGAGATGATCGCACCCATTATTCGCGGCACGGCGATCGGTTCGGCGCTCGGCATCCTGCCGGGCGGTGGCGCCATCCTTGCCTCATTCGCCTCCTATACGGTGGAAAAGCGGATGTCGAAGACGCCGGGGGAATTCGGCAAGGGTGCGGTTGCCGGCGTTGCAGGACCGGAATCCGCCAACAATGCCGGCGCGCAGACCTCGTTCATTCCGCTCTTGACGCTTGGCATTCCGGCCAATCCTGTCATGGCGCTGATGATCGGTGCGATGATCATCCAGGGCATCGTGCCGGGGCCGAATGTCGCTACCGAACAGCCGGCGCTGTTCTGGGGCATCATCGCCTCGATGTGGATCGGCAACCTGATGCTGGTCATCCTCAACCTGCCGCTAATCGGGCTCTGGGTGAAACTCTTGACCGTTCCCTACTACGTGCTCTTCCCCGTCATTATGGCTTTCTGCTCGATCGGGGTCTACAGCGTCAACGCCAATGTCTATGACCTCTATGCCGTCGCCTTCTTCGGGCTCATCGGCTATGTGTTGGCGAAGCTTCGCTGCGAGCCGGCGCCGCTCCTGCTCGGCTTCGTGCTCGGGCCGCTGCTCGAGGAGAACCTGCGTCGCGCCATGATCCTGTCGCGCGGCGATCCCACGACCTTCGTCACGCGACCGATCAGCGCCATTCTCCTGGCGATTGCGGCCGCCGTCCTCATCGTCGTCTTCCTGCCGAGCGTCAAGAAGAAGCGCGAGGAGGTGTTCGTCGAAGAGACCTAGAGCATGATGCCGAAAAGTGTGCCGGTTTTCGGACGACATCATGCTCTAACTCTTTAATTGAGAACAGGATTCAGATTTTAGCCCCAGCCAAAAATCATCCTGTTCTGGGGGTTGAACTTGTGGGCCGTTTGATGAACAACGGATGATCTGACGCGGGCGCCGGTTGGGCGCCCATTTCGCTTGACAGGATATCCAGGCCCATGAGCATTGCCCGATGAGCATCCCCGCCCGGATCAAGGACGATCTGCCTTTTCTCACCTCCCTGCGCCGCGATCTGCACGCCCATCCCGAACTCGGTTTCGAGGAGGAACGCACCGGCAGCATCGTCGCGAAGCTTCTCGAAGAGGCTGGTGTCACAGTGCATCGCGGGCTCGGTGGAACTGGCGTGGTCGGTACGCTGCAAATCGGTAACGGCACGCACAGGATCGGGCTCCGCGCCGACATGGATGCGCTTGCCATACCTGAGATGGCGGAGCGGCCTTATAAATCGACGGCGCCTGGCAAGATGCATGCCTGCGGCCACGACGGCCATACCGCAATGCTCATCGGCGCTGCCCGGCATCTTGCGGCGACGCGGAATTTTTCCGGCACGGTGCATTTCATCTTCCAGCCGGCCGAAGAAGGGCGAGGCGGGGCAAGGCGCATGGTGGAGGAGGGGCTGTTCACGCTTTTTCCCTGCGATGCCATCTATGGGCTGCACAACATGCCGGGGCTTGCGGTCGATGAGATCGCCGTGGTCGAGGGACCGCAGCTTGCCTCCTCCGACAGTTGGCGGATTACTTTCCGCGGGACCGGCACGCATGGCGCCAAGCCGCATCTCGGCCGCGATCCGATCACGGCCGCCGGCACCTTGCTGTCATCGCTGCAGACGATTGTCGGACGGGTGATCGATCCGCTGCAACCGGCGGTCGTCAGCGCCTGTTTCCTGCAGGCTGGTGACCCGAAGGCGCTGAACGTCATTCCTGATATCGTCGAGATTGGCGGAACGGCGCGGGCCTATTCGCCTGAGGTGCGCGATCAGCTCGAGACCGAGATCGGACGCTTGGCGCATGGCACGGCGGCCATGTACGGCATCGCGTTGGACTATGCGTTCGAACGGCGAATTCCACCTGTCGTCAACGATGCGGATGCGACGGCACGGGCGCTTGGTGCGGCTGGTGCGGTCTTTAATGAGAAGGTGCGGACAAGCTTTCCGCCATCGACGGCGGGAGACGATTTCGCCTTCTTCGCGCAGAATGCGCCGGGCTGCTATGTCTGGCTCGGCAATGGTCCGGCGGTGGACGGGGCGCTGCACCACAATACGGCTTATGATTTCAACGATGGAGCGCTTGGCTATGGAGCGGCTTTTTGGGTGGCGTTGGTAGAGCGGGAGTTGCAAGGGTAAGCTCCGGCGTTTGCCGCCCCCTCACTCGCCCTACGGGCACCTTCTCCCCGAGCGGAGAAGGTGGAATCGAGACGTTGCGGCGAGTCTCTTCTCCCCATCGGAGAGAGGGTGGCGGCAGCCGGATGAGGGGCCACACGGCGCACCCATCGTCACGTTGTCTGTGCATCCCGGCTTACAGAACCTCCAGCACCGGGCTCTCCATCACTGTCCCCGTTACCACATCGGCAATGCCGCGATCGGTCTGATGCGGGCCGGTATTGCAAGCGAGCGTTGCGCCGAAGCAGGCCTTGAAGACCCGATAGGGTGGTTTCCAGTCGACGATCTTTTCCATTGCACTGCGGATGCTGACGAAGGCCAAGGCGGTGTCCTTCAGCGATGCATCCGTCACCAGACCGGAGAGCGGTAGCGGCAGCATCGCTTCGATCCGGCCGTCCCTGGCGACCGCCATACCGCCACCAGCTGATATGACGGCGTTGGCGGCGAGCGCCATGTCACCCGCATTGCCACCGAAGACGGTGAGGTTGTGGCTGTCATGCGAAACGGTGGTACAGAAGGCGCCGCGCCATTCACCCCAGCCGGTGAGGAAGCCGATGCGCGGAATCCCGTCGGTCTTGCCGTGGCGATGGACGACTGAAATCATGGCGCTGCCGGCCGGCGGCACGACGAAACCGTCCCTGACCTCGGTTTCGGCCTCGCTCCATTGCGTGAAGCGCGGACGGTCGATGGTGGCGACGCGGACGCGTTCGCCTCTCGACGGAATTCGGAAGTCATTCTCGGCCTGCGGTGGCAGCTTCACGGAATTGACGAGCGGCGCCGTATCGATCTGCTGGACGGCAACCTGCATTCTGCCGGCGCGGGCGACGATGCGGCCGCCTGATATCACGAGCTGCGCCTGGAATTCAGAGAGGTCGGCAAAGAGCACGATATCGCCGCGGCGGCCGGTGGCGATAAGGCCGAGATCGGAGCGCTTTAGACGTTGTGCGGCGTTAAAGGTGGCTGCACGGATGGCCCATTCCGGCTTCATGCCGTAGCGCACCAGGCGCCTGATGACGTCGTCGAGGCCGCCGCCTTCCTGGAGCTCATCGGGAAAGACGTCGTCGGTGCAGAGCGTGACGGTCGGGGGAAGGTGGCCGAGACCGTTCAGCACCTCGACGAACTCCTGCAGCAGATGGTCGTGAGAGCCGCGCAGCTCGATCGTCAGGCCAGCGGAAAGCTTGGCAAGGAGATCGGCGCCGGAGGTAAGTTCGTGGTCGGAGGTGATGCCCGATGCCATGAAGGCGTTGAGATCGGCGCCTTCGAGGCCGCGGGCATGGCCGCAGACGAGCTTGCCGGCGGCAAGGCCGGCATTGACGATGGCGGTCATGCGCGGATCGCCGTCGATGACGCCGCGCATGTTCATCACTTCGGCGACGCCACCGACGGCTGGAGAGCGCAGCATCTCGGCGACGACGGCAGCATCGAAATCGGCGCCGGCAAGTTCCAGGCCTGGCGCGGAAGGCACGCAGGAGGGCGCGAGCAGGATCACGCGCAGTGGCAGGCCGCGCGCCGCCTCGATCGCCCAGCGCACGCCGTCGAGCCCATGGACGTTGCCGAATTCATGCGGATCCCAGACGATCGTAGTCACGCCGCGCGGCAAGACGGCGCTCGCATATTCGCCCGGCGTCACCATCGAACTTTCGACATGCATGTGCGTGTCGATCAGGCCGGGAGTCAGGATGCCGCCCGACGCATCGATCGTCTCGACGGCATCCGTTCGGCTTGCCGGGGGATGGACGCTGGCGATGAGGGTGCCGACGAGGCCGATATCGGCTTGCCGGATCAGGCCCGTCACCGCATCGAGCAGCCGGCCGCCGGTGATCAGCATGTCGAAGGGTGCATCGCCGCGCGCCGCAGTGACGGCGCGGGCGCGCAGGACGGGATCATTTAGATCGGCGGGTTCCTGACGAGGGGTGGCGTTCATTTACGGGCCTCGTTGACCAAAGCGGCGAGAATGATGACACGCGCCATGTCGGCATCGATGTCGGCGGCGAACTGGGCATTGAAGGTCGCATGCGTGGCGCGGGTCTCGACGACGGTGCGGCCACGGGTGAGGGCACCCTGTAGCTCGACGTCGATGCGGGCGGGACGGAAGCTTAAGATATCTGGAGCGACGAAGGCGACGGCGGCAGAGGGGTCGTAGATTGCCATGGCCGGGCGGCCGCGGCTGGTGCCGATGCGGATATAACCCGAGAACATATCGGCGATCAGCTCGGCATTGGCGCCGCCGGCTTGGCGTATCGCTTCGGCGTCTTCGGGCCCTGCCAGCACCTTGCGGCAAAGGTCGAGATCGACCATGCGTAGCGGCAGGCCATGGGCGACGACGATCGAGAGGGCCTCGGGATCGGCGAGCGCGTTGAATTCGGCGGAGGCGGTGTGGTTGCCGCTGGTGACGCCGCCGCCCATCCAGACGAGTTCGGTGATGCTGCCGGCAAGATCGGGCCGGGCAAGCGCCACGGCGGCGATGTTGGTGAGGGGCCCGAGCGCCAGGATACGGTGCTGGCCCTGGCGCTCCAGCCAACGGCAGAGTGCTGCGAAGGCATCGCTGTCGGCAAGGGCCGCCGCCTTCGGCAGGCTCTTGCCTGATGTCGGGATGCCGGTTTCGCCGAGGATCGCCTGCGCGGTTTCGAGCTTGCCGAGCACGGGCATCGCGCGGCCGGTGTGGATGGGGAACTTCCAGCCGAAGGCACTGGCGGCGCCGGCGGCGTTCACCCTTACCTGCGGTAGCGGCGTATTGCCGAAGACCAGCGATACGCCGTCGATCTCGAATTCCGACTGCACCACCACCAGAATGGCGGCGATGTCGTCGAAGCCCATATCCGTGTCGATCCAGACGCCCATGATTTCACCCAAAATGTTTGAGGTTTGCAGCACCTGCAACCGGCAGATCGAAGGGGAGCGCGCTGCCGAGCTCGTGCGGCGGCAGGCCTGCATCGATCTCGGCTTTGATCGGGCCGAGCGCGGTATCGAGGAGGAGTGCTGCCGAGGCAATGAAAGCTTTTTTCATCTCACATATTCTCCATCTCTGAAGTCTTTTGTGCCAGGTTCGCGGGACCGGATGATTGGCGGACGATCAGCTGCATGGCGACGCGTTCGATCTCCGCGGTAACTAGCATGCCCTCCCGGATGGTGCTTGCTTTTATGGTATCCACCAGCGCCGATACGGCAATTTCGGCAATCCTATCCATGTCCATCCGGACCGTCGTCAGCGACGGCGTGACAACAGGCGACCAGATGAGGTCGTCGAAACCGGTGACGCTGACATCTGCGGGAATGTTGATGCCAGCCTGCTGCAACTCCGTCAGCGTCCGCAGCGCCTGCAGGTCAGAGAGAGCGGCAAAGGCGGTGAAACCCTGCCTGACTTTCTCGGCGAGGCCGAGCGAGCAGCCACTGCCGTTCTCCTGCTCCAGCCAGTCGATCCACAGGGTTTCCGAATGCATGCTCGGGCGCATGCCGGAGCGGATGCCGCCGGCGCGGTCATTCTGGACGTTGGATTCCTGATTGTTGCCGATGATGAGGATACGGCGATGGCCGAGGCCCGCGAGATGAACGGCGATTTCGTGGCCGCCCTGCCAATGGTCGGCGGCAACGGTGTTGCCAGGCGTCGAGGGAGTGTCGATGACGGCGACCGGACAGGCGGCGGCCGAAATGCGGGGAGCGCGGCGGGGAATGATGACCATGCCGTCGACGCCGCGCTCGACCAGCCGGTTGATCGCCTCGGTCTGGGCGGCGACATCGCCGCGGGAATCGGCGATCAGCACGCCGTAGCCGGCGGCGGAGGCCGCGAATTCGATCGCCTGCGCGATCTTCGGGAACAGCGGATTGGCGATATCGGGCAGCACCAGGCCGAGAACGCCGCTGCGGCCGGTCCGCAGCGCCCGGCCAGCCTGGCTCGGGACGTAACCGAGTTCGGCCGCATGCTCGCGAATTCTTTCGACCAATTGGCCGGAGACCCGGCCTTTGCCGGAAAGCGCATTGGAGACCGTGGCGACGGAGACGCCGAGCGACGTTGCTATCCTGCTGAGGTTCGGTCCCGGGCGCGGTGCTGCCATGATCGACGATCACTCTGATTAATCGTTTAATCAAAGTGATAGCTTAGCTTTTTCCGCGTGTCGAATCCGAATGCATCTTATGCGCAATTATTCGGTTGCGGCACGCCGCAGACAAGAAAAAGCCCCGCGAGGCGATCGCGAGGCTTTGTACTTCTCAGTTCGATTGCAGCAGCTGTCAGCCCTTGACAGCCACAATCTTCGCCGCCGGTGCGGTCGTCTTGCCGCCGGGGGCGAAGCCACCGCCGACTGCGATGTTCAGCGAGACATAGTCCTTTGCCATCTGTTGGACGGATGCGGCAAGGCTTGCCTGGGCCAGCGAAACCTGGCGCTGCGCGTCGAGAACGTCGAGCAGCGAGGAGGCGCCGTCCTTGTAGGATGCAGTCGAAAGTTCCAGCGTTTCCTGCGTGGTCTTCACCTGGGCCTGAAGCGCCGCGACCGTTTGTGCGTCACGCCGGACGGCCGAAAGCGCATTCTCGACCTGCTCGACCGCAGTCAGCACCGTCGATTTCCAGTTGAGATAGGCAGTGGCGGCATCGGACTGTGCCGACTTGACGTTGGCGCGAAGCCGGCCACCATCGAAGATCGGCAGGTTGAGCGTCGGGCCGAAGGACCAGGGCGTCAGGCCGCCATGGACGCCACGCTGGTTGATGTAGGTCGGCGAGATCGAGCCGCTAAGCGAGATGCTCGGATAAAGCTGCGCCTGGGCAACGCCGATATTGGCCGTTGCGGCGGCAAGATCACGTTCCGCGACGCGGATGTCCGGACGATTGCGGATCAGGTCGGCCGGGATGCCGGAGGTGATGCCGCCGCGGAATACCGGCTGACCGGAGCCCTTCAGCAATTCATCGACAAGAGCCGAAGCCGGCAGGCCGAGCAGCGTGGCGATGTGATGGGCGGAAATGCGGATATTGGTTTCGAGGCCGGGAATTTCGGCGAGCGTCGACTGGACGAGACCTTCTGCCTGAACGACGTCAAGACGCGAGGCGGCGCCGGCTTCCAGCTGGAACTTGGTGAGTTCGTAGGTTTCCTGGCGAGACTTCAGGTTGGCCTTCGAAAGCGCCAGGCGCTGCTGAAAGAAGCGAACGTCGATATAGCTCGAGACAAGGTCCTGTATGAGGGTCAGCCTGGCAACGTCAGCCGATGCGTAAGCGGAATCGAGCGAGGCAAGCGCGCTCTCCGTACTGCGCTTGTAGAGCCCGAAGAGATCGAGCAGCCAGCTCAGCTGGACTTCGCCGGCACTGGTGTGGCGCGTGTCGAGCTGCGTGCGCAGCTCGCCCTTTTCGCCGCTGACCGTCTGCGAGGCGCCGACCGTCAGGCTCGGCAGGCCGCCGGCGCCGGCGGTGGTGACGTTTGCAGAAGCTGCGTTGATTCTTTCGATCGCCTGCTGAACTGTCAGGTTCTGATCGAGGCCGGCCTTGACGTAGCCGTTCAGTCTTGAATCCTTGAAGGCGGTCCACCATGCTGCAGTAGCAACATCGCCATCACTCTTGGTCCCACCCTCTCCGAATTTGGCGGGCAGCGGCATCTCAGGAGGAACATGATCCGGGCCTACAACGCAGCCCGACAACAATAACAATAATGCCGGTGTGGCAAAACGAAGAGATACCATTCATTTCATCCTGTACTCGAGCAAGTCAATTCTTGTCCGAAGCTTCATGCTTCACTATCGGCCGCCGCGCCTCGATCTGCCAAAACACCATTCCGAAGCAGTCGGGCGCAATGTAGCAACGGGAACAGCAATATCACAGTGCATTTATATCACAGTCCTGCCGCATTTTTGCCGCGTGTGGCAAAGATGCGTCGAATGACGACGAAAAACGACGGCACGAAGAAAATTCCGAGCATCGTCGCCGCCAGCATGCCGCCGAGAACGCCGATACCAATGGCATTCTGTGCCGCCGAGCCCGCGCCTGTCGCGATCGCCAGCGGCACGACGCCGAGAATGAAGGCAAGCGAGGTCATGATGATCGGCCGCAGGCGCAATCTGGCCGCTTCCAAGGTCGCCTCGTAGAGCCCCATGCCGCTTTCCATGCGATCTTTGGCGAATTCGACGATCAGAATCGCGTTCTTCGCCGCCAACCCGATGGTGGTGAGCAGACCGACCTTGAAATAGACGTCGTTCGCCTGGCCGAAGAGAGTTGCCGCCGACAGCGCCCCGAGAATACCGACAGGCACCGCCATGATCACCGAGAAGGGGATCGACCAGCTTTCGTAAAGCGCTGCCAGGCAGAGGAAGACGACGAGAACCGAGATCGCATAAAGCATCGGCGCCTGCGAGCCGGAAAGGCGCTCCTGATAGGAAATTCCCTGCCAGGCGACTGTGTAGCCGCCGCCGAGCTCACTGGTCAGGGCTTCCATTTCGTTCATCGCATCGCCGGAGGAAACCCCAGGTGCGGAAGCGCCGTCAAGCGGAATGGCGCTGACGGCATTGAAGCGGGCAAGCGAGGGCGCGCCCTTCACCCACTCGGTGCGGGTAAAGGCGGAGAAGGGCACCATTTCGCCGTCATTGTTGCGGGCGTACCAGTGGTTGAGATCGCTCGGCTGCATGCGGAAGGACGCATCGCCCTCGACGTAGACCGGCTTGATCTCGCCGTTCAACGTGAAGTCGTTGACGTCGCGGCCGGTGAAGATGATCGACAGCATCGAATTGACCGAGGCGATGTCGACGCCCATGGCGCCGATCTTTTCCTGATCGAGCACGATGCGCATCTGCGGCTCGACTTCCTTGTTGCTGCTGCGCAGCGCAACGACTTTACCCGAGCTGTTGCCCATCTGGATCAACCGCTTGGAGGCTGCCGTCAAAGCGTCGTTGCCGTGGCCGCCGGTATCGACGAGATACATGGAAAAGCCGCTCGACACGCCGAGGCCTTGAATTGCCGGCGGCAGGAGCGCGAAGACCTGTGCCTCGCGCATCGCAAAGAAGCTGCGAAGCGCCCGGCTGACAACCGACTGGGCGCTCAAATTTGGATCGGTGCGTAGCGAAAAATCCTTGAGCTTGGTGAATACGATGGCGCTGTTCTGGCCGGAGCCGTTGAAGCCAAAGCCGAGGGCGCCGAAGACGGATTCGACGGCATCCTTCTCATTCTGGCGATAATAGTTTTCCACCTTCTCAACGACGGCCTGGGTCTGCTGCGTAGTCGAGCCAGGCGGCGTGGTGACGATGGTCAACAGCACGCCCTGGTCTTCCTGCGGCAAGAAGGAGCTCGGCAGGCGGGTGAAGAGATAGGCGCAGCCGGCGCCGACCAGAAGGAAGAGCAGCATGACGCGGATCGGCCGTTTCAGCAGATAGCCGATGGCGCTAATATAGCGGTTGGTCGAACGCGTGAAGTTGCGGTTGAACCAGTCGCCGACGCGGTGCTTCCTGTGTTCGCTGACCGGCTTCAGCATCGTGGCGCAAAGTGCAGGCGTCAGCACGAGGGCGACGAGCGCCGACAGCAGCATGGCCGAGACGATGGTGATGGAGAACTGCCGATAGATGATGCCGGTCGAACCGCCGAAGAAGGCCATTGGAATGAAGACCGCGGTCAGCACGAGCGCGATGCCGACGATGGCGCCGGTGATCTCGCCCATCGATTTTTCCGTCGCTTCGAGCGGCGAAAGCTTCTCTTCGGACATGATGCGTTCGACGTTTTCGACGACGACGATAGCGTCGTCGACGAGAAGGCCGATCGCCAGCACCATGGCGAACATCGTCAAGGTATTGATCGAGTAGCCGGTGACCGCCAGCACCCCGAAGGTGCCGAGCAGCACCACGGGAACGGCAATCGTCGGGATCAGCGTCGCACGCAGATTCTGCAGGAAGACGAGCAGCACCACGAAGACGAGCACGATCGCTTCGATCAGCGTGTGGACAACTTTCTCGATCGACAGCTCCACGAAGGGTGTCGTGTCATAGGGATAGGTGATCTCGACGCCCGCCGGCAGACCACGGCCGATAACCTCAAGCGCGGAGCGCACGCGGGCGGCGGTATCGATGGCGTTGGCGCCGATCGCAAGGTTGACGGCGAAACCGGTCGACGGCTGGCCGTTGTACCGCGAACTGCCCCCATAGCTTTCCTGGCCGATCTCGATACGCGAGACGTCGCTCAAGCGCACCGTCGCGCCGTCCTTTTCGACCTTCAGGATGATGTGCTCGAAATCGGCGACGGTGGTCAGCTGGCTTTGGGCGGTGATGGTGACGTTAAGCTGCTGGCCGGGGATCGTCGGCTGGGCACCGAGCGAACCGACGGAGACCTGGGTGTTCTGCGCCTGGATGGCTGACGTCACGTCGCTCGGCGTCAGCTGGTATTTCAGCAGCTTGAACGGATCGAGCCAGACGCGCATGGCGTATCCTGAACCGAAGACGTTGATGCTGCCGACGCCTTCCAGGCGCTGGATCTGATCCTCGATCGAGGTCGACATGATATTGCCGAGGTCGACGGAGTTGCGTTTGCCGTCGGTCGAAACGAGCGAGCCGACCAGAAGGATGCTCGAGGTCGAGCGGGTGACGCTGATGCCGGCATCGATGACATCGCTTGGAAGCTGCGACTGAACCAGCTGCAGCTTGTTCTGCACCTGCACCTGGGCGATATCGGGGTCGGCGCTCGTCCCGAAGGTGAGCTGAATGCTGGCCGAACCCGTCGATGAGGTCGAGGTCATGTAGGTGAGGTCGTCGAGGCCGGTCATGCCGTCCTCGATGATCGTCGTCACCGATTTCTCGACGGTCTCGGCGCTGGCGCCGCGATAGGTGGCGTTGATGCGAACCGTCGTCGGGGCGATGTCGGGATATTGCGAGATCGACAGCGTGAAAATCGCCAGCAGGCCGGCGAGCATGATGGTGATCGCAATGACCCAGGCGAAAATCGGACGTCGGATGAAAAACTTGGCCATCGGTTGTTCCTGTGCGGCTGAGACGGTGACGATGCGGGCCTGCAGCGATTATTTCGCTGCGGGCTTCTGCGCGTCACCGGCCGCGGGCTGCTCGGCAGCCACGACCACGCCGTTGTCGTTGATCTTCATCGGGACCGGCTTCACCGGCATGCCGGAGGTGATCGATTGCAGGCCGCTGACGATCAGCTGATCGCCGTCCTTGATGCCTTCGGTCACGAGCCAGGAATTGTTGGAGGGCGAGCTGTTCTCGAAGGCGCGGGTTTCGACCTTGCCGTCGGCGGAAACGAATTGTGCCGTCAGCCTGCCGTTGGCGTCACGGCTTGTCGCCAACTGCGGCAGCGCATAACCGGCCTCGGCGCCGAGCTCGACGGTTGCGCGGACATACATGCCGGGCAGCACGATACGGTCGGGATTGGGAAAGAGCACACGAATGATGAAGGTGCCGGTGGTCTCGCTGACGACCTGCTTCGACATGTCGAGCTTGCCTTGCTGATTGTATTCCTTGCCGTCTTCGAGGATCAGGTGGAAGGCGACGTTCTCCGCACCCTCGATGTCGCCGGCGGCCATCGCATCGCGCAACCTCAGCAGGTTGGTGCTCGATTCCGTCAGAGAGATATAGATCGGATCGAGCTGGCGGATCGTCGTCAGCGCCGTCGTCTGGTTGGCAGAGACGACGTTGCCGACATTAACGGCCGTCTGGTCGATGATGCCATCGAAAGGGGCGACGATCCTGGTATGGTCGAGGTCGATCTGTGCAGCGGAAAGCGCGGCCTTCGCCGACTCGACTTCGGCCTTGGCCTGGAGCAGCGTCGTCTTTGCCGTCTCATATTCGATCTGGGTGGCGCCGCTGCCGACGAGGCGCTGGTAGCGGTCGAGATTGCTTTCAGCGCTCGGTACGCTGGCTTGCGCCTTAGAGATTGCCGCCTTGGCCTGCTCGACGGCAGCTATGTAGGGTGCATCCTCGATCTGGTAGAGAAGGTCACCCTTCTTGATTTCGCCGCCTTCCCTAAAAGCTACCTCGCGGATCAGGCCGCTCACCTGCGGCCGGATATCGGCGGTCTGAAATGTCTCGGCACGGCCAGGCAGGATCGTGGTGATCGGGAACGTGCCCTTCGTCAACGCGATCACGCCGACCGGGGCAGCCTGCTGTGCCGCGCCTGCGCCCGCATTGCCCGCGGGCTTGGAGCCACTGTCGCTGCAGGCGGCGAGAAGGGCTGCGAATGCCAGGGCCGAGGAGACGAGGAGGGCACGCCGTATCATGCTGAATTCCTGTGCGGTGGCATTCGCCATTCAATCTACGCGCTCGGTCCAGCGCTCGGCTGGGCCGAGTACAGGCTTGTATAAGCGTCAGGATTGGTTTGGGTTCAAATGCCGTTATCCGAATTTAACAAAAGCTTTACGAAGTGACGTAATTCAGCAATCATCACTTAGCAAGCGCTATTTTGCAGTGCGGCATCGACGAAACACACGATTTTTTCGGCGCGGTGCACAAGGGTCTCCTTGTCGTCGCGAGCGATCAGGACAGGGTGCAGCACGCAGGCCAGGACGTCTGCAACGGTACGCGCCGCGCTCTCGGGATCGCGGCAATGATAACTTCCCTCCGCCATGCCTTCGCGGATGATCTCGCCGAGTTTCACCTCGATGCGGGCGCGATAGCGATTGCCGGCCTCGAGTTTGGCTTCGATCGTCGAAAGTACCATTTCGAAGATGTAAGGGTTCTTCTGGATGTCCTGCAGGTGGCTTTCCAGCAGGCGCAGGATGAAGCGGAGCAGTTCTTCCTTTGGCGGCAGCTTCTCATCGAAGGCCGCGAAGCGCTCAGCGGCATCGTCGAGATGGCGTCCGGCGATCGCATCGACGAGCGCCACCTTGGAACGAAAATGCTTGAAGACATTGGCGGGCGACATGTGGAGCGCGCCGGCGATATCGGCGATCGACACCGCAACGAAGCCCCGCTCGCGAAACAGCATCTCCGCCATTGAGAGAATATCTTCCCGCGTTTCCTCGGCCTTGCGTCTTGGCCTTCTTGTCATTTGTTCCCCGCCGGGCTGAGCCCGATACCCCTTTTTGGCAATGCTAGCGCATTACCCCGAAAATCGGAATCGATTTTCGGAAAGGATTATGCGCCAATTCAAAGTGATAAAGCGTCCTTAGCGCGTCCTGTCGGACGCGCGGCGCTCTAGCGCGATTGGGCGAAACGCCGCAAGCCGGTGAACGGCTTGGCGGCCTTCGCATTCGTCTTTTCAAGGGAAATAGCGGGCGAGGTTGGTTCGGACACGGGCAAGCGGCGTCTCGCCGCTGTTGTCTGGAACAAAACGCTCGCCGGTGATCGCCTCGTGGGCTTTGATGTAGACGGCCGAGGTCTGCTCGATCAGTTCGGCGGGAATTTCCGGGATCTCGTCCTTATAGGGATCGCAGCGCTCCGCCACCCAGGCGCGGACAAAATCCTTGTCGAAACTTTCCGGGCGTTTTCCGGCGGCAAAGCTTGCCGGATAGCTTTCGGCAAGCCAGTAGCGGCTACTGTCCGGCGTGTGGATCTCGTCGGCGAGGATTATGTTGCCGTCACCATCAGTACCGAATTCGTATTTGGTATCGACCAGGATCAGGCCGTTTCTCGCCGCCATCTCCTGGCCGCGGGCAAAGAGGGCGAGCGCATATGTCGACAGCGTCTGCCATTGCTCTGTCGTGAGAAGGCCACGCGTGACGATTTCGGCCGGCGTCAGCGGTTCGTCGTGACCGCCGTCGAATTCCTTGCTGGTCGGCGTGATGACGGGTTCCGGCAGGATCTGGTTGTCGCGCATGCCGCCGGGCAGACGCATGCCGTACATCTCGCGTTCGCCCTTTTTATAAAGCGTCAGGATCGAGGTGCCGGTGGTGCCGGCAAGATAACCGCGCACGACGATCTCGACCGGCAGGATGTCGAGCCGCTTGCCGATGACGACATTCGGATCGGGATAGTCGAGAACGTGGTTCGGGCAGATGTCCTTCGTCGCCTCGAACCAGTAGCGCGCCGTCTGTGTGAGCACCTGGCCCTTATAGGGGATGCAGGTGAGGATGCGGTCGAAAGCGCTCAGCCGGTCGGTGCTGATAATAATGCGCCGTCCGTCCGGAAGATCGTAATTCTCGCGCACCTTGCCGCGGTAATAGTTGGGCAATTCCGGGAAATGGGCTTCGGAGAGAATTCGCACGGCGTTCGACTGTCCTTTATTATTGGGTGAAGACTTCCTGCTCTAGTTTCATTGCTGGGGAAGTCAAGCCGATCGGGTATCGCATCACAGCCAGAACAGAGCGGTAAGAAGCAGGGCGAGGCCGTAACTTGTGGCGGCAAGCGGCCAGCCGGCGCGCAGGAAATCGCCCATCGGTAGCCGCCGATCCCCATTGCCAGCGTGTTGTTGTGATGGCCGAAGGGCGTCAGGAAGTCCAGGGAGGCGCCGGCGGCGACCGCGATCAGATAAGCGTCAGGCGGATGCCGGCCGGCTCTTGCGAATTCAAGTGCGATCGGGGTCAGGACGATTGCGACCGTCGCGTTGTTGACGAAAGGCGTCAACGTCATGGCGAGGAAGAGGATGAGGGCGATGCCGATGAGCGGATGGATGATCGGCACGACGAGGCTCAGCCAGCCGGCGATGGTCTCGGCCGCTCCGGTGCTCGCCACCGCCTGGCCGATCGGGATCATCGCCGCGAGCATGATGATGATCGGCCAATCGAGATCGGCCATCGCCTGGCGGATGTTGAGGTGATTGAGCAGGGCGAGCACGAGCACGACGCCGGCAAAAGCGACGTCGGGACGCAGGCCGGCCGCGGAGGCGGCGACGCCGCAGGCAAAGAGCGCGAAGGGCCGCCAGGAGAAGAGAGCCGGTTCGGCCGGTGCTGTCGAGGCGAGCGGCAGGCACTCGCTTCCCTCCAGCGCTTCGGCAATCGCCGCGCGCCGCCCCTCGAGCATCAATATATCGCCGATTGACAATTGCAGGTCGAGGAAGCGGCCCTCGATGCGCGGCGCGCGCATGGAAAGAGCGGTGACAGCAACGCAGCGAGAATGGAAGACTTCAAGCGAGCGGACGCGCGAACCGACCAGCGTGCTTTCCGGCATGACCACGGCTTCGATACGGGTGAAATCCGGCTGCAGGCCAAGCGCGTGGACGTCGGCCGTCAGCGACTGTGTGGCGGCAAGATCGGCAAGGTCGCATCGGCGCCCTCGGCAAGCAGTACGTCGCCGGGTTCGATCACCAACTGGTCGAGTGGACCGAATGCAAAGTTGTCGTCACGGATCAGCGCGTGCGGCTTGATGGCGAACCGTGCCGGGCAATCGTTGCGCCGATCAGCGGCGAGACGTCAGGGATGCGACGCTCGACGACGATGCGCCGCGCCGCCGGGGAGATCGTTGCGGGTGTTTCGTCCGGTTCCGGAAACAGGTGCTGCACGCGAAAGGCGACGAGTAGAATGCCAAGGATTGCGACCGGCAGGCCAACATAGGCGAAATCGAAGAAGCGAAAGCCGGTTCCGGTCGTCCTGGTAAGCGCATCGCTGACGAGCAGGTTGGCCGGCGTACCGATCAGCGAAACGAGGCCGCCGAGCAGGGCCGCGAACGAGACCGGCATGACAAGTTGGCGGCGGGGGAACGTCAGGACCGTGGCAAGGCGCAACGCCACCGGCAGGGTGATCGCAAAGGCGCCGATATTGTTCATGAAGATGGACATGAAGCCGGCGAGCGCGGAAGTGCCGGCGATGACCGTGAAGTCCGAGGGTTTTACGGCCGCGAAACGGGCGGCGAGACTGTCGAAGAGCCTGGCGCGCGCCAGCACCTGGACGATCAGCAGGATCTCGACGACGGTAATGGCGACGGGACTGGCGAAGCCCGTGAAGATCTGGTCGGCGGGATAAAGGCCGCGCATAGCCGGCAAGCAGGCCGGCGATCGAGACCACTTCGATACGGATGCGATCGAGCGAGAAGAGAATGAGCATCGCCAGCAGAAGGATCAGCAGGGATGCTTGCTCGAACGACATAGGCGGGTCCGTTGTTTCATCGATCAGGCGGGACTGTAATCGTTCCTCATGCGCTGTACAGAGCGCCTTCAGGCAAAGATTGAACAATCCTCATATCTCGCGTCAGGCTGGTGGTGCCTGCCACCGGCCCATGGCGTTCCGCTCCAGAATGGGGGTTGCGAAGACGCCGACGGTGCGCGCGATCCATTGCGGCCCGGCAGCTGTGAGGCTTTCGCGCCAGCGCTCCGATTGCAGCATGGCCGCTCCGATGACGAGGGGTTCGATGCCGCAGCCTGTCAGCAGATGAAGACCGGCGACGATCGATGCGCCGCTGGAAATGACGTCATCGATGAGTGCGACGCGCCGTCCCTCAAGCAGCGGCAACATGCGCGGATCGATATAGAGGCGTTTCTGCTGTGTCGGCGTGGTGATCGAAGACAGGGCAACGGAGAGCTCGTCGCGATACCAGAATTTGCGCGAGGTGCCGAGCGGAACGTAGCGGTCATGGCCGAGCTTCTGCGCCACGGCGGCGGCCAGCGTCAGGCCGAGTGTCGGCAGGCCGGCGACGACATCGATGCGCATGGAGCTGATCATTTCGGCAAGGCTTTCGGCAAGCGCATCGAGCACGGCGAAGCTTGCCTGGTTGACGATCAGCGAGGCGAGGGCGTGATCGCCATCCGCCAGCACACGGATCGGCAGGCAAAGCTGACGACCGTCTTCGAGCACGGCGACATAGAAGGAGGTAAATTCCCCATTGCCGGCAAAGGTGCCGGGCGGGTGAAGCTCCTGCCAGAAATCGTGCGGCGCCATCTCCGTCGCAGCAGTCAATTGCGTCTCGTCCTTTCCATGCCGGTTCTCCGGCGCAGCGCCTGCAATTCCGGTTCGCTCAGCGCACGCACGGCGCCTTTTGGCAGTTCGCCGAGTTCGAGCCCGCCGATTGCGACGCGCACGAGGCGCATGCATTCAGTTCCCAGCGCCTCCAGCATGCGGCGGATCTGGCGGTTGCGGCCCTCGTCAAGCTCGACCTCGATCCATGAATTCCTGTCGCCCTGGCGCAGGCGCCGCGCGGCGGTCGCCGTCAGCAACTCGCCATCGTGGCGGATGCCCGATGTCATGGCGGCAATGTCCTCATCCTCCATGATGCGGTCGATCTGGACATGATAGGTCTTTGTCACATGCGTGACCGGATCGAGCAGGATCTGGGCGAATTCGGTGTCGTTGGTGAAAAGCAGCAGGCCCTCGCTCGCCTTGTCGAGCCGGCCGACCGGAGAGAGATGCGGGATGTCGAAGTCCCTGAGGCAATCATAGACCGTCGGCCTACCGTCGGGATCGTGGCGGGTGGTGACGAGACCGCGGGGCTTGTTAAGCATCAGATAGATTTTCGCTTCGGCAGCGATGACGAGGCCGTCGATGCTGATCCTTGCCGTGGCAAGATCGACCCATGCGGAGGTATCGCTGACGGTGCGGCCGTCAACCGCAACGCGATTTTCGACAATCAGACGTTCGGCTTGCGTGCGGGAGCAATAACCGAGCTTGGAAAGGGCGCGAGGAAGGGTAACCCGCTTAGCCGCGGCGTTGTCGGCGGGCTTTGTCCGCTCACGCGTCTTGTGCGGTGGGCGCCGCTCCCTCATCTGCCATCCTTACTGCATAATTCAATGTGCTGCAGCGTCGTCTGCGCGTCTGAAAAGACGCGCGCGGCGCTGTAGTCCTGCTTTTGCTGCCGCTTTCTTGGCATGAACGGCGTAAGGATGCCAGCAAGGCAAATTAAAAATGAGAGGGAATAACCGCAGCGGCAAAAGAGGCTCAGCGCTTTGGGATAAAGCGCCGTCATGGCTTGATAGGGTGTCGCTGCCTTAGCGGCAGGCCATAAAGCCGGCCAGTTCCTTACGGCTGACGACGATACCGGCGGCGGCCTTGACCGGGTCCGGATGGGTGTAGGACAGACTAGGCATTTCCGGCAGATCGAGTGCTTGGCGCATATTCATGATGCCGACCGCATAGCGGCCATTGGCGCTGTCGACGCTGACTTCGATAATGCAGTTGGCCCTCTTGTTTTCCATGGTAGTCCTCCCTTCGTTTTTTATGTTCCCATAGCTCACATTAAAAATTGGTTTTTGTAAGACATAAGCATTTACGCACCCTGCCGAAAACGGATCGGCGGGTGCGTAAAAAAGCCGGTTTATGGGTGGATTGGCCTGTTTAGCGCCACCAATGGCGAGGCTGCGGCTGCGGGCTGCCGGAAAGCAGGTATCCGGCAAGGAAGCCAATGGCGCCCGCAAGCACCAGAGCAGTGGTCGTTGCGGTTGGATGCTCGCGGGCGGCGTCGGCGGCAGCGACACCTTCGGCCCTGATCTGGGCGACCGCGTTCTTCGCCCGAGGCAGGGCTTCATCATAAGCCTTGCCGGCGCGGCCGCGCACTTCGTAATAGGCTTCGGCGCCCTGAGCGGAAATCATCTTCTGTAGGCGCGAGACTTCCTGCTGAAGTGCGGCAATGTCCTTGCTGACAGATGCTCTGATATCATCGGTGTTGGCAGCCATGTTGGTCTCCTTCCTTCAATGGGAAAGACAACACCCAACTCGGTGATAGGTTCCGAAATCTCAGTCGCTGATGTGTGACGGAAATTTAAAGCTTGCCGGCTGGAGCCACTTTAATCCTCTGTTAACCATAAAGCCGCGCAAGATCCTGTTTTTTCACTATCTTTCGGTGGCTAAGAGCGACTTTCCGATGGACTTTTGACCAGTCGGTAAAGGAATTTTCAAGAATCCGTTCCGAAAACGCGTCCTGTGGATAATGCCCATCAGCAAAACACAAGCCGAATCAACCTGTTACAAAAATGTCAAAAAACTTTGGTTGGGTGTGTTGACGGATGAGATTGGTTAGTTCTATAAGCCCACTCACTGAACGAGGGCGGCGGCGCTGCTGGCGACGAAGTCTTTCGTTCTAAAGAAACTCAAGCGGATTGGCGGATTGCTGGTTTGTGTTCTGGGCGCGAGTTTGGAAC
>NZ_JAAXDD010000008.1:0-310331 GCF_019798305.1 Rhizobium leguminosarum
GCTCCTCAACACCGTCCTCACGATCAAATGGGCCGACCAACTTGGAATGCCCAGGCTCGCCTAACCTCAATCTCTCGAACCGCCCGGTGCGGACCCGCATGCCGGGTGGTGTGGCAGGGGTGCGATCACATAGGATCGCCCCCTATGCCGATTGGACGAATGGCACACAATGCCAACTACCCGGTGTCGGTGAGGCTATGGGCAGGTGGCGAGAAAAGCTCGAATGGCTGTGGGGATGTTATCAAGATGCAACAGCGGGGCATGTCCTTGCCCTTCGGCAGTATGTCGGATCAAGCCCGAATGCCGCCGTGCCATTTCGCCGGCGATTTCCTGTGAAAGCAGCGATGTATTTTCACCGCGGATCAGCATCAGCGGCAACCGGCTCAGGCTTTCGAATTGCCCCCAGAGATCAGGCAGAGGCTGGCTGAAATCGATCGATTTCAGTGCCTCCGCGATCGCCGGGTCGAAGTCGGCGACAGGCCTTCCATCGATATCGCGATAAAGGGCAAGCGCCATCTCGTGCCAATCTTCTTCTGCAAGCGCGGTAAATGACGCGCCATGATTTTCCTTCAAAATAACGGTCGCCTCGTTCCAGTCCTCCGGCTTCCTGCCGCTGTTGAGGTAGTCGCGGATCCGCGCCAGACCCTCAATCTCGAGCACAGGTCCGATATCGTTGAGGATGACGGCTTCGAGAAGATCCGGCCGTGTCGCCGCGATCAGATGCAGGATCAGCCCGCCCCGCGATGTGCCGATGAAGATCGCCCGCTCAATGCCGAACGCCGTGCAGGCGGCGATGACGTCGCCGGCCTCGATGGCGAGATTGTAGTTCGCCTTGTTCTCATCCCATGCCGAGTTTCCCCGTCCGCGCGAATCGAGCGCAATCACCCTGCGCGGCATTGTTGTGTCCTGGGAGAGAAGCAGCGCAAGCGGATGAAAGTCCCGCGTATTGCGGGTCAGGCCGGGCAGGCAGATCACCGGTAGCCGTCCGGCGGTTGCCGCCTGGTCGGGTCGGTAGTCGCGGGCATAAAGCCTCAGCCCATCGGAAGAAGTGTAAAATCGTTCCTGGAAACCGCCTGCATCTGTATCCAGCATCGCATCCTCGGGACCTGTTTGATCCCGAAGATGTAGCTTGCTTTTCGAGCCGCGCCAAACGGCTTCAGGAGGCGCTGCGTCCGCCGATGAGGTCGCGCTCGATGTCGGTGGGCTGGCCGAGACGGGCTTTATAAACTTCGTAATTCTCCATCACCCGCTGCACATAGTTGCGCGTTTCGGGGAAGGGGATGCGCTCGATCCAGTCGACGATCTCGTCGATCGGCCTGCCGCGCGGATCGCCGTAGCGGCCGATCCATTCCGGCACCCGCTTCGGTCCGGCATTATAGGCAATGAAGGTGAGGATATAGGAGCCGCCGAAGGCGTCGATCTGCTCGCCGAGATAATGCGCACCGAGAGTGGCGTTATAGCCGGCATCGGCCGTCAGCTTGTCCTTCGAATAGGCGATGTTGTGACGCTTGGCCACCGCCTGGGCCGTTCCCGGCAGAAGCTGCAGCAGGCCGCGCGCGTTCGCCGCCGAAACGGCGGCCGGGTTGAAGGCGCTTTCCTGCCGGGCGATGGCATAAGCAAGCGCCTTGCCGGAGCCTGTTATATTGGCGTTCGCCGGGATGACGCCGACTGGAAAGGCAAGCGCTGCGACATCGATGCCGCGTCCATAGGCGATCTTGCCGATCTGCAGTGAGAGATGATGATCGCCGGATTGCTCGGCCTGTGCCGCAAGCACAGCCAATTCACCGGGGCTTTGCAGTTGATCGGCGAGCGCGAGATAGAGAATGGCGGCCCGCCATCCATGGCCGGCGGCCTCCAGCCGGGCGATCGCCTGCACGGCTTCGCGTGCCTGGAAGCGCTGCCGGTCGGCCGTGCTCGGTGCGGGATAGGTGACATTAAGCGTCTTTCGCCCTAGCCTTTCGGCCGCGAGCTGTCCATAGAAGGTGCCGGGAATATTCGCGGCCTTCGCATAGAATTCGCTGGATTTGCCGGGGCCTCCGGCCTCCGCTGCTCGTCCCAGCCAATACCAGGCGCGTGAAACCGAGATCGGTCCGTTTGATGTCTGGAGGATCTTGCGGAAATGTCTTTCCGCCGTTGCCGGGTCCTGCAGACCGCGAAGCGCGTACCATCCGGCATGGAATTCAGCCTCGACGATATCCGTCGGGCTCGTTGCGGCGTAGTTTGCGACGATGCGATAGGCAGGCTTGAACTGTCCCTGGTCGACGAGACCACGGCTGATGATGCGCTGCTCGTTCCACCATTCGCCGGAATTGACGAGTTCGCTACGCTCTGGCGGCATCTGCTCCAGAAGCACAGCCGCTTCGGCATATTTGTCCTGCTTGCGTAGATATTCGATCCGCGCGAACAGCAGGCCGGCATCGCCGCGCCATTTCGCATCGACGGCGTTGAGCAAGGCGCTGGCATTGCCGGCTTTGGCGTCGACGGCAGCCCAGGCGGTGTAGAGTGACTGCGCCTGGCCCATGTCTCCGAAGCGCTTGGCCTGCGCCACCCGGCCGCGATACATCAGATAGTCCATCCGCGCCTTATGGTCGGCAGGCGTCAACAGCGCGGAAAACTCGATGAGGATCTTGTCCTCGGTCGCCTTGTCGAGCGCCTCTCCGCGCCAGACCTTGCGGATATATTTTGCCGCCTGCGCCTGCTTGCCTGACGCAACCAGCGCCCGGCCGAGGATGACGGCGCCCTGCATCGTCTCGGGCGCGGTATCGCCGAAAGCGGCGAGCACGGCGGAAGGGGCGGGATTTTCGTCATAGATCGCCCGTTCGGAATAGGCGCGCAGGCGCGAAAGGCCCGGCCAGCCCTTGAGCTCCTGCGCGGCGCTGGCGATTTCATAGGAGGGAACGCCCTTCAATCCGGAAACGGCAATCGCCCAGGTGAGGATATGGCGGTCGAGCGTCGCGTCGCGCATGCTATCGCGGATCGAAAGCGCCAGCTGCGGGTCCTTGTCGGAAAGCGCATCGAGGCCGGCTTTCAGATCGCCGTTGACGGGCGCGATTGCCGGGTTGCGCGGAATGGCGCCTGTCGTGATCGATTCCGGTATGGCTGTTTCGGGAATGAAGCCGAGCGGCTTGACGGCAGGCATGGGAGTGCTCTCGCCGGGAAGCGGCGACGCAACACTGCTCCACGCGGCGGCAATGAAGCCGAAGGCGGACAGAATCAGGACAGCTTTCTTCATCCGGGATCTCGCAACGAAAACACGCCCTGCCATTTGGCTAGAGGCATCTTAACGAAACCTTACCGTACCAGGTAAAATTCATTCATATCTGCTATCGGAATTTGCCCTAAACCGAACTCTGCGCGCTTGTCGCGATGATTTCGGCGCTCTATGGTGCGCAACTCATATTCATGGAATGCGGCCGAAGCAAGGATTTGGTCGTGAGGAGCTTTGCATGTTCAATGGGTCCATTCCCGCCCTCGTCACCCCCTTCACGGATGCCGGACTGATCGACGAAGACAGCTTCGCCGCTCATGTCGACTGGCAGATCAAGGAAGGCAGCGGCGGTCTCGTTCCGGTCGGCACGACCGGCGAATCCCCGACGCTGTCGCATGCCGAGCACAAACGGGTGGTGGAACTCTGCATCGAAGTTGCCGCAAAACGCGTTCCCGTCATGGCCGGCGCCGGCTCGAACAATACGCGTGAGGCGATCGAGCTTGCCCAGCATGCCGAAAAGGTCGGTGCGAACGCCGTGCTGGTCGTCACGCCCTATTACAACAAACCGACGCAGAAGGGTTTGATCGCCCATTTTTCGGCCATTGCCGGTGCCGTCGATCTGCCGATCTATATCTATAATATCCCCGGCCGCTCGGTGGTCGATATGACGCCGGAAACGATGGGTGCGCTCGCCAAGGCGCACAGGAATATCGTTGGCGTCAAGGATGCGACGGGCAAGATCGAGCGCGTTTCCGAACAGCGTATCACCTGCGGGACGGATTTCCGGCAACTGTCCGGCGAGGATGCGACGGCGCTGGGCTTCAACGCCCATGGCGGTGTCGGCTGTATTTCGGTAACGGCCAATGTGGCCCCACGTCTCTGCGCCGATTTCCAGGCGGCGACGCTGGCAGGCGATTATGCCCGCGCGTTGGAATATCAGGATCGGTTGATGCCGCTGCACAAGGCGATTTTCCTTGAGCCGGGCCTTTGCGGCGCCAAATACGGGCTCTCCAAACTTGGCCGGATGAGCCGCAACGTCCGCTCGCCGCTGCTTCCGACGCTGGAGCCGGCAACGGAATCGGCGATTGACGCCGCCATGCGTCATGCAGGCCTGTTGAACTGACGAGACCGGCCGTCTTCACAAGACGGAGTCTCTCCCTTACATAAAGGGCAAGGAATGAGGGCGCGGCTTTTCGCGCTCTAAAAAAGCAATTGGAATATCGTCATGGCCCCCAAAGGCAGCCAGCGCGTGGTGAACAAGATCGTGGCCGAAAACCGCAAGGCCCGCTTCAACTACGAGATCATCGATACTTACGAGGCGGGCATCGTGCTGATGGGCACGGAGGTCAAGTCGCTGCGCGAAGGCAAGGCCAATATCGCCGAATCCTACGCCTCGGATGAGGGCGGCGAGATCTGGCTGATCAATTCCTATCTGCCGGAATATCTGCAGGCCAACCGCTTCAATCACGAGCCGCGCCGGCGCCGTAAACTGCTGCTGTCGGGCCGTGAAATCCATCGCCTGCGCTCTGCCATCAACCGCGAAGGCATGACGCTGATCCCGCTGAAGATCTATTTCAACGATCGCGGTCGGGCGAAGATGGAACTGGCGCTCGCCAAGGGTAAGAAATTGCACGACAAGCGCGAATCCGAGAAGGAACGCGATTGGAACCGGCAGAAGAACCGCCTGCTGAAGGCTCATGGCTGACCGCGCTGCCGTGGTTGATGATCACGTCCTGATCGTCGCGGCCACTCCGGTTCGGGATGATGGATAGATCAATCCTCGAAATCGCTGGCCGGGGCGACTTCGGCCGGGCGTGGCGCCCGCTCCGAGGGATCACGACCGATTTCAGCCTTCAGAGACAAGAGATCGATGAAATGATCGGCCTGACGGCGCAGGTCGTCGGCAATCATCGGCGGCTGCGTCGCCATGGTTGAGATCACCGAGACCTTGCGGCCTCTGCGCTGCAACGCCTCGACCAGGTTCGTGAAGTCGCCGTCGCCCGAGAAGATGACGAGGTGATCGACCGTTTCGGATTGTTCCATGGCGTCGATCGCAAGCTCGATGTCCATGTTGCCCTTGATCTTTCGGCGACCCATGGAATCCGTGAATTCCTTGGCAGGCTTGGTGACGACTTTGTAGCCGTTATAGTCGAGCCAATCGATCAGCGGCCGGATCGATGAATATTCCTGGTCCTCGATCAGAGCGGTATAATAATAGGCACGCAGCAGATATCCGCGTTTCTGGAATGCTTTCAGGAGCTTGCGGTAATCTATGTCAAAGCCGAGGCTCTTGGATGCAGCGTAGAGGTTGGCGCCGTCAATGAAGAGTGCAATTTTCTCGCGTGGGTCAAACATCGCTTACCAATCCAATGAGAGCAATCGAAATCAGAAGGCACCAAACCTCAACAAAAACAATAGCTTGTGTTTCAATTTCGACCTGATCCTTACTTTATGAATTATTCATATATGAAAGATTTAGGGCACGATTCGACATATTCCAAGCAACCTTCGGTGGAATTATGACCTTCTCCATGGAAATTTAGCTCAGCCACGGATAAAGACGAGGGGAGCCGGAATGAAAAACTTGTATTTGCCCGGTTTTAATTGTATCGGGCGTGTTAATCCCGAAATGACGACCGTAAAGGACAGGCAATGGCCCGTGTCACAGTTGAAGATTGCATCGACAAGGTGGAGAACCGCTTCGAGCTGGTTCTCCTCGCCAGCCACCGCGCCCGGCTGATTTCCCAGGGTGCTTCGATCACCATCGATCGCGACAACGACAAGAATCCTGTGGTGGCCCTGCGCGAAATCGCCGACGAGACGCTTTCGCCCGACGACCTCAAGGAAGATCTGATCCATTCGCTGCAGAAGCATGTCGAAGTCGACGAGCCCGAGCCCGATCCGGCAAGCATGATCGCCGCCGGCGGTGTCGCCGCAGCCGACAGCGAGGAGCAGGACTACGTGCCGGAGACGATCACTTTCGACCAGATGTCGGAAGAAGAGCTGCTTGCCGGCATCGAAGGCCTCGTGCCGCCGGAAAAGAGCGACGACTACTAAGCGCGCAGGCGGGATCTCCGGTCGCATCGGTTAGCTACGACCCTGAAAAAGCTTCATGCGGCGCAAAAGAGCGACGATTACCAATCGTCAATCTTGCACCTTTATTGCTTAGGCATATTATTGCCCATGTGTGCGCCAATCGTTGATTGGCGCGCTTTTATTTTTATCGGAGTGGCTTTGGAATGATGCGGCAGTACGAGCTCGTGGAGCGGGTTCAGCAATACAAGCCCGATGCCAATGAAGCACTGCTGAACAAAGCCTATGTCTATGCCATGCAGAAGCATGGCCAGCAAAAGCGCGCGAGCGGCGATCCCTATATTTCCCATCCGCTCGAGGTCGCCGCCATCCTCACCGACATGCATCTCGATGAATCGACGATCGCGGTCGCCCTTCTACACGATACGATCGAGGATACGACGGCGACGCGCGCCGAGATCGACGAACTCTTCGGCGAGGATATCGGCCGGCTGGTCGAGGGTCTGACCAAGATCAAGAAGCTCGATCTCGTCACCAAAAAGGCCAAGCAGGCGGAAAACCTGCGCAAGCTGTTGCTCGCCATATCAGACGATGTGCGGGTGCTGCTCGTCAAGCTTGCCGATCGCCTGCACAATATGCGCACCCTCGATCACATGTCGGCCGACAAGCGTGCCCGCATCTCCGAGGAGACGATGGAAATCTATGCGCCGCTCGCCGGCCGCATGGGCATGCAGGATATGCGCGAGGAGCTCGAGGAACTCTCCTTCCGGCATATGAACCCGGAAGCCTACGAGACCGTCACCAAAAGGCTGGAAGAGCTTTCGAAGCGCAACGAGGGCATCGTCAAGAAGATCGAGGCCGAACTGCGCGACCTTTTGGTCGCAAGCGGCCTGACGAGCGCCTACGTCAAGGGCCGGCAGAAGAAGCCCTATTCGGTCTTCCGCAAGATGCAGTCGAAGTCACTTTCCTTCGAGCAGCTTTCCGATGTCTACGGCTTCCGCCTGATCGTCGAGGACATCCCTTCCTGTTACCGGGCGCTCGGCATCGTTCATACGCGCTGGCGCGTCGTGCCCGGTCGCTTCAAAGATTATATCTCGACGCCGAAACAGAACGATTACCGGTCGCTGCACACCACCATTGTCGGTCCCTCCAGCCAGCGCATCGAACTGCAAATCCGCACCAAGCGCATGCACGAAATCGCCGAATTCGGCATCGCCGCCCATACGCTCTACAAGGACGGCGCCACCAATGCCGATGGCGACATCCTGTCCCGCGAATCCAATGCCTATTCCTGGCTGCGCCATACGATCGAGGCGCTGGCCGAGGGCGACAGTCCGGAAGAATTCCTCGAACACACCAAGCTCGAGCTCTTTCAGGACCAGGTCTTCTGCTTCACGCCGAAGGGCAAGTTGATTGCCCTGCCGCGCGGCGCCACCCCGATCGATTTCGCCTATGCGGTGCACACCAACATCGGCGATACCACGGTGGGCGCCAAGATCAACGGCCGCATCATGCCGCTGGTGACGCGGCTTGCAAATGGCGACGAGGTCGAGATCATCCGCTCCGGCGTGCAGGTTCCGCCCGCCGCCTGGGAGGAGATCGTCGTGACCGGCAAGGCGCGCGCCGCCATCCGCCGCGCCACTCGCATGGCGATCCGCAAACAATATGCCGGCCTCGGCCACCGCATTCTCGAGCGCACCTTCAACAGGGCCGGCAAGATCTTCTCGCGCGAGGCGATGAAGCCGGCGCTGCACCGTCTCGGCCAGAAGGACGTCGAGGATGCGATCGCCGCCGTCGGCCGCGGCGAGATGTCCTCGCTCGACGTGTTGCGTGCCGTCTATCCCGATCATCAAGATGAGCGCGTCACCGTGAAGCCCTCCGGCGATGACGGCTGGTTCAACGTCCGCAGCGCCGCCGGTATGATCTTCAAGATCCCCGGCAAGACCAAGACAGGGCACGACGGCGGCCATTCGGAAATCGACGCCGATGCCGATATCGGGCCGATCCGCGGCCTGTCCGGCAATGTCGACGTCAAGTTCGCGCCGACCGGCGCCGTGCCCGGCGATCGCATCGTCGGCATCATGGACCAGGGCAACGGCATCACCATCTATCCGATCCAGTCGCCGAGCCTGCAGCGCTTCGACGATCAGCCCGACCGTTGGATCGACGTGCGCTGGGACCTCGACGAAGCCAATAAGTCGCGTTTCATGGCGCGTATCATGGTGAATGGGTTGAATGAACCCGGCACGCTTGCCAAGGTCGCTCAGACGGTCGCAGGCCTCGACGTCAATATCCGCTTGCTGAACACGGTGCGGGTGGCGGCCGATTTCACCGAAATGATGCTCGAGGTCGAGGTCTGGGACCTGCGTCAGCTCAACCAGCTGCTCGCCCAGATGAAGGAACTGGATTGCATCGCCACGGTCCGGCGCCTCTACGAGTAAGCTTTTGTTAAGCCGCGCCAGAGGGTTGGCCGAAAAATTGCACATTTTATAATCGGGATGACGTCTCAAAAAGGCAGGCGATGCGCTGAGCGCATGGCTGTCTCCATGTTGCGGCGGTGGTAATTAACCTCTTCCGGGCCTATCTTCTGGCTATCGAAACACAAACAGAAGATGAGACAAGATAATGTTTGACCCTATCAAGAAATTCGCACGTGCCTTCCGCGCTCCGACCACGCAGGAACGTGAAATGGCTTATTTGAACGGCTCGCTCGATCGTATTGATCTCGAGTTTCGTCAGCGCCAGGTCGACCGCGGTCTGTTCCGCAATCGCTGATACTGGACTTTATACTTGAGGTAAGTGAGGGACGTTATACATAACGGACGCCCCTCCGCATGAAGAAGCTCCTCTTCGCAGCGAGAACTGAGGGGCGGTTTTTCGAGCGGTATCATTTGCCGCTCTTGTCATGGTGGTGTGCGCTGCACTAAATACCGGCCATGTTGTTTCGCCGTCGCAAGCCTGCGGGATTCAAGGAAAAGATGCGGGAGCTTTTATGGCCTCGCAAGGGTTTCCTTCGCCCGCTCCGTTACCTGACAATGCGCATCCTGCGCCTGAGCGCTTCGCCGCATGCGGTTGCCGCCGGCGTCGCTGCGGGTGTCTTCGTCTCGTGGACGCCTTTCATCGGCGTGCATTTTGTCATGGCTTTCGTCATCACCTATTTCCTCTCCGGCAGCATGGTGGCCGCCGCCCTCGGTTGCGCCGCTTTCGGCAATCCCCTGACCTATCCCTTCATCTGGGGCATTACCTGGGAGATTGGGCATCTGCTGTTGAGCCGCGAGGATCAACTGGCCGGTCAGACGGTGGATCTCGCCGCCCTTATTCACAAGCTGAACTTCACCGAATTATGGAAGCCGGTGCTGGAGCCGATGCTGGTCGGCGCCATTCCGCCGGCAATGATCACCTCCGTTGCACTCTATGCGGTGACGTTCTACACCGTGAAGGGTTTTCAGACGCGCCGCCACATACGGCTGATGGAGCGGGCGCGCCTGCGTCTTGCCAGTCCGGCCGGCGACATGCAGAGCGTATGAACCTGATCAAGAATTCTTAAGCGACGGAAGGTTCCGCATGATCATCGGCATTGGCAGCGATCTGATTGACATTCGTCGTGTCGAGAAATCCATCGAGCGCTTCGGCGAGCGCTTCACCCATCGCTGTTTCACCGAGATCGAGCGCGCGCGTTCTGACCGCCGGGCAAATCGTGCCGCATCCTATGCCAAGCGTTTTGCCGCTAAGGAGGCGTGTTCCAAGGCGCTCGGCACCGGCATGGCGCAGGGTGTCTTCTGGAAGGACATGGGCGTCGTCAACCTGCCGAGCGGCAAGCCGACCATGCTTTTATCGGGCGGCGCCGCGCTGATCCTCGAATCACTGCTGCCCGTGGGCCACAGGCCCGCCATTCATTTGACAATAACGGATGATTATCCCTTGGCGCAGGCCTTCGTCATTATCGAGGCGTTGCCCGAGAGCCTCTGATCGCGACTTCGGGAGCTGTTGATCGCGACCCCTCGTCGCTTTTGATGTTGTCGCCATTGCCGCAACCGGTCGAAGCCGCTAGAACAGGATGATTTCAGGCCGACCGGCCTAAAATCTGAATCCTATTCTAGATTAAAGAATTAGAGCATGATGTCGTCCGAAAACCGCTCACACTTTTCGGCATCATGCTCTAGAGAGAAAGACAGAAAGAATTGCGCCTCCGCGGCGTCTTGAAGGAATAAGACTGCGTGTCCGAAAAAGTCGAAGCCAAGCCGAACGCCCTCTGGGAAAATATCAAAGTCATCATCCAGGCGCTGATTTTGGCGATGGTGATCCGTACGGTGCTGTTCCAGCCCTTTACCATTCCGTCCGGTTCGATGATGCCGACGCTGCTGGTCGGCGACTACATCTTCGTCAACAAGTTCGCTTACGGCTATTCGAAATATTCGCTGCCCTTCTCGCCTGACGTCTTCAGCGGCCGCCTGTTCGGCGCCGATCCGAAGCGTGGCGATATCGTCGTCTTCCGCTTCCCGCCAAACCCCGAGGTCGATTACATCAAGCGCTGCATCGGCCTGCCGGGTGACCATATCCAGGTTACCGACGGCGTGCTCTACGTTAACGGCAAGCCGGTTCCGAAGGTGGCGGACGGCAGCTTCACCTCTGATTACAAGCTTGATCCGGGTGCCGATGTGCCGGTGTTCCGCGAAACGCTCGACAACGGCAAAACCTATGACACTCTTGATCAGTCTCAGGTATCGCGCGGCGATAACACCCGCGAGTTCATCGTGCCCGAAGGCCACTATTTCATGATGGGCGATAACCGCGACAACTCGCTCGACAGCCGCTTTGACGTCGGCTTCGTGCCTGCGGAAAATCTTGTCGGCCGCGCCAGCGTCATCTTCTTCTCGCTCGGCAACGATACCTCCTTCCGCGAAATCTGGAAGTGGCCGACGAACATGCGTTGGGACCGCCTCTTCAAGGTTGTTGAATGAGTAAGGCGCAGACGCTTTCTGCGGCGGACCGCGCAAAGCTTGAAGGCCTGATCGGTCATGACTTCGCTGAAAAGGAACGCCTGGATCGCGCGCTGACCCATGCCAGCGCCCGCACGGAAAAGGGCAGCAATTACGAACGGCTGGAATTCCTCGGCGACAGGGTCCTCGGGCTCTGCATCGCCGAGCTGCTATTCCGCACTTTCGGCACGGCGGGAGAAGGCGAACTCTCGGTTCGCCTCAACCAGCTCGTCAGTGCTGAAACCTGTGCCGCGGTCGCCGACGAGCTCAATCTTCACCTCTATATCCGTACCGGCGCCGATGTGAAGAAATTGACCGGCAAGCGCATGATGAACGTGCGCGCCGACGTCGTCGAAAGCCTGATCGCCGCGATCTATCTCGACGGCGGCCTCGAAGTTGCCCGCCGGTTCATTCTGCGTTTCTGGCAGGGCAGGGCGGCGCGGGCCGATGGCGCCAAGCGCGACGCCAAGACCGAGTTGCAGGAATGGTCGCACGCGAAATTCGGCGTCACGCCAATCTACCGGGTTGATGAACGCAGCGGACCGGATCATGATCCGCGTTTCAAGGTGACGGTGGAAGTTGCTGGCGTTAAGCCCGAAACCGGCGTAGAGCGGTCGAAGCGTGCCGCCGAACAGGTCGCGGCAACGAAGATGCTTGAGCGCGAAGGCATTTGGCAGCAATCGCCTGCCGGAAACTGACGGGACAATGACACAAGAAGAAGATATCGCGGCCGAAGCTGCCGCAGAAACCAATGGTCCGACGCATTCGGGCTTCGTCGCGCTGATCGGGCCGACCAATGCCGGCAAGTCGACGCTGGTGAACCGCCTCGTCGGCGCCAAGGTCTCGATCGTCAGCCATAAGGTACAGACGACGCGGGCCATCGTTCGCGGCATCGCGATCCACGACAATGCCCAGATCGTCTTCATGGATACGCCTGGTATCTTCAAGCCGCGCCGCCGGCTTGACCGCGCCATGGTGACCTCGGCCTGGGGCGGTGCGAGGGATGCCGATCTGATCGTGCTGCTGATCGACAGCGAGCGCGGCCTGCGCGGCGATGCCGAAGCCATCCTCGAGGGCCTCAAGGAAGTCCGGCAGCCGAAGATCCTGCTGCTCAACAAGATCAACCGCGTCAACCGTGAAGATCTGCTGGCACTGGCCGCTGCCGCCAACGAGAAGATCGCTTTCGAGCGCACCTTCATGATCTCCGCCGAAAACGGCTCCGGCTGCGACGACCTCATGGACTATCTGGCGAAAACGCTCCCGGAGGGGCCGTGGTACTATCCGGAAGACCAGATCTCCGATCTGCCGATGCGCCAACTCGCCGCCGAGATCACCCGCGAGAAGCTGTTTCTGCGCCTGCATCAGGAGCTTCCCTACGCCTCGCATGTCGAAACGGAGAAATGGGAAGAGCGCAAGGACGGCTCGGTGCGGATCGAGCAGGTGATCTATCTTGAGCGCGACAGCCAGAAGAAGATCGCGCTCGGCAAGGGTGGTGAAACCATCAAGGCGATCTCGACTGCGTCGCGCAAGGAATTGTCGGAGATCCTCGAACAGCCGGTCCATCTCTTCCTGTTCGTCAAGGTTCGCGAGAATTGGGGTGATGATCCCGAGCGGTTCCGCGAAATGGGTCTCGATTTTCCGAAATAAGCATAGCAAGGATGTCATCGGGTAGACGCTGGCCCCTGTTGGCGCGCCGGTTTTGCGACGGCAAGGGCAAGTATGGCGACGTCGAGACCCATCAATTCGTTCAAGACCCCATGCGAGCAATGTCCTTTGCGGCCGTTGCCGCATTTCAGGGAATTCAGCCGCGACGAGCTGGCGTTCGTCTCGAGTTTCAAGAGGGGTGAGCTTGCCGTCGATGCCGGCTCCACCATTCTCGTCGAGGGAGCCCATAGCGCTCATCTCTTCACGGTGCTCTCCGGCTGGGGCTTCCGCTACAAGATGCTGGAGGACGGGCGTCGCCAGATTCTGAACTATATCATGCCGGGCGACCTGATCGGCCTGCAGGGAACGATTGCCGGTGAGATGCAGCATTCCGTCGAAGCGCTTTCACCCGTTTCGCTCTGTGTCTTCGAACGAGACAGGCTGATGACGCTCTACAACAAGCACGCCTCGCTCGCCTTCGATATCACCTGGATCGCCGCGCGCGAGGAGCGCATCCTGGATGAGCATCTCTTGAGCATCGGCCGCCGCACGGCGCTGGAAAGAGCAGCCTACCTGATCGCTTTCCTGTTTGAGCGCGGCCGGAAGCTCAATATTTTCAACGGCCGCAAATTTATCCCCATCACCCAGCAGCACATTGCCGACACGCTCGGTCTCTCCATCGTTCACACCAACAAAACCTTGAAAAAGCTCAGCGAACGTGGGTTGATCCGCTGGCAGGAGCGCGGCTGCGAGGTGCTGAACGGCGAGGAATTGATGGTCATCGCCGGCTGGGAAGGGCTTGGAGAGGGCAAACGCCCGTTTATCTAAAGCGCGTCGCGATCTTTCAGATTCGCTCCTGGCGCTTCAGGTCTTTGTTTTACGCATGTCGTTGTCGCAAAACCGCTGCACAGTTTCGCGCGACATGCATTAGCCAAGCAGTCCGGTTATGTCTTTTTTAAATGCAGATTAGCAGCAGGGAAAATAAGGTCAGTCGACATCTTTCCTCCGATTTTGATTCTTATCGACCGGGCAGAAAAATGGTTTATTCAGAAAAGGTGGCGGAATTCACCGATAGCGTGCCATGCGGGGCACCGGAGGGCAATGATGTTGGCGAAATGGCCGGGGCGCTGCGACAGGTGCCCGACGAGGGGCATGGAATCATGAGCGCAATCCGGGTTCTGGTTCTTGAAGACAGTCTGATCATCGCGATGGAGGCGGAAGATATTTTGCGCCTGGCAGGCGTCGAGAGCATAGATATCGTCGGCAGTTTGGAACAGGCGAGGGCTGCCATCGCTGCGGAGAAATATGATTTCGCTCTCCTCGACGTCAATCTCGGCGAGGGCATGAGCTTCGGATTTGCCCGCCATCTTGTCGATATCGGCATCCCCTTCGGCTTCGTCAGCGGCTATTCGGATACCGGCGATTTCCCGGTCGACTTGCAGCACATACCGCTTCTGGTGAAACCTTTCGACGAAACGGCGATGCGTGAATTCCTGCAGAGGCTTTTCCCGACTGTAGCCTGACGCGGTTCATCACAGAAGTGGTCCATGACAGAAACCGGCCCTTGGATTAGGATGGATTCGTCAGCCGCAGGGACTTCTTTCGATGCAATGGCAGGATCAGGCGATCATTCTGGGCGTCAAGCGCCACGGCGAGACGAGCGTCATTGCCGAGGTGATGACTCGTGATCGCGGCCGCCATCTCGGCCTAGTGCGTTCCGGCCGCTCGCGCGCCATGCAGCCGGTGCTGCAGGCGGGCAATGCCGTGGAGGTCATCTGGCGTGCCCGGCTTGACGAGCATCTCGGCGAATTCCGCGTCGAGCCGGTGACGCTGCGCGCCGCCCGCCTGATGGAAACGGCGACCGCCGTCTACGGTGTCCAGGCGATGGGCGCGCTGCTGCGGCTGCTGCCGGAGCGTGACCCGCATCCGCACCTCTTCGATGCGCTGGAGGTCATCCTCGATCACCTGCACAACCCGGCCGATGCCGGCGAACTCTTCGTGCGCTTCGAGCTCGCTGTGCTGAATGATCTCGGTTTCGGCCTGGATCTTGCCGAATGCGCTGCGACCGGCGCCCGTTCCGATCTCGTCTATGTCTCGCCGAAATCCGGCCGCGCCGTCAGCCGCAGCGCCGGCGCCCCCTGGGCGGACAAAATGCTGCTCCTGCCGCCGTTCCTCAGCATCGAAGGCAACCATGCCGCCGACTTTGATAGTCTCTCAGCTGCATTCCGCCTGACAGGGTTCTTTCTGCATCGTCATGTCTACGAGCCGCGCGGCATCGAGGCGGCAACTGCCCGCGACGGCTTCGTTCAGGCGGCGCTCAAGGCGCTTAATCCAGCCTTGCGGACGCTTTCCGGCCCGAATGGTATTTCCGACTGACCTCGTTTTTTACGGGTGCAAAACATCCTCCGGATTTGGCGGTTTACCTGCCGATGAGCGCTTCCTATGTCTTCACAGGATTGCCAATCAAGGAGGACCTCATGCTGACCAAGACCGCATCACCGACGACGATCACGCTCTGGAACGGCCGCGAAATTCCGCGCCTCGGCATGGGATGCTGGGCGATCGGCGGTCCCTTCTTCGCCGGCGACACGCCGCTCGGCTGGGGCGATGTCGACGACGATGAATCGGTGGAAGCGATCCACCGCGCCATCGAACTCGGCATCCGCTTCTTCGACACGGCCTCGAACTATGGCGCTGGCCACTCGGAGGAGGTGCTCGGTCGGGCGATCGGCAACCGCGAGGATATCGTCATCGCCACCAAGTTCGGCTTCGCCACCGATTCGGTAACCAAGCAGGCAATCGGCGCCTTTGCCGATGAGGCCTTCATCCGCCGTTCGGTCGAGACCTCGTTGCGCCGCCTCAAGCGCGATCGCCTCGATCTCCTGCAGTTCCATCTCAATGATTTTCCGCTGGATCGATCGGATACCGTCTTCGATACGCTGGAGGCGCTGCGCGCCGAAGGCAAGATCGCCGCGTTCGGCTGGAGCACCGATTTTCCCGATCGCGCCGCCCGTCATACCGGCCGCCAGGGCTACGTCTCGGTCCAGCATACGATGAACGTCTTCGAGCCGGTGCCGGAGATGATCGCGGTGATCGAGAGGAAGGGGCTTATCTCCATCAATCGCGGTCCGCTGGCCATGGGTCTGCTCACCGGCAAGTTCACCGCCGACAAAGCAGTGGGCGCCAAGGATGTCCGCGGTGCTGCGCTCGAGTGGATGGTCTATTTCAAGGATGGCCGCATGGCCCCGGAATTCGCTGCAAGGCTCAATGCCGTCCGCGATCTCCTGACATCGGGCGGCCGCACGCTGACGCAGGGCGCGCTTGCCTGGCTCTGGGCACGCTCGCCGCGCACCCTTCCTATTCCGGGCTTCCGTACCGTTGCCCAGGTGGAGGAAAACGCCGGCGCGCTGGAGAAGGGACCACTGCCGGCCGATGTCATGGCGGGGATCGATGCCGCGCTCGATCGCGCGTGACGCTCTAACTCTTTGTTTTCACGCAATTTCGGACGGAAAACCGCTTCGCACTTTTCCTGGAATTGCTTATGCTGCGGCGCGACGCTTTAGCGCCCAGCCTGCCGGCCTCTCTTCAATGATGCTGACGGTGTCACCGATCGTGATCCTGCCACTGCCGCGTGGGGTGACGTTCCAGCCGAAGAGCGGGCCGGGCACGCGCCGGTCGGCCGACATGCGGATGCGGGCCATGGCCGGCATCGGGTTTGGCCCCTCGCGTGAACCGGTCATCTGGTCCTGCGTCGTCATGATGCAGCGGGAGCAGGGTTTGACGAGATCGAAGCGGATACCGGCGATCTCGATCGCCGCCCAGCGATCCTCCGGCCAGGCTTCGTCCGTATCGATGACGATGTTCGGACGGAAGCGTTCCATGCCGACACTGCCTTCGCCATGGCCGGCGAGATCGGCATTCAATGCCTTCAGCGAGCCCGTTGTCGTCACCAGGATCTGATAGCTGTCGGTAAAGGTGACGGGCGTGCCTTCGCCGGCCCATTCGGCATTCGCCGTCCGCCGCGCTTGCCCGTCGAAGAAGACCAGCCGCACCTCGCGGCCAAGCCATTCGGAAAGCTGCCGGTTGCTCTCCGGATCGGCGACGGCGGCGCTGACGGCAGATTTCCACACGATGACATCCATGCGGTTTTCAGGCTGAGGCGCTGCTACGGATATGTCTGCTTTCCCCTGCATCAGCAGCCAAAAGGTGCTTGCCTCCGGTCGCACCTCGATGCGCGCGAGATCCGGCAGTTCGCGTTGGGTGATGAAGTGACCCTGCGCATCAGTGATCATCGCCCGCCGGTCACCGGGAAGCCCATAGGCGTCGATGTCGGCAGCCGGCAGCGCAATACCGCGGGCGCTCTTGAGCGGGTAGATGAAGAGATCGCTGACATGCATGTTGTGCTCCTAGATTTCGTCCATGAAGGCCGAGAGGAAGTCGCGCAAGCTTTTGTCGCGCGCAGCCGCCAGCCTGCGGCCGGTCTCGGTCTGGAATCCTTCCGCCAGTTTGAACAGCTTCGTCTGGAAATGGTCAATGGCATAACGCTTGTCATCAAGCGGGCGGTCTGCCGCCGCGGGGTCGAACGGATCGTAGAGCCCAGATCCCAGTCGCCCGGCAATATAGAAGCAGCGGGCGACGCCGATCATGCCGATCGCATCCAGCCGATCGGCATCCTGCAGGATCTTCGCCTCCAGCGTCTGTGGCGCCACCCCGGCCGAGAAACTGTGCGCGGTGATTGCGTGAGCCGCGGCTTCGATATCCACGTTGCTCCAGCCGAGTTTCGCCAGGATCGCCGATGCCTTCTCCGCCGCCAAAGCCGATGCTTTTGCCCGCAGCGGCGAATTCTTCTCGACGGCGACGCAGTCGTGCAGCAGCACGGAAGCGGCAAGCACCCGCCCGTCGCCGCCTTCTCCCGCATGAATGCGCATGGCATTCCTGAAGACGCGCAGGATATGGGCAAGGTCGTGCGAGCCGTCGTCGCCGTCGGCCGCATGCGCAATCAACGCCGCGGCAAGCGTTTCGTGTGGGGAGAAGGCTTCAGCCGCGAACATAGCGCCACCTGTCATGATGAAGATCGTTTTCCGCCGATAGAGCATCGGCGCGGAAGTGGATGCGGGCGGGTAAAAGAATGCGACAACCAGATCTCGGGATCGCAGCCGATTTTGTAGCGGCTTGCCGTGCGAGTCGCAATCGCGGGATCTCAGCGCTTGGCTTCAGGAAGCCGCATCATGCCGCCGTTCTTCGGCGGCAGGGAGAGAAGATCGGCCACCTCACGCGCCGGTCTCGGCGGACTGATGTGATAGCCCTGGATCTCGTCGCATTCCTCACATTCGAGCAGCGCCAACTGCGCGGCCGTCTCGACGCCCTCGACGGTGACGCGCATCCCGAGCGCATCGCCAAGCAGGATGATCGCGTGCATGATCGCATGCGCTTCCTTGTTGTCGACGATGTCGTTGACGAAGGATTTGTCGATCTTGATCTTGTCGAAGGGGAAGCTCGAGAGGTAACTCAGTGAGGAATAGCCGGTTCCGAAATCGTCCATCGAGATTCGGATCCCACGCTCCTTCAGCGCATGCAGGATCGGCAGCACTTCGTTCAGATTTTCCATCAGCACGCTCTCGGTGATTTCGAGTTCTAGCCGCGACGGCGACAGCGCGGCAGCGGCAAGCGCCTCGGCCACATCGCGCGTCAGATCGCTGCTGCTGAACTGGATTGCCGAAACGTTGACGGCGACCTTGATGCCCTCCGGCCATTGCGCCGCATCATTGCAGGCCCGGCGAACCCAACGGCCGATATCGACGATGAGGCCGACTTCTTCGGCAAGCGGAATGAAATCCATCGGTGGAACGCGGCCTCGAACCGGGTGGTTCCAGCGGATCAAAGCTTCGAAGCCGCAAATGCGCCGCTGCGAGAGGTCGTAAAGCGGCTGGTAATGCAGCTCGAATTCCTCGTTCTCCATGGATGCTCTAAGGTCCGCCTCCAGTGCGTGGCGCAGTTGCATCTGCGCTTCCATCTCGCTGGCGAAGAATCGCTCGCGTTTGCGCCCGTCGGCCTTGGCATGTGACAGCGCCACGCCGGCATTCTTCAGCAGGATATCGGTTTCCTCGCCATCATCAGGGGCGATTGCGATGCCCATGGAGACGCTGAGCTCCACCTGTTTTTCGCCGTGGAGGAATGGTTCGGAAAGCTCACGGCGGATCCGTTCGGCAAGCGCCGTCACGTTCCACGGCTGCTGCTTGCCCGCCTGCAAGATGGCGAATTCGTCCGAGCCGAGGCGCGCCAGGGTGTTTTCCGAACCGGCGGAGGCTCGGATGCGCTCGGTGACCTGCTGCAGGATCTTGTCGCCGGCCGACACGCCCATCGTGTTGTTGATCGATTTGAACCGGTCGAGATTGAGGTGAACGAGGGCGATCTGCTGATCTGGCCTGCGCTCTGTGAGCGTCGCATCGACCTGCTCGCGGAAATGGATGCGGTTCGGAAGGCCGGTCAGCGGGTCGTGGTGGGCGAGATAGGCAATACGCTCGGCCGCCCTTCGATCCTCGGTAATATCGGCATGAATGGAAATGTTGCTGCCGTCGGAAAGGATAGTCACCATGCTCTGGATGACGCGGCCATCGTCCATCAACCATTCGCGCCGACGGAGACGACTGCTTCTTGCGCTTGCGGAGGAATGCCGCCCGGTCCGCCGGCCAGGCTCGGCGGTGGCGTTCTCCGTGCCGTGCATTTTGGCCGTGAGGTCGGCGATTGTCGCGCCGGCAGTGACATCTTCTTCCGTAAGGTCGAAGAGCTGACGGAAGCGGGTGTTGGAAAGCGTCAGCCGCTGGTCGGCGTCGAAGACGCTGAGACCGAGCGGCAGGTTGTTGAGAATGATTTCGAAGAGTTTTTTCTGTCCGTCGAATGCCTGACTGAGGGCTGATATATTGCCTCTCAGCACATCGTTTTCCCGCAGCAGCGTTTCCACGCTTCTCTCGATCTCGTCATAGTTGCTTTCATGGACACGATAGGTCGCGATCACGAGATCCATCAGGCGCTGCGCATCGATCGATCCATCGTCGGTGACGGCCTGGGTGCATTGCTGCCAGAAAAGCGCTTCAGCTTTCATGTGCACGCGTCTTGCGCAGCGATCGCGACCGCCATGACCAAAGGCGTCTCTAATTGATGTACATGCCTCACTGCGCGTGAAAGACCTTTGTAAAGGAACACAGAAATTGCTTTTTATAAACCGGGACCGTGTGGTGTTGTGTGACGCCCATTTTCTATGGGCCGAATTAATATTCGGTTGCAGTGCAGCAGCGACATTCCCTTCGTCAGATAATTGTTTTGTATGTCAAAAATCGCGGAAATATGAGGGAAATCCGCCGGCTGGCGCAGGCGGCAGGTCACCCTCGCGGCGCTCCGTTAACTTTTGTCAATCATCGTTAATGAGAAGTTAACAGCTTATTGACGCACTGCGCAAATCAGTTTAACCACCGAGTCAGCACTGATTTTCCACGTTCGTATTGCGTACAAACGCCACCGGCAAAAGGCGGTGAATGGAGGTTTGTATGACCAGCACCACATCCGTTTCAGACACGTCATATGCATATCTGGCGACGCTGTCGCGGCTCGACGCCAACGGCGATGGCGTACTCAGCCGCGGCGAACGTGCCGCCGATGAGAAGCCCGGCATCATCAAAGAGATCTTGGAAGACGACACGAGCAGCGACACGCAGCCGAAATTTTCCGGCAGCCTGATTGCTCTGATGATGGACACGCACGACAGCGGCACGGCAAGCAGCATCGCCGTTTCCTATCCGTTGCAACAGATCGCGCCGACATCAGGCAATCAGTCCGACGATCTCTACCGCAACACTTACGGCCAGTTCGATTTCGACGCCGTCGCCTAGCTGCGACTCAATTCGGGTGATCTGCAAAGCCGGCCGTTTGGCCGGCTTTTCTTGTTCGGCTCGAAAATCGGAATGATTTCGGAAAGCATTATGCGCCAATAATGTCGTAGAGCGTCATTAGTGCGTCCTACCCGACGCGCGGCGTTTTAGATTAGGAACACCTTCCGGTTTGACACGTTCAGAAGGACAACCGCACGGAAGGAGATCTCCATGAAAGCCATGCGCACTATCGCCGCCTTGAGCCTGCTTGTGGTTGCATTGCCGGCAGGCGCTCAGGACAAGCAAACGGCGGTCGCCAATTTCGTCGGCAAGGACGGCAAGGAGGACGGTCGCGCGCAACTGACGGCTGCCGCCAATGGCGGCGTCCTCATCGAAGTCGAGATATCCGGACTGCCTGCGAACAAATGGGTAGCCTTTCATGTTCATGAGACCGGCCGCTGCGACGCTGCAACCCATCACGAGTCGGCGGGCGGTCACTTCAACCCTGAGAAGGCCGAGCACGGCATCCTTGCCGCTAAGGGTCCGCACGCAGGCGACATGCCCAATCAATATGTCGGGCAGGACGGCGTGCTGCGGGCGCAGGTCTTCGACAGCATGGTCACGCTCGACGGCAAGACCGACGGCATTCGTGGCCGCGCATTGATGGTTCACGCCAATTCGGATGATTATCGCAGCCAGCCTTCGGGTGATGCCGGGGAAAGACTGTCCTGCGGCGTCATCCAATAGCATTGGGCATAATCCTAAAATCGGAATCGATTGAAGGACAAAACTATGCAGCAATTCAAAGTGTACAGTGTCGCTGGTCTTAAAAGGACCCCGCGGCGCTGCAATGTCCTACTGCCGCGTCGGCATCGGCTTTTCGGCAGCCGTCTTGCCGTTGGACTTTTTTGCCGGCGCGGCATCTGAGGCATCCGGCGCAGCGTCAGGATTGTCGTCGAAGGCGAGTTTCACGCGCTTCACCATGTCACGGCTGACCAGCCACCAATCGCCGGTCTTTGCCCAGTAGCGCAGTGTTACGGAGATCGCGCTGTCACCGAGGCTGTCGATGAACACGCTGGGTGCCGGTGAGGTCAGCACTCTGGAATCGGCTTTGGCAAGGCCCATCAGCCTCTCCATCGCCAGATCGATGTCATCCTCATCGGCAACCCTGATTTTCAGCTCGTCCCGCCGCGTGGGCTCGCGGCTGAAATTGGTAATCGGCGTGTTCCAGAGCGTCGAATTCGGCGCCAACCGGTAGAGCCCGTCGCCGGTTCTGAGCTCGGTTGCAAACAATCCGATTTCGCGCACCGTGCCGGCCACGCTGCTGGTCTCGATATATTCGCCGACGCGGAAAGGCCTGAGGATCAGCAGCATAATGCCGGCGGCGATATTCTGCAGCGTGCCTTGCAGCGCCAGTCCGATCGCCAGGCCTGCTGCGCCGAGGGCTGCGATGATCGAAGCGGTCTGGACGCCGAATTGACCGAGGACGGTGATGAACACCAGGATGAGCAGCGCATAGCGCAGCACATTGGTGAAGAATCGCGCCAGCGTCTCGTCGATGCCATGAACGCGCGATAGGCCTTCATAAGCCCAGCGGCTGGTAAAACCGGCCAGCGCCCAGCCAAGAACGAGCAGGATCACCGCCCCGAGGACGGAGAACGAATATTGCACCGCAAGTGCGCTTGCCTGGCTGAGTGCCGTTTGCGTGGCGAGGAGGACATCGGCTGCCTGTTGTTCCATGATCTGGCCCTGTCGATTGTGCGTGGTCGGGGCCTAGATGGAGCGGCTGGCGGCAGCGTCAACCGCAGGCGGCGTCCCGGATCGCAAGCACGAAGGGCGCGTTGCCGTCGGCATCGGCGCCACGCCCGATTGCCCGTACTGCTGCGACCAGCCGGCCGCCGCGGCCGAGCAGCGCGTCACCGATCTCGATCAGCCGGGCATTCGGCGTCGCGAAAGGCGAGGCGGCCCTGAGCCGGCGGGCAAGCGCTTCCTCGCTCTGATCGGGTGCCAGCGACAGCGCGGCGATGAGGGCTGCCGCCGGCGATCGCGACACGCCCATCCAGCAATGGATGAGCAGCGGCGTCTCCTGTCGCCACGAGGCAGCAAAGTCGATAATTGCTCGCACATGCGTCTCGTCAGGCGCCACGAGATCGCCGGTGCCCTTGAAGACGATGTCGTTCATGCCAAGTGTCAGATGACGTTCGGCCGCGATCACGCCCGGTCGGTGAAAGGCCTGCTCCTTAGCGATCAGGCTGATCATATCGCGCGCCTTATGGCGCACTGCCATTTCGGCAATGCGCGACAGCGGCGAGACGACGATAAAGGTCACGACACCATCTCCCGCTCGGCCTCGATCGCCGCGAAACGTTCGCAGAACAATCGCTGCGCCTCGATCGCCGGCAGGGGCTCGATCATCAGTATGTCCTTGCTGATGCCGCGTGGCTGGCCGAAGAATTTCTGCGCCTCGGCGGGGGTGAAGCCGGCGAGCACCGTCGCCTCGAAATAGGCAGCGATGGTGTCGGCCTTCTTGATCCGGTCCTTGAGATCGCGCGAGGGATGCGGCGGCAGGCCGAAGCGCAGGTGCACGGCAGCTTCCAACCGCTTTTCCACCGTTTTATAGCCGCCGCCGACCACTGACTTGAACGGCGAGATCATGTCGCCGATCACATATTCGGGTGCATCGTGCAGCAGCGCCATCAGGCACTCCTGCGGCCGCGCATCGTTGAAGCGGCGGAAGATATCCTCGACGACGAGACTGTGCTGAGCCACCGAAAAAGCATGATCGCCGAAGGTCTGGCCGTTCCAGCGGGCCACGCGCGCAAGCCCATGAGCGATGTCGGCGAGTTCGACGTCGAGCGGCGAGGGGTCGAGCAGGTCGAGCCTGCGCCCGGACAGCATGCGTTGCCAGGCACGCGGCGCTTTCGTCGTTGTCACGCGCTGGCCTCGTCGGCGCTGGCGGGAAAGACAAGGCCGGACCATGCCGGCAGGGTGAGAGAAACGGGCGTTTCTCCGGCCAGCAGAGGTGTGCCTGCGGCCATCGCCGCGCCGGCGCGGTCGATGCGCACGATCGCAAGTCCAGTGCCGCCTTCGACCGAACCGAGTGTTCCCACAGGCTTACCGGCGGCGGTGATCTCCGTCCCGGTCCCCGGCAGGGCCGTTGCGGCGGACACTGTGACGACGCGCCGGCGCGCAGTGCCGCGATGCTGCATGCGCGAGACGACCTCCTGGCCGACGTAGCAGCCTTTCCGGAAGGAGAGGCCGCCGTTGAAATCCATCAGCACGTCATGCGGGAAGGCATCCTGCAGGGCGAAATCCGATCCTGAGCTGACGATGCCGTGGCTGATGCGCAGCGCGTCGTAGAGCGCTTCCTTGCCATCGCCGTGTCTTCCTGCCCGACGGGTCAGCGTGAGGCCCGCCTTGGCGAAACGGCTGTCTCGGACGCCCTGGCTGTCCCGGACGCCCTCGGCATCCTCGCCCCAGCAAACGGTGACGCCCTCTTCGGTGCTTGGCGCAAGTGTGATGGCGGCGCGCAGTTTGTACATCGTCAGCCGCTTCAGCAGGCTGTCGCGCTGGCCCGCATCGGTTTCGATCATGTAGCCGTCGCCGTCCTGCCAGATCATGAAATCGAACAGGATCTTGCCCTGCGGCGTCAAGAGTGCCCCGGGCCGCGCCTCGTCGGGCCCGAGCGAGCTGATATCGGTGGTGATCAGGTTTTGCAGGAAGGATTGGGCTTCCGCGCCGCTGACGAAGAGCAATGAGCGGTCTTTCAGGAATACGGCTGGCATGGCGGAACCTGTCGCGTTGGTCATCGCTCAGAGGTATGTCTTCATGAGCTCGATCGCAAGCGCCATGCGAGACGCACAAGGCGCAGCCAAGACGGGTCAGTCGCCCGCCGTGAAGAATTTCCATTTGCCCTCAGGCGTAATGCCGAGGCGATAGAAATTATATCCGCCGAATTCCTGCATGTCGGAGAGATCGCCGGCGGTGACGATGCGCAGCAGCTCGACGCGCTCCGGCGGCGTCAGCGACTTCAGGTCCTTTTCGGCAAAATAGGGCCAGACATACATGTCGTCTGCTGTGCCCTGGCCGACATGCACGAAGCCGGTCGAGACGATGTCGAGCATGATGGCAAGGATCTCGTCTCCGTCGGGATCGCCCGACAGATCCTTCAGCGTGCCGATAGCATCGTCGGTCGGCTCGCCCACAGTCACCTGCGTCTGGTCGGCGCCGGTGCCCATCAGTGGCCGCAGCCGCTCGAGATCGCCGGAGGCGGCCGCCTCGACGATCTGCTCTCGCATCTTGCGAACGGGCTCTGGCACCTTGCTGATGTCGTAGATCACCTCGACGGGCTTGGAACCGTCCTGAGCGCCCGGCGTCTTGTCGGCACCCTGATTGTTCTGGCTGTTGACCAGCGGATCGGCCATGGGAACACCGGGAGTCGTCCCGCCCTGCGACTGGCTCTGTCCCTGAGCGCTTCCCTGTGCGGGCGGCGTGTCGTTGGCCGCCTGGCCGGGGATCTTGTGCAGTTCGGAAAGCGCGTAGGCTGCCGGCGCAAGGAAAACATTGCCGGCGGCGAGGCTGAACGCAAGCAGCACCGGCGCGAGGGAAATTCGCGAAACGTTCTCTTTACCGGTGTGCATCAAACTCTCTGATAACAATTATTGCAGGGTGCGGTTCGCGGAGAATTCGCCGGCAAGCATGCGCTCACGCAGCGAATCCAGCAGGGCTTCGGCGCTCTTTTCCCCATGCAATCTGATCGTCTCGCGCAGCGCATGTGCAATGGCGGCATCAGCGATGATTTCAGGCTCGATACCGTCGGCCATGCCGTCGGCCCAAGCCTCGTTCTGGTACTCCAGAGCCGCCTGCATCTTTTCGTGGACGATCATGTCGTCGATGTCGTTGAGGCTTGCTTCCATTGTCTTTTCCTCAGAACTTCTCATGTCTTACTGCACCGTTAACAACACTAACAGCCTTTTCCCAAAACGACACGTCCGCATGCGAAAACAGGTTAATTAAACGTCAATTTCCAAACCGCGAGGTAATTTCTGTGGCAAGTGTTGCACCTTCGTTACGGTAGCGCTCTTCTGCCACGATGGCCGCCGGGGTGCAATCCGTATAGACCGAGGCGAAGGCGCGATAGCCGCGATTGAAGGCCGCTGTCAGCTTTTCCTTGCGCTGCGGCTCGTTGCCCGTCTCCGAATCGAGCAACTGCTGCATGCCGTTTCGCCACTCGTCGCCGCCAGGCGCCTTGCAGAGCGTTCTCAGATAATGCACCGAACCCAGCACCTCGGCGAACCGCGCCAGCTTGTCGTCATAGGGCACGCTCACGATCGGCGGCGCAATCTCCTCCTCCTGTGCAGGTGGCGTGTTCTTGCCCTGCGCCATCGTGGGGCCGGCGAGCACGAGCAGGGACAGAAAAACGCGTCGAACGGGAATCATGCTCGTAGTTGATACGTTCAGCATGACAGCAACAAGGCGTGGTTCAAAGTTTCCACGTCTATTCGCCGCCCGCCAGCCGCTCTGCGCATTCGAGCACGCTCTGCGGCACGGGCAGCCGCCGGATTTCCTCCACCGTGTACCAGCCGAGCGCGGCCGCATCGTCGGCGGCTTCCGCCACCGCGTCTTCGTCCGCATCGACGCGAAAGACCGACAGCAGGAAATGGCTGTTGACGCTGCCGTCGGCCGCATGCGTCTTCAGATCGTAGGTCGACAACAGCCGCGGATTACGTGCCGAAATGCCGGTCTCTTCATGAAGTTCGCGCAATGCCGTTTGCTCCGGCGTTTCGCCGGGCTCGGCGCGCCCGCCCGGAAAGGCGTACATGTCGGCGGAAGGCGGATTGCGCCGCAACACCAGGAGGAATCGCTTGTCTCGTTTGAGAATGGCGGAGGAGGCGGCTCTGGCGGTGGAGGTCATAGGTGGCCCGCTCTTGCTGTGGTCGCCCATCTTATCGGATGAAGAGTGCGACGGAGATTCGAAAGGTGCTTCCATGACCTACATCATCTTTGCGTTTGCTGCTCTCTTCGAGATCGCCGGCTGCTTTGCCTTCTGGGCATGGCTGAAGCTCGAAAAGCCCGTCTGGTGGCTGGCGCCGGGCATGGTCTCTCTGGCGCTTTTCGCCTGGGCTCTGACGCTGGTGCCGAGCGAGGCTGCCGGTCGTACCTTCGCGGCTTATGGCGGCATTTATATCCTCGCCTCGCTGCTCTGGCTGTGGCTGGTCGAGAGCCGCGTGCCTGATCGTTACGATATCGGCGGCGCGCTGATCTGCCTTGCCGGCGCCAGCCTCATCCTCTTCGCACCGAGAGGCTGAGGCGCCTTGACCGGACACGAGCCGGGTGTAAAGACAGCCCGATGTGTGGACGTTTCGCCCTGACAATCTCCAGCGCCGACCTGAGCGACTTCTTCTCCGGTGTCGATCTCGACGATTTTCCGGCGCGTTACAATATCGCGCCGACGCAACCGATCCTCGTCGTCATATCCGGCGAGGGCAGGGAGCAGGGCAGCAACCTGGCCGACCGGCGCGCCGTGCTCGTGCGCTGGGGCCTGACGCCGGGCTGGGTCAAGGATCCGAGAGATTTCCCGCTGCTGATCAACGCGCGCTCCGAAACCGCGATCGGCAAGGCTTCCTTCCGCGCCGCCATGCGTCATCGCCGCGTGCTGATTCCGGCCTCCGGTTTCTATGAATGGCATCGCCCGTCTAAGGAAAGCGGCGAGCTGCCGCAGGCCTACTGGATCAGGCCGCGCCAGGGTGGGGTCATCGCCTTTGCCGGGCTGATGGAGACATGGTCTTCGGCCGACGGCTCCGAGGTCGATACCGGCGCGATCCTGACGACATCAGCCAATTCAGCCATATCGGCGATCCACGATCGCATGCCCGTCGTCATCAAGCCCGAAGATTTCTCGCGCTGGCTCGATTGCAAAACTCAGGAACCGCGCGCAGTGGTCGACCTGATGCAGCCCGTTCAGGACAATTTCTTCGAGGCCGTCCCGGTCTCCGACAGGGTCAACAAGGTTGCCAATATGGGTCCCGACCTGCAGGAGCCGGTCGTCGTCGAAAAGCCGCTGAAGGCGCCCGAGAAGAAAAAGCCTGACAACGGCCAGCTCAGCTTCTTCTGAACACTATCCGCCGCACCAGCAGGCCCGTCGGCGACCTATCGGCGCCGACGTCTGACATAAGCGGCGGCGATGCGTCGCTTCGTCCATCCCGTTTTTCAGGTTGTGCTTATGTCGCCAGAGCGTTGTCAGGAGATTTCCGGCGATCACCTCGTCATTCACTTCGTCAGCGGTGCCTAACGCATGTAACCCGAAAGCACGCATGATTCCAATGTGAAGCCTTCCGCCTCACGCGGATTTCTTGACGCTGGTCGGCCTATGCTTCGCCATCAGCGATGCTGCGGCAACAGCCTTCAGGCCGACGGGGCGATAGTTTGCGGCGAGGTCTGGCTTGGCCGCCTGCTGTTCGCCGGTACTGCTCTTCTTCGAAGTCACGATACTCTCCTTACGTGGTTCTTCCCTGGGTATTTTATAGTTTTATGTTTCGTCACGAATAGCGACAAAATGGGGGCGTAGCTTATCAGGATTTGTAAACGCGCACCATAATTCGCGAGGCTTAACTGAAGCCTACGTTGGTTAAAACTTACTGAAGAGAGTAGTTCCAATAAAAGTGCGAAAGCGGTTTTCTGGGGAAAAGCGCGGAACAGTTTTCACCCGGATAAGCGCGCGGTTTCTCCGGGGAAAACGCATGCTTTTCCCGGGGATCCGTCAGAACGAAGGGAGAGAAGCATTTCCGTCATTTGGAGAAATCCGGAAATGCTCGGAGATCAGATGTGCCGGCCGATATCGTCGTCGCCGACGCCGGGGTCCTCGATCGTCAGCGTCCCATATTTCCGCTGCCATTTCCGCGCGCCGAAGGGAAGCGATAGGAGGTAGGCGGCAACGGTGAAGACCATAACCTGCCAGGTGTAGCTCATCAGCAGAGCCACATAGAGCACGACGCCGAGCATCATCGGCAGCACGAGATCGCGCCGCAAGCGGTTGCCTTCCGATTTGCCCGACCAGACCGGCAGCCGGCTGATCAGCAGGAAGGCGATAAGCACGGTATAGATCGACGAGAGATAGGCGAAGGTGCGGTCCGTCGCCAGCCCGAGGAATCCGAGATAGACCGGCAGCAGCACCAGCATAGCGCCAGCCGGCGCCGGCACGCCGACAAAATATTCCGATTGCCAGCTCGCCTTGTTTTCGCGTTCGGCCATGACGTTGAAACGGGCAAGGCGAAGCCCGGCGGCGATCGCATAGATCAGGGCGGCGATCCAGCCGAGCGAGCGCGCCTGGTCGAGCGCGAAGACATAAACGACGAGGGCGGGTGCGACGCCAAAATTGACGATGTCGGCAAGCGAATCCATCTGCGCGCCGAATTTGGAAGTCGCCTTCATCAGCCGCGCCACGCGCCCGTCGATACCGTCGAGGAAGGCGGCGAGCAGCACCATGGCGACGGCGAGCTCGTAACGATTCTCGAAAGCCAGCCGGATGCCGGTCAGCCCGGCGCAGATCGCTAGAATGGTAATGAGGTTCGGAAAGACGAGCCGGAGCGGGATTTCGCGCAGACGCGGGCCGCGGGCGGAATCATCCGGCCCATTGGGCTCGAAAGGCGGAAAAGGCGTTTCCATATCGCGTTCCAATCGTTCCTAAAGCAATTCCAGCAAAACTGCGCAGCGGTCGCTTCCGTGAAGCTGAACCGCTCTAGCTGCGGCGGCTGATGACGGGACCCTTGGCGGAGGCGAATTCGGCGATGACGGTTTCTCCCGCAACCGCCGTCTGGCCGAGCGAGACGCGTGGCGCAGCACCGGCGGGCAGGAATACGTCGAGCCGCGAGCCGAAACGGATCAACCCGAAGCGCTCGCCGGCATCCACCGGCTCGTTGGGGTTTGCCCAGCAGAGGATGCGCCGCGCCACGAGGCCGGCGATCTGCACGACGCCGATCTGCCCGTGGCGGGTTTCGATCACCAGTCCATTGCGCTCATTGTCCTCGCTCGCCTTGTCGAGCTCGGCGTTGACGAAACTGCCGGAGCGGTAGTTGATGCTGACGATTCGCCCGCGCATCGGCGCTCGGTTCACATGGCAATTGAAGACGTTCATGAAAACGGAGATGCGCAGCATCGGCTCGGAGCCGAGGTTGAGCTCGGCCGGCGGGGTCACCATCTGGATCGCCGAGACCTTGCCATCGGCGGGGGAGATCACCAGGTCGTCGTCCTGCGGGGTCACGCGCTCGGGATCGCGGAAGAAATAGGCGCACCAGAGCGTGAAGATCATGCCGATCCAGAAGAGCGGCTTGAAGATCCAGCCCAAGACCAGCGATGCGACGAAGAAGGCGGCAACGAAGGGATAACCCTCCTTGTGCACGGGGACGATCGTGTTGCGAACCGTGTTGAACAGGCTCATGGCTGCCGGTCTCCTTGCGTTTTCATTTTTGCTGGTTAGCGAAAAACCGTCTTCGGGGCAATGCTGCCGCCTCGGCCCTGGTTCCCACGCCAGGGTTCTGAACAACAAAAGCCGGCCGCCGTCGGTTTCCCCTCAGCTTGCCGGGGCAAGGCGAGTTATGACCCCCAGGTCGTCGCTTTCGCGCACCTGCTTCAGATGTTCTTCGGCCTGTGTCGCCTCGCGCTGGCGGTTCCACATCGAGGCATAAAGGCCGTTTCGTTCGAGGAGGGCGGCATGTGTTCCGCGCTCGGCAATCTCGCCGCTTTTGAGCACGATGATTTCATCGGCGCTGATGACAGTCGAAAGCCGGTGGGCAATAACAAGCGTCGTGCGGTTCTTCGAAACCAGGTCGAGTGCCTCCTGGATTTCCTGTTCCGTCGTCGTGTCGAGCGCAGACGTCGCCTCGTCGAGGATCAGGATCGGCGGTGCTTTAAGAATGGTGCGGGCGATCGCCACCCGCTGCTTCTCGCCGCCCGAAAGCTTCAGCCCGCGCTCGCCGACCTTGGTTTCGAACCCCTCGGGCAGCATTTCGATGAAATGCGCGATCTGCGCCACCTCAGCCGCCGCAAAGACCTCGCCCTCGTTGGCCGATGTGCGGCCGTAGCGGATGTTGTAGGCGACGGTATCGTTGAAGAGCACGGTATCCTGCGGCACCATCCCGATGACCGAGCGCAGGCTCTTCTGCGTCACCGTGCGGATATCCTGACCGTCGACGGTGATCGCGCCGCTCTGGATATCGTAGAAACGATAGAGCAGGCGCGACAGCGTCGATTTCCCCGCACCCGACGGACCGACGACGGCGACCGTCTTGCCTGCCGGCACCTCAAAGGAAATGCCCTTCAGGATCGGGCGGGCCGGATCGTAGGCGAAGTGCACGTCCTTGAAGGAGATCGCGCCCTGGCCGATCCGAAGTTCTGTCGCATCGGGCGCATCGTTGACCTCGGCTTTCACTTCAAGCAGGTCGAACATCTGCTCGATATCGGTCAGCCCCTGGCGGATTTCGCGATAGACGAAGCCGATGAAATTCAGCGGTGCGGAAAGCTGCAGCAGCATCGAATTGACGAAGACGAAATCGCCCACCGTCTGCTCGCCGCGCTGCACGGCCAGCGCCGACAGCACCAGCATGATCGTCGTGCCGATGCCGAAGATGACGCCCTGGCCGAAGTTCAGCCAGCCGAGCGAAGTCCAGACGTCGGTCGCCGCCTTCTCGTAGCGTTCCATCGATTTGTCGAAGCGCTTTGCCTCCATCTCCTCATTGCCGAAATATTTGACGGTCTCGAAATTGAGGAGGGAGTCGATCGCCTTGGTGTTGGCGTCCGTATCACTGTCGTTCATCGAGCGGCGGATGGCGATGCGCCAGTCGGAGGCGCGGATCGTGAACCAGATATAGGCCCAGACGGTAAAGGCGGTAACGGCGAGATAGGAGAAGCCGTAGCCCCACCAGAAGATCACTGCCGTCAGCAGGAATTCGATGACGGTCGGGACCGAATTGAGGATCGTGAAGCGCACGATCGTCTCGATGCCCTTGGTGCCGCGCTCGATGATGCGCGAAAGTCCGCCGGTCTTGCGCTCCAGATGGAAGCGCAGCGACAGCTCGTGCATGTGCACGAAAGTCCTGTAGGCAAGCTGGCGCACCGCATGTTGTCCGACGCTGGCAAACAGCGCGTCGCGCAACTGGTTGAGGCCAAGCTGGATCAGTCGGGTGATGTTATAGGCGATCACCAGCGCGATGGCGCCGGCCAGCAGCGGCGGCACGGAGCCTGCAAGATCCATTCTGCCGTTCAGCGCATCGGTCGACCATTTGAAGAAATAGGGAACGAGCAGCAATACGAACTTGGAGATCAGCAGAAAGACCGAGGCCCAGACGACGCGCATCTTGAGGTCGGGCCGGCCGGCGGGCCACATATAGGGCCAGAGGTTGAGAAGCGTCTGCAGCAGGTTGGATTCCGAGACTGTCTTGCCGTTTGCCATGCTTGTCTCCAGCCCGGATGGGCTTGCCGCGATTGCGGCGCTTCGATGCCGGCAAAAGCACGGAACCGGGACGTGCCTGAAAGCGCTTCCCACAACGCGCAGCCGCCACCGCCAGATAGGGTGCCAGGCGGACGAATACAACAAATGCAGGGGTAAGGAAACGACGAGGCCGGGCGCCTATCCCACCCGGCCTCGTCGTGTTGTCTTGCAGCTTAGAGATGATGGCCGGACATGCGCTTTCGGTGCAGCTCTTCGGCATTCGGCAACACATCCTTCGGTAGGCCGAAGATCTGACCGGGGCGGATGCGATCGGGATTGATGATCTTGTCCTCGTTGGCGATGTAGATCGTCGTGTAACGAACACCGAGGCCATAGGTGCGGCGCGAGATCTGCCACAGCGTGTCGCCGCGGCGAATGATGACCGCCGCATTGTTTGCCGTCAGCGGCGCCTGTTCGATCGTCTTCGGCTGGTTGCTTCCGACATCGTTTGCAGATGGCGTTGCCGGCGCGGGTGCAGCGGTGAGTTCGGCGATGATCCCGCCCAGCTTGTCGAGTGCGGCGCCGACGGACTTCGCATCCCCAGGCAGGCTCTGCAGCAGCTTCAGCGCGTTGCCGGCGATCCGAGAGGCGGAGCCTGACGTCTGCTTGAAGACATCAGGCGCATCGGCCGCAGGCCGGAAATCGGCGACGGAGCGAAGAGCGAATTCCGTTCCCGAGCGCGCCGCGGCGAGCTGCTCGGCACCTGGCAGCTTGCCATCGGCAAAGAGCCCCTTGAGCAGGCCGAAAGCCTTGCCGACTTCGGCTTTGAGTTTGCCGAGTTCGCCTTCGTCGAGCGGCACCATCGAGGAAGCGCCGTTGGTGTCGGCGGGGACCGATTGCGCGGCGACCCTCACCTGGTCGCCGGCTGGGCGATTGAAATTCACCGCCGCGCGCACGATCACCTTGCCTGTGGGATCAACGACATCGACGCGGATCTTGTGGTCGCCGACCGAGAGCGCCACCACGCCGTCGATGACAAAGTGGCCGTCGGAGCCGGCGGTATCCTGGCCGACGAGGCTGTCGTCGGCATAACCGATAACCTTGGCGTTGGGGCGCGTCGTGCCGGCAATAAAGATCTTGTTGCCCTCGATTTCGACGGCATTGACCATCACATCGGGCACATTCGTCTTATCCGATGGCGTAGCTGCGCCGCCGGAGGAGGTGTCGGTGAGGTTCGGCGTCTGCAGCGCCAGCTCGCCGGTTGGTGCAGCTGTTGCGGCAGGCGCAGCCGGGCTTTCGCCCGTTGCCGGCTTGTCCGCAGGCGGCGCCATCGGATTGGAGGCATCGGCAACTTCGGTTCCGGCCTTCGGCGCGGTGATGATGCGGCTCGCCGTCCCGGGTTTGGAGACCATGGCGAGCAGATTGGCGCCATTGCCGTCCTTCGGCACGGAAATGGTCGCGACTTCGTCGGAAAGCGTGCTCTTGCCGTCCTTGTCCGTGAACTTGAGCACGAGCTGGTGGTCGCCGGCCGGAAGCGGATCGTCGAGAACGGCAGCAAAATCGCCGCTCGCATCGACATTGGCCGTCGTCACCACCTTCTCGCCGTCGAGCACCTCGAGCTTGCCGTTCGGTTCGGCGGAGCCTGCAATCACCGTCGATCCGTCGGGCTCGACGCGCAAAACGTCGAAGGCCGGAAGTTTCGGCCCGGTATTCTCCGCTGCCGTGTTCGCTGCAGGGGCGGTCTCCGGCGCACCGGTCAAAGCAGCCTCTGCCTTGGCGATCGCGGCAAGCGCATCGGCAATGTTCTCAGGCAGCGACTGGACGATGGCGAGCGCCTTCGCGCCGCCATCCTTGGCCTTGGCGGCAAGGGTCTGGGTCGCGGGATCGAGGCCCTCGGGGATTGTAAAATCGGCAAGCGCGGTCAGCGCGCTGACGGCCTTGGTCTTGGCGGCGGTGAAGACATCGATGGCAGGGCCTTTGCCGTCGGCAAACAGCGCCTTGAGCTCGCTGAGCGACACGCCGGCATCGGCCGATAGGCGGCCCACCTGGTCGGCGACCGCAGCCGCGTCGCCCACAGCGGAGCGCGATGTCTTCGCCGCTTCGTTAACCGTGTTCTTGAGCTCCGTGCTCGCTTGGTTGATGGCGTCGCCGACCTTGGCTGCATCGCCGCCGATGCGCGGCATGACGAAAAACACCATCAGTATGATTGCGATTGCGAGGACTGCAAGAGCCAGCAAGCCGGCACGGTTCTTCATCATTATGTCTCCCAGAGCGGCAATTTGCCGTAATACCCAAAATTGCTAGCGATTCCCGTTGCTTTCCACAAGCATTCAAAGCAATTAGGCAAGCTAGGCACGCTGCTTTTCAGTCAATTTTCTTGACTGCATTGAAATGGAATAGTTGTTTTGCCCTCATGACCGAACAATCTGTATCGATTCGATCCATCTGCGTTTACTGCGGCTCAAGGCCGGGACGCGATCCTTCCCACATGGCGGCCGGGCGTGCTCTCGGAAGAGAGATCGCCGAATACGGCCTGCGCCTCGTCTATGGCGGGGGTACCAAAGGCATCATGGGCGCGGTTGCCAGCGGCGTGCTCTCAGGCGGCGGTCAGGTCACGGGCATCATTCCTGAATTCCTGATCGATATGGAAGCGACTCGCCACTCGCTCGGTCAGCTCAACGAACTCATTGTAACCCCTGACATGCATGCGCGCAAACACACCATGTTCGAGCGCTCCGATGCCTTCGTCGCGCTGCCCGGCGGCATCGGTACGCTGGAGGAGATCGTCGAGATCATGACCTGGGCGCAGCTCGGCCGCCACGAGAAGCCGATGGTCTTTGCCAACGTCAACGGTTTCTGGGATCCGATGATGGAACTGATGCGCCATATGACCGAAGAAGGCTTCCTGCACACCGCCCACCGGGTTCAGCCGCTCGTCGTCGATGACGTCTCGGGCATCATTCCGGCGATCATGGCCCAGGCAGCCCAACTCGCCGCCGATCGCGACGGCGAGGACGAGGTAATTTCGAAGATGTAGGCGGGCAGGCGGCCGCCCTGGCGCGGTCAAGCTATTTTGCAAGCGAATTCAGCTATAAGCCGAAACAAGCTGCGTCACCTGAGATCGCATCCATCGATTGGCGGGATCATTGTCGCTTGCCGCCGACCAGACCATCGATATCGGGCTTACCGTTAAATCGAGGGGAACGTCGGCGACTGCCAAGCCAAACAGGTCGGCATATCGCTTCACAATCCTGGTCGGCAGCGTCGCGATCAAGGGCGCTTCCAGGGCAGCGGTCAGCACAGTCAGGAATTCCGGCGCTGCCACCGACACGTCGAGCCGCACGTTGATCCGCTTCAACGCATCATCAATGCAGCCTTCGATGGCATCCTTCTGTGAAACCAGTGCATGCTTCAGCCCGACATAGCTGTCGCGGTCCAATGCTTGAGGAAGATCGAGAAGCTTCGGATTGTAGCAGCACATCAGTGATTGTTCGAACAGCAGACTGCGCCGATGTCTGTTGTTGCCGTCATCGTAGCAGCCGACGCCGAGATCGATGACGTTGTCGTCCAGAAGCTTGTGGACCATCTCGGGATTGACCGCACGGGCGAGCACTCTAATGCCGGGCGCCGTCTCGTTCAACATAGCGGCGAGACGCGGAACGAGCAGCACCTCAAGCTCGCTGGAAAAGCCGATACGGAATATCTGCTCGGCCTTGCCGGGCTCAAAGGCATTAGGCGTTACGATCGCCTGCTGCGTACGGCTAAGTATCTGCTCCACCGCCTCGGCGAAACGCAGCGCGCGATGGGTCGGCTGCATGACCTGGCCGACACGCACGAACAGCTCATCCTGAAGCAGTGTGCGAAGAGTTCCGAGATTGTGGCTCATGGCAGGCTGCTGGATTTTCAGACGAACAGCAGCTTTCGTCACGCTCCGCTCCTTCATGAGCGCATCGAATGCGACGAGCAGGTTCAAGTCGAAGGACCACAAATTGAAATGATCGATGGAGACAATTTCATTCATCGATTTGATCGTTGCACGGAATCTCCCTATTGTCCATAGGCATCAGACAGCGCTGTCCCCGGTTCCAGTTCAACTCGAAAGGAAATTCCATGAGCGATCTTGGAAAGGAATATCGTATTGCCGGCGTGACGGTGAGGAAGGTGCAGGAGCAGTATCTGCACAACGTCCCGCCCTCGTTTCTCTATCCGGCTGCCGCTTCTGAGGAATTCAGGGCGATCGAGCCGCGGCTTTCCGCCGTCGATATGGAAGAGGGCCGCGATGCCCTTGTGGTGAGTATACACACTTGGCTCATAAGGACGCCCGACCACATCATCCTCATCGATACCGGCTCGGGCAACGACAAGGAAAGACCACGTAATCCCGGCTTCCACCATCAGACCATCCCGTTTCTCGAGAGGCTGCGCCAGGCGGGGGTCGGGCCGGAAGACGTCGACTTCGTCATAAATACCCATCTCCACGTCGATCATTCCGGCTGGAATACCGTGCTTGAGGACGGAAGATGGATCCCCACTTTCAAAAATGCGCGCTACATCTTCCCCCGCGCCGAGCAGGAATATTACTCGTCAACGGCAAGCCACAACGACGTCAACATTCCTAGTTCCGGCGTCTATGAAGACAGCGTGCGGCCCGTTATCGAGGCAGGGCTTGCTGATTTCATCGATAGCGCAGGCGGTCCTTTCCAGGATCGATTCACCTTCTTGCCGACACCTGGCCACAGCATCGGCCATATGTCCGTTATTCTGGAATCGGACAAGGAAGCGGCGTTTTTTGGCGGCGATGTTATGCACCATCCGATCCAGGTGGAGCGTCCCGACCTCAACACGGTGTTCTGCGAATTCCTAGATCAGGCTGCCCAGTCCAGACGGCGTGTCCTCGAGTTCGCAGCCGATAATCGTGCCATTTACTTCTCCACGCATTTCCCCGGCTCGTCTGCTGGTTATGTGACCCGCGACGGCGAAAAATTCAGGTGGTCCTATGTCTGAGAACAAGCTCGCATCTTCAGCTTTTGACGCAGGCGAGATCGTATTCGACGAGCATTACGTCGATAGCGGAACCGATGGCATCAAGCTCTATCTCCGCAATAAGCGAAGGAGAGATCACAAAGCCTTTCTCGCGGAGAAAACAATCGTAATGGTGCACGGGGCGACCTTCTCGTCCGGAAGTCTTTACGATGTTCCCTTCAACGGGATGTCTTTCATAGACTTCCTCGCCCATCAAGGCTTCGATGTCTTTGCGGTTGATGTCCGGGGCTATGGAAAGTCGACCCGCCCGCCGGAAATGCAGACGGAGCCCGATCTCAACCCGCCGCTTGTCGGCACCGACACTGGCGTCATGGACTTCGCAACGGCTGTCGATTTCGTCCTTCGACTTCGCGGTCTCAACGCCGTCAACGTCTTCGCAATGTCCTGGGGCGGCACCGTGGCCGGCGCATATGCTGCGAGCAACGGCGACAAGATCGTCAAGCTTGCACTGCTCGCGCCGCAATGGCTGAGCGACGTTCCCATCCCGATCGACCAGGGTGGTGTCCTCGGTTCATATCGGCTTGTCCCAGTCCATGCGGCCTTGGCGCGTTGGCTGAGCACCGCACCCGAATACGCGCGTGAGCGACTTGTGCCGGAGGGCTGGTTCGACCTCTGGGCCAAACTGACCCTTTCGGAAGAGACGTCGCAGGCTGACAGGGAGCAAGGCAAACTTCGGGCCACGAATGGGCCGATCCAGGACATCCGCACCTACTGGCGATCTGGAAATCCCTACTATCGGCCGAGCGAAATCCGCTCTCCGGTGCTGCTGTTGCACGGCGAATGGGACATCGACGTTCCGCTTGATCTGGCGCGGACCTATTTCGAGCAACTGACCGGCGCCTCCTACAGGCGATGGGTGGGAATCGGGGAGGCGACGCACCTCGCTCTCATGGAAACCAACCGCATGCAGGCCTATTCCGAGGTTGCCCGCTTTTTCGATGAATCCTTCCAACCGGAATAGAATTTGAACGAACGGGCTCCGGGATCGGATTTCGGAGCCCGTTTCCTCCGTTAAGTCCGCCGCAAGTCCGGCGCGGCCATCAAGCCACTCGTTCCCATGACAATTCTGATCACCGCCATTCTGGATGCCGGACGAAGTGCCGTCGACATAGCAATATTCACCTTTCTGCCGTTGATGATCGTGACCTTCTCGCTGATGCGCTATCTCGAAGGCATGAGGGCATTGCGATGGATCGCCGGCAAGGCCAATCCGCTCTTCGGATTGTTCGGTCTGGACGGTTTCGGAGCCTTGGCGATTATCCAGCTCAGCCTCGTCAGTTCGGCTGCACCGGTCTCGGCCCTGTCGCTCATGGCGCACAAGGGGACGTCGGAGAGATGTCGGGCCGCTGCCTTTGCCGCGGTGCTTGCGGCCGCGCCGGCAAATGCCAGTTTTCCGCTCGCAAGTCTCGGTGTCGATCCCGGCTTGATCATCGTGAACGGTATTTGCGGAGCGCTTGTGGCCTCCACTCTTGCCTGCTGGCTGGTTGGGCGCCGTTCCCAGTCTGGACAGATCTGTTCCTGTTACAAGGCGGATGAGTCCGTCGCCGCAAGGCTCGATCTGCTGACGGCGATCAACCGCGGTGGCGCAGACGCCGTTCGGGTCATTTCTGCAACCCTGCCGGTGCTGGTGATCTCACTTCTAATGGTCAGGCTTATCCAAAGCACAGGCGCACTTTCGGCCTTCACGTCCGTCGCGCTGCCATTGCTTCAGTTGCTCGGCGGCTCGCAGCAGGATGTCCTGTTCTTCCTCACAAAGTGCCTGGCAGGATCAAGTGCAGCGGTCACCCTGTTACTCGACGTCCACAAGGAGCTAAGTCTTCAGCCTGAGAAAATAATTCGCGGGTCCGCATTTCTGCTAAACCCTCTCGACCTTCCTGGTCTTTCCATCCTTATCGCTTCGGTGCCAGCGCTCCGGTCGGTGGCAGGCGTCGCCGTCGTAAGCGCATTGGCCGGAATCCTTGTCCGCACAGCGCTGCTGTCCTGCCTTTGAGCCGACGCGCTCCTGCTTTGATGGATCGATCGTTACGGAGCACCGACCACATGCTTCGGGCTGTGGCCAGCAAAAGCTCGCATCTAGTGCCCTCGGCTTCCCTTCAGCATCGACCAGCTATAGAGAAACAGCCCCGCCCAGATCAGCGGGAAGGCGATCATGCGCGCCGTGCCGAATGGCTCGTGGAAGACGAAGACCGCGATCAGGAAGATCATCGTCGGCGCGATATACTGCATGATGCCGATCGTCGAGAGTTTCAACAGCTTGGCGCCGTTCGCATAGATCATCAGCGGCACGGCGGTGATGACGCCGCAGCCGAGTAGCAGGGTCGTGTCGGCAAGACCGGTGCGGTAGAGGTGGCCCTGGCCGCTGCCGAATTCGAGATAGAGGATGTAGAGGAGGGCCGGCCCGCTGAGGATCAGCACTTCGAGGAAGAAGCCCTGGTTCGGCCCGAGCGGCAGCGTCTTGCGCAACAGGGCGTAGAACCCCCAGCTGATTGCCAGGGTCAGCGCCACCCACGGGATGCCGCCGCTGTCCAGCGCGAGAATGGCGACGGCAAGCGCCGCAAGCGCGATCGCCGCGATCTGCAGCGGCTGCAGCTTTTCCTTGAGGAACATAGCGCCGAGGAAGATGCTGAACAGCGGATTAATGAAATAACCGAGGGCTGCGTCGAGCGAATGGCCGGCGCCGATCGCCCAGACATAGGTGCCCCAGTTGATGGTGATCAGCGCCGCCGTCAGCGCCGCCATGGCCAGCATGCGCGGCGAGCTGAGCGCTGCGCGGATGTCCTGCGTGCGCCCGAGTACGATCAGCACGATGCCCGCCAGCGGCAGCGACCAGACGATGCGATGGGCGATCACCTCGGCCGGCGAGATATGCGCCACCGCCTTCATGTAGATCGGCAGGAAGCCCCAGAGCAGATAAGCCGTCAGCGCGAAGGCGAACCCGCGCGGACTGTCTTCGTTCTTGGCCAACGGAACGGATGCATCGGTCGACATCGGTGTTTCCATCTTTGTTCTTCTTCTGATCCGGCCTAGCTTAAGCGCCGTGAATAGGCCAATTCATTTCGTTGAATGAAGGGTGAGAGGATTTGAAGCGGGAGACGACGCGATGATCCGGCGCCCTGCGGTGGCAGGCGGAGTCCGAAGGAAGCGAATGGTATTCTGGCGAGGGGTGGAGCCCCTCCGCCGAGCCGCGGAATGGGTTTATTCCGCCGCGATCTTGCCCGCCAGGTGCCGGTTCTTCATCAGCTTGTAGATGACCGAATCCATCAACGCTTGGAACGAAGCGTCGATGATGTTCTCCGAGACGCCGACCGTCCACCAGCGCACCCCATCGCTGTCGGTGGATTCGATCAGCACGCGGGTGATTGCCTCCGTGCCGCCATTGAGGATACGCACCTTGAAGTCGGCGAGCACCAGGTCGTCGATCTCGTGCTGGTACTTGCCGAAATCCTTGCGCAGCGCGAGGTCGAGTGCGTTGACCGGACCTTCGGCATCGGCAACCGACATCAGCGTCTGGCCGTCGATGGTGATTTTGACCACCGCCTCCGAAACGATCTTCACACGGCCGAGACTGTCGAAGCGGCGTTCGATCATCACGCGGAAGCCTTCGATGGTGAAGAATTCCGGGATCGTGCCGAGCGTGCGGCGCGCCAGCAGCTCGAAGCTTGCATCCGCGCCCTCATAGGCATAGCCGATAGATTCACGTTCCTTGACGATCGAGATCAGCAGGTCGAGCTTCGAATCGTCCTTGGCAACCTCGATGCCGCGCCGTTTCAATGCATTGATAAAGTTCGCCTTACCGCCCTGGTCGGAGACCATGACCTTGCGGAAGTTGCCGACGGTTTCCGGCGGCACGTGTTCATAGGTCCGCGGATCCTTGAGCAGGGCGGATGCATGAATGCCGGCCTTGGTAGCGAAGGCCGAAGCGCCGACATAGGGCATCTGGTGGTCGGGCGAGCGGTTGAGCAGCTCGTCGAAGGCATGCGAGAGCTGGGTGAGGTTCAGCAGCCGCTCCTCGTCGATCGCCGTTTCGAAACGTGTGTTGTAGGCGCTCTTCAGCGCCAGCGTCGGGATCAGCGTCACCAGATTGGCATTGCCGCAGCGTTCGCCGATGCCGTTCAGCGTGCCCTGGATCTGCCGGACGCCGGCTTCGACCGCGGCAAGCGAATTGGCAACTGCCTGTCCCGTGTCGTTATGCGCATGGATACCAAGACAGTGGCCGGGAACGCCGGCGGCGATCACCGCCTCGACGATCGCCCGCACCTCCGGCGGCTGCGTGCCGCCATTGGTGTCGCAGAGCACGACCCAGCGGGCGCCGCTGTCATAGGCCGTCTTGGCGCAGGCGAGCGCATAGGCCGGATTGGCCTTGAAGCCGTCGAAGAAATGCTCGCAATCGACGATCGCCTCCTTGGCCGCGCCAACCGCTGCCTTGACGCTTTCGGCGATGCATTCGAGGTTTTCCTCATTGGTGCAGCCAAGCGCTACCGCGACATGATAATCCCAGCTCTTGGCGACGAAACAGATGGCGTCGGATTTCGCCTGCAGCAGCCCGGCAATGCCGGGATCGTTGGAGACCGAAACGCCCGCCCGCTTCGTCATGCCGAAGGCGACGAAACTGGCCTGGCTGGTGCGCTTCTCGTTGAAGAAGGCGGTATCCGTCGGATTGGCGCCGGGATATCCGCCCTCGACGTAGTCAAGGCCGAACTCGTCCAGCATGGCGGCGATCGCAATCTTGTCCTCGACGGAAAAATCGATGCCGGGCGTCTGCTGCCCGTCCCGGAGCGTCGTGTCGAAGAGGTAGATGCGTTCTTTCATGTCGTTTCCTCCCGCCAAGCGGGTGTTGTTGGAATGCGGATGCTGCCCATCAATCCGGTTGCCGCCGCATTCTCACCATTCTAACGGGAGAATGCCGCACCATTTGGCAAGGCACGTCCCCTCTCCCCGCGAGCGGGGAGAGGGTTAGGGGTCGCCCCGAACAATCAGTCACGCTTCCCGGCAAACTTGTCTGTCGCCCGGATCAGCCGATCGAGAATGCCCGGTTCCGAATAGGCATGGCCGGCGCCCTCGATCAGGTGAAATTCCGCCTTCGGCCAGGCCTTGTGGAGCAGCCAGGCGTATTTTGCCGGGCAGGGCATGTCGTAGCGACCGTGCACGATCATGCCCGGAATATCCTTCAGCCTGCCGGCATCGCGGATCAGCTGTCCCTCGTCCATCCAGCCGGCATTGACGAAGAAATGGTTTTCGATGCGCGCGAAGGCATAGGCGAATTCCGGCTCCTCGAACTTGCCGCTCGTCGAAGGTTCGGGCAGCAGCGTGATCGTTTCGCCTTCCCAGATGCTCCAGGCCTGCGCGGCTTGAAGGCGTACGCTTCTGTTCTCATGCGTCAGGCGGCGATTATAGGCATGCATCATCTCATGCCGCTCTTCCGGCGGAATGGGAGCGATGAAGCGCTCCCACTTGTCCGGGAACATTTCCGAGACGCCGAACTGATAGTACCAGTCGAGCTCGGCCTTGGTCAGCGTATAGATGCCGCGCAGAATGAGTTCGGACACGCGCTCAGGATGCGCCTCGGCATAGGCGAGCGCCAGCGTCGAGCCCCACGAGCCGCCGAATACCTGCCAGCTCTCGACACCGGCAATTTCGCGCAGCCGCTCGATATCGGCGACGAGGTGCCAGGTCGTGTTGGCATTGAGCTCGGCATGCGGCGTCGACCTGCCGCAACCGCGCTGATCGAACAGCATCACGTCGTAGAGGGTGGGATCGAAAAGCCGGCGATGGGCGGGCGAGAAGCCGCCGCCCGGGCCGCCATGCAGGAAGACGGCGGGTTTAGCGCCTGGGGTCCCCGAGCGCTCCCAATAGATCACATGCCCATCACCGACGTCGAGATGGCCCGAGGCATAGGGTTCGGTTTCGGGATAGAGCGTGCGCAGTCTCTCGGTCATATCTTCACGCCTTTCGCGGGCCAAGCATAGGTATCGTGATCGGGGTGCTGGAAGGAAATGATCGCCTCCTGCCGTGCGTAGAAATCCTGATCCTTCAGGACCGGCGCCTCGAAGATTTCCTCGACCCAAGGCAGGCGGGCGTCGTAGTTGACCTGGATCAGCGGTGCGAGGTCGCTGCGGTCGTCGAAGGTGCCGATCGCAAGCTCCAGCCCGCCCGGATGACGATAGGTCATCGGCGTGCCGCAATTGTTGCAGAAGCCGCGATCGATATTGACCGAGGACTGGAAATAGCTCGGCTCGCCGCGCGTCCATTCCATCCCTTCCTCCGGCGCGGTCACAAGCGCCGAGAAGAAACCGCCAAACTGCTTCTGGCACATGCGGCAATGGCAGATCGAGGGTCGCCCCAGTCTGCCTGAGATGCGGAAGCGCACGGCACCGCACTGGCATCCGCCTGTCTTGATCGTGTCCGTCATGAGCTTTCTCCGAGGGGCCAGCTTTTCGTGTCGTGGTCCGGGTGCTGATGGTTGCTTGCCGCGATCGCGTTCTCGCGGTCGGGCGTTTCAGGCTGTGGTTCCAGCGGCAGGCCGTCGAGCGCGTGAAACCAGGACATCTTGCGGCCGGTGTTCGATTGCATCACCGGCTTGACCGCATCGGGATCATCGAGCGAGCCGAGCGTGATGTTGATGAATTCCGCTTCCGGAATGTCATAAAACAGCGGCGTGCCGCAATCGCCGCAGAAGCCGCGCCGCACCAGACCCGAGGACTGAAACCATTTCGGCGCGCCGCGCGTCAGGGTAAAATCATTGCGCATCACGGCGGCAAGCGGCATGAAATAATTGCCGGCCGCCTTCTGGCACATGCGGCAATGGCAAAGATGGGGATAGCCGAGTTCGCTTTTGGCGCGGTAGCGCACCGCCCCGCACTGGCACCCGCCGCTTCTGTCCACTTCCGCCGTCATCTGAGCTCCTTTGGTGGCCATGCCGGCGTCTCATGATCCGGATGCTGGTGGGAGACAAGCTCGAGCAGGAAGGGGGCAGCCTGCGCGTCCTCCTCCGTCCGGTGCCCCGGCAATTCGTGCAGATGATCGACGAAACCGATCTTGCCTTCGATCCCGAATTGGACCATCGGCGGAAATGCCGAAGGATCGTCGAAGGCGCCGGCAGCAATCGCCATTCCATCCGGCGCCTCATAGGTGAGCGGCGTGCCGCAATCGCCGCAAAAGCCGCGCTCGACAAAGTTGGAAGAGCGGAATTTTTTCCGCTCTCCACGTGTCCATTCGAAATCGGCGCCACGCACCGAGACAAGCGGCGCATAATAGGCCCCGAACGCCTTCTGGCACATGCGGCAATGACAGATCGACGAATCCTTGATCTCGCCGCTGACGCGGAAACGGATCGCTCCACATTGGCAGCCGCCGGTATAGGTCGTCATCTCTTGACCTCCCACGTCGTCACGCGCTCGCCGGTCACCGGATCCTTGCCATCCTTCAACTGGATGCCCTTCTCCGTCAGTTCGTCGCGGATCTTGTCAGCCTCAGTGAAGTTCTTCGCCTTCAGCATTTCGAGACGCATCGCGACCAGCGCATCGACCGCCGATGCGACGGCTTCGTCGATCTCCATCTTTTTCGGCAACAGGCCCAGAAGGTCGGCCGTTGCGGCAAAAGTGGCGCCCACGGCGGGATCCGTGTGGGCAGCTTGCGCCAACGCATGCAATGCTTGCACCGCCGCGACCGTGTTGAGGTCGTCCGAAAGCGCGTTCAACACGCTTTCATCGGGCGCCGCATCGCCTGCATCTGTTGCCGGCCATTTGGCGAGCAGACGTTCGGCTTCCTCCAGTCGCTTGATCGAGAAATCGATCGGCTCGCGGTAATGCGTCATCAGCATGGCAAGGCGCAGCACCTGACCCGGCCATTTACGGCCGCCGAAGATTTCCGTCTGAAGCAACTCGTTGATGGTGATGAAATTGCCTTCGGATTTCGACATCTTGCGGCCTTCGACCTGCAGGAAGCCGTTATGCATCCAGACATTTGCCATCCCCTCGGTCCCGTGCGCGCAGCGCGACTGGGCGATCTCGTTTTCATGATGCGGGAAGATCAGGTCCAGCCCGCCGCCGTGAATGTCGAAGATATCGCCGAGATAACGCTTGCTCATCGCCGAGCATTCGATGTGCCAACCGGGCCGGCCGCGGCCCCATGGGCTCTCCCAGCCGGGTTCGTTGTGGCTCGACAGCTTCCAGAGCACGAAATCACCCGGGTTTTTCTTGTGCGCGTCGACAGCGATGCGGGCGCCGGCCTGCTGCTCGTCGAGCGGACGCTTCGAAAGCTGACCGTAATCCGCCATGGATTTGGTGTCGAACAGCACTTCGCCCGATGCGACATAGGCATGGCCGTTGCCGATCAGCTTCTCGATGATCTCGGTCATCTCAACGATATTGTCGGTGGCGCGCGGCTCGAAGCTCGGCTCCAGGCAGCCGAGTTCGGCGAGATCGGCGTGATATTGCGTCTCTGTCTTTTCGGTGACCGCGCGGATCGCTTCATTGAGCGGCAGGCCCGGATGGTCCCGAAGCGCCCGCGCATTGATCTTGTCGTCGACGTCGGTGATGTTGCGGGCATAAGTGACGTGGTCTTCGCCATAGACATGGCGCAGCAGCCGGAACAGCATATCGAAGACGATGGCTGGCCGGGCATTGCCGATATGAGCGAAGTCATACACGGTCGGGCCGCAGACATACATGCGGACATTCTTGGGATCGATCGGCGAAAAGACCGATTTTTCCCGTGTCAGCGTGTTGTACAGCTTCAGTTCCGGCGTCGCGTCCATTTCACTCTCCAAAATGCACGATCAGAAAAATATCGCGACCGGCGGACCGGGGCGTTTCGCATCTTGACTATTTGGGAGACGAAAACGGCCGGGCCAGCGCTCGCGCTAGCGAATAATCTTCCGGCAGATAATGCAGATAACCGTTTTCATGGCGGGTTTTATGGCCCGGTTCGCGCTTCCGGTCAAGGGGGGCGAAGAGCGATCCAGCGGCAACGGGATCCATCTATCCGGTGAATCGATTGCAGCGACCAATGTCTTTGAAACCAATTAGCGAGCTCTTGAAATTCGTCCGCCATTTTCGGAGCACAAATCTCGCATAGCCAGTTGAGAAGCTGTTGATAATAGGGGGGGAGGGATGCGGAAACTTGCGCGATCGACGATCGCAGCGACTGCGGTCCTGGTGGTCGCATTCGCGGCATATTTCGCATACGATTTCGGAATGCTTCGCTTCAACAATCCCTCTCTCAGCAACTATCCAATCCAAGGCATCGATGTCAGCCATCACCAGGGCGATATCGATTGGAAAGTTGTTGCCGCGCAGCCGAATGTCCGTTTCGCCTTCATGAAGGCGACCGAAGGCGGAGACCATCGGGATTCCAAGTTCGCCGACAACTGGCAGCGCGCTGGAGATGCTGGAGTGGTCAGGGGCGCCTATCATTTCTTCACCTTCTGCCGCCCGGGCAAGGATCAGGCGCAGAATGTCCTGGCGACCGTGCCGAAGGAGCAGGGAACTCTGCCGATCGCCGTCGATCTGGAGTTTGTCGGCAATTGCAACAAGATCCCGACACTCGAGGAAATGGTTGCCGAGGTGAACGCCTTTTTCACCGAGCTGAACGGCACTTTTCCGGAAAAGCCTATTTTCTACGTCACCCAGGAGTTCTTCGATCAATATCTGAAAGGCAATGAATCACGCTTCCCCGACCACTATCTGTGGCTGCGCAGCGTGTTTAGGGAGCCGAGGCAGGAAGAGTGCGGTCGTTGGTCGATCTGGCAATTTGCCGATAACGGCACCTTGGACGGCATCCAGGGACCGGTTGACCTCAATGCGCTATGCCCGTCGCAAACGGGCTTGGCGCATCTGTTCCCCGCCGTTGCAGCGAATTGAAACGTCCGGCCTATTCGGGCAGCCGGTAATCGACCAGCTTGTTCTCTCGGACGATGAACAGCTTGCCCGTCTCCGTTACACCAGGCCCCAGCAACGGCAGGATCGCCTTTGCTACCTCGGACGGATGCGGCAGCGTCTGCGGATCTTCGCCGGGCACAGCCTGCGCCCGCATCGCCGTACGTGTCGCCCCCGGATCGACGCTGGTGACCCGCAGCGGTGTGCTTTGGCTTTCGCCGGCCCATGTGCGTGCCAGCGCTTCAACCGCAGCCTTGGAAGCGGAATAGGCGCCCCAGAAGGGCCGGCACTTGTGGGCAGCACCCGACGAGATGATCACCGCACGGCCGGCATCCGAGCGGGCAAGCAGCGGGTCAATCGAGCGGATCAGCCGCCATGTCGCGGTGACATTGATAGTCATCACCTTCTCGAACACTTTCGCTTCGATATGGCCGATCGGCGAAATGACGCCGAGCACACCGGCATTGGCGACGAGGATGTCGAGCTTGCCCCAGCGCTCGAAGATCGAGCCGCCGAGCGCATCGATAGCATTCATGTCGGCAAGGTCGAAGGGCACGAGCGTCGCCGTGCCGCCGACAGCCTTGATCGCATCGTCCAGATCCTCGAGCCCGCCGACTGTGCGTGCGCAGGCAATCACATGGGCGCCGGCTTTGGCAAGTTCCAGCGCCGTGAAGTAGCCGATGCCGCGCGACGCACCGGTGACGAGTGCGATCTTGTCCTCAAGATTGATATTCATGATGCCGTGTTCCCTCACGAAGGGAGAGGGGTGCGATGAACCCCTCGGGATGGACAATGGAAAAGCCGGCGCTCCGTGTCAGCCGTTGCTGGCAAGCATCGAAATCTTGTTGCCCATGGACTCGCCGTTCTTGTCGAGCAGGCGGGTCGGATAGTCGCCGGTAAAATAGTGGTCGGTGAACTGCGGTCGGGCCGGGTTGCGGTCTTCACCGCCAACGGCCCGATAGAGGCCGTCGATCGACAGGAAGGCGAGCGAATCCGCGCCGATATATTTGGCCATGGCTTTGACATCGGCATATTGGTTTGCCAGCAGCTTGTCTGCGTCAGGCGTGTCGATGCCATAGAAATCCGGGAAGAAGATCATCGGGCTTGCGACGCGGACATGGACTTCGCGCGCCCCGGCTTCACGGATCATCTGGACGATCTTGAGAGACGTCGTGCCACGCACGATGGAATCATCGACCAGCACCACGCGTTTGCCTTCGATCATCGCCCGGTTGGCCGAATGCTTCAGCTTCACACCGAAGGCACGAATCTGCTGCGTAGGCTCGATGAAGGTGCGCCCGACATAATGATTGCGGATGATGCCGTATTCGAAGGGAATGCCGCTCTGCTGGGCATAGCCGAGTGCCGCCGGCGTGCCACCATCCGGCACCGGCACGATCACCTCGCCATCGACGGGCGATTCCTTGGCAAGGTTCATGCCCATGCTCTTGCGCGTCGTATAGACGTTGCGGCCGCCGACGACCGAGTCCGGGCGGGCGAAATAGACATATTCGAACAGGCAGAGGCGCTCCGGCTGCGGCTTGCTGGGCTTGCGCGCATCGATGCTGATCGAGCCATCGGGCTGGATTTCACAGATGATGACCTCGCCGTTCTCAACGTCGCGGATGAACTTGGCGCCGATGATGTCGAGCGCGCAGGTCTCCGAGCAGAAGATCGGCTTGCCGTCGAATTCTCCCATGACGAGTGGGCGGATGCCGGTCGGGTCGCGCGCGGCAATCAGCTTGGTGCGCGTCATGGCGAGCATCGAATAGCCGCCTTCCATCTGGCGAATGGCATCGATGAAGCGGTCGGATGTGGAAGCGTGGCGGGAACGGGCGATGAGGTGGAGGACGACTTCGGTATCGGAGGTCGACTGACAGATGGCGCCGGTCGCGATGATCTGGCGGCGCAGCGTCAGGCCATTGGTGAAATTGCCGTTATGGGCAATGGCGATGCCGCCTTCTTCCAGTTCGGCAAAGAGCGGCTGCACGTTGCGCATGGCCACTTCGCCGGTTGTCGAGTAGCGGGTATGACCGATCGTAATGCTGCCGGGCAGGCGGGCAAGCGTCATCGGATTGGTATAGTGGTCACCGACGAGGCCCATATGGCGCTCTTGATAAAAGCGCTTGCCGTCGAAGGAGACGATGCCGGCCGCTTCCTGTCCGCGATGTTGAAGCGCATGCAGGCCGAGAGCCGTGAGCGCGGCGGCATCGGGATGTCCCAAAATTCCGAAAACCCCGCATTCTTCATGCAGTGTATCTCCGTCGAGCGGATCGTCGGTCGGGAAGGAATGGGACTGGTTCATTTCTGCGGGCCTCTGCTCTCACAAGAATGGATCGGCATTTCCAGAAATAGCTGAGCCCGGCAGAGCTGGAATGCTCGGCCGGACCCTCATTCACATCCCGCTCAAATGGCAATTGCCGGAAGGCGGGTCAAGCTCTTGAACACTGTGTCAATTCGCCGGCTGCTGTGCGCCGTCTGCAGGCGCGGTCGGTGCGTCTTCCGCCGGAGCCTGGTCGCCCGTCGGCGGAGTAGTACCTCCAGCGCCCTGTGCCGGCGGCTGCAGTTTATCACGGATGCTTTCCGGTATCATCTGGGCAAATTGCTCCGGCAGAACCGATTTGAGCTTCACGACCATCGAATCCAGGAAGGGCTTCGACTTCGCTTCGTTGACCCAGGCCGGACGGTGGTCGACATCGACGAGCCAATTCCAGAAGGCGACGGCGACGACCAGGAGCAGCACGCCGCGCGCCGCCCCGAACAGGAAGCCGAGCGTACGGTCGAGAGCGCCGACACGGCTGTCGATGATGAAATCGGCGATCTTCATCGTGATGAAGGAGATGACGATGAGCGCGATCAGGAAGACGACCGCTGCCGAACCGACGATCGCGATGCGGTCGTCATCGGTGTATTTTTTCGCATAGGGCAGCAGGTAAGGATAGAGGTAATAGGCAGCGGCGGCCGAACCACCCCAGCTCGCGATCGAAAGGATCTCGCGCGAAAACCCGCGGACCATCGCCAGCACGGCGGAGAAGAGCACGACGCCGATGACAATACCGTCGAAAATCGTAATGGGCATGTAAATTCAACTCCAGGACTGCCGCTTGGCGGCCGTGTCGTGCCTTATCGTGTGCTCCTATATCATCACCGTTCACGGCAATGAAAGGATCAAACCTCGTCTTCCACACGCAACGCCCCCTTCGATCCGGCGATGCGCGCGACCAGATCCGGCAGACTTCCGACTTCGCTCCAGCGCCCGCCGGAGCCCTTCGGCAGTTCGGCGGAGGCGGATGGAAGCAGTGCTGCAGAAAAGCCCAGCTTCTCGGCTTCCTTGAGGCGCTGGGCGGTGTGCGCAACCGGCCGGATGGCGCCCGACAGGCTGACTTCGCCGAAATAGACGCAATCGGCGGGAAGGGCAATACCGGCAAGCGAGGAAACGAGCGCCGAGGCGACGGCAAGATCGGCCGCCGGTTCGGAGATGCGGTAGCCGCCGGCGACGTTGAGATAGACGTCGTGCTGGCCGAGCCTGACGCCGCAATGGGCCTCAAGCACTGCGAGGATCATCGACAGCCTGGCCGAATCCCAACCGACCACGGCGCGCCGTGGCGTGCCGAGTGAGGTCGGCGCCACCAGCGCCTGCACCTCGACGAGAATGGGACGCGTGCCCTCCATGCCCGCGAAGACGGCAGCACCCGGCGATTTTTCGTTGCGTTCGCCGAGGAAGAGTTCCGAGGGGTTGGCGACTTCGCGCAAGCCTTTGTCTGACATTTCGAAGACACCGATCTCGTCGGTCGGGCCGAAGCGGTTCTTGACCGTGCGCAGGATGCGGTAGTGATGGCCGCGATCGCCTTCGAAATAGAGTACGGCATCGACCATGTGCTCGACGACGCGTGGCCCGGCGATCTGCCCGTCCTTGGTCACGTGGCCGACGAGCACCATGGCGGCACCTGTCTGCTTGGCGAAACGGATCATTGCCTGGACGCCGGTGCGCACCTGCGTCACCGTTCCCGGCGCGGATTCGGCAAGTTCGCTCCACAGCGTCTGGATGGAATCGATGATGACGAGGTCCGGCCGCTTGCCCTCGGCGAGCGTCGCCAGAATATCCTCGACATTGGTTTCTGCTGCCAGCATCACGTCGGTGTCGGCCGCCGCAAGGCGTTGCGCCCGCAGCCGGACCTGCGCCACGGCTTCTTCGCCGGAGACGTAGATGATCTTGTGGCCGCGCCGCGCAAGGGCGGCTGCTGCCTGCATCAACAGCGTCGATTTGCCGATGCCGGGATCGCCGCCGATCAGCACCGCTGAACCGCGCACGAATCCGCCGCCGAGCGCCCGGTCGAGCTCCGACATGGCCGTATGGATGCGCGGTGCCTCTTCGATTTCGCCGGAGAGCGCCGTCAGCGCGACCGGGCGGCCCTTCTTCGGCGTCTTGCCGGGACCGGAGCCGATCCCGCCCATCGGGTCTTCCTCGACGATGGTGTTCCACTCGCCGCAGTTCTCGCATTTGCCGGCCCAGCGGTTATGAACCGTGCCGCAACTCTGGCAGATGAATTGTGTCCTGGCCTTCGCCATCAATTACTCTTTCAGTCCGGGTTCCCGAGCGAAGCGACGCGCCGCTTCACCGAATCATTGTCGCGCTTGAGATAATGGCTATCGAGACGGATCAAAACTAATGATTTCCCCATCAGCGCACCCATGCCTATCCTTTGCATCTGGCGCATCGGGCCGATGCGAGGATTGAAAGTGTTACGGCGCCCTTTGCGCGTCTGAAAAGACGCGCGACGCTGTAATCCGGGAATAGTGAAGATGTTCGATTATTCGTTTGCTCACTGGCTTGCATTTCTGTCGGCGGCGGTTCTGCTCAATCTCTCGCCCGGTCCCGATATCGCTTTCATCCTCGGCCACACGATGAGAAGCGGAAAACGCGCCGGTTTTTCCGCGCTGTTCGGCGTCTGGTCCGGCGCCTGTCTGCATGTGCTGATGGCGGCACTCGGCCTCTCGGCCATACTTGCCGCTTCCGCCGTCGCCTTCTCGACAGTCAAATGGATCGGCGCCGCCTATCTCGTCTGGCTCGGCATTCAGGCTTTGCGCTCCGGTGGCGGCGATGGCCTGATAAAGGCCGTCGGTGAAAGATTGCCGGTGGCAAGGATTTACCGGCAGGGAATCCTGGTATCGCTGCTCAATCCGAAAGTGGCGATATTCTTCCTGGCCTTCCTGCCGCAATTCGTCGTCGAACGGGCAGGGCCGGCATGGGCCCAGCTCCTGCTGCACGGTGGGCTCATCATTGTCGTTGCCGCCTTCATCGAACCACCGCTCATCCTTCTCGGAGGGCGCCTTGCTGACGCGATCAGGCATAATCAAAAAATCGGACTCTGGCTCGATCGCGGCCTCGGTGCGCTTTTCCTCGCGCTCGGCGTCCGTCTCGCCCTCAGCAGCCGCTGAACATGATGCCGAAAAGTGTAAGCGGTTTTCGGACGACATCATGCTCTAACTATTTAATGTAACAGGATTCAGATTTTAGGCCGACCCGGCCTAAAATCATCCTGTTCTAGGAAGGCTATTCCTCGGCCACATATCGCCGCTCGTGGCGGAGGCCCATGCTGGTCAGGATCTCGTATCCGATCGTGCCTGATGCCCGCGCCACATCGTCCACCGGCATGTTCTTTCCGAACAGTTCGACATAATCCCCGGCGCGGACGGCGTTGTCAGGCAGGTCGGTGATGTCGAAGATCGTCAGGTCCATGGTGATCCGGCCGGCAACCGGAACCTTGTGGCCGGCGATGAAACCTTGCCCGCCTTGCGGCACCACCTGGCGCAGCGGCACGCCGCCGCTCGACTGGCTGCGCATATAGCCGTCGGCATAGCCGGCCGAAGCGATCGCCAGCCGGCTTTTGCGGCGAAGCTGCAGCGCCCGCCCATAGCTGACGGTCTCGCCGGCTTCGACGCTGCGTACCTGGATGATGCGCGCTTCCGCCGTCGCCACCGGCCGCATCGGGTTGGCCATGCCGCTGACCGCTTCGCCGCCATAGAGCGCGATGCCGGGGCGGGTCAGGTCGAAGTGATAATCCTCACCGAGAAAGATACCGGCCGAGGCGGCAAGACTTGAATCGATGCCTTCATAAGCGGCGCTAACCCTGTGGAATGATTCGAGCTGTTGCCGGTTCATCGCATGGGCGGGATCGTCGGCGCAGGCGAGGTGGCTCATGACAAGCACAGGCGCGAAGCTCGCCGGCCGCGAGACGTCGTCCGCGAGCGCGATCGCATCGTCGATATGCAGTCCGAGCCGATTGAAGCCGGTATCGACATGCAGTGCGCAGGGGTAGTCGCCGTAATCGGCAAGCACCGCCATCCAGAAGGCGAGCTGTTCGTCGGAGGAAATCACCGGCACCAGATCATTGTCGAAGAAGCGCCGCTCGGTGCCCGGCCAGATGCCGGAAAGCACGAAGATGCGCGCCTCGGGCGCATAGAGGCGAAGTGTTACGCCCTCGTCGACGGTCGCGACGAAGAAGTCGCGGGCGCCGGCCATATACAGCGCTTCGCCGGCATCCTCGATGCCCATGCCGTAAGCATCCGCCTTGACGACCGCCGAGGCGCGCGCCGCACCGGAGCGGCGCGCCATGTCGCGCCAGTTCTCCGTCAATGCGCTCAGATCGACGGTCAGCCGCAGGCCCGCGGAAGCGAAAAGATCGTCGTCTTCGAAGGGGATAGGAAAATCTGTCATGAATCGCCGTAGAGAATCGAAGGAAACCACCTCGCCCAGTCTAGAGAGCATTGTGGCCAAGAAAAAGCGGAAGCGGGCAAATACCTTCCGCGACATGGAATGCCTGAGCGCCACCTTCCTGACGCATGAATATGCGCCGCATGCGCATGATACCTTCAGCATCGGCGCGATAGAAAGCGGCAGTCAGATCGCCACCCTCAGCGGCAGGCGGGAGGAAACCGGGCCTGGCGACCTTTATCTGATCGATCTCGGCGTCATCCATGACGGCGCTCCCGGCGGCGAGGGCTACCGCTACCGCATGATCTATCCCGACATGAAGCTGTTCGTCCATATTCTGGAGGATGTCACCGGCAAGGCTTTTGCCGTCCTTCGCCGGCGGGCTTCCACGCGATCCGCAACTCGCCAATGCCTTTCACGCCGCTCATCGAACGCTCGAGAGTGGCGCAGGCGCGCTGGAATCCGATGAGAGCATGTTCTCGGTGCTGGCGGCGATCTTTGCGCGCCACGGCAGCGCCATCATCGTTCCAATCGATACGCAGGAGCGCAGCGCGGTCGCTCGCGCCCGCGACTACCTGATCGAGAATTTCGACAGCGATGTCGGCCTCGATGAACTGGCCGGCGTGGCGAGGTTGAGTCGCGCGCACCTCATCCGCGCTTTCCGCAAGGAATATCACATCACGCCGCACGCCTTCCTGACAGATCGGCGCGTGCAGGTGGCCCGCCGGCTGCTGCGGCAGGGGCGTGCGCCGGCCGACATCGCGCTCGAATGCGGGTTTGCCGACCAGGCGCATTTCACACGGCACTTCAAAGCACGCACGGGCGTGACACCAGGCCAATTCCGCACGGGCTGATCACTTTTGTTCAATACTGCCGTTTCGGGCTGGGCTAAGCCTGCGCGATCCCAATCAGGAGGTTGCCATGTTGCAGCACAGCCGGCGATCCGGCGAATTTATTGCCGGAACGCGTGCCATTTTTCCTCTTGTTGTCGCCGTCCTGCCGATCGGTCTGGTCTTCGGCGCGGTCGCCGCCACCAAGGGCCTTTCACCGCTGGAAACGACGCTGATGAGCGCGCTTGTCTTCGCAGGCGGTTCGCAATTCGTCGCCATGGACATCTGGACGCATCCGGTAAGCTGGGTCGGCGTCGGCTTCGCGGCCCTTCTGGTCAATATCCGCCACGTGCTGATGAGCGCGTCGATCGGCACGAAGATGCAGTCCTTCTCCGGCGTCAAACGCTATATCGCCATGCTCTTCCTTGCCGATGAGCTCTGGGCCATGGCGGAGTTCCGCGCCGGCAACACGCGGCTGACGCCCGCCTGGTATGCCGGTATCGTCACGCCCTTCTATCTCGCCTGGGTCGGCTCGTCGCTGACCGGCGCACTGCTCGGCGCCTTTCTCGGCAACCCTGCCGTTATCGGCCTCGACTTCGCCTTTCCGGCTGTCTTCATCGTGCTCGTCATGGGCTTCTGGAAGGGGCCGGAAACCGGCGCGGTCCTTGCTGCAAGCGGTGTCGCATCCGTGGCGGTCCACCACTTCGTGCCCGGCGTCTGGTATATCGCCGCCGGTGCGCTGGCCGGGCTGGCAACGGCCCTCTGGCAGGGCAGGGCGCGGGAGCAGGCGGCATGACGCTCGATCTCAACACCTTAATCGCCATCCTCGCAATGGCCGCCGCAACGGTCTTCACCCGTGTCAGCGGCCTGGTATTGATCCGGCATGTCGAGATGGATGAGCGCCGGAGAACCACGATCGAGGCCATTCCGCCGGCCGTGCTGATGGCCGTCATCGCCCCGACCGCCTTTGCTACCGGCTGGGCGGAGACGCTGGCCTGCGCGATAACTGCGATCGCAGCACCCCGCCTGCCGATGCTCGCGAGCGTCGTGGTTGGCGTCGCAATGGTCGCCCTATTGAGGGCTGTGGGTCTCTAAAGAAATTGACCCGGCAATACCGCGTCAATGTTCCTCATATTGGGTGAAGGAGGGATCGGCGAGATCGGCAAAGCGCGTGAATTCCGCCTGGAAAGCGAGCTTCACCGTGCCTGTCGGCCCGTGGCGCTGCTTGGCGATGATGACGTCGGCCGTGCCCTTCACCTTGTCGAACAGCGCTTCCCATTCCGGATATTTCGGATCGTGGATGTCGCGCGGCTCCGAATTCTTGACGTAATATTCCTCGCGGAACACGAAGAGCACGACGTCGGCGTCCTGCTCGATCGAGCCGGATTCGCGAAGGTCGGACAGCTGCGGCCGCTTGTCGTCGCGGCTTTCGACCTGACGCGAGAGCTGCGAAAGCGCGATGATCGGAACGTTGAGCTCCTTGCCGAGCGCCTTGAGGCCGGTGGTGATCTGGGTGATTTCCTGCACGCGGTTGTCGCTGGATTTGCCCGAGCCGGTCATCAGCTGAATGTAGTCGACCACGAGCACGTCGAGGCCGCGCTGGCGCTTCAGACGCCGCGCGCGGGCCGAAAGCTGGGCGATCGAGATACCGCCGGTCTGGTCGATATAGAGCGGCACCTTCTGCATCATCATCGAGCAGGCGACGAGCTTTTCGAAATCGGCATCGTTGATGTCGCCGCGCCGAATCTTCGAGGAGGAGACTTCCGTCTGCTCGGAGATGATACGGGTGGCGAGCTGTTCGGACGACATTTCGAGCGAGTAGAAGCCGACGACACCGCCGTTCTTCGCCTTCATGCTGCCGTCCGACTGGACTTCGCCTTCGTAGGCGGCGGCGATATTGTAGGCGATGTTTGTAGCAAGCGAGGTCTTGCCCATGCCGGGACGTCCGGCAAGCACGATCAAGTCCGACCGCTGCAAACCACCCATCTTGGAATCCAGCGAATGGATGCCGGTGGAAATGCCGGAAAGCCCGCCGTCGCGTTCCTTGGCGACGGCCGCCATATCGATGGCGAGCGCGACCGCATCGTTGAAGGCCTGGAAGCCGCCGTCGTAGCGGCCGTTTTCCGCCAGTTCGAAGAGGCGGCGTTCGGTATCCTCGATCTGCGACTGCGGCGGCATGTCGAGCGGCGCGTCATAGGCGATGTTGACGACGTCCTCGCCGATGGTGATCAGCGCCCGGCGCAGCGCCAGGTCGTAGATCGCCCGGCCGTAATCCTCGGCATTGATGACGGTGACGGCATTGCTGACGAGGCTCGCCAGATATTGCGAAACCGTCATGTCGCCGACCTTCTCGTCGGCTTTCAGGAAGGTCTTGATCGTCACCGGATTGGCGATCTTGCCCATGCGGATGATATCGCCGGCAACTTCAAAGATCTTCCGGTGCAGCGGTTCATAGAGATGGATTGGCTTCAGGAAGTCCGACACCCGGTAATAGGCGTCGTTGTTCATCAGGATCGCACCCAGAAGCGCTTGCTCGGCTTCGATATTGTTGGGTGCTTCGCGATAATGCTGCTCCGACGGGGCAACAGCTGCAATCTTTCGAGCGGCGTCGTTCATCATCATCCGTTCTGTCTTTTTCCAGCTCCGGATTTGCAATTCCGGACGCGAAAATCAAGAGGCTACGAAAGGAGCGGGGGCTCGCTTCGCCTAAATCCTGAACGCTGTGCACGTTGTTCGACTTCTCCACAGTCTTGGGCGACACAAAGGAGAAATACTGGCAGTGTCACCCGCACGACACGGTATGGCGCCGACTCAGCCCATCCGCTTCGGAGAATGTCATTTTAGCGCGATGCGATAAGGCACGCAGCAAAAACATCCGGAAGATCCCCTTAAAAAAAGCGAACCGATCGGCAGCTCACATCGAGGGGGTGGAAACGAAAAAGCCCGGCGCGGTGGCCGGGCTTTCCTTCACGCGGATCGCTCCGACGAGAATTATGCTTCGTCTTCGTCGACGCCATCGGCTTCCGGATCGAAGAAGTCTTCCGGACGCAGCGCGTCTTCGTCGACGCCGTAGATCGCGTCGACCGAGGTGAGTTCTTCGCCCTTGGACTGGCGCTCTGCCTCTTCGGCAGAACGGGCAACGTTCAGCTCGACGTGAATTTCGACTTCGGCATGCAGCTGCAGCTCGACCTTGTGCAGGCCGATCGACTTGATCGGCGTGTTGAGGTGAACCTGGTTGCGGCCGATGTTGAAGCCTTCGGCGCCGAGAATATCGACGACGTCACGGGCAGCAACCGAACCGTAGAGCTGGCCGGTTTCGCCGGCGGAGCGTACGACGATGAAGGACTTGCCGTCGAGAACGTCGGCGACCGTCTGGGCTTCCGACTTGCGCTCCAGGTTGCGGGCTTCGAGCGTTGCGCGCTCGGCTTCGAAGCGGGTCTTGTTGGCGGCGTTGGCGCGCAGCGCCTTGCCGAGCGGCAGCAGGTAGTTGCGGGCAAAGCCGTCGCGAACCTTTACGGTTTCGCCCATCTGGCCGAGCTTGGAGATGCGTTCGAGAAGGATGACTTGCATTTTCTTTTTCCTTTCTTGTGTCTCAGATTTTCGTATCGGATTGTTTGGGGGCATCAGCATCTTTCGTCGGGGTCAGTGCGATCGCCTTGCGCGTATCGCTGAGACCGAGGACGAGGATGAGGAGAGCTGGCAGCAGCATGAGCATCGAGCCCAGATAGCAGAGGATGAGGGCCGGTATGCGCCAGTCCTTGCCGCGCGTGCGGAAATGCAGCGAGGCGAAACCGGAAAGCATGAAACCGGCACCGAAGGCGCCGATCACGGTCGCGCCGACCAGTGCCGGAACGCCGCCGAAAAAGCAGGCGGCAAGCCCGGCCAGGAAGATGAAGATCGAGTTGCGGTTCATCCGCAGCGACGAGGGAATGTCCTCGCGCGGGCGAAGGCCGCGGCCGGAGGCTGCAACGATGCGCACGGCAAAATAATAGGCGGCAAACAGCATGCTGACCCACATGCCGCCCTGCAAAGCCGGCAGCATCAGCAGGATCAGCGACTTGGTCTGCGCGGTCGCTGCCGGATCGGGCATGAATTCCGGCTGCTGCTGCTTGAGCGAGGTGATCAGCAGATCGACGATCGGATCGGTAATCTCAGGCCCGTAGCCGATGATCACGCCGATGACGATGACGGCGAGCGTCACCAGACCGCAGAGATGCAGCAGAATATCGGAGAGCGGATACCAGGCAAGCAGATGGTCGGGTCCGCCGAGTTCGGCGGCCGGACGCGCCAGATTTGCGAGATGGCTGAGCCAACCGGCCGGCAGCAGTGTCACCATCGTCATGATCAGCGCGAAGGAAGGCGAGATCAAGATCGCGCCGAGTGCCGCGGCGCTGACGACGGCCGAGATCGCGGCGGTATTGCCCCAGCCGAGCCCGACGATCAGGATCGGCAGAGCCGAGGCCGTGTAGAGAAGCGCGCTGAAAAACGACGGCTGCATGCTCGCGCCCAGCACCAGCAGGGCGGCGGTCAATCCGGCGAGTGCGCCGATCAGCAGCGTTTTAATGTTCGGTCGTTTCAAGGTCGCTGTCCTGCTTCATCAAGCAGTTAGAGGATGTTGCTGAATCAGATTCAGAAACGTCTCAACATGGGTTTTAAGAGTTCCGATCCGCGCCCATCGCGGAAGGGAGAAGGGAAGGCACGAATGCCTTCCCTCAAGGGTGTGTGCGTCGGTCGATGATCAGGCGACGACGTAGGGCAGCAGGCCGAGGAAACGGGCGCGCTTGATCGCTTGGGCGAGTTCGCGCTGCTTCTTCTGGGAAACGGCCGTGATGCGGGACGGAACGATCTTGCCGCGCTCGGAAATGTAGCGCTGCAGCAGGCGTACGTCCTTGTAGTCGATCCGCGGCGCATTGGCGCCGGAGAACGGGCAGGTCTTGCGGCGGCGATGGAACGGGCGGCGGACCGGAGCGGAGGAAGTTTCAGACATATCTCAGATCTCCCTTATACACGGTCTTCGCGCGGACGGCGCGGACGGTCGTCGCGGTCGCCGAAGCCACCTTCACGCGGCGGACGCGGGCCGCGGTCGCGATCGCCGAAGCCGCCTTCACGCGGGCCACGGCCGCCTTCGCGCGGACGGTCGTCACGGTCGCGCTTCTGCATCATGGCAGACGGACCTTCTTCATGCTTCTCGACGGCGATCGTCATGTAGCGAAGAACGTCTTCGCTGATGCGCATCTGACGTTCCATTTCCTGGACGGCAGCAGCCGGTGCATCGATGTCCATCAGGGCGTAGTGCGCCTTGCGGTTCTTCTTGATGCGGTAGGTGAGGGACTTGAGGCCCCAGTTCTCGATACGCCCGACTTTACCGCCATTCGCTTCGATCACACCCTTGTACTGTTCTACGAGGGCATCGACCTGCTGAGCGGAAATATCCTGCCGGGCAAGGAATACATGTTCATAAAGAGCCATGACAGCTTTGCCTTTCTTGCGTTTGGTTCAACCCGATATTCGGCGGCTAAGCCTCAACGACTGCTCCTGATTGGGCGGACCCAGGCAAGAAAGCGTTTCCGAGACGGTCGAGAGCGGAGACACGGGAGGCTGGAACGCTTCCGTTCCGAACGATTTCCGTGAGGAAACCGGCCCTCCGTTCAGCCACCAGCCAGAAGACCGGGTTAACGAACAGGGCGGCTTATACGGATTTTTTGGGCAAAGGCAAGCGCAATCGGACACCCACCCGATGCCGGCCAATGGTCGGCATCGGGCAGGCGCCAGACAAATAGGATCAAAGCGTCAGCGGATACTGCCGGTGCACCTTGGCGATTTCCGCCAGAATCTCGTTCGAAAGCGTAATATCTGCCGCGCCGATATCGATTTTCAACTGCTCCATCGACGTCGCGCCGATGATGACCGAGGCCATGAAGGGACGGGACAGGCAGAAGGCGAGCGCCATCGCTGCCGGGTCGAGGCCGTATGTTGCGGCGATCTCCAGATAGGCTTTGGTCGCCGGCTCCTGCAGCGGTTGCAGGCGGCCGCCGATATCGTGGTTGATCGAACCGCGCGAACCTTTCGGCCTGCCGCCGTCGATATATTTGCCGGACAGGATGCCGCCGGCAAGCGGCGAATAGGCGAGCAGCCCGACATCCTCATGATGCGAGAGTTCGGCGAGATCGAGGTCGAAATGGCGGCAGAGCAGGTTGTATTCGTTCTGGACGCTGGCGACCCGCGGCAGGCTCTTCTGTTCGGCGAGCGTCAGGTATTTCTGTATGCCCCAGGTGGTTTCGTTGGAAAGGCCGATCGCGCGGATCTTGCCTTCCTTCACCAGCGCACCGAGCGTTTCCAGGATGTCCAGCATATTGGCGACGGCCTTGTCGCGATCCTGGGTGAACGGATTGTAGTTCCAGTTCTGGCGGAAATGGAAATGGCCGCGGTTCGGCCAGTGGATCTGGTAGAGGTCGACGTAGTCCGTCTTCAGCCGCGTCAGACTGGCCTCGAGCGCCAGGCGGATATTCTTTGCATCGGCACCTTCGCCGCCGCGCAGATAATCGCGGCCGCGGCCGGCGACCTTGGTGGCGAGCACGATATCGCCGCGCTTGCCGGTCTTATTGAACCAGCTGCCGATATAGTCTTCGGTCCAGCCCTGTGTCGCGGCCGAAACCGGGGTGGTCGGATAAAGTTCGGCCGTATCGAAGAAATTGACGCCCTTTTCGACGGCGTAATCCATCTGCGCATGCGCATCGGCTTCGCTGTTCTGCGAGCCCCAGGTCATGGTGCCAAGGCAAATCTCTGAAACGGAAATATCGGTGCGGCCTAGTGAATTGTACTTCATGGAAAAACCTTGGGAGAGAGGTGAAAGCCTTGGGGAGGTCCGGGCAAATCTAGGCTGGATTTGGCGGAGCGCAAGAGCAAAAGCCGGGCTTTCGCGCCCGCGCGAAAGGCTTTGCGGAGAATGAGCCGCTACTTGACTCTGCCGGAAAGAATGTCAATTGGAGGCAAAACAGCCTCATGGGGCGCAATCAGGGGCATGAGCCAGGGACACGAGAATGACCATTGCTTTCACTTTTCCCGGTCAGGGCAGTCAAGCCGTCGGCATGGGCAAGGACCTCGCCGAGAATTTCGCGGAAGCCCGCGCCGTTTTCCAAGAAGTCGATGAGGCGCTCGGTGAAAAGCTTTCGGACGTCATGTTCAACGGTCCCGAGGATACGTTGACCTTGACTGCGAACGCCCAGCCGGCGCTGATGGCCGTCTCGATCGCCGTCGTCCGCGTATTGGAGGCCAAGGGGCTGGATCTGAAGTCCAAGGTCGCCTACGTCGCCGGCCACTCGCTCGGCGAATATTCGGCGCTTTGCGCCGCCGGCACCTTTTCGCTCGCCGACACCGCGCGGCTGTTGCGCATCCGCGGCAACGCCATGCAGGCGGCCGTTCCCGTCGGCGTCGGCGCCATGGCCGCGATCATCGGCCTCGAACATGCCGACGTCGTTGCCGTCTGTGAGGCAGCGGCCGCCGTTGGCGCCTGCCAGATCGCCAACGACAATGGCGGCGGCCAGATCGTCATCTCGGGCGAGAAGGCAACCGTCGAAAAGGCGGCCGCCCTTGCGACCGACAAGGGCGCCAAGCGCGCCATTCTGCTGCCGGTCTCTGCTCCGTTCCATTCGACGCTGATGGCGCCTGCCGCCGACGCCATGCGCGAAGCGCTGGCAACGGTCGCCAAGTTCGACCCCGTCGTGCCTCTCATCGCCAATGTCCGTGCCGCCCCGGTGACCGGCGCCGACGAGATCGCCAGCCTGCTGGTCGAGCAGGTGACCGGTCAGGTCCGCTGGCGTGAGACGGTGGAATGGTTCGCCGGAAATGGCGTGACGACGCTTTATGAACTCGGTTCCGGCAAGGTGCTGACCGGCCTTGCCCGCCGCATCGACAAGACGATCAACGGCATCTCCGTCAACGGTCCGGCGGATATCGACGCGGCCGTCGCCGCCCTCATGGCCTGATTGGTATCCCCGGACACCGGATTTGGTGTCCCTGTTATAAGGAACGTTTCCATGTTCGATCTTTCCGGCCGCAAGGCTCTCGTCACCGGCGCATCGGGCGGTATCGGCGAGGAAATCGCCCGCCTTCTTCATAAGCAGGGCGCCATCGTCGGCCTGCATGGCACCCGCGTCGAGAAGCTGGAAGCGCTGGCCGCCGATCTCGGCGAGCGCGTCAAGATCTTCCCGGCGAACCTCTCAGACCGCGATGAGGTCAAGGCGCTCGGCCAGAAGGCCGAGGCCGACCTCGAAGGCGTCGACATCCTCGTCAACAATGCCGGCATCACCCGCGACGGGCTGTTCGTACGCATGAGCGACGAGGACTGGGACTGCGTCCTCGAAGTAAACCTGACGGCGACCTTCCGCCTGACGCGCGAATTGACGCATCCGATGATGCGGCGCCGCTATGGCCGCATCATCAACATCACCTCCATCGTCGGCGTCACCGGCAATCCGGGCCAGGCCAATTACTGCGCCTCCAAGGCCGGTATGATCGGCTTCACCAAGTCCCTGGCGCAGGAGATTGCCACCCGCAACGTGACGGTCAATTGCGTCGCACCGGGCTTCATCGAGAGCGCCATGACCGGCAAGCTGAACGACAAGCAGAAGGAAGCGATCATGGGAGCGATCCCGATGAAGCGCATGGGCACGGGCGGCGAGGTGGCTTCGGCGGTCGCTTACCTTGCGTCCTCCGAGGCTGCTTATCTGACGGGCCAGACGCTGCACGTAAACGGCGGCATGGCGATGATCTGAAACGACAAACTGTTGGCGTGTGAATAATTCCGCCAATAGCATGTTGAGCAATCACGAACCGTTGATTTTCTGGCTTTGCGGCAGACATAAAGCATGTTAAGCGGGCCATGACTGTGAACAGTCGTCCCGAGAAAGCAGACGGACCGGCGGGCTTTTTGCAAGCCTGGGACATCTCTGAAGCCGGGTAAACGAGTTTGCCGAGATGTCTGAAAACATCGCAGGCTGAAACAGGGTAGGGGTGCCGCGATGGCATTCCGATCAGGACATAAGGTCGAGGAAACCGACATGAGCGATATCGCAGAACGCGTAAAGAAAATTGTTATTGATCATCTTGGCGTCGACGCCGACAAGGTCGTCGAGAGCGCCAGCTTTATCGACGATCTGGGCGCTGACTCGCTCGACACGGTCGAACTTGTCATGGCTTTCGAAGAAGAATTCGGCGTTGAAATTCCTGACGACGCTGCCGACTCGATCCTGACGGTCGGCGATGCAGTGAAGTTTATTGAGAAGGCCCAGGCCTAATCCTGTGAATTTGAGAAAGGGCGGGCCTGGAGTCCGCCCTTTTCTTTTCGGCATATTTCTCCATAGAACATAAGAGACGGGGGAAAGCACGCGATGAGACGTGTCGTCATCACCGGTACCGGCATGGTATCACCCTTGGGATGCGGAACCGAGGTGACGTGGTCCCGGCTGCTTGCCGGTCAGAACGGCGCCCGCCTCGTCACCGAATTCGAGGTCGATGACCTTCCCGCCAAGATCGCCTGCCGTATTCCTATCGGTGACGGCACCGACGGCACCTTCAATGTCGATCAGTGGATGGAGCCGAAGGAGCAGCGCAAGGTCGATCCCTTCATCATCTACGGCATGGCCGCCGCCGACATGGCGCTTGCCGATGCCGGCTGGCATCCTGAAACCGATGAGGACCAGATCGCCACCGGCGTGCTGATCGGCTCCGGCATCGGCGGCATCGAAGGCATCGTCGAGGCGGGTTACACCCTGCGCGACAAGGGCCCGCGCCGCATCTCCCCCTTCTTCATTCCCGGCCGCCTGATCAACCTCGTCTCCGGCCAGGTCTCGATCCGCCACAAGCTGCGCGGACCCAATCATTCGGTCGTCACCGCCTGCTCGACGGGCGCGCATGCGATCGGCGATGCCGCGCGGCTGATCGCGCTGGGCGACGCCGACGTCATGGTCGCCGGCGGCACGGAATCCCCCGTCAGCCGCATTTCGCTGGCAGGCTTTGCCGCCTGCAAGGCGCTATCGACCCAGCACAATGACGACCCGCAGAAGGCTTCGCGCCCCTATGACCGCGACCGCGATGGTTTCGTCATGGGCGAAGGCGCCGGCATCGTCGTGCTTGAGGAGCTGGAACACGCCAAGGCGCGCGGCGCCAGGATCTACGCCGAAATCGTCGGCTACGGCCTGTCGGGCGACGCTTATCACATCACCGCGCCCTCCGAAGACGGCGAGGGCGCCGGCCGCTGCATGGCGATGGCGCTGAAACGCGCCGGGCTGACGCCGGCCGATATCGACTACATCAATGCCCACGGTACCTCGACCATGGCCGACATAATCGAACTCGGCGCCGTCGAGCGGCTGGTCGGCAATGCGGCGTCGAAGATCTCCATGTCCTCGACCAAGTCGGCGACAGGACACCTTCTCGGTGCTGCCGGCGCCATCGAGGCGATCTTCACCACGCTCGCCATCCGCGACAATATCGCGCCGCCGACGCTCAACCTCGACAATCCCGAACGTGAGACGGCGATCGATCTTGTTCCGCACAAGGCGCGTGAGCGGGACATCAATGTGGCGCTGTCCAACTCGTTCGGATTCGGCGGCACGAACGCGTCGCTCGTATTGCGCCGTTACGCGCAATAAGAGTCCTGCAAGCGCGGTGTGACGGGTCTCCCTTGCACCGCAAACCGGCCGTCCTCTACGTTGCGTAAGGGGGCGTGCGAAAGCATCACGACGGGCAGCGGCGTCGTTGAACGGCGGCAGAACCTGCTTTTGCCGCATTGCTTCGCGAAATAGCGAAGTGAGGATCAAGTTTTAGAGGATTGCCGGTGAGCGATACGACGAACCAGAGCAACGATACCCAGGCGCAGAAGGGACCGATCATCCCGAAGTCGCCGAGCGAAGCCCTGCGTCCGGAGCGCGTTCCGGAGCCGCCGAAGCGGTCCAAGAAAGCCCGCGGTCAGGTCGTTCTTTTCCTGAACTTCATCATGACGATGGCCGTTCTGGTCTGCGTCGTCGCCGTCATCGGCTTCTACTACGCCACATCGACCTATCGGAATCCCGGTCCGCTGCAGACCAACACCAATTTTATCGTCCGCAACGGCGCTGGTCTGACCGAAATCGCCTCGAACCTCGAGCGCAACGCGATCATCAGCGATGCCCGCATCTTCCGCTATCTCACCGCAACGCATCTGTCTGCGGGTGAGAGCCTCAAGGCGGGTGAATACGAGATCAAGGCGAGGGCTTCCATGAGCGATATCATGGAGCTACTGAAATCGGGCAAGTCCATTCTCTATTCCGTTTCCTTCCCCGAGGGCTTGACGGTCCGCCAGATGTTCGACCGCATGCTGCAGGATACTGTGCTGGAAGGTGACCTGCCGGCCGCACTGCCGACCGAGGGCAGCCTTCGTCCGGATACCTACAAATTCTCGCGCGGCACCAAGCGCTCGGAAATCATCGACCAGATGGCGGCTGCGCAGCAGAAGCTCGTCGATCAGATCTGGGACAAGCGCGACTCCTCGCTGCCGCTGCGATCCAAGGCGGAATTCGTGACACTCGCCTCGATCGTCGAAAAGGAAACTGGCGTTCCCGACGAGCGTGCGCATGTCGCCTCCGTTTTTCTGAACCGGCTCGGCAAGGGCATGCGCCTGCAGTCTGATCCGACGATTATTTACGGCCTCTTCGGCGGCGAAGGCAAACCGGCCGACCGACCGATCTACCAGTCGGACCTGAAGCGGGATACACCTTACAACACTTATGTCATCAAGGGTCTGCCGCCATCGCCGATCGCCAATCCCGGCAAGGATGCGCTGGAAGCCGTCGCCAATCCCTGGAAGACGCAGGATCTCTATTTCGTCGCCGACGGTACAGGTGGCCATGTTTTTGCTGCGACGCTCGAAGAGCACAATGCCAACGTCAAGCGCTGGCGTAAGCTCGAAGCCGATAAGGGCTCGGACCCGAACATCGCAGTCGACGGCCAGCCGGAAGAGCAGCCGGCGGATAATGGCGCGACCGTCGTGCCGCCGAAGAAAAAGAAGATCAACTGATACTTTCGGGAGGCTCGGATGGCTTTACAGTCCATGACTGGTTTTGCGCGGCGCGAGGGAACGAGCGGCCGCTGGCGCTGGGCATGGGAACTGCGCTCGGTCAACGGCAAGGGCCTCGATCTGCGCCTGCGCCTGCCGCCCGGCCTCGAACGCATGGAGGCAGAGGTCCGCCGCCTTGCCGGCGAAAGCTTCAGCCGCGGCAACCTGCAGGCATCGCTATCCGTCACCGCCGACGAGAACCGTTTCGAGGCGGTGCTGAACAAGCAAGCGCTTGCTGCCGTGCTGGCCATGCGCGAGCAATTGGACGGTGTCATCGACCCGGCGCCGCTGAAGCTCGATACGCTGCTTCTGGTGCGCGGCATCGTGGAATTCCGCGAAAGCGAGGATGGCGAGGAAGCGCTTGCCGCCCGTGACGCCGATATCGCTGCCGGCCTACTGGCCGCGCTTGCCGATCTGAGAGCAATGCGCGAACAGGAAGGATCGGCGCTGTCCCGTATCCTCCTCGACCATGTCACGACGATCGAAAACCTGACACGGACGATCGAGGCCGATCCGTCGCGCTCGCCGCAGGAGATCGCCGCGCGGCTGGTCGCGCAGGTCGCTTTGTTGATGGACGGCATGGCCGCACTCGACCGCGACAGGCTGCATGCCGAAGCCACACTGCTGGCGACCAAGGCGGATTTGCGTGAGGAAATTGATCGTCTGAAGGCGCATGTCGCCGCGGCGCGCGATCTCCTGGTGAAAGGTGGCCCCGCCGGGCGCCGGCTGGACTTCCTTGCACAGGAATTTAACCGCGAATCGAATACCATCTGCTCGAAGTCGAATGCCTCGGCGGTCACCGCTGCCGGCATCGAGCTGAAAGTCGTGATCGACCAGTTCCGCGAGCAGGTCCAGAATTTGGAGTAAGACATGAAACCGGCGAAATCCTCGCCCGTGCAGATCGCCCGCCGCGGTCTGATGCTTGTCATCTCGTCGCCGTCAGGCGCCGGCAAGTCCACCATCGCGCGCACGCTACTGGAGACCGACAGGCATATCGGCCTTTCCGTCAGCGTCACCACGCGCCAGCGCCGCCCAAGCGAGGTCGAGGCTGTGCATTACCACTTCAAGAGTGTGCGCGAGTTCGAGCGGCTGCGCGATAGCGACGCGTTGCTCGAATGGGCCGAGGTCCACGGCAATTTCTACGGCACGCCGCGTGAGCCGGTCGAGCAGGCCATGGCGGAAGGCCGCGACATGCTCTTCGATATCGACTGGCAGGGCGCCCAGCAATTGCAGGAGAAGATGTCGGCCGACGTCGTCTCGATCTTCGTGCTGCCGCCGACCATGACCGAGCTGCAGTCGCGGCTGCACCGTCGCGCCGAGGATTCCGAGGAGGTCATCCAGACGCGCCTCGCCAACAGCCGCGCCGAGATCGCCCACTGGCGCGAATACGATTACGTCATCATCAATGACGACCTCAACGCTGCCTTCGACGCCGTTCAGTCGATCGTCAAGGCCGAACGCCTGCGCCGCGACCGCCGCCATGGCATGTTCGACTTTGTCCGCGAACTCCTGGAAGAGACGCCGTCGCTTTAAGACGCGATGCCGGAACGTGCCCGGTTTCGGATGACGACATCCTGGATCTAGAACAATTCCAGCAAAAGTGCGCAGCGGTTTTGCGTCCGGAATTGCGTAGAAACAAAAGGTTAGAGCCGTTCTACGCTTCCATGAAAAGCTGAACCGCTCTAAAGGCTGTTCGCCAACAGGCAGAATTCCTCGACGGAAAGGGTCTCAGCCCGTCGCGCCGGATCAATCCCGGCCTTGACGAGCAGGCTCTCGCCGCCGAGCGGTTTCAGGCTTTGGCGCAGCATCTTGCGACGCTGTCCGAAAGCGGCCTGCGTCACTTTTTCCAGATTGGCGACAGTGCAGGGGATGGGGTTTTCGCGGGGGACCAGATGCACGACCGTCGACGTCACTTTCGGCGGCGGCGTGAAGGCTTGTGGCGGCACGTCGAAAGCCATGCGTGCCTCCGTCCGCCAACCGCAGAGCACGCCGAGACGGCCGTAATGGTCGTCGTCTTCATTGGCGACGATGCGCTCGCCGACCTCCTTCTGGAACATCAGCGTCAGCGACTGCCAGAACGGCGGCCAGGCTTTCGGCAGCAACCAGTTGACCAAGAGCTGCGTGCCGACATTGTAGGGCAGGTTGGCAATGATCTTGATCGGGCCTTCCGGCGCCAATGTCTCGAAATCCGTTTTAAGCGCATCGCCTTCGATCACCTCGATCCTGCCGGGATAATGATCGGCGATCTCGGCCAGTGCCGGCAGGCAGCGTGTATCCCGCTCGATGGCGATAACCTTCCTGGCGCCGAGCGCCAGGATCGCGCGCGTCAGTCCGCCGGGGCCGGGGCCGACCTCGAAAACGGTCGCCTCATCGAGCGCCCCCGCCGTCCGGGCGATTTTCTGGGTGAGGTTGAGGTCGAGCAGGAAATTCTGCCCAAGCGCCTTGCGCGCATCGAGGCCGTGACGCTGGATGACGTCACGAAGCGGCGGCAGGCCATCGAGTGCTGCCATCAGCAGCGGCTTTCCGCGCTGCGGCCGAGCTGGGCGGCGAGCTTCAGCGCCGCAACAAGGCTCTGCTCGCGCGCCAGTCCCTTGCCGGCGATGCCGAAAGCGGTGCCGTGATCCGGCGAGGTGCGTACGAAGGGAAGCCCAAGCGTCACGTTGATGCTGTCGTCGAAACCGAGTGCCTTGGCTGGGATCAGTGCCTGATCATGATACATGCAGACGGCGACGTCGTATCGCGCGCGCGCCTCGTCGTGGAACATCGTGTCGGCGGGCAGGGGACCGATCGCATCGACGCCCTCGTCGCGCAGACGCTCGATCGCCGGACGGATGACCTCCTCGTCCTCCTTGCCGATCGCCCCGCCTTCGCCCGCATGTGGGTTGAGGCCGGCAACGGCAAGCCGCGGCGCCTCGATGCCGAAGCGCTGCCTCAGGTCTTCGTGAGCGATCCGGCAGGTTTCCATGATCAGTTCGCACGTCAGCGCCTGCGGCACATCCCGGACCGGAATGTGGATGGTGACGGGAATGGCCCTCAGTTTCGGTCCGCACAGCATCATGACAGGTGTCACCGGCCGGCCGGTCGCTCTGGCGGCGAGATCGGCGAGAAATTCGGTATGGCCGGGAAACCGGAAACCCGCCTCGTAGAGTACGGCTTTGGCGATCGGGTTGGTAACGATCGCGAGCGCCTCGCCGTTGATGACAAGCGACACGGCTTTTTCGATCGCCGCGATCGTGCCTTTCGCCGTTGCCGCATGCGGCTCGCCAGCCACGACCTCGATGCCGGCCGGTATGGTCATGACGGGCAGTGCGTCGGCAAACATGCCGGCGGCCTCGCTGGCATTATCGGTCTCGCGGATCGATACCGCCAGATTGAGTTGGCGGGCTCTCAGCGCCAAGACATCGGGATCGCCGATCAGGAAGAAAGGCGGCAGCCCGAGTTCACGCCGCCGGAGCCAGGCCATCAGAGTAATGTCCGGCCCGATGCCGGCGGGGTCGCCCTGGCTCAGCGCAAGCGGTCGAGAAAACGGTATCGCCATTGTCGGTCAGCGATAGGCGATCTGCGCCTTTTTGCGCAGTTCATCCAGGTATTTCTTGCTGTTTTCGTTTTCCGGGCTGGCGTCCTTGCCGCCCTTGGACTTGTCGAGATCTTCCTGGCGGAAGACCATTTCGGCTGCCTGGTCGTCGGAGACCTGCCGCTGGCTGCAGATTGCCAGATATTCGACACCCTTGTCGGTGACGCGGGTCCCTGTCGTGTTGCCCTTGGCCTGCTCGACCAGCGGCTTCCAGTCCGGCGGGATCTCGGGGGCGAGCAGGCGGCCGAGATCGCGCACGGAAACGTCGCGCATCGTCGCAGCAAACACCTTTGCCTGATCGCAGCCCGGAAATTTGGAGCGCGACGCCTCGGCCTCGCCCTTGCGCTTGCCGGTGATGGCCCCGCGCTTGGCTTGCGGAATGACGAAGATGATCTGCTGCAGCATATATTCCGTCGTCACCGGCTTCTGCTTGTTGTTTTGCATCATGCGCGAGACGAGATCATAGTTCGACAGCCGCGAGGTCGAGCCGTAGCGGGCGTTGACGACACGCGGCCAGCTCATCTGCACGGCGATGAAACGCTTGAAATGGTCGACGCCGACGCCGGCGCGATCGAGGATCTGCGACATCTGCTCGGGGGAAAGCTTGTTGCCGCTCGAAAAGCGCGCGAAAGACGCATCGACGTCCTGCTGCGACACCGACATATGCACGCGGGAGACTTCCTGCTGCTTGAGCGCTTCGTCGACTAATTGCTCCTCGGCGGTCTTGGCATCGGCCTTCGTATGCTGCAGGCGCAGGAAGGCTTGGCGCTTGGCGACATCGCCGCTGGTGATGGCGGTGCCGTTGACCACGGCCTTGACTTCACTTACCGCGAGCGCTGGTCCGGCAAGGCCTGTCAGCAACGCAAGCGCTGCCCCGGCGAGGAACTTGGTTATGGCTTTTTTCGCGTCAATCATCTGTTGACCTCCCGATAGCGTCGCGAGCCGTTGTTCGCGGCGTTCTTACCACAGTGCGAGACACGCAGAAATCGCTTCCATCACGGCGCGAAACCCCTATGCCTCAGATACCGACTGGCGGCAATGTCCTGCACAGGCTTACGGCGAAACAATGGCTTCAGGCCCTGTTTGCACCGATCGCCCGTCATTCGAGGGTGTCGGAACCGATCTTGATGTCGCCGAGCGTGCGGAAGGTCAGCCGTGCGCCGATCGTCCAGTCGCTTCCCGACTCGTCGTCGGTATCTTTGCTGTCCGTATAGGCGATCGTGAAGATCGTGCATTCGTCGTCATAAGAGAGGCCGATCGTCCGCCGGCTGATCACATCATTGTTCAGATCCCAGGCAATGCCGCCGAAAATCGACCAGTAATCCTTGAACTTGACGCTGCTGTTGGTCTGGATCTCGTCATTGTCCTCGGCAAAGCCATATGCCGGCTGGGCGCTGAGATGGGTGTAGGTCAGCTGCGTCGCGAAGGTATCGTTCTGGTAGGCCGTCGTCAGATCGCCGCGGCGGAATTCGAAATCTCTTTCGTCGAGCCGGTAGGAGGCTGCGACGGAAACGCCGTACGGCGTCTCGACGCCGCCAAGGCCGACATAATCGGAGCGGTCTGTTTCAAGGCCCGAATCCGCGCCGACATTGACGAGGTCATCGGTCGCAAACGAGTTCTGGCCGGCGATCTGATAGGATTGGCCGAAGATACCGTGCAGCTTGTAACCGCTGTCGAATGTACCGGTGTACTGAACGCCGAGATTGGCGCGGGTCCCGCCTTCGATCCGGTCGTAGCCCGAGAACTTGTCGCGGTCGAACAGCGAGGTGGCGTCGAAGACGAAGCTCTGCGCATCCTCGTTCGGCAGGCGGCCTGCCAACTGCTCGTCGGGGCGGGCATAGATCTGTGCGATCGGCTCGAGGATATGGGTGCTATTGTCAGTCGTCATCAGGATCGGATAACGCATTTCCAGCCCGGCGGTGAACATCGAACGGGTGGCGGAATTGCCGTCGTCGTAGTTGCCGGCGTAACCTGTGGGGTCGTCCATGTTCAGCGCGAAGGCATCGCCGCGCGCGGCCAGTAGCGGCGTGATCACCAGGCCGGTCGGCGTGACGTAGGTGCGCTTCCACTGCAGCTCGGCAGTCAGGCGCGAAGTCTGGCCCTTTAGGCCGGCGAAGCGCTCGAAGCCGTCGACGGTATAGAAGTCGTCATGGGTGCGCGAAATATTCGTCAGGTTGACATCAGCCGAAAGCTCGCCGCCTGCAAGCGGTTGCGGCGCCACGTAATGATAGTCGAGCGACGGATAGACGATCGGCTGCTGTTTTTGGGCGGTGTTCGTCCGGTCGGCATCCTGGACGTCGAAATAGAACGCCCGCATGTCGAAATAATTGCGTTTCCCAAGTCCCGTCAGATAGATTTGGTTGGTCCGATCCGTGCTGGCCAGGCCGCGGAGTTTGTACGTTTTCGAGAAATTGTTGTCGCTCTGCACCATGACGTCCCAGCCGAACGTCCAGCGTGGATTGATGCGGAATTCGGCCTTCGATGCCACCATGGCACGCTGGCCGGCTTCGGCATCGGTGGTGCCGGAGCTGAAGTTGCCCGGCTTTGCCTGGTCGATGCCGGCGACGCGCAGAATATGCGTGCCATTTTCGAAGCGTTGGCGAAATTCGCCTTCGATGAGGAAGCCCTGGGCGGTATAGCCCGTGGCGGTGACCGTCGCGTCCATGCTCGGCGAGATCACATAGTAATAAGGGACGGAAAGACCGAAGCCGAGATTCTGCGACAGGCTCATCGTCGGAAACAGAAAGCCGGACTTGCGTTTCACTGTATTGTCGGGAACTTCGATGAACGGCAGGAAGGCGATCGGATGGCCGAGCAACTCGAAGCGCGCTCTCTCCAGACGGATCGTATGCGTCTCGCCGTTCTGGATCACCCGCTGGGCCTTGACCTGCCAGAAGGGCGCGCGCTTCGGATCTTCGGCGCAGGGAAGGCAGGCCGTGTAGACGCCCTTGTTGAGAATCATCTTGGTGCCGCCGACGCGCTCGCCGGTTTCGGCGGCAATACGCGTATTGTCGGCGGTTTCAATCCGCAGCGAGTTCATGAACCCGTCGGCGAAATTGTCCGTCACGTCAAGGTTGTCGGCATAGATGCGGTTGCCGTCGGGACTGACCAGCTCGATATTGCCGATCGCCATCATCCGGCCGGTCTTCTGATTGTACTCGACCTTCTGCGCGACCATCTTGTAGCCGGCATAATTGATCTGCACGCCGCCAACCGCCGACACCAGATCGGCGTCACGGTTATAGACCAGTTCATTGGCCGAAAGCAGAAGCTTGGCCCCTTCGGGAATCTTCTTCTCTATATTTTGTTCGGGCGCGCTGGCCTGGCCGAAAGAGGCCGGAGCGCTGCCGAAATAGGAACATAAAGCCGCGCCGACAAGCAGGGCAACCAACTGTTTACTAAAATACTTGCGGTCGCCTGCCGCCACTAGCCGTCCTCCTGATGAAGCAGAATAGTCGCACCCAAGGCCAGCGCGACGACCACCGGTATCCACGTCGCCACGAACGGAGGCACGACTCCACTGCTTCCGAATGCCTTTACAAGCACGGTGATGACATAAAGCATGAAGCCCGAAAGGATGCCACCCAGAATCACGGAGCGGGATTGGTTGAACCGGCTAAATTTTAGAGACACTGTTGCAGCAATGAAGGTCATGGCCACCAGCAGCAATGGCTGGGACAACAGGGAGTTGAATTGCGTCTCCAATGCCTTGGTCGAGATGCCGAAGGATTTGGCCGCCGCAATCCGGTTGGAAAGGTCAAAGAAACCAATTGTTTCCGGCGCTGTCAGCCGCTCCTGGACGAAGTCCTGTTTCAGATTGGTGCGAAGTTGAACCGAAGCTTTGCGCACGGGGATTTCGCCAGGCTTGCGCTCGACAACGTTGTTAAGTTGCCAGTAACCATCTTCCAATTTTGCCGTGGCGGCGTCCTGTCTCAGAATGACCTGACCGCTTGAATCGAAATGGATCAGCACGGCGTCGATCAGCTTGGTTCCGTTCTCCTGGACCGTCTGCGCGCCGATGATGACATCGTCGCGGCCGCTGATCTGGCGCAGCCACGGAATCTGCGGCGCCTTGCGCAGAACCGCGTTCTCGCCGCGCCAGTCGGATTCGACCAGCAGCGCCTGGCGCTGTCCCCAGGCGGCAAGCGGGTTCAACGCCGCCATCGTCAACAGGCCGAGCGCCAGCGAGCCGGCGATGAAGGGGAACATGAACTGCCAGACCGAAATGCCGGCTGCGCGCGTGACCACGAGTTCATATTTGCGGTTGAGCCCGATCAGCACCGTCATGCCGACGAAGAGAGCGATGAACGGCACTGTCTGCTGCAGGATGAGCGGCAGGCGCACCGCGGTCATCAGGACGCCGCCGCCGATCGTGTAGCCGGGAAGGCCGGACATGCGGCCCGCCGTCTCGCTGAAATCGAGAAGGAAGGAAATCGCCGAGACGCCGATCAGGAACCAGCCCGTCGTCACCAGGTAGCGGCGAAAGAAATAACGCGACAATGTCCCGAACATCATTGGGCAGCGCCCCCGCCGGTCCTGCCGGTCGCGGCAAGCAGCCTTTCCTGCATCCCTCTCCAGAAGGACGAAATCCGGTCCCGAATGAACGAAGGCATGACCAGTCGCTTATGCAGGCCGAGGAAGACGATCGAGACGATGCTGCTGGCGATCGGAATGGCGTAGAGGACGGCGATATATTCAGGGTCAGTGTCGATCTGATTGGCCGCGTAGAAGGCCGCCCATCGCATCGCGAAGGCATAGGCAAGCGCGCTCACCATTGGATGCAGCCGCGCTTCGCGGTGTGAGCGCGCATCGCCGGCGATCGCCAGTGAAAACAGTGCAAAGACAACGGGCAGGATCCAGTCTGTCAGCCGGCGGTGCAGTTCGGCGCGGTAGCTCTGCGGCCGGATCGTATAGTCCTTGTCGGCCGGATCTGGATTGAACAGGAACCACAGGTCGCGGTCGCTGGCACGCAGCGTCGCCTGACCGCGATTCTCCGTCATGTCCGAGAGGTCGAAGGAATAGGAATCGAAATTGATGACCGAGACGTTGCCGTCGGGCGTTTTGCGGTGCACTTCGCCCTCATGCATGATCAGCGTCGTGCCCGTATCGTCAACGGCGCCTTCCTTCGCATAATAGATCAGTTCGTCGGCCGGGTCGCGCTCGTCGGCGACGAAAAGGCCCTTCAGCATGCGGCCGGCCATCCGCTTCGAGATCTGCACATAAAGGCCTTCATCAAGCTTGCGGAAGGTCTTTTCTTCGATCACCGAAGAGAGGAGGTCGGCATAGGTCTCGGCGATCATCTGGCGCACGACGGTCTTTGCGCGCGGCTCGACAACGTTGTCGACGAAGAAGGAAAAGACGCTGATGACGGCGGCAAGCAGCAGGATCGGTCGGATCAGCACGCTGCGCCGCGCCCCGGCTGCGTCGATAACGGTGAGCTCTGAATCGTTGTTCATCGTCGTCAGCGTCTGGGTGATCGCGATAACGAGGGCGAAGGGCAGCACGACGGGAATGATCGACGGCAGGATCATCGTCGCCAGCTTGGCGAACGTGCCGATCGACTGGCCGCTGTCGGTGACCAGATTGATGCGCTGCAGAACCTGTGTCGTCCAAATGATCGCCAGAACGGGCAGGAGCGCCACGAGAAACATCTGGCCGACGCGCCGCAATATGTATGTCTCGAGTAGTTTCATGCCTGCCCTTGAAAGCACCTGCACGCCCAAACGGCTTTGCAGGAGAATCCCTCTACGCTCTTTGTCGCGCTTTTGCGACAAGCTGGTGTCAAAAATTCATTCAAATTTCAGAATTTTTTTGATGCTGTTGCGACTCAGTTAACGCCAGCAACGCGGCGAAGACGACAAGCGACGAAAGCCATCCAAGAACGACGTCGGAAAGGTAGTGCGCGCCGAAGGATAGCCGCATCGCCGGGGTGAGGATCGAGATCGCTGCCACAGGCGCCGCCAGCGCATAACGCAGGGGTTTCGGAACGAAGAGCAGAAGGCAGACGAGCCAGCCGGCGCTTGCTGCCTCGCCCGAGATGAACGAACAGTTCGAAACGCATTTTCCGGCAAGCGAACCGGCCTCGACGAAATGCAGCGCACCGCCGAAAATATCCGTCTGTATCGGCCGCGGCCGGCCCCAATGTTCCTTCAGGACGACATTGACCAGCAACACCGGCCCGATCAGCAGCGTTCCGAGCGCGACTTTGAGCTTTTGCGCCCGTTCGGCGTTGAAGGTCGCGCCGTGCTGCTGGTGGCATTCGACGAGTTTCCACAGCATCACGATCGCCACCACATAGGGCAGGCGGAAGAAGACCGTGCGCAGCAGGTCGAAGGTCGCGACGTCGCGATAGGGAAAGCCGCCGCAGATGCTCCCGGTGGCGGCCGTCGCGTCGCAATCTGCACCCACGAAAAAAAGCCGGGAAAAATAGATGTCTATTCCAGGGAAGGCGCGGAAGACCACAAGCAGCGCCCACCACGTCCAAAACAGCAGCATGAATGCACCGAAAGTCGTTTTCGGCAGGCGGATTGCCAGGTCCCACCATCGATTTTTCGAAAAAACTGTCAACGCGAATATCTACGAAACTGACGAAAACATGAGGGCCATGATGGCCGCGGGCGACCATAACAATTGTCGCAAGCCATTGACAGACCCGCCAAACGCGAAATTATCCGCGAGGGACGGATTTCAAAGAATCCCAGCGGAGAAGACATGGCAGTAAAGTTGGAAATTTCATTCTCGAAGTCGGCAAAGCTCAATGGCGGCCTGGCGATCCTGTTGAAGACTGCGGAGGCCGACAGCGCTGCCGGCGCCGAAGCGGTCGATCCGGCAGGCGTGATCGCCAAGGCTGCCAGGATCGCCCGATTCTCCGCAAAATCCATGGGCGCGCTCGATATTGTTGCGCCCGAAGGCGCGCCCGTCGAGCGCATCGTGGTCATCGGGCTTGGCAAGGCCGCCGAACTCACTGCCCATGACTGGCTGAAGGCCGGTGGTGCTGCAGCATCGCGAATCAAGAATACTGACAAGGCTGCTGTCTTCATCGATGTGCCCGGGCTTGAGACGAGCGCGCGGGCAGCGGCCGATTTCGCGCTCGGCATGCTGCTGCGCGCCTATAGTTTCGATACCTACAAGACGAAGAAGGGCGACGAGGAGGAAAAGCCGGCGAAATCCGTCAAGGTGACGATCGTCACCGCCGATCCGGGCGGTGCCAAGAAGGCGTTTTCCGATTCCGAGGCGATTGCCGGCGGCGTCAATCTTGCCCGTGACCTCGTCAACGAACCGCCGAACGTGCTCGGCCCCGTCGAGTTCGCTGCCAAGGCGAAGGAACTGGAAAAGCTCGGCGTCGAAGTGGAAATCCTGACGGAGCGGGAGATGCGCCGCCTTGGGATGGGCGCCCTTCTCGGCGTCGCCCAGGGCTCGGTGCGCCCGCCGCGCCTGGCGGTCATGCAGTGGAAGGGCGGCAAGGGCAAGGATCGTCCCGTCGCTTTCATCGGCAAGGGTGTCGTCTTCGATACCGGCGGCATTTCGATCAAGCCGGCAGCCGGCATGGAGGACATGAAGGGCGATATGGGCGGTGCGGCAGCCGTCACCGGCCTCATGCATGTTCTCGCCTCCCGCAAGGCCGCCGTCAACGCAGTCGGCATCATCGGCCTGGTCGAGAATATGCCCGACGGTAACGCCCAGCGTCCGGGCGACATCGTCACGTCAATGTCCGGCCAGACGATCGAGGTGATCAACACCGATGCCGAGGGCCGCCTCGTGCTCTGCGATGCGCTCTGGTATTGCAACGACCGCTTCAAGCCGCAGTTCATGATCAATCTCGCCACGCTGACCGGGGCGATCGTCGTGGCGCTCGGCAATGTGCATGCCGGCCTGTTCTCCAATGACGACCAGCTTTCCGCCCAACTGACGGCAGCCGGCCTTTCGAGCAATGAGAAGCTCTGGCGCATGCCGCTCGGCAGGGACTACGACAAGCTGATCGACAGCAAGTTCGCCGATATGAAGAACACCGGCGGGCGACAGGCCGGCTCGATCACGGCCGCGCATTTCCTCAAGCGCTTCGTGCAGGAGACGCCTTGGGCGCATCTCGATATTGCCGGCACGGCGATGGGCTCGCCGCAAGACGAGATCAACCAGTCCTGGGGTTCCGGTTTCGGCGTGCGCCTGCTCGACGAGCTCGTTCGCGCCCATTATGAATCCTGATGACGGACGTTCTCTTCTATCATCTGACCGAAACCAGGCTGGAGGACGCGCTTCCGCCGCTTATCGACAAAAGCGTCGAGCGCGGCTGGCGCGTTGTCGTCCAGACGCGTGAGCCGGCGCGGCGCGATGCTCTCGATCAGCATCTTTGGACTTTTCGCGAGGAGAGTTTCCTGCCGCATGGTACCGACGAGGCCGATTTTGCCGAAAGCCAGCCGGTGCTTTTGACCGTGACGCCAGACAATGCCAATGCAGCGACCGTGCGTTTCATCGTCGACGGCGCCGAGCCGCCGCCGGCCGATGCCTATGAGCGCATCGTCTTCATGTTCGACGGTCACGATCAGGCGCAACTGGAAACCGCCCGTGCGCAGTGGAAGAAGCTGAAAGGCGAGGGGCATAACCTCACCTATTGGCAGCAGACACCGGAAGGTCGGTGGGAGAAGAAGGCTTAAGGCGAAAAGCGCCTTATTTGCTGTTGTCAAATGATCTCACTGCGTCGAACCTGTGTCCTCGTCGAGGTTCGTCAGGATATTGAGAGGCACGATCCCGCCAGCACTTTCCGATGCGTTGAGCGCCTCGATTGCTAAAACATGCTTTCCATTCGGGCTGACAAAAGCGAATGCCCACGCCCTGTCGGCAAAGGTGCTGACGGGCATTTCTGCCCAGTCGGCTTGGTGGGTAAGGCGTTCGGCATAGTAAGCCTTTATGGTCTGCGGGTCGGTGGCGCTGTCGAGATTGCGCGCCAGGATGCGCATGGACTTCTCTCCGAACCGCCCTTCCAGTTGGCCCAGCACCTTTCTGGTGGCCTGCCAGTCCTGGGCCTGGGTCGCAGAACCAAATGAATACTCCTGCGATCGGGAAACACCCGGTGCGTCAGGAGGCATGGCGGGCTGCTCGTCCCAACATGCCGAAAGGCTCAGAAGCGGCGCGAGAACGCTCCCGATTTTCAATGTGTGGAAAAATCGACCCTTGCGGCGGATCTTGCTGCCCATGAGCGGCTGCCTCCAGCTGTCATATGTCCGCAAGTCTTGCCAGTTTTTACGACGACATTACGACAATACCACGCCAGGTGTCGCAAACCACATCTGCCCAAGCCGGGGTTGAAGCCCCCGGCACAGGCAAGCCAATCGCTCAGTCGTGGAAGGCGTCGACGAATTTCCGCTTGCCGAGCATGAAGGCATCGGCGATGTGGCGCAGCGGCGCGAGGTCGACATCCGATTTGCCGGCCTTGATGATTTCGGCAAAGCGACGGTAGAGCGAGGGATATTCCTGCTCCGGCTCGGCGAATCTCAGCGCGCCGTCGATCAAGAGCTTGGCGCCGCCCTCGGCGAGCACCATCTGGCCGGCTGCCGTCTCCGCGACGATGTCCCAGCTCTGCTTGCCGGTCTGGCGCCAGTCGAATTCGGCGTGAACCGGCAGGCCGTCCGCATTGCGGAAGTGAATGTCGGCCGCGATCGGCGCGTCGCGATTCTCGGGAAACTCAAGCACTGCCTCGGTGATGAAGATCGGCCGCGACAGGATGTGGGTGACGATCGACAGCGCGTTGATGCCGGGATCGAAAACGCCGAGACCGCCGGCCTGCCAGATCCATTCCTGGTTCGGATGCCAGTGGCGGACATCCTCCTTCCAGATCACATGCACGCTTTCGATCGTCGTCGAGGCAAGAAATGCCTTCGCGGCTTCGACGGCCGGTGCATAGCGCGAATGCCAGCTGGCAAAGAGCGACGCCCCCTGCTTGTTCGCCAGTGCTTCGAGATCGGCCACTTCGCTGAGCGTCGCGCCGGGTGGCTTTTCCAGGAAGACGTGCTTGCCGGCGACGAGCGCCTTATAGGCCGCCTCGTAGCGATATTGCGGCGGCATGCAGAGCGAAACGGCATCGATCGAGGGCTCGGCGTCGAGCATCGCTTCGATCGTCGTATAACTCTTGACGCCTTCGACCGTGCCGTGGCGGCTTGCCGTGGCGACGAGTTCGAAATCCAGGTTCTTGGCGACAGAGGGAAGGTGCTGGTCGCGGACAATTTTGCCGACGCCAACGATGGCGAGGTTGATGGGGGACATGGTGTTTCGCTCCAGCTTATGAAAAGTATGACTTATTGGGTTCGTTTTTTTAGCAGAAAGAGGAACGCCGACAAGCTCTCCCTCTTCATTCTTTGCATGATGGCATTCTACCGCATGATAGTTTGGCGAAGGAAGCTGTAACCCATCGCCGCGCGGGCGGCGCGCTCTTCGGAATTGCCGTCGCCGCCATGCCCGCCGGAGCCGAATTCATGGAAGAGCGGCCGGTGTCCTTCTTCCTCCAGCCGCGCGGCAAAGCGGCGCGCATGCGAGGGATGCACGCGGTCGTCATTGGCGGAGCTTTCGATGTAGATCGGCGGATAGCTGACCTTGGTCGCCGGCCCGACATTGTGAAGCGGCGAATAACCGAGCATGAAATCCCGGTCCACCGGCGTCTCCGGATCGCCATATTCGTCCATCCAGGCTTGCCCTGCACTGAACAGGTGGAAACGTGTCATGTCGAGGACAGGCACCTGGCACCAGACGGCGCCGAAATCGTCGGGATAGCGCGTCACCATCACGCCGGTGAGCAGACCGCCATTGCTGCCGCCCTGGCAGGCGATCCGCGACGGCACGGTATAGCCGCGGGAGACGAGATCGCGCGCGATGGCGACGAAATCGGCAAAAGCCCGGTCTCGCCCCTGCCGCTTGGCGCTGCGATACCAGTCGGGCCCGAATTCGCCACCGCCGCGAATATAGGCCTGCACATAGGCGCCGCCTTGTTCCAGCCAGCGTCCTGTCACGCCGGAATAGCTTGGCGACAACGGGACATCGAAGCCGCCATAGCCGTAAAGCAACACCGGCAGCGCGCCCTTGGTCCATTGCTTCGGCAGGACAAGCCGATAGGTAACTCTCGTTCCGTCCTCGGAAACAGCCTCCAGCAGCTCGGATGACATATCGGTCGCATCGAAATAGCTCGGCGCCGCGGCGCCGAAAATCGGCTCGGCCTGCTTGCTGCGATCCGAGAGCTCGAGGCGGTAACAGACGGGCGGCTGCAGGAAGCCCTGGCCGACGATGTGGAGCGTATCGTCGCCAAGATGCAGATCCGCATGGAGCGGCCTGAAGTGAGCCGTCTGCATATCCGCCGGCAGTGCAATCTCGCGCTGTTCGGCGTCAGGCCTTGTCAGGTCCAGCACCATGAGACGCGGACGCAGCCGCTCGGAGATGATGAAGACGCACCACTCCTGCATCAGCATCATCTGCGCGATGGACTGGCCCTCGCCAGGCTGAAACAGGATCCGCTCCGGCCCGAGCAGGGCCGTCTCCGAGGCGGGATCGAAGCGTTGCAGCACAAGACTGCCGGTCGCAACGCGTTCATCGGTCTTTGCCCGCCAAAGGCAATAATCATGATTGAACTGGAAATCGGCTTCCTTAGGCAGATCGATGCGCCGCTGTGTGCCGTCGTTGGCGATCAGGAAAGCGCTCGCGACGCCGATCTCGTGGGCGGCGACAAAAATATCGATCAATCCGCGATCCGCCGAAGCGCCTGATAGGGCAGGGTCGATGACGAGATTGAAGCCGTAGACGTCCTCGTCTGCTGCTTCGAACATGACGGCGGCATCTTCCGGCCGCTGCCCGCGCTTCAATCGCCGTCCGACACGCGGCCATCCGGAGCGGGTCGCCGAAAATCTGTCGATGGAACCGAAATAGCAGATTTCGTCGCGGCTCAACCAGGTGGCATGCGATCGTGCGGCCGGTGTATCGAAGCCGCCCTCGACGACCTGTTTCCGCTCGGCGTCGAATTCGAGCAGACGGAGAAGGTCGGAGCCGCCGTCTGAAAGCGTGAGCAGCACCCGCATCGGCTCCCATGGGCAGGTGACGGCGCCGCGCCAGTTCCAGCGCTTGCCTTCGCTGACGCAGAAGGCGTCGAGATCGAAGACCGGCTCCCAGGCGGCGTCCGGCAGCGGCTCCTGATCTGCGGGCAGGCGGAGCCAGATGCCGAGAGGATTGTCCTTGCTCTGGCGGAAATCGAACAGCCACTCGCCTCGGCGCATCGGAACGATCAGTCTGTCCTGCCGCTCGATCAGCGTCTTGATCGCGTCGCGATCCCTGGCGAATTCAGGTGTTCTCAGTGCCGCGTCGGAAACCCGGTTGTGCTCGTCGATGAACTGGCGGGTGCGCGGATCGTCGTCCGTTTCGAGATGAAGGTTCATATCCGACCTGCCGGCTTCCGTTGACGTCGGACAGATCTAGGCAGCCGGTCTCGACTTGGCAACCCGCCTTACAGCGCCGCGCGTCTCTTCAGACGCGCGAAGGACGCTGTAACACTTTGAATCTAAGCATCGGCCCGAAAATCGATTTCGATTTTCGGGCCGATGCGCTAGCGGATCGTCACGAAATCGGCCGCCGCGACGACCGTGTTCGGCACCTCGGTCTTCTTGAATTTCAGCGTCACCACCTTGTAGCCTTCGGATTCGAGCCTCGAGAGCAGGCTCGGCAGCATCGCCACCGTGCGTTTGTGGATGTCGTGCATCAGGATGATCCCGCGGCCGCGCTTGTGCAAGAGGTTCATCGTCCGCTGCGTCGCGGAGACCCGCGTCGTGGTGAAATAGTCCTTGCTGTCGATATCGACATCCATGACCACCATATCGCGCATGGCGATCGCGGCGCGCAGTCTGTGGCTCTCGGCAAGATAGGGGAAGCGGAAGAAGGAGACATCGGTTCCGGTCGCCTTGGTCACCGCCAATTCGCCCTTGATCACCTCGGCCATCGCCGCGTCGAAACTTAGTGAACTCAAATTGGCGTGGTCATAGGTGTGGCTGCCGATCGTGTTGCCGTCCTGGGCGACCTTGCGGGCGAGCGCCGGATGCATCTCGGCCATCTCGCCGACCATCATGAAGGCGCCCTTGACGCCGAACTGGTCGAGGATTGCCAGCACCTTGTCCGTCCGGCCTGGGATCGGGCCATCGTCGAAGCTGAGGATCACTTCCTTGTCCTGCAGCTTGAGATCGGCGAGCGAGGAGACCTCCAGTATCCGTCCGGCCAGATGGTGCGGGCCGGCAAGGCGCGGGGTCGCATCGTCGCCGTCATAGGCAAGTTTCCGCTCTTCGGGCGCGATCACCGATGAGGTCTTGATCGAGGTATCGGGAGCGGCTTGTCTGGTGGTGCTGCAGGCGGAGAGGGTGGCCGTGAAGGCCATGCAGGACAGAACGAAAAAACGATACATGGAAAGGGCTCAACAAATCGGTAACGAATGTTGAGACAACCTTTCGGATTATGGTTAATGATCGGTTGAGAGCGGCAAAAATTGCGTTGTAGCGCGGCACTTCGCCACGCTTTCCTTAAGACTTGTGGCTATCCCGCCATCGCTTCTTCGTATTCGGCCGACAGCATCAGCCAGTCTTCCTCGGCGGCAGCGAGTTTCGCCGCAGCTTCGCCGCGCTGTTTTGCCTTCTCGGCGGCTTTAGTGGGCGTCTTCTCGTAAAGGGCCGGATCCGCAAGTTCCGCATCAAGCGCCTGAATCTGTTTCTCCAGCTTCGCCGTCAAGGATTCAATTTCATTGATCTTTTTCCTGAGCGGCGTCAGCGAGGCGCGACGTTCGGCATTGAGCTTGCGCTGGTCGGCCTTCGACGTCGCGTCTTCAACTAGCTGCGGCTTTTCTTCTTTTTTTTTACCGGAAGTGACGATCAGGTCGCGGTACTCGTCCATATCGCCTTCGAAAGTCGTCACCGTACCGCCATTGACCAGCCACAGCCGATCGACCGTCGCCTCGATCAGATGGCGATCGTGCGAGATCAGGATGACGGCGCCTTCGTAGTCGTTCAGCGCCTCGATCAGCGCGCGGCGGCTGTCGATGTCGAGGTGGTTGGTCGGCTCGTCGAGGATCAGCAGATTGGGCGCGTTGAAAGCGGCAAGCCCCATCAGCAGGCGGGCTTTTTCGCCGCCGGAAAGATCCTTGGCGGCCGTCGCCATTTTCTCGGTCGCGAGCCCCATCTGGGCGACGCGGGCGCGTACCTTGGCTTCCGGCGCGCCGGGCATCAGCCGGCGCACATGCTCCACCGGCGATTGCTCGGGGATGAGGTCGTCGAGCTGGTGCTGGGCGAAGAAACCGATCTTCAGGCTCGGCGCGATCTTCACTTCACCGCTCTCCGGCGCGAGCCGTCCGGAGATGAATTTGGCGAAGGTCGATTTGCCGTTGCCGTTCGAGCCGAGCAGGGCGATCCGGTCGTCATTGTCGATTCGAAGATTGAGGTTCTTCAGGATCGGATTGCCGGGCTCGTAGCCGACGGCGCCGCTCTGGATCGCGACGATCGGCGAAGCCGGCTGCTTTTCCGGCTCGGGAAAAGTGATCGGCTGGACGTGGTCCTCGATCACCGCGGCGACCGTTCCCATGCGTTCGAGCGCCTTGACGCGCGATTGTGCCTGCCGGGCCTTGGAAGCCTTGGCCTTGAACCGATCGATGAAACCCTGCAGATGTTTGCGCGCCGCGTCGTTCTTGGCCTTGGCCTTGGTCTGCAACTCGTCGGCTTCCGCCTTCTGCCGCTCGAACTGGTCATATCCGCCGCGATAGAAGGTGAGCTTCTTCTGGTCGAGATGGACGATCGCATTGACCGCATTGTTCAACAGGTCGCGATCATGGCTGATGATGATGACGGTGTGTGGATAGCGCCTGACATAATCTTCGAGCCACAGGGTGCCTTCGAGGTCGAGATAATTGGTCGGCTCGTCGAGCAGAAGCAGATCCGGCTCGGAAAACAGCACGGCGGCAAGGGCGACGCGCATGCGCCAGCCGCCGGAGAAGGAGGAGGCGGGGCGGGCCTGCGCCTCTTTGTCGAAGCCGAGGCCGGCAAGAATGCTCGCCGCACGCGCTTCGGCCGAATGGGCGTCGATATCGACGAGGCGCATCTGGATTTCGGCGATGCGGTGCGGATCGGTTGCTGTTTCCGCCTCGGCCACGAGGGCGGTGCGTTCCTTGTCCGCGGCAAGCACGATCTCGATCAGCGCGTCTTCGGTCGCCGGCGCTTCCTGCGCCACCTGGCCGATGCGTGCGGCCTTCGGGATCGACACCGTTCCGCTCTCCGAGCCGAGATCGCCGGTGATGACGCGAAAAAGCGTGGACTTGCCGGCGCCGTTGCGCCCGACGAGCCCTGCCTTCGTGCCCGAAGGCAGCGAAATGCTGGCATTGTCGAGAAGCAGGCGCCCGGCGATGCGGGCGGAAATATCGGTGAGCGTGATCATGGCCGGCGTTTTGGCCGAAAGCGCTCGCCAAGGCAAGAGCGCTTATCCCGCGCCAAGCTTGCTTGTGCGCTGACAAGCTTGCTTATCCCCGCGCCAAGCTCGCTTGTCCGCCCCAAGCTTGCCTATCCCACGACAAGAACACGTGTCCGCCGCCTCAGCGGCCGAAAGCCTGCACCGGCAGCCGGGGGTTCGACTGCGCGGCGAGAAGCGCCACGCGGGCATTGGCCTGCAATTGTCCTGGTGTCGCCGCATCGGTGCTGAGCGCCACGCCGATCGAGATGGTGAGCCGGCCGGGATCGGCGTTGTCGGATGTCGCAAAGACTAGATTGTCTTCGACGGAGGCGCGCAGGCGCTCGGCAATCGTCATCGCATCCTGCATGCCGACATTGGAAAACAACAAGGCGAATTCGTCAGCCTCTGTGCGGGCGACGAAATCGTTTTTCTTGACCGACTTGCTGAACAGGCCGGCGAGCTTCTTCAGGAGTTTGTTGCCGGCCTGGGTGCCGTATTTGTCGTTGAGATCGGTGAAATTGTCGATATCGACCATGAGCAGCGCGCTGCCGGCCGCACCTTCGTCGCGCTTGTAGAGATCGGCGATCGTCCGGTTCAGCGCGATGCGGTTCGGAAGTCCGGTGATCCTGTCGGCGATCGCGGCCGATTGCATCGCCGAAATGCCGCGCTCCAGCGTTTCCAGCGTCTTGATATCGTCCTGCAGCTTCGCGCCGATGTCCATCTCGGCTGCAAGAACGGTCGAAAGCGAGGCAGTGAGGTAGTCGATCTCGCTGAGGAAGGCGGCAAGGCTTTGATCGTCATGGCCGGACACGGATTTCAGGATCGTGCCGCAGGCGCGCGCAAAGGCGCTTTTGTGCTTCAGCCCTTCGGCAAGCCTTTCCGCCACGTCGCGCAGCATCCGGCTCGCCTCGTTCCGTGATGTCTCGCCTGCCAACCCGCAATGGCCGACGAGGCGATATTTCAGGCCGAGTTCGTCGAGCATCGGCTGCTGCGGCTGCGGCCCAAGTGCAGCGATATCCTGCGCAAGGCCGGCATTGAGCCCGACGATCGCCTCGTGAAAGAGCTCGTAATTGCGCGGCAGCGCGGCGACGTTGAGGCGCGCCATGTGCTGGGCGATCTTCTGAATATCCGCCATCGGCGCGGCGCGCGCGGCCTCGCGCGGCACCAATGCGTTTGCGCTTGCATTCTGCATGACGATCCCTCGCGACCCGGCCTCATCTCTCACATCCGCTATGCCCGCAAGTTTTTAAGAGAGGCTGAATTTCAACCGGAAGTCCTGGATTCGCGGGCGGAACCGGTAAAGGCGGTTAACGCGGCCTTGATGGCGAAGGCCTCACGTCCATTCGCGGCCCTCAACCCGCAGAAAGTAGATGAGGTCCAAACTAAGGCTCGGCTTGTTGAGCGCCGTCAGCGTCATATGGCACTGGCCGCGGTGATGGGTCTGGTGATTGAAGAGATGCGCAAGCGCCGGCGCCAGCGGCTGGGTGATTTTGATCGGCTGCGTCACCGGCACATAGGTGAAGTCGGCGGCGAGCGCTGCCTCGTCGAGCGTGTCCATCCAGGCAATGATACGCTCGTCCTCGATTTTGCGTGCGGCGGCAAGCGCATCCAGATCTTCGAAGAGCACGGCATCGAGTGTCGCTGGCGCTTCGCCGGTGCCGGTGAAGCGCTTCATCCATATCCGATCTGCGACGATCAGATGATTGAGCGTGCGATGCAGCGAGCCGAAGAAGGCGCCGCGGTCGCTGCGGAATTCATCGTCGCTGAGTTCGGCCGCAGCCGCATAAACTTGCGTGTTGGCCCAGCGGTTATAGGCGGCGAACATCCTGTAATGTCTGAGCATTCCGTCCCTCCCGGATTGGTCGCGGCAGTCTAGCCCGTTTTCCCGGAAATTGCAGTGATGCGCCCATGAAATTTCCTGATTTGATCGCAGCCGCTTTCTGTCGTGGAATGGATGGAGCTGCGATTTCGAAAGGACCGTTATGACCAGAGCCCTCTATTCCCTCTGCGGCGCAGACGAGCGGCGCTTCTTTTCGCCCCATTGCTGGAAGGCGGTGATGGCGCTGGCGCATAAGGGGCTCGATTTCGAGGAGATTCCGACGACCTATGCTCGCATCCGCGCGATCGGCGGCGGCGTTTCGTCGATAGTGCCCGTTCTTGACGATAATGGCCGGATGATCTCCGACAGTTTCGACATCGCCCTCTATCTGGAAGAGGCCTATCCCGAGCGGCCGTTGCTGTTTAGCGGCGAAGGCGGCAAGGCGCTGTCGCGCATGGTGGAAGGTTATTCGCAGATGGTCATCCATCCGGCGATCATGCGCATCGCCCTTCTCGACATTCATGCGAACCTCGACGAGGCAGACAAGGCTTATTTCCGCGAAAGCCGGGAGGCTCGGCTTGGCAAGCCGTTGGAAGTAGTTGCCGCCGACAGCGAGGCGGAGAAAGCCACCTTCGGCGCCAAGCTGAAGCCGCTCCGGCACATGCTGAAGTTCCAGCCCTTCATCGGCGGGCAGACACCGCTCTTTGCCGACTATATCGTCTTCGGCGCGCTGCAATGGCTGCGTGTGTCCGCCGGTCTCGCCATGCTGGCCGCCAATGATCCCGTCATGGCCTGGTTCGAACGCTGCCTCGATCTTCACGAAAGCCGCGGCAGGACTGTGACAGCGGCGTGAAATTGCCGCCTACCTCTTGTTTTCGGGCGTTGGGGCGGGTAAAGACCGCCCACTTTTCCCGAGAAAACAGAGGATTTGACTATGGCGATTGAACGCACCTTCTCGATGATCAAGCCGGACGCAACCAAGCGCAACCTGACGGGCGCCATCACCAAGATGCTCGAAGATGCCGGCCTGCGTGTCGTCGCTTCCAAGCGCGTCTGGATGAGCCGTCGCGAAGCCGAAGGCTTCTACGCCGTTCACAAGGATCGTCCCTTCTTCGGCGAACTGGTCGAAGGCATGACCTCCGGCCCGACCGTCGTTCAGGTGCTGGAAGGCGAAGGCGCGATCCTCAAGAACCGCGAGATCATGGGCGCGACCAACCCGGCAAACGCTGACGAAGGCACGATCCGCAAGGTTCACGCTCTGTCGATCGGCGAAAATTCCGTTCACGGCTCGGATGCTCCGGAGACGGCTGCCCAGGAAATCAAGTACTGGTTCTCCGATACCGAAATCGTCGGCTGAGGCCACGCTTCGGCATTCGCTGGCAACGCCTTGAATTGACTCTCGAAAGCCGGGGCCACGCTCCGGCTTTTTCTATGCCGGACATTTGTCCGTATTCGAGAAATCGACGCTGCCGTCAGGCTTGAAGACCTCCGGGTTCTTGTCATAAAACGCACCGACCACGAGCGGCTTGCTCGGCAGGACGGTCTGGTCGAGGTCGGACCGGAACTGCGTCTTCAATTCCTGCAACACCTTGCCGTCCTTGTCGACCAGCCGGACGCTGACGGAATAGGGACGGTCCTTGCGCACGCAATGCAGATTTTCGCTCTGCAGCGCGATCTTGTCGTCGATCGGGTAGATCTTCTGGTTCAGCACCAGCGGATCGCCACCTTGCGGATTTTCGAATTCGGCGATGATGACCGAACCGTCGGGAATAGGCCCCGTCTTCTTCAGCGTCAGCAGATAGGTGGCGCTCGCCACCCGATAGTTGAAGACGAAGAGATGGCCGGTGACCTCGACCAGGTTTTCAGCCTGGCGCTGGCAGGCTGACAGCATCAGCCCGGCCGCCGCCGCTATCACGATCCAATAGTTTCTCATGGCGTCTCCTCCTTCTTGCGGCGATAGTGACGGTTCGCCTTGGCGCGGTTGCCGCAGACCGCCATGTCGCACCAGGCCCGGCTCCTGTTCTTGCTACGGTCGATGAACAGCCAGCCGCAATTGCCGCAGATCTTCATGCGCCGGGGATCAGGCATGGCGATCAGCCGCAGGACCGAATGGGCGGTCGCCGCGGCCAGGCTGTCGGGGCCTGCGTCGCGCAATGTCTTCGCCAGCGCTTCCAGTAACCGGGCCAGCAATTGGTCGCCGCCTCCATTCAGTATACGCTCGCGGAAATAGAGGTCGATTGTTTCCCGCAGCGCGATGAAATCCGCTTCGTTTTCCGCCGCCACCGGCGCGATGTCGCCGAAGAGGGTGCGCTCGGCGCAGAATTCGGCGGCGGCGCGCGGAAAGCTCCGCATCTGGTCCCTGACCGCGAAGCGGTCGATCCGCCGCGTTGCATCGTGGCGCAGAACGACGCTGTTGACGACATCAAGCGCCAGCGCGCCGCCGGCAAAGCGGTGAGGGGTCCAGGAAAAGCTCATGGTGAAATTATAACTGGTGAAATAGGTTTTACCAGTTATAATTTCGGTGACGCGGAGTGTTTTGAATGGCCTATCTTCTGCAGCAGCTGGCGAATGCGGTTCCGCTGGCCGCCCTCTATGCCGCGCTTGCCTTCGGTTATGCCGTCGCCTTCGGCGTGACGAAGCGGGCCGATATCACCTATGGGGCGATCTTTGCCTTCGCGGGGCAGATCCTGCTACTCTTCACCGAACTCGCCTTCAACCGCTTCTGGCTGGTGCTGCCGGCCGCCCTTGCCGTCGGCGCCTGCGCTTCCATTGTCTATTCGCTGGCGGCGGGCCTATGGATCGGCCGCTCGATCATGCTGCCGCTGGTCAGCAGATCGCCGAATACGGTCATCGTCGCTGCGCTCGGCATCATGATCGTGCTGATGGAGACCGCCCGGCTCGCCGCCAATACCCGCGCCATCTGGCTGCCGCCGTTCCTGAACGAAACGGTCGTCTTCTGGAGCGACGGCCCCTTCAAGGTGACGCTCACCCATATCCAGTTGATCGACACCGCACTGATGTGCGTCATCGTCGCGGTGGGCACGCTGATCCTCAGGCGCACGGCCTGGGGTCGCGTCTGGCGCGCCGTCACCGATGACCCACTGGCCGCCGAACTCTGCGGCACCAGCGCCAATCGCGTCTTTCTCATCGCCTATGGGACCGCAGCTCTCGTCGCCACGATCTGCGGCATCCTCGCGACCTTCTACTACGGTTCGATGGATTTCGGCGCTGGCCTGATGTTCGGGCTGAAGGTGCTGCTGATCGCGGCTGTCGGCGGCCATTCCGATCCGCTGCGCTCGGCAGGCGGCGCTGCCGGGCTCGCCGTCGCCGAAACTATGTGGGGCGCCTACGGCCCCTTCGTCTGGCGGGATCTCGTCATCTTCTCGCTGCTCGTCCTGCTCTTGGTGATGAGCCGCAGGGAGCGTGTGGTTCTCTAACTTATTTCCACTTGTCGCGCGCCGTGTCGTCAGCGTCTTTTGCCGCGACCCAGTCGCCGGTGGCGCCATCCCTGGCGTGCTCCTTCTTCCAGAAGGGGGCTGCCGTTTTCAGGAAATCCATGACGAAATTGGCGCCGTCGAACGCCGCCTGCCGGTGCGGTGCGGCTGCGACGACGAGCACGATATTCTCGCCGGCGGCGATCTTTCCGTAACGGTGGATGGCGGTGAGGCCGAGAAGTCCGAAACGCTCGATGGCAAGATCGCCGATGCGCCGCATCTCCGCTTCGGCCATGCCGGGATAATGCTCGAGTTCGAGTGCAGCCAGCGTCCCGTCTTCATCGCGGCAGAGGCCGGAAAAGGTGACGACGGCGCCGATGCCGGGTTTGCCTTTGGAGAGGCGATCGACCTCGGCTTGCAGGTCGAAGTCTTCGCGCTGGACGCGGATGGTGGGGGTGATGGTCATGATAACATCCCCAACTGCTTTGAGGTCTTAGCGGAGGCTATAGTGAGGGCGTGCCGTGCCACCCCCCCTCTGCCCTGCCGGGCATCTCCCCCACAAGGAGGGAGATTACGGGTGGCTTGACCATCGTGCCCATCTACAGTTTTGCCAGGCTGCGACGTTGATTGCTTGGGGAAGCCGGTGCTCCCAGCCAATCTCCCTCCTTGTGGGGGAGATGCCCGGCAGGGCAGAGGGGGGTAGCGATACGGCACCACCATCACGGTCTCACCCCCCCGTCATCGGCGGAAATATCCCGATCTCCCGCGCACCCGATATCGGCTCGTCATGCTCGACATGCTCCATGTCGAGCGCCACGCGGATCACGTCGGGATATTGAAGTGCGATCTCATATTCTTCGCCCAGCGTCTTCAAATGATTCAACAGATCGGCGACGGTGACGACGGAGGAGGGGAGGTCGATCTCCTCTTCGCCTTTGCCGATGCGCTCGCGCACCCATGCGAAATAGACAAGCTTCGTCATTCTTCGTCATCCACGATATGTTTCAGCCCGGCGCGAAAATAATCATAGCCGGTATAGATGGTCAGCAGCGCGGCGATCCACAGCAGCGCGATTCCGGACTGCGTCGTATAGGGGAAAATCTCGTCGCCGGCCGGGCCGGCGAGCAGGAAGGCGATGGCGACGAGCTGCAGCGTCGTCTTCCACTTGGCGATCCGCGTGACCGGTACGCTGACCTTCAGCGCCGCCAGATATTCGCGCAGTCCCGAAACCAGGATCTCGCGGCAAAGAATGGTGATCGCCGCCCAGATCGACCAGCCGGCGATCGTCTGATCGGCCGCGACCAGGAGAAGAATCGAAGCGACCAGCAGCTTGTCGGCGATCGGGTCGAGCATGCGGCCGATATTCGACGTCTGGTTCCAGATGCGCGCGAGATAGCCATCGAGGAAATCGGTGAGCGAGGCGATGACGAAGATCCACAGCGCCACCCAGCGTGCCGTGTTGCTGATCGACAGCCTGCCCTCGATGAAGAAGCAGAGAACGATCAGCGGTACGGCGAGGATACGACCGTAAGTCAGAAGATTGGGAATGCTGTACGCACGCGATGCCATGGGATCGGTTCTCTGAATTGATGCGCCGCTACAGCGGTGCGCGGCTTTTCAGACGCGCCAAGGATGCTGTAACACTTTAGGACCTCCGCATCGTGCTCGGGCCGTTGCGGTAGATGACGGCTTTGGCCGCGGACCGTCAACATTCTTTCTGTCTTTTCACCGCCTTTGCGTGGAATTTGCGACGGACGCCGGTTATTTCGCGGCGTCGTCGTGGAAATGGTTATAGACCTGCTTGGCGACGGCTTCCGATATGCCTTCCACCGCCATCAGATCGGACAGGGCGGCGCGCGAAACCGCCTTTGCCGTGCCGAAATGCTGGAGCAGCGCGCGTTTGCGCGATGGGCCGATGCCGCCGATCTCGTCGAGCGGGTTCTTGATCATTTCCTTCTTGCGCCGCGCCCGGTGGGAGCCGATCGCGAAACGATGCGCCTCGTCGCGCATGCGCTGGACGAAGTAGAGCACCGGATCGCGCGGCGGCAGCGTGAAGCTCTCGCGCCCCGGCGGGAAGAAGCGCTCGCGCCCGGCCTCGCGGTCGACACCCTTGGCGATGCCGATCGCCGTCACGCTGTCGGTGATGCCGAGTTCGGTAAGGATGGCGCGCACCGCCGTCATCTGGCCCTGGCCGCCGTCGATGAGGATCACGTCGGGCCAGGTCGGGAACGGCATGTCGGCGGCGTCGGCAGCGGCTGTCCGCGCCGTCCGGTCCGGAATGCCTTCCTCCTTGATCAGCCGCGAGAAGCGCCGCGTCATCACCTCCTTCATCATGCCGAAGTCGTCGCCGGGCGTAATGTCGGTCGATTTGATGTTGAACTTGCGGTACTGGTTCTTGACGAAGCCTTCCGGCCCCGCGACCACCATGCCGCCGACGGCATTGGTGCCCATGATATGCGAGTTGTCGTAGATCTCGATACGTTGCGGTGCATAGGCAAGCCCGAACGTTTCCTTGAAACCTTCGAGCAGCCGCGACTGCGACGCCGTCTCGGCGAGCTTTCGCCCATGCGCCTCGCGCGCATTGCCGACGACATGGTCGACCAGGTCGCGCTTCTCGCCGCGCTGCGGCACGAGGATGGAAACCTTGTGGCCGGCCTTTTCGCTGAGTGCTGCGGCGAGCAGTTCCAGCTCCTCGACCGTCTGCGACAGCATGATCTGCTTCGGCACCGGCTTATCGTCGTAGAACTGTGCGAGGAAGGAATTCAGCACTTCGGCGCCGGAAAGCTGCGGATCGGCCTTCGGGAAATAGGCGCGGTTGCCCCAGTTCTGGCCGGTGCGGAAGAAGAACACCTGGATGCAGGAGATGCCGCCCTCATGGTGGATGGCGAAAACGTCAGCCTCCTCGACGCCGGCCGGATTGATGCCCTGGTGGCTCTGCACATGCGAAAGTGCTGCCAGGCGATCGCGATAGATCGCCGCCCGCTCGAAGTCGAGGTTTTCGGCCGCCTGGTTCATGGCCTCGGCCATATGCGACTTCACCTTCTGGCTCTTGCCGGACAGGAAGTCCTTCGCCTCCTGCACAAGTTCGCCGTAACCCTCGTCGCTGACCTCATGCGTGCACGGCCCGGAACAGCGCTTGATCTGGTAGAGCAGGCAGGGCCGCGTGCGCGTTTCGAAGACGCTGTCGGTGCAGGTGCGGATCAGGAAGGCGCGCTGCAGCGAGTTGATCGTCCGCCCGACCGCGCCGGCCGAAGCGAAAGGCCCGAAATAGTCGCCCTTTCGCGCTCTCGCACCACGATGCTTGAAGATCGCCGGCGCGCGGTGGTCGCCGGTAATGAGGATATAGGGAAACGACTTGTCGTCGCGCAAAAGCACGTTAAAGCGCGGCCGCAAGCGCTTGATCAGATTCGCTTCCAGAAGCAGCGCTTCCGTTTCCGTGCGCGTCGTCACGAATTCCATGTTGGCCGTCTGGCGCACCATCTGGGCGATGCGGTTGGAATGCACGCGGCCGACGGCGTAATTGTTGACGCGCTTCTTCAGGCTGCGCGCCTTGCCGACATAGAGCACGTCACCCTCGGCGTTGAACATGCGGTAGACGCCGGGGCTGTTGGGGAGCCGCTTGACGAATTCGCCGATCAGTTCCGCGCCGATAAGCCCGGTCTCGTTGAGGCTGCCCGCATTCCAGTCGACCGCAGCCGCAAGCGGGACGGCGGCGGAAACGTCGCCTTCCACTTCGATATCATCTTCGCTCTCATCCGTCTCGTCGTAGAGAACGCCGCCATCCGGCAGCTTTCGTCCGTTCATTCCGTAATCTCCGCCACATCGGGCGTCTGCCAGGCGAGGTGCTGGCCGCCGTCGAGGGCAATCATCTGGCCGGTGATCGAGGGCGTGTCGTAAAGGAAGCGAATCGTTTGTCCGAATTCCTCCAGCGCCGGCCCTCGCTGCAAGATAAGGGCTGAGACCTGCGCTTGGAAGTCCTCCATCGCCTGCCGCTCGCTCGGCATTGAGGGGCCGGGGCCGATGGCATTGACGCGGATGCGTGGCGCCAATGCTTGTGCAAGCGTCTGCGTCGCCGTCCACAGCGCGGATTTGGAGAGGGTATAGGAATAGAAGCTGGGCCTCAGGGCCCAAACCCTCTGGTCGATAATATTGACGATCAGCCCCGCTGCCTCAGCGGGCATCTGCTGCGCGAAGGCCGCCGCAAGGATAGAGGGCGCACGGACATGCAGGTCGAAGTGCAAAGCCCAGGTGGCGGCATTGAAACTACGCGCTGAATCATGCTGGAAGACCGACGCATTATTGACGAGCAGATCGAGCGGCCCGAGCGCTTCCGACGCCTTCGCGATCAACGCGCCCGTTTCGCCGAGATCGCTAAGGTCAGCCTGCAGCGCGATCGCCCTTTGTCCCTTCCGCCGCAATTCCGTCACCAGCTCTTCGGCCTCGCCGATGGAGCCGTTCGCGTGGATCGCAACGGAAAAGCCATTTGCAGCAAGGTCTTCGGCGATTGCCCGGCCTATTCTTTTAGCAGCCCCTGTTATAAGGGCCGAGCGAAGTCTTTTGTGGTTCAAAATCGTGCCTTCTGATCCCGCGAGTCTGTCAGCAGACTATATAGGGGCCGACGGAGATTATATAAATAGGTCGTTGCGGTTGCGTCGGGGAGGGGGATATTCTATGTATTATTTAAGAATGCAACTTCTTAAAATAAGTATTTTCAGTTTAACACTTCAGTAGGGTTAATGAAGTGTATGTTGCGCCAAAGCAACATCGAATTTCAGCCATCCGGCAGCCACAATGATATCACAATTTGGCTCTTTCAAATCCGCATTTCAGTTCCAATTTCAGTCTCGATCCGGAAGGGACATCTGGCAATATCCCGCCAATGCTTCACTGATAGACAGTTGACAAGCGGCGCGGGACTGAAAGGAGACTAAGTATGCGTGTACTCATTGCTGGCCTCATGGCCTCCGTTTTTGCAATTGCGGGCGTCTCGGCAGCTCAGGCGGCCGATGCCGTCGACCAGGTTCCGGAAGCACCGGTCGCCCAGGAAGCTCCGGTCAAGCCGGCCGGCAACTGGGAAGGTTTCTACCTCGGCGGTGCCGGCACCTATAACATGGGTGACTTCGGTTCCGACCGCCACACCTACGGTTTCGGCGGCCAGGTCTTCACTGGCTACAACTGGCAGCAGGGCCAGATCGTTTACGGCGTTGAATCCGATCTCGGCTACAGCGGCGACGACGTCTCCTCGGGCGGCGTCAAGAACAAGTATGGCTGGAACGGCTCCGTCCGTGGCCGCGTCGGCTACGACATGAACCCCTTCCTGCTCTACGGCACGGCCGGTCTTGCCATCGGCGACGTCAAGGTTTCCGACGACACTTCGGACGAAAGCAAGACGAACTTCGGCTATACGGTCGGCGCCGGCGTCGAAGCCTTCGTGACCAACAACATCACGACGCGCCTCGAATATCGCTACACCGACTATCAGAGCAAGGACTACGACCTCGACTCCGGCAGCTTCTCGCGCGGTTACGACGAGAACAGCGTCAAGCTCGGTATCGGCGTCAAGTTCTAAGCTGGTTGATATCCGAACATGGAAAAGCCGGGCACCTCGCCCGGCTTTTTGCTGTCATCTCGTTGTTTCCGGGAGCTCAACCGTCAGACTTGAGTCCGCTATGGGCAGGGAATTTCTTGTCGAACTGCCTGAGCCAGTCGGTGAGCGGCGCATGATCGGCTTCCCACTGGTCCTTGAAGCGCAACTCGAGATAATCGAGCGTCGCGGCCAGCGCGAAATGTCCGCCATTGAGCTTCTTGCCTGTTTTCGGCGGATTGGCGCTGAGATGAGCGAGCCCGCTCGTCGCCTTCTTCCATTGCCGGTCGATCCACGGCTGGTGAATTTTTTCCTCGTCGCGGAAGCGCCGCTCGTAGACGATCGCCAACAGGCAGTCGCAGATGCCGTCGCAGAGCGCTTCGAGGATTTCCGCATCCGTGCGCTTGCCCTTCTTGGAAGGGTAGAGCCCGCCCTTCGTCAGCCGGTCGAAATAATGCATGATCGCTACGCTGTCGTAGATCGAGACCCCGTCATCGTTCAGAAGCGTCGGGATCTTGCCGAGCGGATTGTTGTCCAGCAGGATCGCCGGTCCGGTATTGGTGTCGACCCGGATGGCGTTCAACTCCAGGCCCAGAAAATGCGCGGCCATTCGCACCTTGTTGGAATAGGGCGAGGCGGGCGAACAAAGGAGCTTCATGGGACACCTGATGAGGTTGTAGACTGCGGCGCGGACTATTCCTGAAGGCGATTGGCTGGTCAATCGTCCTTGACGGCCTTGTTTTCGCCGCGCAGCCAGAAGGCGCGGTGGGAGGCGAAACGGTCCTGCGCCAGATGGTCTTTCAATGCGGGCAGCAATTGGTGCAACTCATCCTTCAGTGTGAAGGGCGGGTTGACGATGACGAGTCCGGAGCCAGTCAGTCCGGTAATGCCGCGGTCGCTGCGAACGGCAAGTTCGGCGCAGAGCATTTTCGGGATATCGAGCGCCTGCAGCCTCTCGTGGAATTCCTTGATCGGCGCGCCTTTCTTCAGCGGATACCACAGGCAATAGGTGCCGCCGGGAAAGCGCCGATAGGCCTTTTCCAGCCCTTCGGCCAGCCGCTGATATTCGTCCTCCTCCTCGAAGGGCGGATCGACGAGCACAATGCCGCGCTTCTCCTTCGGCGGCAGATGCGCGCCGAGCGCCAGCCAGCCGTCAAGTTCGGTGATGCGGGCATGGTGATCGCCCTCGAACAGCCGGTGCAGCCTAACATAGTCCTCGGGATGCAGTTCCATCGCCGACAGCCGGTCCTGCGGCCGGAACAGCATGCGGGCAAGTTTCGGCGAGCCGGGATAGAAGCGGATGCCGCCCTGCGGATTGAGTTCGCGGATCGCCGAGAGGTAGGGCTCCAGCAGTTCGGAAACTTGAGGGCCGAGGTCTGCCTCCATCAGCTTGCCGATGCCATCGAGCCATTCGCCGGTTTTCTGCGCTTCTTCGGAGGAGAGGTCGTAGAGTCCGATGCCGGCATGCGTGTCGAGCACGCGGAAGCCGCCATCCTTCTTCTGCATGTAGCGGATCAGCCGCGTCAGCACGACATGTTTCAGCACATCGGCAAAGTTGCCCGCGTGATAGATGTGGCGGTAGTTCATTTTTGCTGATGTCCGTATGAATTCGCGTCATGGGGAATTTTTGTGGCTTTTGGCCGTGCAAGCCTTGGAATATACAAATGCCATGAACATTGCGACCCCCATCCACGCCAAATCAGAAAAGCCGGACAACAGGGTGGGCCACACGGCCTGTCCGCATGACTGTCCCTCCACCTGCGCGCTGGAGGTCGAGATATCGGAGGATGGCCGCATCGGCCGTGTGCGCGGCGCCGGCGGCCATTCCTACACGTCGGGCGTCATTTGCGCCAAGGTCGCCCGTTATGCCGAGCGGCTCTACCATCCCGACCGCCTGATGCATCCGCTACGCCGCGCCGGCGCCAAGGGGGCAGGGCAGTGGCAGCAGATTTCCTGGGACGATGCGCTGGATGAGATCGCCGAAGCCTTTGTGAGGTCCGAGGCAAGGGACGGCAGCGAGGCGATCTGGCCCTATTTTTACGCCGGCACCATGGGCTGGGTGCAGCGCGATTCCATCGATCGCCTGCGTCATGCCAAGCGTTACTCCGGCTTCTTCTCCTCGATCTGCACCAATCCCGCCTGGACCGGCTTTACCATGGCGACCGGCACGCTGCGCGGCCCCGATCCGCGCGAGATGGGTCGCACCGATTGCGTCGTCATCTGGGGCACCAACGCGGTCTCCACCCAGGTCAACGTGATGACCCACGCCATCAAGTCGCGCAAGGAGCGCGGCGCGAAGATCGTCGTCATCGACATTTACGACAATCCGACGATGAAGCAGGCCGACTTGGCGCTGATCGTCAAGCCGGGCACCGACGCCGCACTCGCCTGCGCCGTCATGCACGTCGCCTTCCGCGACGGTTACGCCGACCATGACTATATGGCGAGATATGCCGATGATCCCGCCGGTCTCGATGCGCATCTGAAGACCAAGACGCCGCAATGGGCCGCTGCCATCACCGGGCTTTCGGTCGAGGAGATCGAAGCCTTCGCCAGCCTCGTCGGCACGACGAAGAAGACCTTTTTCCGCCTGGGTTATGGCTTCACCCGCCAGCGCAACGGCGCGGTCGCCATGCATGCGGCCGCCTCGATCGCCACCGTTCTCGGCTCCTGGAAATATGAGGGCGGCGGCGCCTTCCATTCGAACAGCGATATCTTCCGCATGAACAATGCGGAGCTGACTGGCCGGTCGATGAAGGACGCCGATATTCGCATGCTCGACCAGTCGCAGATCGGCCGGGTGCTGACCGGAGATCCGGTGGCGCTGCGCCATCGCGGTCCGGTGACGGCGATGCTGATCCAGAACACCAATCCCGCCAACATCGCCCCCGAGCAGCGCCTCGTCAGACGCGGCTTTGCCCGCAACGACCTCTTCGTCGCCGTGCACGAGCAGTTCATGACGGAAACGGCCGAGATCGCCGATATCGTCATTCCCGCGACGATGTTCGTCGAGCACGACGACATCTACCGCGCCGGTGGCCAGAACCATATCCTGCTGGGGCCGAAGCTGGTCGAGCCGCCGCCGACCGTGCGCACCAATCTCTTCGTCATCGAGGAACTGGCCAAACGCCTCGGGGTCGCCGATCGCCCCGGCTTCGGCTTTACCGCCCGCGAGATGGTCGACCGCATCCTCGAATCGAGCGGCCTGCCGGATTACGATCATTTCCTCGAACATAAATGGTTCGATCGCCAGCCTGCTTTCGAGGAAGCGCACTACCTGAACGGCTTTGCCCATCCGGATGGCAAGTTCCATTTCCGCCCGGACTGGATCAATCAGCCGGCGCCGAACAAACCGCCGGCGGCGATCGGCGTGCTCGGTCCGCACGCAGCACTTCCGGCCTTCCCCGATCAGGTCGATGTCATCGAAGTCGCCGATCTCGAGCATCCCTTCCGCCTCGCCACGTCGCCGGCGCGCAACTTCCTGAATTCGAGCTTCTCCGAGACCAAGACCTCTCGTCAGAAAGAAGGCCGCCCCGAGGTGATGATCAATCCGGCCGACGCCGAAGCCAACGGCATCGGCCACGGCGATCTTGTCCGCATCGGCAACAGCCGCGGCGATATGCGCATCCACGCCCGCATCACCACCGAAGTGAAATCAGGCGTGCTGATCGCCGAGGGGCTTTGGCCAAACAAGGCGCATGTCGACGGCGAGGGCATCAACGTCTTGACCGGCGCCGACCCTGTCGCGCCCTATGGCGGGGCGGCCGTGCATGACAACAAGGTCTGGCTTCGCAGGGACGCAGCATGATGCAGCCGAAATCACGCGTGAAGATCGCCGGCGAGGAAACGCTGTCGAATGGGTGGACGCGGCTGAGCAGCTACCTGCTCGACTATATCGACCGCAAGGGCGCAACCCAGCGATTGAAGCGGGAAGTTTATCACCGCACACCGGCCGCCTGCATCCTGCTTTATGATCCCAAGCGCGACCTCGTCGTTCTCGTCCGCCAATTCCGCCTCGCCGTTCATCTCAACGGCGATCCCGCCTGGATAATCGAGGTGCCGGCCGGCCTTCTCGACGATGACCATCCCGAAGCGGCGATCCGTCGCGAGGCGATGGAGGAGACCGGCTATCGCCTGCGCGATGCGCGCTTCCTGTTCAAATCCTACACCTCACCGGGTGCCGTCACCGAAGTCGTGCATTTCTTCGCAGCCCTCGTCGACATCGCCGACCGCGTGGCGGAAGGCGGCGGCCTGGACGAGGAACACGAGGATATCGAGGTCCTCGAAATCCCGCTCGACGAGGCGGCGGCGATGATCGAAACCGGCGAGATCTTCGACGTCAAAACGATCGTGCTTCTGCAATGGGCGCTTTTGAACAGGAGAACGCTTTTCTAACCCAGCCCGAAGGTGAGACTTTCCGCTGACGCGGCACGTTCTAGTCTGGCGTCCAGCGTCGCAAGCGATACGTTCTCTGCGACCGCAAGCGCCAGATAAGCGGCGTCATAGGCCGATAGCTGATATTTTCCGGCAAGCCGCAAGATCGGAAGATGGTCTTCGCTTGACACAGTGCGCAGCGGCAGGCTGGTGAGTCGCATGAGACAAGCGAGCACATCCTCGTTGGAGATGCGTTTCCGCCGTTCCGCGGTCAACAGGATGTTGCGTATCTCATGCCAGAAGAGATCGGGCACCAAGGCATCTTCCGTTTCGAGAAACGACAAGGCTTCTTCGGCAGTCCGGCTTTCCTCATCGGCAAGCAACCAAGCCGCCGCAACCGAAGCATCAACCACGAACGGCATCAGCGCTGGCCTTCGCGCCGCCAGGCTTGAATTTCGGCCGCGGTTGCTCCGGCGCGTTCTGCCCGTTCGCTGCGGAGTGCACGGATGGCGTCGAGCCTCTGGCGACGGTCATCGATCTTGATCATGCGGGCGACCGCATTGTTGCCGCGTGATATCACCACATCTTCGCCTGCTTCCACCTTTGTCAGAAGCTCCGAGAGATGCGTTTTTGCCTCTGCCACTTTCACTTTGATCGTCATAGCCACCGTCCATTTGTGTTTAATGTAATGTCACGTCAAAACTTGGTCAACTGATTGGTCAAGTATGGCGAAGCAAGAACGGAAAGAGTAAGAAGTTTGGAAGTTCTTCATGCAGTTGTCACGAAGCAGTTCTATGCGCTGCGGTTTGTCAATCATCGGATGCGGTCAGGAGAAAGCCCATGTGGCTCAGCAATTTCACCCTCGTTCTCCCAAACGAGGTGGTGAGTGAAGGTTCCGTGCGTGTTGAGGACGGCGCCATCGCCGAGATCAGGCCGGAGCCGGTCGCCGGTGCCGCCATCGATGGCGGCGGACGGCTGCTGATGCCCGGATTCGTCGATCTGCACGGCGACATGATCGAGCGCGAAATCGCCCCGCGGCCGAACGCAACGATGCCGATCGATTTCGGCATCCACGAACTTGACAAGAAGCTTGCCGCTGCCGGTGTGACGACGGCGTTCGCCGCCGTCTCCTTTGCGACCGAAAGCGTCTACGGCCACGTCCGTTCGCTGGAGACGACATCAGCGGTGATCGAGGGCATCAACCGCCTGCGTGACGATCTCCTGATCGACCACCGCGTCCACGCCCGCTACGAAATCACCAACGTCGGCGCAGCCGCGGCACTCGAACGCCTGCTGAATGCTGACCAGATCGACATGGTCTCCCTGACCGACCACACGCCGGGCCAGGGCCAGTACAACAACCTCCAAAGCTATATCCTCAGCATCTCCGAGCGCCGCGCCATCTCCGAGGAAATGGCGGCGGAGATCGTTGCCAAGCGCATCGCCATGCGCAGCAATCCTGACATCGAGGCCAAGCTGAAGGAGATCGTCGCGCTGTCGCTGAAGCACAAGCTGTCGCTTGCCTCGCATGACGATGACAGCGTCGAAAAGGTCGCCGAGATGCACGATCTCGGCGTCACCATCAGCGAGTTTCCGGTCACCGCACCTGCGGCCGAAGAGGCGCGCCGTCGCGGTCTCTGGACGTTGATGGGCGCGCCGAACGCGCTGCGTGGCCACTCGATGTCGGGCAATCTCAGCGCGCTCGATGCTGCGAGGGCCGGTCTGCTGAGCGTCATTGCCGCCGATTATCATCCGGCCGCCTTCGTGCCCGGCATCTTCAAGCTCGCGGAGATGGTGGAAGGCGGCCTGCCGGCAGCCGTTGCCATGGCAACCGGCAACGCGGCCCGCTCGGCCGGCCTATCGGATCGCGGCGAGATCGCCATCGGCCAGCGCGCCGATCTTGTCGTGGTCGAGCCGGGTGACATCAACCGCATCCGCGCCACCTTCCGCGCCGGCCGCTTCGTCTACAGCGACGGCACGCTGCATCCGCTACAGGCTCTGGCGGCTTAATGCATGTCGCCCAAAAAATGCGATTTTTGGGACGACGATATGCATAAAGCAATGAAAGATGGCTGCCCCTCACCCTAGCCCTCTCCCCGTAAACGGGGCGAGGGGACGTGCCATACGACAGGTTGCGGGGAACGGAGAGGTTGCGGCATGGTCCCTTCGCCCCGTTTACGGGGAGAAGGTGGCGGCAGCCGGATGAGGGGCGGCCATTCGAACCAGGCGGCAAGCTGGCCGACTTTGTCACCAGTCTGAAGCGCGTCGTGTGGCGATGCGCTTAGGCGCGCTCGCCGATCAGCGAGATCAGTTGAGCCTTGGGTGCGACGGTCGAAACCTCAGCGCCGACGGCCTTGCCGCCTTCCATTGTCACGCGGCCTTCGGCAAACAGCCGCAGCGCTTGCGGATAGATCTGGTGTTCGACGGTGAGCACACGTGCGGCAAGGCTTTCGGCCGTATCGCCGGAAAGAACCGGTACGGCCGCCTGGCCGATCACCGGACCCTCGTCCATGCCTTCGGTGACGAAATGCACCGTGCAGCCGGCGATCCGCATGCCGGCGTCGAGCGCGCGTTGATGCGTATGCAGGCCCGGAAACAATGGCAGCAGGGAAGGGTGGATGTTGAGCATCCGGCCTTCGTAACGCTGGATGAAGGTCGGCGTCAGCAGCCGCATGTAGCCTGCCAGGCAGAGAATGTCGGGCGAAAGCTCATCGAGCGCCGAAAAGATCGCCGCTTCGTGCGCGTCCTTGCTGGCATAGTCCTTGCGGGGAAAGGCAAAGGTGGCAATACCTTCGGCGGCGGCCTTGGCAAGCCCGCCGGCATCCGCCTTGTCGGAGATGACGCCGACGATCTCGGCCGGGTAGTCGGCTGCCTTTGCCGCCGCAACCAGCGCCATCATGTTGGAGCCGCTGCCTGATATGAAGACGACGGCGCGTTTGCGCGGCGAACTCATATGGCAAGCGTGCCCTTGTAGACCGTGCCGGCAGCGCCCTCGTCGCGGGCGATCATGCGGCCGAGCGTGATAACCGTCTCGCCCTCGGCTTCGAGTGCGGCGGAAACCGCCGCGACATTCTCGCCGGCGACGACGGCGATCATGCCCACACCGCAGTTGAAGGTGCGCAGCATTTCCTTGGATTCAACGCCGCCCGTCTTGGCGAGCCATGAAAACACCGGCGGCACCTTGACGGCGGCAAGATCGATCTCGGCCGCCAGATGCTTCGGCAGGACGCGCGGAATATTTTCCGGGAAGCCGCCACCGGTGATGTGCGCCAGCGCCTTGATGGCGCCGGTCTCGCGGATCGCCTTCAGAAGCGGTTTGACATAGATGCGCGTCGGCTCGAGCAGGGCTTCGCCGAGCTTCTTGCCTGCGGCGAACGGCGCCGGTGCATCCCAATCGAGGCCGGACAATTCGACGATCTTGCGCACCAGCGAGAAACCGTTGGAATGGACGCCGGAGGAGGCGAGGCCGAGGATCACGTCACCCTCGGCAATATCGCCGGATGGCAGGAGCTTGCCGCGTTCGGCAGCACCGACGGCAAAACCCGCGAGATCGTAATCGCCGGAGGAATACATGCCGGGCATTTCGGCCGTCTCGCCGCCGATCAGCGCGCAGCCGGCCTCGCGGCAGCCGGCGGCAATGCCGCCGACGATGGCCGCGCCCTGATCGGGGTCGAGCTTGCCGGTCGCGAAATAATCGAGGAAGAACAGCGGCTCGGCGCCCTGTACCACGAGATCGTTGACGCACATGGCGACGAGGTCGATGCCGACGGTGTCGTGATAGTCGGCATCGATCGCGATCTTCAGCTTGGTGCCGACGCCGTCGTTGGCGGCGACGAGAACCGGATCGGCAAAGCCTGCGGCCTTGAGGTCGAAGAGCCCGCCGAAGCCGCCGATCTCGCCGTCGGCGCCAGGACGGCGCGTCGAGCGCACCGCCGGCTTGATTTTCTCGACGAGCAGGTTTCCGGCATCGATATCGACGCCCGCATCGCTATATGTCAGGCCGTTTTTCCCAGACTGGCTCATGCTGGTCTCCGATGGCTATTTCAGGCGGCAAACGTGCCGCGTCATCTGCCGGTCGCAATTGCATGACAGGGGCTTTTATGCAAGCGTTGCATGGCAAAAGCCCCCAATTTCCCGCGCCTTCCTCCGGCCTTTCGGGGATTTGGCGCGACAGGGTTGACCATCTTTGCGCCTGCATCCTATGTGCTGAATGGCCGCTTCGGTTCCGATGCGGCGTTTGGCGGCGGCGACGATCAGCGGGGAAGCGATGCCACAGCATGTCAGCGGCAACAGTCTCAAGCGTCAGATCTTCTTCTGGCTGGCGGTGCTCGTCTTCTTCATCGTCTTTCTCTATGTCTTCAGCTCGATCCTGCTGCCCTTCATCGCTGGCATGGCGATCGCCTATTTCCTCGATCCGGTGGCCGACCGGCTTGAACGCCTGGGTCTGAGCCGCATGATGGCGACCATCGGCATCCTCGTCGCCTTCGTCATCGTCTTCACGCTGGCGCTGATGATCCTCATTCCGGTGCTCATCAGCCAGTTCAACGATTTCGCTCAGCGTCTGCCGGGTTATATCAGCCAATTACAGCAGTTCATCACGCAGGCGCATAATTCGCTGCTGCCGGACTGGGTCGAGAACCAGATGGGCGCGATCAAGGACAATCTCTCCGGCATCCTGTCGGAGGGCATGGGCTTCCTGACCGGGCTTTTTGCGCAGATCTGGAATTCCGGCAAGGCGATCGTCGACGTCATATCGCTGCTCGTGGTCACCCCCGTCGTCGCCTTCTATATCCTGCTTGATTGGGATCGTATGGTTGCCAAGGTCGACCAATGGATCCCGCGCGATTATGTCGGCGATGTCCGCCAAATCGCCAAGGAGATCGACCAGGCGATCGCCGGTTTCATCCGCGGCCAGGGCTCGCTGTGTCTCATCCTCGGCATCTATTATGCCGTCGGCCTTTCCCTCGTCGGGCTGAATTTCGGCCTGCTGATCGGCCTCTTCGCCGGGATGATCAGTTTCATTCCCTATGTCGGCTCGATGGTTGGCCTCGTGCTCGCCATCGGCGTGGCGCTTGTGCAGTTCTGGCCCGATTATCCCTGGATCGGCCTGGTGCTCCTCGTCTTTTTCACCGGTCAGTTCCTGGAAGGCAACATTCTGCAGCCGAAGCTCGTCGGCTCCAGCGTCGGCCTGCATCCGGTCTGGCTGATGTTTGCGCTTTTTGCCTTCGGCGCGCTCTTCGGTTTCGTCGGGCTTCTGGTTGCCGTGCCGGCTGCCGCTGCCGTCGGTGTCCTTGTTCGTTTCGCGCTTTCACGCTACCTTCAGAGCGATCTTTATTTTGGCGGGTCGCCCAGCGGCCGCGCCCGAAAGACGAAATCTGTTCCCAATGAATGACGTGAAGAACGCTGATCCGAAGCGCAAGGCCGGAGAGCAGCTGCCGCTGGTCTTTTCGCACGATGCGGCAAGCGGGCGCGACGACCTCCTGATCTCGGAGCGTCTTGCCGCCGCCGTTTCGATCGTCGATGCCTGGCCGGCATGGCCATCGCCGGTGGTCGTGCTCGCCGGCCCCGTCGGCTCGGGAAAATCGCATCTCGCCCGCATCTGGCGGGAATTGAGCGGCGCCGTCGACATTCATCCCGAGCTTGGCTCGGATGCCGCGGTTGCAGCCGCCGCCGGCCCGGTGCTGTTCGAGGACGCCGACCGCCTCGGCTTCGACGACAACGCGCTCTTCCACGTCATCAACAGCGTGCGCGAAAACGGCACCAGCCTGTTGATGACCAGCCGCCTCTGGCCGATGTCGTGGCCGGTTTTGCTGCCCGATCTGCGCTCGCGCCTGAAAGCGGTAACCGTCGTCGAGATCGGCGAACCGGATGAGGCGCTGTTGTCGCAAGTGATCGTCAAGCTCTTCGCCGACCGGCAGCTTTATATAGATGACAAACTCGTGCTCTATATCGTTAACCGGATGGAGCGGTCGCTGAACGCGGCCCAGACGATCGTCGAGAGGCTTGACCGGCTGGCCCTGTCGCGGGGCACGAAAATCACCCGGTCTCTTGCTGCCGAAGTATTGAATGAATTGGGAAATTCGGAACCAGCCGATTGACTGTCACAGTTCCGTCGTCAAACTGATATAATTGCCTTTGGCGATTGAAAACGGGGTAAGCGGACAATGGATAGCGCAGTCGCAGAACATCAGGAACTCACTCCGGAAATCAACGACAACACCCCCCCGCTGGAAGAGCTGCTCAAGAGCCCCGAGCGCTTCATCAACCGAGAATTCTCCTGGCTGCAATTCAATCGCCGTGTCCTGGAAGAAACGTTGAACACCGAGCATCCGCTGCTCGAGCGCGTCCGTTTCCTGTCGATCTCGGCCGCCAACCTCGATGAATTCTTCATGGTGCGTGTCGCCGGTCTCGAGGGCCAGGTGCGCCAGAACATCGCCATCCGCAGCCCCGACGGCAAGACGCCGGCCGAGCAGCTGGATTCGATCCTGCAGGAGATCGACCACCTGCAGATGGAGCAGCAGGCCTCGCTCGCCGTCCTGCAGCAATATCTCGCCAAGGAAGACATCCTGATCGTGCGCCCCGGCGCCTTGAGCGATGCCGACCGCCAGTGGCTGGCCGCCGAATTCGAACAGGCGATCTTCCCGGTGCTGACGCCGTTGTCGATCGATCCTGCCCATCCGTTCCCCTTCATTCCGAATCTCGGCTTCTCCATCGGTCTGCAGCTTGTCAGCAAGAACGGCCGCGAGCCGATGACCGCGCTGCTGCGCCTGCCGGTGGCGCTCGACCGCTTCGTCCGCCTGCCGGATGATGGGAACACGATCCGCTACATCACGCTGGAAGACGTCGCCAACATCTTCATCCATCGGCTCTACCCGGGTTACGAGGTGCAGGGCTCTGGTACGTTCCGCGTCATCCGCGACAGCGATATCGAAGTCGAGGAAGAGGCCGAGGATCTCGTCCGCTTCTTCGAAACGGCACTGAAACGCCGCCGCCGCGGCAAGGTCATCCGCATCGAGACCGATTCGGAAATGCCGGCGTCGCTGCGCCAATTCGTGGTCCAGGCGCTGAGCATCCCCGACAACCGCGTCGCCGTTCTGCCGGGTCTTCTGGCGCTGAACACGCTGTCGGAGATCACCAAGGCGCCGCGCGACGATCTGCGCTTTGCCCCCTACAATGCGCGATTTCCCGAGCGCGTCCGCGAACATGCCGGCGACTGCTTCGCAGCCATCCGCGAAAAGGACATGGTTGTCCATCACCCCTACGAATCTTTCGACGTGGTGGTCCAGTTTCTTCTCCAGGCTGCGCGCGATCCTGATGTCCTGGCGATAAAGCAGACACTTTACCGCACCTCCAACGATAGCCCAATCGTTCGCGCGCTGATCGATGCCGCCGAAGCCGGCAAGTCGGTGACGGCGTTGGTCGAGCTCAAGGCCCGTTTCGACGAAGAGGCAAACATCCGCTGGGCGCGCGACCTCGAACGTGCCGGCGTCCAGGTCGTCTTCGGCTTCATCGAGCTCAAGACCCACGCCAAGATGTCGCTGGTCGTCCGTCGCGAGGATGGCAAACTGCGCACCTATTGCCATCTTGGCACCGGCAACTATCACCCGATCACCGCGAAGATCTATACCGATCTCTCCTACTTCACCTGCAATCCCGTCATCGCCCACGACATGGCGAACATCTTCAACTTCATCACCGGCTACGGTGAGCCGGAACAGGGTATGCAACTCGCGATCTCGCCCTATACGATGCGCTCGCGCATCCTGCGTCACATCGAGGAAGAGGTCCAGCATGCCAGGAACGGCGCGCCGGCGGCGATCTGGATGAAGATGAATTCGCTTGTCGATCCTGACATCATCGACGCGCTCTATCGCGCCAGCCATGCCGGCGTCGAGATCGATCTCGTCGTGCGCGGCATCTGCTGCCTGCGTCCGCAGGTACCCGGCCTTTCGGAAAAGATCCGCGTGAAGTCGATCGTCGGGCGCTTCCTCGAGCACAGCCGTATCTTCTGCTTCGGCAACGGCCACGGCCTGCCGTCCGACAAGGCGCTGGTTTACATCGGCTCGGCCGACATGATGCCGCGAAACCTCGATCGCCGCGTCGAAACCATGGTTCCATTGACGAATCCGACGGTTCACGAGCAGGTCTTGTCACAGATTATGCTCGGCAACGTGATTGACAATCAACAAAGCTACGAGATATTGCCCGACGGTACGTCGCGACGCATGGAAGTGCGCAGGGGCGAAGAACCGTTCAATGCGCAGCAATATTTCATGACCAATCCAAGCCTGTCAGGCCGTGGTGAAGCTCTGAAGTCCAGTGCGCCGAAGCTGATCGCCGGCCTGCTCGAAGGCCGCAACAACAAGTAAAACTGGACCTAAATGGTTGAATCTGAAGCCCAGGGGCGCCTTCCGGGGATCGCCCCGGTCTCCGTCGTCGATATTGGATCGAATTCCATTCGTCTTGTCGTCTACGAAGGCATGTCCCGTTCGCCAACCGTCCTCTTCAACGAAAAGGTCCTCTGCGGCCTCGGCAAAGGCGTCGCCCTTACCGGCAAGATGGACGAAGACAGTGTCAGCCGGGCTCTGGCGGCGCTGCACCGTTTCAAGGCTCTGTCAGATCAGGCCCGCGCTGCCACCATGTATGTGCTGGCGACGGCGGCCGCGCGCGAGGCGAGCAACGGCCCCGATTTCATCCATCAGGCGGAAACCATCCTTAACCGCAAGGTCCGCGTGCTCTCGGGCGAGGAGGAGGCAAAATTCGCCTCGCTCGGCATCATCAGCGGTTTCTATAATCCTGACGGCATTGCCGGCGATCTCGGCGGCGGCTCGCTGGAGCTGATCGATATCAAGGGCAAAGAGGTCGGCAAGGGCATCACGCTGCCGCTCGGCGGCCTGCGCCTGTCGGAATATGCCGGCGGTTCGCTCTCCAAGGCCCAGACCTTTGCCCGAAAGCAGCTGAAGACGGCAAAGCTGCTGTCGAAAGGCGAGGGGCGCACCTTCTACGCCGTCGGCGGCACCTGGAGAAACATTGCCAAGCTGCACATGGAAATCACCCATTATCCGCTGCATATGATGCAGGGCTATGAGGTGTCTTTCGAAGCGATGATGCTGTTCCTCGAACAGGTGACCGCGCGCGATTCCAGGGAGCCGGCGCTGCAGGCCGTTTCCAAGCACCGCCGTTCGCTGCTGCCCTTCGGCGCTATCGCCATGAAGGAAGTGTTGAGCGCGATGAAGCCGTCGGTGATTTCCTTCTCGGCGCAGGGTGTGCGCGAGGGATATCTTTATTCGCTGCTGTCGGAATCCGAGCGCCGCCTGGATCCGCTGCTTGCCGCCGCCGGCGAACTGGCGATCCTGCGTGCCCGTTCGCCGGAGCATGCCCGCGAGCTGGCGGAATGGACCGGCCGCATGATGCCCCTTTTCGGCATCCAGGAAACCCAGGAGGAAAGCCGCTACCGTCAGGCCGCCTGTCTGCTGGCCGATATCAGCTGGCGCGCTCATCCCGACTATCGCGGCCTGCAGGCGCTGAACGTCATCGCCCACTCTTCTTTCGTCGGCATCAGCCATCCCGGCCGCGCTTTCATCGCGCTTTCCAACTATTACCGTTTCGAAGGCCTGCATGACGACGGCGCCACCGGCCCGCTGGCGCAGATCGCCACGCCGCAGCTCATCGAGCGCGCCAAGCTGCTCGGCGGCATGTTGCGCGTCGTCTATCTCTTCTCGGCCTCGATGCCCGGCATCGTCAAGAACCTGACCTTCCGCAAATCATCGAGCCCGGACCTCGACCTCGAATTCGTCGTGCCTCCCGAATATCGCGACTTCGCCGGCGAACGCCTGGACGGCCGCCTGCAGCAGCTGTCGAAGCTGACGAACAAGCGGTTGGCGTTTCGGTTCGAATAGGTTTGATTTGCGGTCGTTGTGCCGGACCAGCCCCCTCTGCCCGGCAGGGCAGAGGGGGCTGGTCCGGCACAACGCCAAAATTTCGAAATCACCACAAAACAAAAAGCGGCACCTTCGCACCGCCCTCCGTATTCAGTGTCAGAATTCCGAATTACTTCGCGTTCAGGAACTCGCCGACTTCGAGCAGGCTGAACTCGTTGTTGTCAGCCTTGTCGACGGCGCGGCCGGCCGAGAAGGGCAGGTTGTTGTCGTTGCCGATGATGATGTGCGTGGCGTCGACGCGGTCGACGTTTTCGATCGTCACGAACGCCATGTCGTAGACGCCGTCCTTGCTGCCGGCCTTCTTCTTGTTGTCGGGGTCCTGGATGTTCAGCAGGTCGATATAGCCGATCTTGCGAACGGCCTTGCCGACATTGGCGTCGTTGAACTCGATCTTGTAGACGCGCTTCAGCACGGCCGGAGCTTCAAAGCAATCCGGCTTCGGCTGCTTGGGGTCGGCGCAGGCCTTGTCCGCAATGCCGGCGCCGTTGTCGCGCTCTATGACGAGAGCGGTCGTGTCGTCGAGCATGTTGAAATCGCCGATCGAGACACCCTTGTCCTCGAACGGATAGAGCCAGCTGCGGCCGGTCCACTTTTTCGAAGCGACATCGAACTCGATGACGCGGGTGGCGGTGTGGCCGTCGATGGTTTCCACCGTGCCGTCATCCTTGTAGATGGCGCCTTCGAGCAGGCCGTAAAGCTTGGCGCCGTCCTTCGACATGGCGAGGCCTTCGAAGCCGCCGGAGCGCTTCAGATTGAAGACCGGCATCTTTGCGGCCGGGTTTGATGGAACCGAGAGAAGCGGACTGTCGGGCGAAAGCACCGGCTTGCCGTCGAGCGTCGTCGGAATGACGTCGGTGAGGCGGCCTGATGTGTCGAACTTCAGGATGTAGGGACCGAATTCGTCGCCGAGCCAGAAGCCGTCGGCAACCGGCTGGATCGATTCGATGTCGAAGTCGGCGCCGGTGAGATAACGCGTGTCGCTGCCTTCAAGCACGATCGGGAACGGGGCGATCTTGTTGGGGTCGGAAAGGAAGAGGTTCTTGACGACCTCAGCCTTGTTGCCGGCCCAGTCGAACTTTATCTGGTGCAGGAAGAGCATGGAATCCGACGAGTTGAACTTCGAGCCGAAGCCGTTGTCGGAGAGTGTCCAGAAGGTGCCGTCGGCCATCGTCTTGACGCCCGAGAAACCCTGGATCGGCTGGCCGTCGAAGGGAAGCTTCAGATCGGTGATGCGGGCGCCGTCCTTACCGGGAACGGCGCCGAGCGCTTCGGTGCGCTTGCGGTCCGGCGTGGTAAACTTGCCGGAATGCTTGAGGAATTCGGGGGCATCGGCCGGTGCCGGAACCATGGTGTTGGCGGGCAGGATCGCCTGGCCGGCGAGCTTGGCCGGGAACTGCTGCTGGTCGGCCGAAGCGGAGCCTGCGACCAGGATGAAAAGCGATACGGAAGCAAAAAGGGCGTTCTTCATAATATCCCCGTGGAACGGATTGCAAAGGCCTTCCGCTTAGCAGGGCTTCCGTGTCAGCGAATTGACGGTTGGGTGAAGCTTTGGTGACGTACTTACAGCGCCGCGCGTCTTTCTCAGACGCGCAATGGATGCTGTAACACTTTGAATTTACGCATCAGCCGTGCAGAACGACCGCCGGCGTGTTCAGCACGGTGACCGCGCGCGAGGTAAGCGCCACGACGCCGAGCGCCTGCCCGCGTCCCTTCACCGCATGAGTGCCGAGATCCTCGCAGGTGATGTCGTCGGGAAAATTCATGCGCCGGGCAAGCTCGCTGGAGATCAGAACCGATCGGTTCAGACTGCGGCAGAGCGTCTCCAGCCGGGCGGTGGTGTTCACCGTATCGCCGAAATAGCTGATCTTGTGATGGTCGACGCCGATTTCGGCGGTGATGATCTCGCCGCCGTGAAGGGCGGCGCGCAGCTTTGGCACCTGCCCGTAATTTTTCCGCCAGCCGGCGGCATTGGCGTCGATGTCGGCAAGGATATCGAAGATGCAGCGCACACAGCGCGCATCCTTGACGCCGCGGGCAAGCGGCCAGGTGATGATCGCCGCATCGCCGACATAGTCGTTGATCATGCCCTTGTGGCGCCTGACGGGCTCGGCGAAGGTCGCAAACAGCGAGTTCAGCAGTTGTTGCGCCCTGAGGTCGCCATGCTTCTCGGCAAAAGCCGTCGAATCGACGAGGTCGATGAACAGAAAGACGCGTTCTTCCTTGACCGGATTGCGGTAGCGGCTGATGAGCATGCTGAGGAAGACCTCACGACCAAGCAATTCTCGCACGCGCAAGACGAAGATCAGCATCGTGCAGACCGCAAGCGCATACAGGAAGACCTCGAACGGCATGATGACGAGGTCGAGGAGCGACGCCGGCTTCAGCATGCCGAGCGACCAGAGCAGCAGGCCGGCGCAGGCAAAGCCGATGCTCATCAGGATCTCATAGATCACCAGTTCGGTGATGATGAAGGCGAAGGTCGGCAGCTTCTGGATGCGTCTATAAAGCGTTCGAAACAGCACCTTGCGCTCGAAGGCGAGGATCGGCATGCCGATGAAGAGCGCGAAGATCGCCCCGATAACCGGCGTCTGATTAGAGTAGAACATCAGATCATAGATGACGCCGCTGGCCGCGAGGACGATCGCGATCAGGATCCAATTCTGTGTCGGAGATATTTCCCGCATGCAGCCTCTGCGCCGTGATGTTTCCTCCCGCCATTGTTTCAGGCCGGAAAAAACCGTCAAGCGAATTCGAAGCTACTGCGTCCTTAGCGTGTCTTTTCGAGAGCCGCTAAAGGACGCCGCAGCACTTTGAATTGCCGCACAATTTTAATCCTCAAATCGATTCCGATTTAAGGAATTCTGCAGCAGTCTCAGAGGCTGACGGTCTCGACCTTCCGGTCCACGAAGCGCAGGCCGATCGCGCCCTGGATCAGTTGCAGTGCCGGCTCGCCGAAAAGATCGCGCCGCCAGCCGTGCAGGGCAGCGACTTCGGCCTTCTCGCCCTCGGCGGCGATCTTGTCGAGATCCTCGCTGTTGGCAATCACCTTCGGCGCCACGCCGTGTTTTTCCGAAATCAGCTTCAGCAGTACCTTCAACAATTCGACGGCAGCAGCGGCCCCTTCGGGCGCCTGCGCCTGGCGTGGCACATGCGGCATATCGGCCTTCGGAAGAGCAAGTGCGGTGTTGACGGCCTCGATGACCGCGGCGCCGGAGACCGAGCGCTCCCAGCCTTTCGGAATGGTGCGCAGCCGGCCGAGCGCCTCGGTATCCTTGGGCTGCTGCTGGGCGATCTCGTAGATCGCATCGTCCTTCAGCACCCGCGAACGCGGCACGTTGCGGGCCCGCGCCTCGCGTTCGCGCCAGGCAGCGACATATTTCAGGATCGCCAGCTCCTGCGGCTTGCGCAGGCGCATCTTCAGCCGCTGCCAGGCATCGTCAGGATGCATGTCGTAGGTTTCGCGCGACTCGAGAATATCCATTTCCTCGGAGAGCCAGGAGGTGCGGCCTTCGCGATCAAGTTCCGCCTTCAGCGACAGGTAGACGTCGCGCAGGTGGGTGACATCGGCCAGCGCATAATCCAGCTGCTTCTCAGACAGCGGCCGGCGGCTCCAGTCGGTGAAGCGCGACGACTTGTCGATATGCACGTTCTTGATGCGGCTGACCAACTGGTCATAGGAGACGCTGTCGCCGAAGCCGCAAACCATGGCGGCGACCTGCGTGTCGAAGATCGGATGCGGTATGAGATTGCCGCGATTGAAGATGATTTCGATGTCCTGGCGCGCCGCATGAAAGACCTTCAGCACCTTCGTATCGGCCATCAGCTCGAAGAAGGGGGCGAGATCGATTCCCTTGGCCAGTGGATCGACGAGAACTTCCGTCGTCGGGCTTGCCATCTGGATCAGGCAGAGCTCCGGCCAGAAGGTCGTTTCGCGCAGGAATTCGGTGTCGATGGTGATGAAGTCGGACTTGGCCAGCTCTTTGCAGGCGGCCGCCAAATCGGCGGTGGTTTCGATCATATCATTTCATTCGCAAGGAAAAGGTCGGTTAAACCTTCCTTCTCCTTTCGGTTCGATATGTCAATACAACAGCATACGCTTCGAGCATTGCTGGCTAAGAATCACGTCCAAACTGAGGCAAGGCGCGAACGCCGGCGCGAAGCGCAGCCCAACCGTGGTGAAAGCGCACTGCCTCAGCTTACCCTGAGATAGCTCGTCATCCCCGTCTTCTGATGCTCAATGATATGGCAATGCAGCAGCCAGTCGCCGGGATTGTCGGCGACGAAGGCAAGCTGCACCTTCTCGTCCGGCTGGATGAGATAGGTATCGGACACCAGCGGCATCACCTCCCGCGTCGAGGAGGAGATCACCGTGAAGCTCATCCCGTGCAGATGGATCGGATGGGAATGCGGCGTGGTATTCTCGAGATTGAAGACATAGCTCTTGCCGAGCTTCAATTCCGCAAGCGGTGCCGTCGGATCGGGCGTGTCGCCTGGCCATGGCACCTTGTTGATTGCCCAGAAACTGTAGCCGAGCGTGCCGCAGATGCCTTCGACGGCGGCATTCTCGGCAGTGGCGCTCAGTATCAGCGGGATCTGCTCGGCGATGGAAAGATCGGCCTTCGGGACGGGATTGTCGACAAGCGGCCCAAGATCGCCGATAGCGCGCTTCAAGGATGATCCGACCGCGCGCAGGCTGGCGATCGTCTTCGGCGCTGTGCCGCGGATATCTTCCAGCGTTGCGATCGCGCCTTCGTCGTCCGGCATGCGCACGGCAAGATCGAGCCGTTGACCCGGCCCGATCTGCAGGAGGTCGAGGGAAAAACGCTTCGGCACCGGATTTCCGTCGATCGCAATCACGGTCGCATCGGCGCCTTCCATCTTCAGCGAGAAGATCCGCGTCACGTCGGTCACGGCAATGCGCAGCCGAACCAGCCCGCCGGCCGGTGCGTCATATCGCGGCTCCTGATGCCAGTTGGCGGTGCGCACCGTGCCGTAGGTGCCGGTCTTGGCCGCATCGCGCGGGCGGAAGGGGGCGATGAATTGTCCGTCGCCGCCGAGCCGCCAGTCGCGCAGGTTCAGCACCACCTCGGTATCGAACTCCGGATCGGCCGGATCTTCGACGACGATGACACCGGTCATGCCATGCCCCATCTGCGTCAGCGTGTTGCAATGCGGATGATACCAGAAAGTGCCGGCATCAGGTGGCGTGAAGGCGTAATCGAAGCTATCGCCGGTATAGACGTAAGGCTGCGTCATGAACGGCACGCCGTCCATGCGGTTGTCGATGCGAAGCCCGTGCCAGTGGATCGTCGTCGGCTCATCAAGGCCGTTTTTCAGCCGTGCCGCGAAGGGGCGCCCCTTCCTCATCCGCAGGAGCGGCGGCATGCCGCCATGGCCCCAGCTCATGATATCCCTGGTCGGTCCCGCCTCGGTCAGCATGGCCTCGGTCTTCACCGCCGTCAGCAGCTGCGGCTCGGGCGCCGCCTCGGCAAACCCGAATTTACCGGCAATGCCGATGCCGACGCCATAAGCCCCCGCAACAGCGGATGCCTTCAAGAGGTTGCGGCGGCTAAGGAGAGGCATGCGGACGCTCCACGGTGAGAATGCCGATCCTTTTAAAGTTGACCGGTGGCTTCAGCAATACGGGAAGTGCGGCCAAACTGCCGCAGCATACCGGTCGCAGGCTCGCCATAAACGCATGTCAGACGATCGGTGGCGTGCGCCAAGCCTTGACAAATCGGAGCGTCCATGCGCTTTTCCGCCCGATTTTCTTGTCGGCGCTTGAGGGTTCTTGGAACCCTTGCTGCCGTCTCAGCATATGCCAGGATTTGAGATCATGCATCGCTACCGCAGCCACACATGTGCCGCCCTCCGCAAGTCGGATGTCGGCTCGACCGTCCGCATTTCCGGCTGGGTCCACCGCGTTCGCGACCATGGCGGCGTTCTCTTCATCGACCTTCGCGACCATTACGGCATCACCCAGGTCGTTGCCGATCCCGACAGCCCGGCCTTCAAGATGGCGGAAACGGCGCGTGGCGAATGGGTCATCCGCATTGACGGTCTCGTCAAGGCCCGCACCGAAGATACTGTCAACAAGACCATGGCAACGGGCGAGATCGAGCTCTATGCGCAGGAGATCGAAGTCCTCTCCGCAGCCAGGGAATTGCCGCTGCCGGTCTTCGGCGAGCCGGACTATCCCGAAGACGTCCGCCTGAAGTATCGCTTCCTCGATCTTCGCCGCGAAACGCTGCACCGGAACATCGTCAAGCGCACCCAGGTCATCTCGGCCATGCGCCGCGAAATGGGCAATGTCGGCTTCACCGAATATACGACGCCGATCCTGACGGCCTCCTCGCCGGAAGGCGCGCGCGACTTCCTCGTGCCCTCCCGCATCCATCCCGGCACGTTCTACGCGCTGCCGCAGGCGCCGCAACTGTACAAGCAGCTGCTGATGGTGGCGGGTTTCGACCGCTACTTCCAGATCGCGCCCTGCTTCCGTGACGAAGACCCGCGCGCCGACCGCCTGCCAGGCGAATTCTACCAGCTTGACCTCGAAATGAGCTTCGTCACCCAGGAAGACGTCTGGGACACGATGGGTCCGCTGATATCAGGCATTTTCGAAGAGTTCGCCGAAGGCAAGCCGGTCACCAAGGAATGGCCGCGCATCCCCTATGACGAGGCGATCCGTAAATATGGTTCGGACAAGCCGGACCTGCGCAACCCGATCGTCATGGAAGCTGTGACCGAACATTTCGCCGGCTCCGGCTTCAAGGTCTTCGCCGGCATGATCGCCTCGAACCCGAAGGTCGAGATCTGGGCTATTCCGGCCAAGACCGGCGGTTCCAGAGCATTCTGCGATCGCATGAATGCCTGGGCGCAGTCGACCGGTCAGCCTGGTCTCGGTTACATCTTCTGGCGCAAGGAAGGTGACAAACTCGAGGGCGCCGGCCCGCTTGCAAAGAACATCGGCGAGGAGCGCACCGACGCGATCCGTACCCAGCTCGGCCTCGATGACGGTGACGCCTGCTTCTTCGTTGCCGGCGATCCGGCCAAGTTCTACAAGTTTGCCGGTGAAGCCCGCACCAAGGCCGGCGAAGAGCTGAACCTTGTCGATCGCGACCGTTTCGAACTCTGCTGGATCGTCGACTTCCCGTTCTTCGAATGGAGCGATGAAGAAAAGAAGGTCGATTTCGCCCACAACCCGTTCTCGATGCCGCAGGGCGGCCTCGATGCGCTTCAGAACCAGGATCCGCTGACCATCAAGGCGTTCCAGTATGACGCCGTCTGCAACGGCTTCGAAATCGCCTCGGGCTCGATCCGCAACCAGTCGCCGGAAACCATGGTCGCCGCCTTCGAGAAGGTCGGCCTCAGCCAGCAGGATGTTGAAGACCGTTTCGGCGGCCTCTATCGCGCCTTCCAGTATGGCGCGCCCCCACATGGCGGTGCTGCCTTCGGTATCGACCGTATCATCATGCTGCTCGTCGGCGCGAAGAACCTGCGCGAAATCTCGCTCTTCCCGATGAACCAACAGGCCCAAGACCTGCTGATGGGGGCGCCGAGCCCGGCAACGCCGACACAGCTGCGCGAGCTCTCGATCCGGCCGATCCCGCCGGTCAAGAAGGACTGAGATCATCTGATCCCGAATGCAAAAGCCCGGCAAATCGCCGGGCTTTTCTTTTGGTTCGGTCGCTCAGGCGCCATCATCCGGGGAATGTCGGTGCAGGCGAGGGACGGAGCATCCCGCGAGGAATTGCTTGATATCGCAGCCCTTGCCATTTCTGAAGTCGCTCGCCACTGCGCATGAAAACGAAAAGGCCCGCCAGAACGAGTTGCCGGGCCTTCCATCGCAAGAGGAAGCGATCAGTCGTTGGCGGTCACCTTGACGCCAAGCACCTGCGGCAGCGTGTTCGGAGCGCCCATCGCGGCACCCACGATCGTCGGGAACGGCACCGGCTTTTCAGGAGCGGCCTTGACGGTCAGGCTCTTCGGGTCGTCGAGGAAGGTGTTGACGGCCGCCGAAACGGCGTTCTGCAGTTCCGGGATATTGAGCTGCGCCAGCATGATCGGCGTCATCGCCTTCAACGAATCGGCCATCTGCTTGCCCGATATGTTCTGCTGCGAACCGGCATAATCGAGCGCGCGCTTGGTGATCGAGGCATCTTCGAAGCGCACCTGCGCGGCCTCGAAGGACAGCTGCTGCATCAGGCCGAGCATGGCAAGGCCGAGCGCCTGCTGCGATTCTTCTTTGTTCGCACCGGCTTCGGATTGCTTCATCGCATCCTGCAGCGACTTCACGAAGGCCATCGTGTAGCCCGAGATCTTGAAGCCAAGGTTCAGCTTGCCGATGTTGGTGAAGTCGAAGGCGAATTCCGAAATGTCGATCGTGCCGGGGGCCAGTTCCCAAGCGCCCTTCATGGTGATGTCGCCCTGGACGTGCTGCAGGGCCAGTTTCTCGATCGCGTCCTTGCTCTGCGGATCCTCGGCTTTGCTGAGATCGGCCTTCATGCTTTTGAAGGCGCCGTCGAAATCGAAGCCGGATTCGTCCTCGCGCAGCGTCAGGTTCATGTCGCTTTCGAGCAGCGAGAATATTTCCGCGCCGTCCTTGACCACCTTCAGCGGGCCGGTATGGGCGGTCTCGTAAAGCATCATGGTATCGAGCGTGTCGCCGCCCGCCGTTGCCGGGATCGAGATGCCGCCGAGCGTCAGCTCCTGCGCCGTGACCGTGACGCCGTCTTTCGTGGTGTTGATATCGGGGAAGGCGGCCTCTTCGATGTAATAGCCGCCATCCTCGTCTTCTTCGACGCCGGAAAGGGTGACTTCGCCGACGGCCAGGCTTTCGCCGCCGGCCGATTTGACGGTGACATTCTTCAGCGTTGCGGTCGTGCCGTCGATATCGACGGCGTCAGCCGAAATCGTTCCGCCCTGTACGGCATAGGCAGCATTGAGCTTCTTCAGCAGATCGGCGCCGTCGAGGGCGAAGGCCGAACCGGCGAGTGAGAAAAAGGCGGCGCCCGACAGCATCAGCCGCGTTGTCCGGGAAAAGTTCATGGGGTGATTCCTCTGGTGGCGTGGTGGCGGTTGAAAATCTGCAGTTACGCTACTACGGATTAGGCCCGCTTTATATTTGCGGATCTCTAAATTTCTGTTGAGAGGAACGGCAAACGAAGTCCAAATTGCGGCGGAACGTTTGTCTCATCCTTTGATGTCAGTCCCAAGACTTCATCCACAGCTGCAATGGCCCGGATTCCTTGCCCGCCGGCCTCTTCTGAGCTAGTCAGGACCTATGGGACAAGAGATTTTGCCGCCTTCAGGCGGAGACGACGATCACATCCAGCCGGTCGACCTCAAGGCGGCGCTCGAGCAGCGTTACCTTGCCTATGCGCTATCGACCATCATGCACCGCGCCCTGCCTGACGTGCGCGACGGGCTGAAACCTGTCCATCGCCGCATCGTCTATGCGATGAACGAGATGGGGCTGAGGCCGAACTCGGCCTTCAGAAAATGCGCCAAGATCGTCGGCGAGGTGATGGGTAATTACCATCCGCACGGCGACCAGTCGATTTACGATGCGCTTGCCCGTCTCGCCCAGGACTTCTCGCAGCGCTACACGCTGGTCAACGGCCAGGGTAATTTCGGCAATATCGACGGCGATAGCCCCGCCGCTATGCGTTACACCGAATCGAAGATGACGGCGGTCTCCGAACTGCTGCTCGAAGGCATCGACCAGGATGCCGTCGATTTCCGCGACACTTACGACGAATCGAATTCCGAGCCGGTCGTCCTTCCCGGCGCCTTCCCGAACCTGCTCGCCAACGGCTCCTCCGGCATCGCCGTCGGCATGGCGACCTCGATCCCGTCGCACAATGCCCACGAGCTTTGCGACGCCGCTCTGCATCTGATCAAGCATCCCGATGCAACCGTCGAAAAGCTCGTCGAATTCATTCCCGGCCCGGATTTCCCGACCGGCGGCATCATCATCGACAACCGCGACAGCATCATCGAGAGCTACCGCACCGGCCGCGGCGGTTTCCGCGTGCGGGCGAAATGGCAGACGGAAGATCTCGGCCGCGGCGGCTACCAGATCGTCATCACCGAAATTCCCTTCCAGGTGCAGAAATCGCGGCTGATCGAGAAGATCGCCGAGTTGCTGATCGCCCGCAAGCTGCCGCTGCTGGAAGATATTCGCGACGAATCGGCCGAGGACATCCGTGTCGTGCTGGTGCCGAAGACCCGCAGCGTCGATCCGACGATCCTGATGGAATCGATGTTCAAGTTGACGGAACTCGAAAGCCGCTTCCCGCTCAATATGAACGTGCTCTCCATGGGCCGCATCCCGCGGGTCATGGCGTTGAACGAGGTGTTGAAGGAGTGGCTGGACCACCGCCGCGAAGTTCTGCAGCGCCGTTCGCGCTTCCGCCTGGCGGCGATCGACAGACGTCTTGAAATCCTCAGCGGCCTGCTGGTCGCCTACCTCAACATCGATGAGGTCATCCGCATCATCCGCGAGGAGGACGAGCCGAAGCCGGTGATGATGGCGCGCTGGGATCTCACCGACAATCAGGTCGAAGCGATCCTCAATATGCGGTTGCGCGCCTTGCGCAAGCTGGAAGAGTTCGAGATCCGCAAGGAATTCGACGAGCTCACCAAGGAGAAGGGCGAGATCGAAGCGTTGCTGTCCTCCGACGACAAGCAGTGGCAGACGGTCGCCTGGGAAATCGGCGAGGTGAAGAAGAAATTCGCCAAGGCGACCGAGGTCGGCCGCCGCCGCACCCAGTTTGCCGATGCGCCCGAGACCGACGAGGAAGCAATCCAGCAGGCGATGATCGAGAAGGAACCGATCACCGTCGTCATTTCCGAAAAGGGCTGGATCCGCGCGTTGAAGGGCCATATCGCCGATACGGCGGCGCTGACCTTCAAGGAAGGCGACGGCTTGAAGATCGCCTTCCCGGCGCAGACGACGGACAAGATCCTCATCCTCACCACAGGCGGCAAGGCCTTCACGCTAGGCGGCGACAAGCTGCCGGGCGGCCGCGGTCACGGCGAGCCGCTGCGCATCATCGTCGATATGGATAACGACCAGGCGGTGCTGACCGCTTTCGTCCATGATCCCTCGCGCAAGCAACTGATCGTCTCGACCGCCGGCAACGGCTTCGTCGTTCCGGAGGCCGAGCTGGTCGCCAATACCCGCAAGGGCAAGCAGATCATGAATGTCGGGCTGCCCGAGGAAACGCAGCTGCTCGTGCCCGTCAGCGGCGACCATGTCGCCGTCGTTGGCGAAAACCGCAAGCTGCTGGTATTCCCGCTGGCGCAGGTGCCGGAAATGTCGCGCGGCAAGGGCGTGCGTCTGCAGCGCTACAAGGATGGCGGCATTTCCGACGTCCGCTGCTTCGCGATATCAGACGGCCTCGTCTGGGAAGACAGCGCCGGCCGCACCTTCACGAAGAACAAGGACGAGCTTGCCGAATGGCTGGCCGATCGCGCCACTGCCGGTCGCACCGTGCCGAAGGGCTTCCCGCGCAGCGGCAAATTCGCCGGCTGAGGCCTAAAAATTCCGCGCCCGACTCTTGGCGGGCGCGACAATTCCTCTATCTCACTCCTGTTACCAAAGATACGAACAGGCCGGCTCCGAAGGCGGACGGAATGGCCGAGGCTCGTGCGCTTGGGGAAAGTGCGCGCGCCGTTAACGGAGGAAAATCGATGCCCGCCAGCACCATCAAATTGCATGTCAGCCACACCTACAAAGTGCCGCCCGCTGTCGTCTACGACGCCTGGCTCAACCCCGAAATCGCCCGCCGTTTCCTGTTTGCCACCGATGACGGTCATGTCATCCGCGCCGAAATCGATCCACGTGTCGGCGGCCGTTTCTTTGTCGTCGACCGCCGGCCGACCGGCGACGCCTTTCACCAGGGCGTCTTCCTGGAACTGAAGCGCCCGCAGCGCATGGTCTTCAGCTTCTCAGTCGAGGAGCACGACCACAATTGCGACCGCGTCGAGATCGACATCGAACCTCTCGGCAGCGGCAGCCGTCTGACGCTGACCCATGAAATGTGCGCCGAATGGGCCGAACACGAGGAAAAGACCCGGAAGGGCTGGGCTCATGTGGTCGAGGGGCTGGGCAGGGAACTGGAGCAGCAGCAGTTCAAGGCGACGGGCTGAGCGGTATGCTGAAATCCCGCAGGAAGCGGGTCGCACCTTCTTCGTCGATCTCGCCGGCTGCGACGTCTAGTACAAATGCAACGACCTGCGCATTTTCGGCGTTGATGACGTAGCGGTTGATGTAGAGAAAGGTAAATGCCGCGAGATAGCAGGTACGCTTGTTTCCATCCACGAATGGGTGGTTTCTCACAATGGCATAGAGATAGGCTGCGGCGAGTACGAAGATGTCAGTCTCGCCGTATGCCGCCTTGTTAAGCGGGCGTGCCAAGCTGGTTTCCAATGCATTGGCATCCCGCAGGCCAGCCAGACCGCCATGCTCGGCGATTTGCTCGTCGTGCATATTTTCAATTGCTTGGCGGCTTAGCCACTTAAGCCGTATCATTTCGCGAGTTCGCGGAGTGCCACCCGATATTTTTCCATGCCGATGCGGGCTGCCCGCATTTGCTCGGCAAGATCGGCCGATTCCGGTACAAGCTGGATGCTACCCTCGATCTCTCGCAGTTCGAGGCTGTCGCCGCTGCTCAGGCCCAACCGCTGCAGCACCTCTTTAGGGAGGATAACACCCTCGGAATTTCCGATCTTGCGGATCGTGACATTCATCGTTTTGTCCTCTGTGGTAACGGAGTTATAACATCAGGCCAAGCAGGCGACAACTCTTATCCTGCCATTTGCCTGATGCTTTTCTTCCGCACCATCCAGACGGAATGCGCTGCGATCGCCATCACCAGGATGCCGCCGCCGACCAGCGTCATCGGCGCTGGCGTTTCGGCAAAGATCAGCCACACCCAGATCGGTGCGAGCACGGTTTCGAGCAGGTAGAACATGCCCACCTCCGGCGCGGAGAGGTAACGCGGCCCGGTCGCCAGGCACCAGAGGGCAAGCGGCATCATGACCGCGCCATTGAGGAGGATCCAGGCGGGATGCTCGATCGAAAAACCACCCGCCGGCATGACGGCGATCAGGCCGACCGCCGCCGGCAGCACCGTCGAAAGCAGCGAGACGAAGCCCATCTTCCGGCGGGAGGCGCGGCTGATGGTGATGGCGGCGGCAATGATGAAGGCGGTGAGCAGCGCCATGCTGTCGCCGAAGAGATGGCCGCCCGAAAGCCCGTCCCGCACGATCAGGCCGACGCCGAAGATCATCGCCGCCATGGCGATCAGCGTTGCTGGTGCCGGCCGTTCTTTCAGGAAAATCCAGGAAAGCAGGGCAGCGAACATCGGATTGAAGGCGACGATGAAAACGACATTGGCCGTCGACGTGTTGAAAACGGCGAGAAGGAAGACCACCGTCGTCAGGCCGTAAAGCAGACCAGTGACCAGGCCCGGCCAGCCCGGCACCAGCACTGGCCATCGCCCCTTGGCGATCCTGAGCACTGTGGCGACCAGAAGCGCCGCGCCAAGGGTCGCTATGCTTCTCGCGGCAAGGATCGACCAGAGCTCACCGCCGGCGAGCCGCATCAACGGAATATCCACGGAAAGCACCAGCCCGCCGATCGCCGTCAGCAGCAGGCCCTTCCGATGGTCGGAAAGAGCGGTGGGGAACATTCAGTCGTGGATGCTCTCCGGCATGGACGAGGGATCGAAGCGTTCCCAGCCGCGCGGGGTCAGATGCTCCTGAGGCTGGAAGCGCGTCTTATAGTCCATTTTCCGCGACCCTTGAACCCAGTAGCCCAGGTAAACATGCGGCAGTCCCAGCGCTTTCGTGCGCCTGACATGATCGAGGATCATGAAGGTGCCGAGCGAACGCCGATCGAGTGCCGGATTGAAATAGGAATAGACCATCGATAGCCCGTCGCTCATCGTGTCGGTCAGCGCAGCGGCAAGCAGTTCACCTTTCGGACGCTGCTCCAGTCCTGAGCCTTCTTCGCGCCGGCGGTATTCGATGATTCTCGTATTCACATGCGTGTCTTCCACCATGATTGCATAGTCGAGCACGGTCATGTCGGACATGCCGCCCTGCTGGTGGCGAAAATCGAGATAGCGTCGGAAGAGTGAATATTGCTCGCTGGAAGGCTGGGCTGCGAATTCGGTGGCGATGACGTCGGAATTGGCGGCAAGCACCCGTTTCATCGATTTCGTCGGCTCGAATTCCTGGGCGAGAATTCTCACGGAAACGCAGGCGCGACAGGATTCGCAGGCCGGGCGATAGGCAATGTTTTGCGAGCGGCGGAAACCGCCCTGCGTCAGGATGTCGTTCATCTCGGCAGCACGCGGGCCGACCAGATGGGTGAACACCTTGCGTTCCATCTCATGCGGCAAGTACGGGCACGCAGCCGGAGCCGTCAGATAAAACTGCGGGGATGGCGTCGTCTGCGTATTCATTTGTCGCGGAAATTTCCCTGTCGAGACCGTGCCGTTTCCTGACAGCATGACCTAAGAATAAAAAACGTCAACAGCGGGGCGCGTTTCGCCCCTTCATATCAGTCTTCTAATTCTAGATATGGAGCGCCGGCGCCCGCCGGCAAAGAGAAGGCGGAGACTTTATTTCGTCTCCGCCCCCGAGATCGCAGTTAGGGTTTCAGCTAAGGTCTCAGCCAAAGTCTCAAGCAGTGCGCACCGTCGCCGTGCCCACCAGCAGGTCGTGAACGAGACGGCTGCGTTCGATAAACAGGCCGGCAAGTAGAATGAGCGGCGTCAGCACCGAGTTGAGGATCCAGAACAGTGCCAGATGCACGATCGCCGTCATGAAATCCATCGGCCGTCCATCGACGCGCACGATCGCGATCCCCATGGCGCGCATGCCGAGCGAGGCCTGGCTCGGCCCGCCCACCGTCAGGCCGAAGTAAATGCCGGCAACGATGACGAAGAGGGCAGGGTAGAGAAAGAAGCCGAGCCCCAGCGTAACGATCGACAGGAAGAACAGCACGATCGCCGCGGGAATGCAGAGCAGCGCCACGATGACGTAGTCGAGGATGAAGGCGAAGACCCGGCGGCTCAACACGCCGCTATAGGCGCGCCAGTCCTCCGGTGCGGCATAAAGCGGATTGGGGTTGTAGCTCATCTCAATCTCCTGCGGAAAAACGATGCCGCTGATATGGTATCGGCAGGGCAAAATGCAATATTTGCTCTAGATTTGGATGATTTTCGGCCGGTTCGGCCCAATCACCGCTTTGCGAGAATTTTCGCCACTTCGACCGCGAAATAGGTGAGGACACCGTCGCAGCCCGCCCGCTTGAACGACAGCAGCGTTTCGAGCATCGCCCGCTCGCCGTCGATCCAGCCATTCATCGCCGCCGCCTTGATCTGCGTATATTCGCCGGACACCTGGTAGGCGAAGGTCGGCAGGCCAAACGCCTCCTTCATCCGCCAGCAGATATCGAGATAGGGCAGGCCGGGCTTGACCATCAGCATGTCGGCGCCTTCCTCGACGTCGAGGGCCGCGTCGCGGATCGCCTCGGTGCCGTTGGCGGGGTCGATATAATAGGTCTTCTTGTCGCCTTTCAGCAGCCCGCCCGTCGAGATGGCCTCGCGATAGGGACCGTAGAAGGCGGAGGCGAATTTCGTCGCATAGCTCATGATGCCGACGCTCTGGTGACCGGCTGCATCCAGCGCCATGCGGATCGCGCCGATGCGTCCGTCCATCATCTCCGACGGCGCGATGATGTCGGCGCCGGCATCTGCCTGCATCACGGCGGCGCGCGCCACCTGGTCGACCGTCTCGTCGTTGACGATCTCGCCGCCTCTAAGAATGCCGTCATGACCGTGGCTGGTGAAGGGATCGAGCGCGACGTCGGTGATGATGCCGATATTGGGCACCGCCTTCTTGATCGCCGCCGTCGCCTGATTGATCAGGTTGTTGGCTTCGAGGCTGTTCGAGCCGGTCTCGTCGCGCAGTTCCATCTCGATATTCGGGAAGGTGGCGAGTGCCGGAATGCCGAGGCCGGCCGCTTCCCGCGCGGCTTCGACGGCCTTATCGATGCTCATGCGGTTGACGCCCGGCATGGCCGCGATCGGATCGACGATGCCGGAACCCGGCACGATGAAGATCGGCCAGATCAGGTCATCGACCGTCAGCCGGTTCTCCTGCACCAGCCGGCGTGTCCAATCTGCCTTGCGGTTGCGCCGCATGCGGCGATGACCGGTGATGTCGTCGACGAGATGCGTCCTGTCCTGCATGATATCTGTCCTTGGCCCATTCCATTTATCGGAGCGCTCATTATCATGGCGCCTGGAAAATCCAAACCGGACGATTGGCCGCGGCGGAAAAACCTATTCATGTCGCCCGGAAGTGTGCAGCGGTTCCGGGATAACGACATGCATAAATACAAGATGCTTTAGCGCATGACCCCGAAAATCGGACTGGATTTTCAGGGTTATGCGCCAGCGCAATGTTATAGAGCGTCCTTGGCGCGTCTTGCCAGACGCGCGGCGTTCTCTATGAAAATGCAACCCCGAACCGATGTCTGCGCTATGGAAACCGACTCCCCGACGATACCGAAACACACACTGGCGGATATCCTCTTCATTCTCTTCCTGAGACTGGTTGCCGTATCCTGCTTCTGGTTCGGCCTCCAATATTGGGCGATGCTCGTCGGCTACTCGCTGGTCGGCGCCGGCCGCTTCGATCTTTTGAGCCTGCCATGGAAGGTGGCGAGCACCAGCCTCGCCGTGCTCTTCCCCGTCGCCTCCCTCGGCCTCTGGCTGACCGTCTCCTGGGGACCGGTTATCTGGGTGCTGGCCGCCGGCGGACAAATCCTCATGTATGGCCTGCTGCCGGATATTTTCGGCCCCAACCGGCTGATCATCCTGCTGCATGTCATGGTCGCCGTCGTCTACTTGATTTTCCGCCTGCTGCTCTGGCTGGAAAAGCGCCGGCATCGCCGCCAGGTAAGTGTTGATTTACCCTGAGACAACGTGGGGTTACCGGTAAGGCTCCGTTAAGCCTGCGGTTTAAGTCGAATTTTATATGTATTCGATAGGGTCTCACTCAAGGCGGGAAGAAAACACACCGCCAAACAAACAGTGAGGCAGTCAATATGAACACGAAAATCAAGCCGCAGGCGGTATCGACCTTCCGTGACCAGCAGGACCACGACATCCGTGATCTTTACATGGAATCCCTTCATCTCGTTGAACGTCTGCACCGTCGTCTTCTCGACGTCATCAAGGACGAATTCGACCGTCAGGGTCGCAGCGACGTCAACGCCATCCAGGCGCTGCTCCTTTTCAACATCGGCAATTCCGAGCTGACCGCCGGCGAGCTGCGCTCGCGTGGCTACTATCTCGGCTCCAACGTTTCCTACAACGTCAAGAAGCTGGTCGATCTCGGCTTCATCAACCATCAGCGCTCGCGCATCGACCGTCGCTCGGTCCGCATCAGCCTGACCGAAACCGGCCAGGACATCGCCGAAACGGTGGCCAAGCTCTACGAACGCCACATCGCCTCGATCGACAAGGTCGGCGGCATCGGCACCGACGAGTTCACGCAGATGAACAAGCTGCTCCAGCGCCTGGACCGTTTCTGGAACGACCAGATCCTGTACCGTCTCTAAGACCCCTGACCTCCTTCCAGGGTTGCAGAAAATCGGACGTGCTCCCTGCACGTCCGATTTGCCGTTTATATCCGCGTGGCATCTTTGCAACGCATGGCAGGCAAGCGCAAAGCCCGGTATTCAAGCCGTTTTTTAGCCGTTATTAACCGGCACGCTTTACCCCGTCATATGGTTCGTCGCGTCGTGTTTCCGGTAGCCGGCAGTCCTTCTACCCGCCCGGCAACACGAATTGGCCATATTGGTGTGGCAGCGGAAGGCCTAACAACCGGCGCTTTCAATAGACCGATCAGGAATGTTCAGGCTGCCGCATCGCAATCTTGTGATGGGGCAAGCGGAATTTTTCGGTGCGCCGGGACAACGAATGGACTGGGATCTGCGTTAAAGCGCAGTGATATCGCAAAAGGCCGCAGATCTCTTTGTAGCGGCATTCAGTGGTTGGGACTATGTCGAAGAAAAACGGAATTGAAGCTCTCTCGCGCCGCGCTTTCCTGGCGTCCGCGGCAACGGTTGGCGCCAGCGCGATTGCCGCGCCGGCATTCGCGCAATCGGCGCTCGATACGCTGATCAATGCACCGCGCCGCGGCAACTGGGACGACCAGTTCGACGCCAAGGCGGCTTCGCGCACGGCAAGCGCCATGGTTTCCAACACACCGATCCTCGGCCCGCAGTCTGTTGCGAGCGCGCAGCAGGCGATTATGCAGTATCAGCAGATCGCCGCAGCTGGCGGCTGGCCTGAGGTCAATCCCGGTGACCAGCGCCTGCAGCTCGGCGTCAGCTCTCCTTCCGTCCAGGCGTTGCGTCAGCGCCTTGCGATCACCGGCGACCTGCCGCGCGAAGCCGGCCTGTCCAACGCTTTCGATTCCTACGTCGATGGCGCCGTCAAGCGCTTCCAGGCCCGCCACGGTCTGCCGGCCGATGGCGTTCTCGGCGAATTCACGCTGAAGGCGATGAACATTCCTGCCGATGTCCGCCTGCAGCAGCTGAACACCAATCTGATCCGTCTGCAGACCTTCCCCGAAGACATGGGCCGCCGTCACCTGATGGTCAACATCCCGGCCGCGTATGTCGAGGCTGTCGAAGACGGCAGTGTCGCGACGCGCCACACCGCGGTTGTCGGCCGTCTCAGCCGCCCGACGCATCTCGTCAATTCGAAGATCTACGAAGTCATCCTCAATCCTTATTGGACGGCGCCGCGCTCGATCGTCGAAAAAGACATCATGCCGCTGATGCGCAAGGATCCGACCTATCTCGAAAAGAACGCCATCCGCCTGATCGACGGCAAGGGCAACGAAGTCGCCCCCGAGACCATCGATTGGAACGGCGAGGCGCCGAACCTGATGTTCCGTCAGGACCCCGGCAAGACCAACGCCATGGCGTCGACGAAGATCAACTTCTACAACAAGAACGGCGAGTATATGCACGACACGCCGCAGCAGGGCCTGTTCAACAAGCTGATGCGTTTTGAATCGTCGGGTTGCGTCCGCGTCCAGAACGTCCGCGACTTGTCGAACTGGCTGTTGCGCGAGACCCCCGGCTGGAACCGCCAGCAGATGGAGCAGGTGATCGCAACCGGCGTCAACACACCGGTCAAGCTCGCCACGGAAGTTCCGGTCTATTTCGTCTACATCTCCGCCTGGGGCATGCCCGACGGTATCGTCCAGTTCCGCGACGACATCTATCAGATGGACGGCAATGCCGAGCTGGCGCTCGACACCACGGCTGGCATGGAACAGCCGGTCCAGTAAGCGGCGACTCTGCATCGTGATTTGAGAACCGCGCTTTTGAACTGACCCCCGAAAGTTGGACATCCAACCTCGGGGGTCAGTTCATTTCGGGCGCGGTTTTTTATGTCCGAGGAGACGCTCCTTGAGGCGGTCGCCAAAGATCGGCGCGGCGCGGCCGCAAAAGAGCGTGAGCGCGCGCTTTGCTCAGCAAATGTCGTTCTCCGTATTGCTCTCGCCACAGCGGAAGGCTAATACCTCAGCGCATTCCAGTTGAGGAGCCCGCCCATGACCAATGCTTCCACCGAATCCTTCTTCAATCGCTCGCTTGCGGATGTCGATCCGGATATTTTCGGCGCGATCGGAAAGGAACTCGGTCGCCAACGGCACGAGATCGAACTGATCGCTTCTGAGAACATCGTCTCCCGCGCCGTGCTGGAAGCCCAGGGCTCCATCATGACCAACAAATATGCCGAGGGTTATCCCGGCAAGCGTTATTACGGCGGCTGCCAATTCGTCGATATCGCCGAGGAACTGGCGATCGAGCGTGCCAAGAAGCTGTTCGGCGTCAATTTCGCCAACGTCCAGCCGAATTCCGGTTCGCAGATGAACCAGGCCGTGTTCCTGGCGCTGCTGCAGCCGGGGGACACCTTCATGGGTCTCGACCTGAATTCGGGCGGCCACCTCACGCATGGTTCGCCGGTCAACATGTCCGGCAAGTGGTTCAACGTCGTCTCCTACGGCGTGCGCGAAGGCGACAACCTGCTCGACATGGATGAAGTCGCCCGCAAGGCCGAGGAAACCAAGCCGAAGCTCATTATCGCCGGCGGCACTGCCTATTCCCGCATCTGGGACTGGAAGCGCTTCCGCGAGATCGCCGACAGCGTCGGCGCCTATCTGATGGTCGACATGGCCCACATCGCCGGCCTTGTCGCCGGTGGCGTTCATCCGTCCCCGTTCCCGCATTGCCATGTCGCGACGACGACGACCCACAAGTCGTTGCGCGGTCCGCGCGGCGGCGTCATCCTCACCAATGACGAGGATCTGGCGAAGAAGTTCAATTCGGCCGTTTTCCCGGGCCTTCAGGGCGGCCCGCTGATGCATATCATCGCTGCCAAGGCTGTGGCCTTCGGCGAGGCGCTGCAGCCGGAATTCAAGGATTATGCTGCCCAGGTGGTCAAGAACGCCAAGGCGCTTGCTGAAACGCTGATATCGGGCGGACTTGACGTCGTCTCCGGCGGCACCGACAACCACCTGATGCTGGTCGACCTGCGCAAGAAGAACGCCACCGGCAAGCGCGCCGAGGCAGCTCTCGGCCGCGCCTACGTCACCTGCAACAAGAACGGCATTCCCTTCGATCCGGAAAAGCCCTTCGTCACCTCAGGTGTTCGCCTCGGCGCGCCGGCCGGCACGACCCGCGGCTTCAAGGAAGCCGAATTCCGCGAGATCGGCAATCTGATTGTTGAGGTTCTCGACGGCCTGAAGATCGCCAATTCCGATGAAGGCAATGCCGCCGTCGAAGCCGCCGTGCGCGGCAAGGTGGTCAGCCTCACCGACCGCTTCCCCATGTATGATTACTTGGGATAAGGAGTAGGGATGCGCTGCCCCTATTGCGGTTCGGAAGATACCCAGGTCAAGGATTCGCGCCCGGCGGAGGACAACACGTCCATCCGCCGGCGGCGCATCTGTCCGGATTGCGGCGGCCGCTTCACCACGTTCGAGCGCGTGCAGCTGCGCGAGCTGATGGTCATCAAGAAGACCGGCCGCAAGGTGCCCTTCGACCGCGACAAGCTGGTGCGCTCCTTCGAAGTGGCGTTGCGCAAACGTCCGGTCGAGCGTGATCGCATCGAGCGCGCTGTCTCGGGTATCGTCCGCCGGCTTGAAAGCTCCGGCGAGACCGAAATCTCCTCCGAGCAGATCGGCCTGCAGGTGCTGGAAGCCATGAAGAGCCTCGATGATGTCGGCTTCGTGCGCTACGCCTCGGTCTATCGGGATTTCTCGCTTGCCGAGGATTTCGAGAAGGTCATTTCCGAAATCAACGCCAAGATCGCTCGCGACCCGCTGGACAGGTGAGCCATGAGCATCACGCCGCATGATGAACGTTTCATGGCGGCGGCGATCCGCCTGTCGCGCTGGCATCTCGGCCGCACGGCCACCAACCCCTCCGTCGGCTGCCTGATCGTCAAGGACGGCATCATCGTCGGCCGTGCGGTGACGGCGCTCAGTGGCCGCCCGCATGCCGAGACGCAGGCACTCGCCGAAGCCGGCGTGCTTGCCCGCGGCGCCACCGCCTACGTGACGCTTGAGCCCTGCTCGCATCACGGCAGGACGCCGCCCTGTTCCGAGGCGCTGATCGCCTATGGCGTTGCCCGCGTCGTCATCAGCGTCACCGATCCCGATCCGCGGGTTTCAGGCCGCGGCATCGCCATGCTGCGCGAAGCCGGCATAGAGGTGGATGCCGGCGTGCTGGAGGCGGAGGGCCGGCAGTCGCTTGCCGCCTATCTCACCCGCCAGACGAAGAACCGGCCCTATGTGACTCTCAAACTTGCCGTTTCCGCCGATGGCATGATCGGCCGCGAGGGGGCAGGGCAGGTGGCCATAACAGGCCCGGAGGCCCGCGCCCAGGTGCAGGCGCTGCGCGCCGAAACCGATGCCATCCTGGTCGGCATCGGCACCGCGATTGCCGATGATCCGCTGCTGACGGTACGGGCGCCAGGTCTTCAATCGCAATCGCCGATCCGCATCGTGCTTGATCCCTCGCTGGCATTGCCGCTGACCAGCAAGCTCGTCGCGACGGCGCGGGAAGTGCCGGTCATGGTGGTGGCAAGCGAGGAAGTGTGGCCGTTGTCATCGGATGCGGAGGGATTACCCCCCTCTGCCCTGCCGGGCATCTCCCCCACAGGGGGGGAGATCGGCAAGAGGCGCGATCCGAATTCCCCAGTTTCCGATGGTGATGGTTTCGCCTTGAGGCAAGACGTAGGGAAAGGGGCTAACCCCGATCCGATCTCCCCCCTTGTGGGGGAGATGCCCGGCAGGGCAGAGGGGGGTGCCTCACCCACCGACATGGACTCCCGCCGTGCCGCGCTGGAAGCCGCCGGCGTCGAGGTCGTCCATTGCAATCCCTATCATCCGGAAGTCCTGCTGCCGGCACTCGCGACGCGCGGTATTTCTTCGCTTCTGGTCGAGGGCGGCGCAAAGACGGCGCGGCTTTTTCTCGAGGCTGGCCTCGTCGACCGCATCCAGCTTTACCAAGCGCCAGTTGTCATCGGCGAGGGCGGTATTGAATCCCCGCTTGATGCAACCGACATACCATCGGGTTTTGCCCATACGGGCACGCTGATGTTCGGCGAAGATCGCCTGGACGAATACGAAAGAGGGCTTTGATGTTCACCGGAATTGTTACTGACATCGGTACGATCGAATCCGTTTCGCCGCTCAAGGAGGGCATCAAGCTCCGCGTTGCGACGAGTTACGACCCGGCAACCATCGATATGGGCGCTTCCATCTCTCACGCCGGCATCTGCCTCACCGTCACCGGCCTGCCGCAGGAAGGCAGCAACGGTCGCTGGTTCGAGGTCGAGGCCTGGGAAGAGGCGCTGCGGCTGACGACGATCGGCACCTGGCAGGAGGGCAGCCGCATCAATCTCGAACGGTCGCTGAAGATCGGCGATGAACTCGGCGGCCACATCGTTTCCGGCCATGTCGACGGCAAGGCGGAAATCCTCTCGGTGACAGCAGAGGGCGACGCCACCCGCTACCGCCTGCGCGCCCCCGAACATCTGGCGAAATTCGTCGCCCCCAAGGGTTCGATTGCACTCGACGGCACCTCGCTGACGGTCAATGCGGTCGACGGCACGGATTTCGACGTGCTGCTCATCCGCCACACGCTCGAGGTCACCACCTGGGGCGATCGCAAGGCCGGCGATTTCGTCAATTTCGAAGTCGACACCATGGCGCGCTACGCCGCCCGACTGGCGGAATTCCCGAGCACCTGAATCAAAAACCTGTAACGGTTTCCAGCGTCACACCACGACTGGCATGCTGGGCGCGCAAGATCATCAGGCGCTCGTCGACGCATCCAACTGCACGTCTGCGACGCGGCGCCGGCCGGATAGCTCACCAATCCGGGGACAGCTTGGTCAGATACTGGCCGTAGGCGCTCTTGCCAAGCTTCTCCGCGAGCTTGGCGAGGTCGTCCTGGGAGATGTAACCCATGCGCCAGGCGACTTCTTCAGGGCAGGCGATTTTGAAGCCCTGGCGTTTCTCCAGCGTGCTGACAAAACCTGCGGCATCGTGCAGGCTGTCCGGCGTACCGGTGTCGAGCCAGGCATAGCCCCGACCCATCAGCTCCACGAAAAGCTGGCCGCGCTCAAGATAGGTGCGGTTGACGTCGGTGATTTCCAGTTCGCCGCGCGGTGATGGCTTCAGGTTGGCGGCGATATCGACCACCTGCTGGTCGTAGAAATAGAGGCCGGTCACCGCCCAGTTCGATTTTGGCTCCTTCGGTTTCTCCTCGATCGACAGCGCATTCATTTTTTCGTCAAAGCCGACAACGCCATAGCGTTCCGGATCGGTGACGTGATAGGCGAATACCGTCGCGCCTTCCCGCCGGCTCGTGCCGGATTTCATGATTTCCGGCAGTCCGTGCCCGTAGAAGATGTTGTCGCCGAGAACGAGTGCCGAGCTGTCGCCGTGCACGAAGTCGGCGCCGATGATGAAGGCCTGGGCGAGGCCGTCCGGGCTCGGCTGTACGGCATAGGTCAGCGAAATTCCCCATTGCGAGCCGTCGCCGAGAAGGCGCTTGAATGCTTCGACGTCGTGAGGCGTGGTGATGATCAGCAACTCCCTGATGCCGGCGAGCATGAGCGTCGTCAGCGGATAGTAGATCATCGGCTTGTCGTAGACCGGCATCAACTGTTTCGAGACGGCCTGCGTGATCGGATGCAGACGCGTGCCCGTGCCGCCGGCGAGAATAATCCCCTTCATGCCCATCTCCCTAAAGACCTTTAATCAAGAGGTCTTGCATGACAATCTTCATAGACTGCTTCCACTCCGGCAGCCGGATTCCATATGTTCTGGCGAGCTTGTCGCCATTGAGACGTGAATTGGCGGGACGCTTGGCCGGTGTCGGATAATCCGCTGTCGGGATGCGCTCGACGGCGACGTTTCTGCCGCCGGATTTAAGAAGCTCCGCGAAAATCTCTTCGGCGAAATCAGCCCAGCTTGCTTCGCCGCTGCCGGTCAGGTGAAAAGTGCCGCGGAGCGATGGCTCAGGGTCCGCTATGATACGGGTTGCGATCGCAACAATCGCGTCGGCGATGTCGAGTGCCGAGGTCGGGCATCCTGTCTGATCGGCGACAACGCGAAGATGATCGCGCGTCTCGGAAAGCCGCAGCATTGTTTTCAGGAAATTGGTGCCAAAGGGCGAATAGACCCAGGCGGTGCGCAAGATGACGTGGTTCGGGTTCGCCGCCGCGACGGCCTTCTCGCCCGCGAGCTTCGAACGCCCGTAGACGGAGATCGGCGCCGTCGCATCCTCTTCGGAATAGGCAGAGGTCTTGTCGCCGCTGAAGACGTAGTCGGTCGAAATGTGGATGATCGGGGCCCCAATCCGCGCGGCAGCCTCGGCAACCGCCCCCGCGCCTGCCGCGTTGACGGAAAAAGCAAGCTCGGGTTCGCTCTCGGCCTTGTCGACCGCCGTATAGGCGGCGGCGGAGACGATCACATCCGGGCGCAGAGCCGAGAAGGCGGCTACGATGCTTGCCGGATCCGCGAGGTCCATTTCCGGGCGCCCGACCGCGCTGATTTCGGCGCCCATTTCGCCGCCACGTCTGAGCAGCGACTGAACGACCTGGCCCTGTTTGCCGGTGACGGCAATGCGCATCGCTTATTGTCCCTTGAAAACGCCAAGGCGTTCGCCGGAGTAGACGTTTTCGCGCAGCGGCCTCCACCACCATTCGTTTTCCAAGTACCAGTGCACGGTCTTCTCGATGCCAGTTTCGAAGGTCTCTTGCGCCTTCCAGCCGAGTTCGCTTTCGAGTTTGGAGGCATCGATCGCATAGCGTGCGTCGTGTCCGGGGCGGTCCGTGACGTTGTTGATCAGACGTTTATGCGGTCCCTTGTCACTGTGGACGCCGTCGAGAATAGCGCAGATGCGATGAACGACATCGATGTTCCTGCGCTCATTGCGACCGCCCACATTGTATTTTTCGCCGGGGCGCCCTCTGGATGCGATCGTGAAGAGCGCTCGGGCGTGGTCTTCGACATAGAGCCAGTCGCGGACATTCGCGCCATTGCCGTAAACCGGAAGAGGCTTGCCCTCCAGTGCGTTCAGGATCATCAGCGGAATGAGCTTTTCAGGGAAATGGAACGGGCCGTAGTTGTTGGAGCAATTGGAGACGACGACGGGCATGCCGTAGGTTCGGTGCCAAGCGATCGACAGATGGTCGCTCGCGGCCTTGGAGGCGGAATAGGGCGAGGACGGATCGTAAGGCGTCGTTTCCTCGAAGAGGCCCTCGTCGCCGAGCGAGCCGTAGACCTCATCAGTCGAGACATGCAGAAAGCGGAAGGCACTCTTGCGGCGAGCATCAAGCCCATCCCAATAGTGCCGTGCGGCATCCAGCAGACTGAATGTGCCGACGATGTTGGTCTGAATGAAATCGTCCGCGCCCGAGATCGAGCGGTCGACATGGCTCTCTGCCGCGAGATGCATGACGGTATCAGGGCGGAAGGACGCGAATGCTTCCTGCATCCTGGCGCGGTCGCAGATATCAGCGTGCAGGAATTGATAGTTCGGCGCCGATTCGACGGATTTCAGCGATGCCAGATTGCCGGCATAGGTCAGCGCGTCGACATTCAGCACTTCGGCGCCGATCCCGCTGACGAGATGGCGCACCAATGCCGATCCGATGAAGCCCGCTCCGCCCGTGACCAGTATGCGCATAGTGAATCAATCCCTGGTTACTGTGCTGAATTGGAAAAATGGCTTGGCAGATCGGCGAGCCATGGCAGCGTCTTGTCCTTGTCGGACAACACAATGTCTCCCTCATCGAAGGGCCAGCGGATGCCGATCGCCGGATCGTTCCACGCGATGCCCCGATCATGCTGCGGGCTGTAGGGTGCGGTTACCTTGTAGCTGATGACGCTGTTCGGCTCGATCGTTGCGAATCCGTGTGCGAAACCGGCCGGTATCCAGAGCTGCATGCCGTTTTCCGGCGAGAGCTCCTGAGAGAGCCATTTGCCGAAGCTCGGCGATCCCTCGCGAATATCGACGACGACATCCATGATCCGGCCGGCAAGGCAGCGCACCAGCTTGCCCTGTGCGAAGGGCGGTATCTGGAAATGCAGCCCCCGAACGGTGCCCGCCTGCGCCGAAAGCGATTCATTGTCCTGGATGAACGTGACGTCGGCCACATTTTCCCGGAACCAAGCATCCTTGAATACCTCGGAGAAGTAGCCGCGGTGATCGCCGAAGCGTGGCGGCGTGATCGCAATGATGCCCTCGATGACCGTAGTCTCAATACGCATGATTTACCTTTTCTGCGGCCTTCATCAAGCGCCCGCCCTCATGACGCTCATCAGCATGTCCGCCTGCGAGCGGCTCTGCATAGCCGCAAGGCCCTTCGCGGCAATGGCATCGCGCTCGTCGGCATCTGCGATCAGCTTGTAGCAGCGCTCGATCATGTCGTCATAGGGCTCAATTGCCAAGCCGCCGATGAAGGGCTGAAGGTCCGGATCGCGGATGTCGCCTTCCGTCAGCACGCAAACGCGATTGGCGAGCAGATAGGAAATGCGCACGATCTCGAAGACGCCGCTCGCATAATGATGGATGTTGATCACGATCTTGGCGCGGGCAATCGCCGCATCGCGTTCCGCGCCATAGATGTTGAAGAGGTGCGCGACCTCGAGCCCGCCGTCCTTCAGCGTCTTCAGGATATGGTGGCGACGTTCGTTCATAGAGCCGTAAAAGAGCACGTCGATATCTTTGACGGCGGCGTGCTGTATCTGGCTGAGGCAGCGGCTATAGCCGATTTCGAGCACGCCGGCGTGATCAATGCCCTTGGCGGCGAGATTTTCACGGTTGCGCGGGCTGTAGTCGAGAACAGGAAACGACTTCAGGATCGAGGTGTAGCGCGAATTGATCCAGATGCTTTCTTCGGACACCTGCTCGAGATTGATAACGACGCTGTCCTTCGGCAGATGGCTGACGATTTCGGCCGGGAGAAGATTGCCGCCATAGATGATCGGCGTACGACCGGCGAATGCGTTCATGTCCCGGGTGATCGGTGCCGAGCCGCCGAGTTCCTCGAAGGCGCCCTGTAGGCCAAGCGCGACTTCATCGAAGGCGTGGCTGTGATTGTAGTGGTCGGGCGTCACGATCCAGATGCAATGACGGTCCCTGTGTGCCTGCCATCCGCCTGCAAAGGGCTGCAACACGTTGCGGAGCGGCTGCTCGATCTTCGGCGCGGCTGGTGTCGCGGGGCTTTCCGTCCGCACCGGCTGCTGCGGTGCCGGGGAAGCGCCTGACGCTTGCTGGGCATAGGCGCGCATCAATTCGCGGCCGCCGATAAATTGGCCGCGCGGCATCCAGCCGGGCGGATCATCAGCCCCCCAGATCAGGTGCGGCTGCTTGATGAGGGGCTGGCGGCCTTGCTGCCACGAGGTCAGGACAGCCTCGTCACGGCTCTGCAGAAAAGCTTCCTTGGCGGCGAAGAGGCCATGCAGCATTCGGCCGAGGCGGACACCGAACTTCCATTCAAAATCGGCAACGGTCGGTACGAAGGCGGCGATCTTCAGTCCGGAGGCGATAGCCTGCTGGACATAAAGTCCGAGCAGACGCTCGATCACGAAGGGGCGCATCTGCGCGTTGGCATCGCGTGAATAGTGCGCCGAACCGGCATAGGCGGCGCCGGCCGCCGTGCCGGCGCGGGCTTGGTTTTCCAGCGATTCCAGAATGCGTTCGCAAAAGGCGAAATACCCGGACCAGAATTTGCGGTTGCCGCAGAAATAGTTGCAGAACATGAAGGCAGTCTTGTCCTGCGGCGGAGCGATCGGATAGCCGAGCTCCTGGATATGGAGAAAGATCGGCTCCATGCCGGGGTGACCGCCAAGCAGTGAATGCTCCCAGACGTTGCTGTAGATCGCCGCGTGGCCGATCAGCGGGTTGTAAAGATAGGCGTCCGCACCTTCTGCCCTGGCCTTTTCTGCCTCGGTGACAAAAGCCGGAAAGCTCGTCACCGACTTCATCTCGAATTTGCTCGAGAGCAGCCCCCAAAACACGTCGTCACCGAGGCCGATCGCCTCGTGATGCTGATGCAGGGTGAGGAAGAGTTCATATTCGCGGGTCGTAGCCTGCGTATTGAACGAGATGTCGAGCGGCATGGCAGCCGCATCGAGCTGGCTGCGCTGCGAGGGATCGAGATAGGGCTGATAGACAATCACGGATCCCGTGCCGGCGGCCTTCTGCGTGAGAAGCGCCAGGTCGGGAAGACCGGCCGGCAAAGAAGAAATGGGCTGATTGATCGTCAAGGTATGTCCTTTGCGAAGAGCTGGCGTCTCCACGGGAAATCCGCAGAGCGGCAATTCGAGCCTGTTTGATGCCTACTATTTGAGATGAAGCTTGCGCCACACTGTTCGCAGAACTTTCGCTGGTCAGCATGGAGCGGGTGTGGGCGCTCGACTTCCGTGCTCAGTTTTCTCTAGCCAGCTTTATTGGCTCAGCCGTTTCTGCTGCCAGTATCGCAAAGAGTTGCGATGGCACATTTGGAATTGGGCCGCCTCGGTTTATACGCCGCTTTTGTAGACCCCATCATTCGATAGGGTAGCCAATTCTCATTCCCTACCGCGAAAACTGAATGATCTCGCCGTTGTACTGCGTGCGCGCCGTCTCGCGGAAGCCGAGCTTGGTTGCGACCCGCAGCGAGGCCTGGTTCTCGGGACTGATGATGCAGCTCATTTGTTTTTCGGGAAAATGCGTTTCCGCCCAGCCGATCAGGACTTTCAGCGCCTCAGTGGCATAACCGCGGCCGTGCGCCGAGGGCATCAGCGCCCAGCCGACCTCCATCGTCCCCTCGATCGACGGTTCCATCTCGCGCCGGGCTTCCAGGAAGCCCGCTTCGCCGATGAACCGGCCGCTCTCCTTTTCGACGATCGCGAGAAAGCCGAAGCCCATGTGATGCCACATGCCGGCGACGCGCAGCATGCGGCTCCAGCTCTGCTCGCGCGTTGACGGCACGCCGGTGATGAAGCGCACGACGTCCTCGTCCGCCCATAGTGCCGCATGTGCGTCGAAATCGTCGAGGCGGTGAGGGCGAAGCGTCAGCCGCGCCGTTTCGAGGGTCGGAATGTCGGTCATGATGGGTCCTTGGAATCGCGCTCTCAGGCGCCGGGCTCGCCGTCCCAATAGTCGAGATCACCTTCCGCCCGTCCGATATGACGAAAGCGCTTGTTTTCTGCACCGTCCCTATTCGTCTTGGCAAGGAACTTTCCGGAATCGGGATATTCGACGATCTCCGTCTTCGCCATCGTCGAAATGCCGAGATAGACGAGTGTGGCCGTGCCGGTATTGATGATCTGGTGCGCCGTTTCAGGCCCGCCGGCCGGCGCGCCGAGTACGTCGCCCGCCTTGATCGCATGGCGCGCGTCGCCGAAGCGGTATTCGCCGGTACCCGCGATCACATGGAAGAGCTCGTCTTCGACGTGGTGGTTGTGGAAGGGGCAGCCCGATTTGCCCGGCGGCACCTCGTTGTAGCTGACGCCGAGGCCGACCAGGCCGAGAAGCGCGCCGAAAGAGGTGTCGGTGCCTTCATAGAGCTCGCCCTGTTTCCAATGGTCGAGCTTGAGATCGGCGGTATTGATCACCGCCTTCGATTCCGTCATGACGTCCTCCTGTTTCAGCAAGAGAAGCCGTCATCCCAGGAAAATACAATGATTATCTGGGCCTATCTCCGATATCCCCAGCATGGGCGGAGAGGAGGCGGCCGCCCATGCTTTCAGCGCCGTGCGTCGAATGGAAACGCTAGGGACGCTCGATCACTTCAACCCACGCATACCCCCCCCGACGATCGATTCCGGTCTCGGGGTATGCGCTGGCGCGTCAGCGGACGTAGAAGGTCAAGCTTCCGTCGGCTGCCTGCTCGGCGTTGACGATGTTGCGGACGTCGACGCCTTCGTTGTTAAGCCGGTGGGCAAGCGATCTGTTGGCGTCAATCGAGGCTTGGATGCCGCGAACGGCCTGGCTGGAGCGTTCCGGTGCCGAGCGCGGACCTGTCGTTTCGTCATCGCGATTGCGCCAGTTATAGACCTGCTCGACATTAAAATCATTGCCCTGGAAGGTTCGGAGCGTCTGCTCGATGCCCTGGGCAGTGTTCATCCCAAGGCTTTCGGCCCGGCTGACGCCGGCAAAGGCGAGAGATGAGAGGGCTGCAGCGATAGTAATGGTGACAACGCGGTTCATGATGGTATCCTTTCATCTGCTTTGACGGTCGACTGTCGTTGCAGGGGATCGTCTTCGTCACGACATGGAATTGGCGCTCTCCCTTCCGCGATTCAATGGTTTAAGCCACTGAAAATACGTTAAGAATTGTTCACGAAGACTGCCTTCGAATTGTCGCTTTCGAGGCATCGCGGAAAGTCGGTTTTGGAAGCTTGCCCAGCTGTGCATCTGTGGTGCTGCTATCCCCTTGCAGATATTTCCTCTTTCCTATTGCGGCATCGGGCGAAATTGCTTGCCATTCGGACGAAGGCATGTTTTGACCGCGGGCTGCCGAGCGGGTAAATGTCCCGCCAACCGAAGGTGAACCATGTCGAGAGAGACCGCTCCCCATATTTTGATCGTTGAGGCCCGCTTCTACGACGACATGGCCGACGCCCTGCTCGAAGGCGCGACCTTCGCATTGACGGAGGCCGGCGCCACCTTCGAGGTCGTCACCGTTCCCGGCGCACTGGAAATTCCGGCGGCGATTGCCATGTCGCTCGATGGAGACGACAATGGCGGAACGCATTATGACGGCTATGTCGCCCTCGGCATGGTCATTCGCGGCGAGACCTATCACTTCGATATCGTGTCGAACGAATCCTCGCGCGCCTTGATGGATCTTGCGGTCAGCGAGTCCCTTGCCATCGGCAATGGCATCCTGACCGTCGAAAACGACGAGCAGGCCTGGACGCGCGTGCGCCGCTCGGAAAAGGACAAGGGCGGATTTGCCGCTCGTGCAGCTCTGACCATGATCGAGCTGAAGCAGAAACTGGGTGCATAACGAATGAACGAAGATAAGACGGAACGGCCGGTCAAGACTGCGAACCAGCGGGGCGCTGCCCGTCTTGCTGCCGTTCAGGCACTGTATCAGATGGATGTCGGCGGCACGGGCGTTCTGGAGATCGTGGCTGAATACGAGGCGCACCGTCTTGGTCAGGAAATCGATGGCGAGACTTATCTGAAAGCCGATGCAGCCTGGTTCCGTTCCATCGTCTCCGGTGTCGTGCGAGATCAGGTCCGCCTCGATCCGCTGATTGCCGCAGCTCTGCAGGATGATTGGGCCTTGTCGCGCCTCGACAGCACAGTGCGCGCCATCCTGCGCGCCGGCGTTTTCGAGATCACCGACCGCAAGGACGTTCCGGTGGCGGTCATCGTCACCGAATATGTCGAGATCGCCCAGGCCTTCTTCGACGACGACGAGCCGAAGCTCGTTAACGCCGTGCTCGACCGCATCGCAAAGCAGGTTCGCGGCGAGGCGAAGAAATAAGTCCTTAGCCGCCAAATAATCCCCCTACGTCTTTCTTCGTACTGCAATGGTTTTCGCCCGCTGCGGTCTTGACGCCACGTGATCGACCAAGCAATCTCCGCACCGCTTAGCTGTGGCATTTCTGTGGAGAGGAAGGCGATTCGGCGGCGTATCTGCCGGAGAAGGAGTGAGCTCCGGCCTATGGGAGGAAAGAGCGAAATGACGATTCTTTTATGCGTAATCGCATGCGGTCTGCTCTCGGTGGTTTATGCCGCCTGGGCAACCCGGTCGGTGCTTGCCGCCGATCAGGGCAACAGCCGCATGCAGGAGATCGCGGGCTATATCCGCGAAGGTGCGCAAGCCTATCTGACGCGCCAGTACAGAACCATTGCCATTGTCGGGGTTGTTGTTTTCATTTTAGCCTGGCTGCTTCTTTCCGCCGAGGCCGCGATCGGCTTCCTGATTGGCGCCGTGCTTTCCGGTGCTGCTGGTTTCATCGGCATGCACGTCTCCGTCCGCGCCAATGTGCGCACCGCTCAGGCAGCTTCCGTGAGCCTTTCCGCCGGCCTCGACATCGCCTTCAAGTCGGGTGCGATCACCGGCATGCTGGTGGCTGGCCTGGCGCTGCTTGGAGTTTCCATCTACTATACGGTCTTGACCATCGGGCTCGGCCATGAGAGTGGCTCGCGCGAAGTCATCGATGCGCTGGTGGCGCTCGGCTTCGGCGCGTCGCTGATCTCGATCTTCGCCCGTCTCGGCGGCGGCATCTTCACCAAGGGCGCCGATGTCGGCGGCGATCTGGTCGGTAAGGTGGAAGCCGGCATTCCCGAAGACGATCCGCGCAACCCGGCAACGATCGCCGATAACGTCGGCGACAATGTCGGCGACTGCGCCGGTATGGCTGCCGATCTTTTCGAAACCTATGCGGTCTCGGTCGTCGCCACCATGGTTCTCGCCGCGATCTTCTTTGCCGGCGCGCCGATCCTCCAGTCTGCGATGGTCTATCCGCTGGCGATCTGCGGCGCCTGCATCATCACCTCGATCATCGGCACCTTCTTCGTCAAGCTCGGCTCGAACGGCTCGATCATGGGCGCGCTCTACAAGGGCCTCATCGTCACCGGCCTGCTGTCGATCGTCGGCCTTGGCGCTGCCACCTCTCTCACCATCGGCTGGGGATCGATCGGCTCCGTCGGAGGCGCCGACATATCCGGCGCGAACCTCTTCTTCTGCGGCATCATCGGCCTCGTCGTCACCGCACTGATCGTCGTGATTACTGAATATTATACCGGCACGGGCAAGCGCCCGGTCGTTTCGATCGCCCAGGCCTCGGTCACCGGTCACGGCACCAACGTCATCCAGGGCCTGGCCGTTTCACTGGAATCGACGGCACTGCCGGCGATCGTCATCGTTGGCGGCATTCTCGCCACCTACCAGCTCGGCGGCCTGTTCGGCACCGGCATTGCGGTCACGGCCATGCTCGGCATCGCCGGAATGATCGTCGCGCTCGACGCGTTCGGACCTGTGACGGACAACGCCGGCGGTATCGCCGAAATGGCGCATCTGCCGCCGGAGGTGCGCAAATCCACCGATGCGCTCGATGCTGTCGGCAATACGACCAAGGCCGTGACCAAGGGCTACGCCATCGGTTCTGCCGGTCTCGGCGCCCTGGTGCTCTTCGCGGCCTACTCCTATGACCTCAAATATTTTGCGGCGAATGGCGACAAGTTCCCTTATTTTGCCGGCATCGGCGAAATTTCCTTCGATCTTTCCAACCCTTACGTGGTGGCGGGATTGATCTTCGGAGGTCTCATCCCCTACCTTTTCGGCGGCATCGCCATGACCGCCGTCGGCCGCGCGGCCGGCGCGATCGTCGAGGAAGTGCGTCGTCAGTTCAAGGAAAAGCCCGGCATCATGCAGGGCACGGAAAAGCCGGATTACGGCAGGGCGGTCGACCTTCTGACCAAGGCCGCCATCCGCGAGATGATCGTGCCGTCGTTGCTGCCGGTGCTGGCGCCGATCGTCGTCTATTTCGGCGTGCTGCTCATCTCCGGCTCCAAGGCCTCCGCCTTTGCCGCCCTCGGCGCATCGCTGCTCGGCGTCATCATCAACGGCCTTTTCGTCGCCATCTCGATGACGTCGGGCGGCGGTGCCTGGGACAACGCCAAGAAGAGTTTCGAGGACGGTTTCGTCGACAAGGACGGGTTGCGCCACATGAAGGGCTCGGATGCGCACAAGGCTTCCGTCACCGGCGATACTGTCGGCGATCCCTACAAGGATACCGCCGGCCCAGCCGTCAACCCGGCGATCAAGATCACCAACATCGTCGCGCTGCTGCTGCTCGCCGTTCTCGCCGGATGAGGCATGCCGCCCGGCTCGGCGCGGCAAACTGGAACAGCGACTATCAAAAAACCCCGCCGGAGCGATCCGGCGGGGTTTTCGTATAAGGCGTATCCGATCAGCGCAGGCTGCTTGGGTTCTGCGGCGTGCCGCCGGCACCACCGCCGAACAGGCTGCGGGCAGCACTCGCGGCGCTGCCGCCGGAAAGCATCTGCTGCAGGAAGGTGAGTTCCTTGCCGCCGGTCGGCGTGACGCGCCCGATCGTGTCGAACACCTTGCCGTCCTGTAGCGTATAGTTGGCGCGGCGGCTGACGACGCCGTCCTTGTCGAAATAGATCGCCAGAACGCTCTGATCGACGACCTTCAGTTTCTGGAAGGCGACGGCACGCGTACGCCGCTGCGAGATGTAATAGAAGACTTCGCCATCGAAGGTCGCCGTCGTCGACGGGGTCCCGAGCGAAAGCAGCACCTGCTCGCGGCTGGAGCCTTCGGGAACGAGGTTCAGCGACTGCTGGTCGGCGACGTAGCCGCCATTGAGCACGGTGCTGGTCTGGCAACCGGAAAGAGCTGATGTGGAGGCGATTATGAAGGCAATGGCCGCACTGCTGAAGAATTTCACGTCAGACTTGAAATACCGTTTATTCAACGACATCTACTCCCTTGAGTGTCGATAGCAGCCATTTGGGGCCTTGCACGCTTTCCTCCTGCAAAACCATTGTGGCCATTCCGGGTCGAATGTCCCGAATTCGCTTCGCTGACGCATCGAAGGCGTCGTCCCGAAACTGGCCATGATCGGCATTGCAATTCGCGCCTGCTTCGGTAAACCAGCTTTCGAAATCATGCAACAAGGCCAGACGCCAGCCGGCATGAAGAATGAGGCATTTCCGGAAAAAACAATGATCTTCGGGCTCTTCCGCAAGAAAAACAACAATCAGGCGATCGTCGATCGGCAATATGCGGCGCTAGCGGCGGCTGCGCGCATGCCGGAACTCTACGAGCGGCTCAATGTGCCGGATACGGTCATGGGCCGTTTCGAGATGCTGTCGATCGCCATGATTCTGTTTTTTCGCCGCACACGTGCTTCCGCCACCAGCGGCCAGGAGATCGCCCAGGAGATCGTCGACGCTTTCTTCCAGGATATCGACTATTCGATCCGCGAACTCGGCATCGGTGACAACAGCGTGCCCAAGCGCATGAAGAAGCTCGCCGGTATGTTTTACGGCCGGCTTGAAGCCTATTCGAAGGCGATGGACACAGGCGATGCCGAAGCGCTCGCTCTCGCTCTCCAGCGCAATATCTACCCCGAAACCTCGGCGCCTGCCGATATGTCCGGCCTCGCCGGATGGATGATGGCCGCAGAATCGCATCTGTCCGCTGTTGCCGAAGAGGTGATCGCCACCGGTTCGGCGACGCTCCCACCGGTCGCCTACCTACCGGTCACCTGAAGGAGGAAACGATGAAGAACAATCGGGACGATGTTCCCTTCTCCTATCACGTCAAGGTCGGCCACATCTCGGCCAACCCCGTCGAGGTCCATGTCGAGGCCGACACCAGCGAACTGAAGGCGCTTGCCGAGACCTGGAACGTCGTCTCCGTCGACGATCTCCGCGCCGATCTGCAGATTGCCCGCTGGAAGCGCGACGGCGTGCGCATCAAGGGCCGCGTGCAGGCGAAGATCGTTCAGTCCTGCGTCGTGACGTTGGAACCGGTCGAATCCGCCATCGACGAGAATTTCGAGCAGATCTTCGTGCCGGAGGGCTCCAAGCTTGCCCGCCAGGCGGGCAACGACGCCGGCGAGATGCTGCTCGATCCGGACGGTCCCGATCTGCCCGAGACCTTCGTCGGCGATACGATCGATGCCGGCGAGGTGGTTGCCGAATTCGCTGCTCTCGCAATCGATCCCTATCCGCGCAAGCAGGGCATCGAATTCGCCGGCCATGTCGAGGACAGCGGCGAGGACGACAAAAAGCCTTCCGCTTTCGCCATCCTTAAGGACTGGAAAAAGGACTGAAGCCCCTCTGGCATTTGACACAATTCAGTTGTAAGCGACGCCAAAACCGGTATTTTGGCCGAAATTTCGCCCTCGGCGAAAAGAAGGATCAGGGACGCGTGATCAGAATATCTCTCGACCTCATGGGTGGCGACTTTGGTCCCCAGGTTGTCATCCCCGGCGCCGCCAAGGCGCTGGATCGGCATCCGGATATTTCCTTCGTTCTCTATGGTCTCAAGGAACAGTGCGATCCGGTTCTCGCCAGGTTTCCGAAGCTTAAGGAAAAGTCGCTCTTTCACGACTGCGAGCTTGCTGTTGCCATGGATGAGAAGCCGAGCCAGGCGCTGCGCCGTGGCCGTTATATCTCCACCATGTGGCGTTCGATCGAGGCGGTGAAGACGGGCGACGCCGACGTCGCGGTCTCGGCCGGCAATACCGGGGCGCTGATGGCAATGGCGAAGTTCTGTCTGCGCACCATGGCCAATATCGAGCGTCCGGCGATTGCCGCGATCTGGCCGACGCTGAAGGGTGAGAGCATCGTGCTCGATGTCGGTGCGACGATCGGCGCCGACGCGCAGCAGCTGATGGATTTTGCCCTGATGGGCGGCGCCATGGCGCGTGCGCTCTTCGAGGTCGAACGTCCGACGGTCGGCCTTCTGAACGTCGGCGTCGAGGAGATGAAAGGCCAGGAGGAAGTCAAGGAGGCCGGCCGGCTGTTGCGCGAGGCGAACATCGATTCGCTCGAATATTCCGGCTTCGTCGAGGGCAACGACCTTGGCAAGGGCACGGTCGACGTCGTCGTCACCGAAGGATTTTCCGGCAATATCGCCCTGAAAACCGCCGAAGGCACCGCCAAGCAGATCGGCGAATATCTGCGTGCCGCCATGTCGCGCACGCTGCTGGCCCGCATCGGCTACCTCTTCGCCAAAAGCGCCTTCGACATGCTTCGCGAGAAGCTCGATCCGAGCAAGGTCAATGGCGGCGTGTTCCTCGGCCTGAACGGCATCGTCATCAAAAGCCACGGCGGGGCGAATGCCGAAGGCATCGCAGCCGCCATCGAAGTCGGCTACGACATGGCCAAGAACGGCCTCAATCAGAAAATAGAAAACGATCTTAAGAAATACCATGCCAAGCGGCTGCCCCCGATGGGCCCGGAAGCGGCATGAGCGATGGGGTTCAATCAAAGATGATCCGTTCAGTGGTTCGCGGGTTCGGAGCCGCACTCCCGAAGCGCGTGATGACCAATCGTGACATGGAGGCCATCGTCGACACATCAGACGAATGGATCGTCCAGCGCACCGGCATCCGCCAGCGTTATATCGCCGGCGATGACGAAACGACCGCGTCGCTCGGCGAGGCCGCCGCACGCGCAGCCCTTGCCAATGGCGGCCTGACGCCTGCCGATATCGATCTTGTCATCTGTGCCACCTCCACGCCGGATAACACCTTTCCGGCAACGTCGGTCAACATCCAGAACCGCCTCGGCATGAGCCACGGCTTCGCCTTCGACGTCCAGGCCGTCTGCACCGGTTTCGTCTACGCGGTGACGACCGCCGATGCCTATATCCGTGGCGGTCTTGCCAAGCGCGTTCTCGTCATCGGTGCCGAAACCTTTTCGCGCATTCTCGACTGGAACGACCGCACCACCTGCGTGCTTTTTGGCGACGGCGCCGGCGCGATCATACTCGAAGCGACCGAAGGCGAGGGCACCGTTGCAGATCGCGGCGTGCTGACAGCGCATCTGCGTTCCGACGGCTCGCACAAGGACAAGCTCTATGTCGATGGCGGAGCGTCGACGACGGGCACTGTGGGCAAGCTGCGCATGGAAGGCCGCGAGGTCTTCAAATACGCCGTCGGCATGATCACCGACGTCATTCAGGCGGCTTTCGATGCGACCGGGACCACCGCCGATGACCTGGACTGGCTGGTGCCGCATCAGGCCAATCGCCGCATCATCGACGGTTCGGCGAAAAAGCTGAACATCGATGCGGCGAAGGTCGTCATCACCGTCGACCTGCACGGCAATACGTCGGCCGCCTCGATCCCGCTGGCGCTTGCCACCGCTGCCGGCGACGGCCGCATCAAAAAGGGCGACCTGGTGATGCTCGAAGCGATGGGCGGCGGTTTTACCTGGGGTGCGGTTCTGCTGCGCTGGTAGGCACGAATCCTAAAAAACTGGCGGCGAACAAGAGCTTGACCGTAAGGCGCAAGACAAATACTCTTCGTGCGATTTCACAAAATATTTTATATGGGCGGGGAAACCATGACCGGAAAAACAGTGACGCGAGCAGACCTGGCGGAATCCGTTTTCCGAAAGGTTGGGCTGTCCCGGACCGAATCTGCCGAACTGGTCGAAACTGTCATCGACGAGATCTGCAACGCCATAGTGCGTGGTGAAACCGTCAAGCTTTCCTCCTTTGCCACCTTCCAGGTGCGCGACAAGAACGAACGAATCGGCCGCAACCCGAAGACCGGCGAGGAGGTTCCGATTTCCCCCCGCCGGGTCATGACCTTCAAAGCGTCGAACGTGCTGAAGACGCGCATTCTCAAGGCGCATGTCGCTCGCAAGATCAAGCTGAAGCCGCTGAATCCGGCTCCTTGATAATCGGCTTCCCGTTTCGAAACGGCTTTTTTTCTCTCTCGCACTGACCATCCTTGTGCGCAACGTCGAGACATGACTTGAATTGTCGGCGCCAAACCGTTGAAATACGATGAGTCGCCGTAGGATCGAGCCGCGAGGTCGCGTAGCAGTATGACGTTGGACAAGAGCCCCGATGCCTTTCGCACCATCAGCGAAGTCGCAGACGATCTTGATCTGCCGCAGCATGTGCTGCGCTTCTGGGAGACGCGTTTTCCCCAGATAAAGCCGATGAAGCGCGGCGGGGGCCGTCGCTACTACCGACCGGAGGATGTGGATCTTCTCAAGGGCATCCGGCATCTGCTCTATGATCACGGCTATACGATCAAGGGTGTGCAGAAGCTTCTGAAGACCAACGGCAACAAGTTTGTCATATCAGTCGGCCACGGTGATCTTGCCAGCGTCGAGGCGCTTGCGTCGGGCGTACAGGAGGTGGGTGCCGGGGAACCGCGCGTCGGCATGGCTGATGAAGACCAGATTGTCGGCCGCGCCAAACCGCCGATCACCCGCAGGTTCTTCAATTTCGTCGCTGGAGACGACGAGCAGGAAGTCTCGATCGGCAAATCGAGCGTTGGCAAGGAAGACCGAGCGCTGCTGCAGGAGGCGCTCTACGACCTCCTGGAATGCAAGCGTCTGCTTGATCAGGTGCGTTGAACAGGAACTCAGGTTTCAGTAAGCCGCTTCATCGCCTGTTCGAGTTCGCTGAGCTGGAAGGGTTTTTGCAGCACGGGCAGCATGCTTGGGCTGCTGCCATCAGGCGGCGCGCCATATCCCGTTGCATAGAGATAGGGTTTCCCGCGTTCGTCGAGCAGCTTTGCGACCGGCAGCGAACTCTGCCCGGCAAGCGAGACGTCGAGGATTGCAGCGTCGAACTCAGTATCCCTGGCGGTTGCCAACGCCCGTTCCAGATCCGGCGCGCTGGCGCAGACCCGGTAACCCAAATCGGCAAGCATGTCCTCGAGCAGCATGGCAATCAGCGTGTCGTCTTCGACGATGAATATGTCTTTCATGATCCCGTCCACCCATTGCCCCCTTGCTAAAGCATGTCGCGCAAAAGTGTGCCGCGGTTTTGCGATAACGATATGCGTAAAAACAAAGACCTAAAGCGCGAGGAGCGAATCTGAAAGATCGCGACGCGCTTTAGGCACGGAGATTTATGTGGACTGCTTGCACGGCTCGTCAAGACGTCGTGCCCGGCGGTACGAGAAACAGCATATTGCCGGTTGAAATTCGATGTGCAAAAGCTGGGATGCCGTTTTCCGCAACGGCTCCTGCATAATTCCTTAAACCGGCATAGATTCGAGGAATAGAATTATGCAGCAATTCAAAGCGTTGCAGCGTCATTTGCGCGTCTGAAAAGACATGGCGGCGCTGTAAGAAGGGGTGTCGAATGGATTTGCTGAGTGCCACGGATTGGCTGCGTCACAGGCCGGGTTATACCTATCCGCTGGCCATTGCCTTCGTTGGCCTGACATTTCTTCTGAGGCTTGCCGCCAGCGACACTCTCTCCGAATTTCCCTTCCTGAGCTTTCTTCCGGCGATATTGCTCGCCAGTTTCATAGGCGGCGCGGGGCCGGGCCTTGTCGCGGCCTTGGTTGCCGGTTTCATAGTCCAGCAGTTTTTCGTCGAGCCGCACAATGTCTTCTGGCCGGTCAGCGCCGGCCAATGGGTCGGCCTTTCCACTTATTTCATCAATGCCGCGATCATCGTCGGCCTGATGGAGATGATCATTATCGCACATGAGCGACAGAGCCGCCTTCGTAGCGAGCTCAACAGCTTCAACACGCGCCTCGAAGAGACGGTGGTCCAGCGCACTGCCGAGCTCAGGCATGAGATGGAAGAGAATGCTGCCGCTCAGGCGCAAGTCCGCCAGTTGCAGAAGATGGAGACGATCGGCCAGCTGACCGGCGGCGTCGCCCATGATTTCAACAACATGTTGGCGATCATCATCGGCAACCTCGATCTCGCGCAGCGGCGGCTGAGCGGCAGCGAGGATCCCCGCCTGCCATACTCCATCCAGAATGCCAAAGACGGTGCGCAGAGGGCGGCGGTACTGACCGCGCGTCTTCTCGCGTTCTCGCGCCAGCAGCCGCTCGCCCCGGAGGTGATCGACCTCAACAAGCTGGTCGGCGGCATGTCTGAGCTGCTGCGGCGCACGCTCGGAGAGCAGATCCGCATCGAGACCGTGCTTGCCGGCGGTCTCTGGCCGAGCTTTGCCGATTTGAGCCAGCTCGAAAATGCCATCTTGAACCTTGCCGTCAACGCCCGCGATGCTATGCCGGGCGGCGGAAATCTAACGATCGAGACAGCCAATACCGAACTCGACGAGCGATATTCGCGCATGCATTCGGAGGTCGAGGCGGGCCAATATGTGATGGTCAGCATCACTGACACCGGCACCGGCATGTCGCCGGAGGTGATCGAGCGCGCCTTCGACCCGTTCTATACGACCAAGGGACCCGGCAAAGGCACTGGCCTCGGTCTCAGCCAGGTCTATGGCTACGTCAAGCAGAGCGGCGGCCACATCAAGATCTATTCGGAGATCGACAGGGGCACGACGGTGAAGATCTATCTCCCCCGTCGTGTCGGCGTGACGGACGCCCGGTCGGGCGCAGCCGGCACCCAGCCGATTCCTCACGGCAGTCTCAACGATACGATCCTGGTGGTGGAGGACGATGAGCACGTCCGCACCATGACCGCCGAAAGCCTGCATGAACTCGGTTACACCGTATTGCAGGCGGCAAGCGGCATCGAGGCGCTTCTGTTGCTCGAAGAAAATCCGGCAGTCGACCTGATCTTCACCGATATCGTCATGCCGCAGATGAGCGGACGCCAGCTTGCCGATGTCGTCGAGGAGAAATGGCCGACGATCCGGATCCTTTACACGACGGGATACACCCGAAATGCCATCGTCCACAATGGTGTGCTCGATCACGGCGTTTCCCTGCTCTCCAAGCCCTTCAGCCTGCAGCAGCTCGCTCATAAGATCCGCGAACTTCTGAATGTACCGGCGAGGGCGGGAGACGAGCGGACGTGAAGCCGGAATAAGGCCGCACGTCCGCAAATCCAGACCTCGTTATTCCAGCACCTGAATGATGCGGCGGGTCTTCGGCTCGACGATCACGCGCCGTTCATTGACGACGGTATAGCCGTAGCCGTCCATGTCCGGCACGGTGTGCACTTCGACGGTATCGGGCAGCGTCGCTCCGACCGCGATATCACCGTCATAGACGACGGACGGCGTGTTTTGCTCCATCACATAGGTACGCACCTCGCCGGGCAACACGACGGAGCCGGTTGGTGCGGGATCTGTGACAATGACGGTGCTCTGCGCGAAGGCGGCGGAGCTGATGGTCAGTATGGCGGCCGCAGCCAGCATGGTCTTGCGCATGGGATGTTCTCCTTTCTACCCCAGACCTCAAGGCAACGCCGGCCATGCGGCATGGTTCCCCGCGAGCTTTTCGCCGTAGCGGAAGACAGGCGCAATGAGAGTAATTAAGTTGTTACTAAATTAATTTCTGCATCATACGGTTGAGCTGCCTGAACAAAGTTCGAAAAGAGTCCATCCAGCGATGTTAGGGCTCGCTTGTTTACTTTTCGCTAACCATGTTGGACGTTTATTCCGAACGGACGACCAACCGGTCGTTGATTCGACGATTCGTCGCGTTTCGGCTTGCGAATGGATCTCTAGAAATACGATTTCGGCGGATCGAGACATGCGATTGCGGAAGACGATATCGCTGGTGGCAGTGGCGGGCATGATGGCCGGCTGCACATCGACCGGCGGTGTGCGCCAGCCTTCCGGGCCGGAGACGGTGACGCCGGAAAAGGCGCTGGTCCTGCCGCCGCCGGGCGGCCCGTCGATCGTCAGCGTCGTCGAGCGCAAGCGCGGCAACGGCGTCGAGCAGACGATCTCGCTATTTACGTCATCCTCTGTGCCCGGTCAGAATTTCCTGAAGGTCCAATTCTTCGGCGCCTCCGGGGCCAATCCCGGTACCGGCAATGCCGGCTACAGCATGATCAACGAGAGCGGCATTGCCCGCGAGGTGGCGCGTTCGGCCCCCGGCGTGCCGATGGCGACGTCGGCGACCTTCCTGCAGAACGCCTATGGCCCCTTCGGTTATGCCTCCGGCCGCAGCCGTGCCGGCGACACCTGCGTCTATGCCTGGCAGCAGATCCGCTCGAGCACTGCCGCCAATACCCAGGCGCGCAATTTCGGCATGATCCAGCTGCGCCTGCGTCTTTGCGATGCCAGAGCGAGCGAGCGCCAGCTGCTCGGCATCGTCTATGGCTACACCATATCAGGCACCTTCGACGGCGCGGTCTGGAACCCTTACGGCAATCCGCCGCCCGCCGACGCAGCACTCGGGCACACCGGCGAGCCGATCTATCCGGACGAGGGCGGCTATCGTGCCAGCCCGATGCCGATCGGTTACGAGCCGGCGCCTGCCATTGTCAGCCGGCCGCGGGCAGCTGCCGTTCGTAGCGCCTCATCGCCGCAACCGGCTCAAGGCGCCGCATCGGTGCCTGCACCCATCGGCCCGCGCGTGCCGCTGCCGGGCGAGGCTTCACAGACGAGTGCAAGGTCGGATGCGGCCGCCGCGCCAATCGAACAATCGGTAAGGGCAATCGGCGTCACCGTGCCTTCGCCGGACTGCATAGGCGACGCGGCCACGACGGCCGCCTGCCGGAGATAATGAGCATGCCCGCGGGCGCCAGTTGGTGCCCCGGTTGAGCAATTTCGAAGGAACGCCGATGCGCAAAGCCCGCAGTGTCATCATATGGGCAGTGGTTTCGCTCTGCATGATCGTGCTGATCACGCTGCCGGTCAACCTGCAGACCCAGCTCATCACCAGCATCACGGTCGTGACTGTGATGGCGCTGATCAAGATTCTGAAGGGCGAGGGGACGTGGCGCCTGGTGGCGCTCGCCTTCGGCACGTCGATCGTGCTGCGCTATGTTTACTGGCGCACCACCAATACGCTGCCGCCTCTGAATCAGCTGGAAAACTTTATTCCCGGCCTGCTGCTCTATCTTGCCGAAATGTATAGCGTCGCGATGCTGGCGCTCAGCCTGTTCATCGTCGCCACGCCGTTGCCGTCGCGCCCCTCGCGTGCCGCCAATCCCGGGCGCCTTCCTCATGTTGACGTCTTCGTGCCATCCTACAATGAGGATGCCGGTCTTCTCGGAAACACGCTGGCCGCCGCCAAGGCCATGGACTATCCGGCCGAGAAACTGCATGTCTGGCTGCTCGACGACGGCGGCACCCTGCAGAAGCGCAATTCCGGCAAGCTGCTCGAAGCCCAGGCGGCCGCCGCCCGCCATAGCGAACTGAAGCAGCTCTGTGATGATCTCGACGTCAGCTATCTCACGCGCGACCGCAACGAGCACGCCAAGGCCGGCAATCTCAACAATGGCATGAAACATTCGACCGGCGAACTCATCGCCGTCTTCGATGCCGACCACGCGCCGGCGCGCGATTTCCTGCTCGAGACCGTCGGTTACTTCGAAGACGATCCGAAGCTCTTCCTCGTCCAGACTCCGCACTTCTTCATCAATCCCGATCCGCTGGAGCGCAACCTGCGCACCTTCGACAAGATGCCGAGCGAGAACGAGATGTTCTACGGCATCATCCAGCGCGGCCTCGACAAATGGAACGCCGCCTTCTTCTGCGGCTCGGCCGCGGTTCTGAGCCGCAGGGCGCTCGAATCCCAGAACGGCTTTTCCGGCATCAGCATCACCGAGGATTGCGAGACGGCGCTGGCGCTCCATGGCAGCGGCTGGAACAGCATCTATGTCGACAAGCCGCTGATCGCCGGTCTGCAGCCAGCCACCTTCGCAAGCTTCATCGGCCAGCGCAGCCGCTGGGCGCAGGGCATGATGCAGATCCTGCGCTTCCGCTTTCCGCTTCTGAAGCGCGGCCTGACGATCCCGCAGCGCTTCTGCTACATGTCCTCCACGCTTTTCTGGCTCTTCCCGTTCCCGCGCACGATCTTCCTGTTTGCGCCGCTCTTCTACCTGTTCTTCGATCTGGAAATCTTCACCGCCTCGGGCGGCGAGTTCCTCGCCTATACGCTTGCCTATATGCTCGTGAATCTGATGATGCAGAACTATCTCTACGGGTCCTTCCGCTGGCCCTGGATTTCCGAGCTCTACGAATATGTCCAGACCGTGCACCTGCTGCCGGCCGTCGTCTCCGTCATGCTCAATCCGAGAAAGCCGACCTTCAAGGTCACCGCCAAGGACGAATCGATCGCTGTCAGCCGACTGTCGGAGATCAGTCGTCCGTTCTTCGTCATCTTTGCGGTGCAGATCGTTGCGCTCGTCATCACCATCTACAAGATCTACGCCGAGCCCTATAAAGCCGACGTCACGCTCGTCGTCGGCGGATGGAATGTCATCAACCTGATCATGGCCGGCTGCGCGCTTGGTGTCGTGTCGGAGCGCGGCGAGCGCGCCTCGTCCCGTCGCGTCCGCGTCAACCGGCGCTGCGAATTCGGCGCCAACGGCAAGTGGTACACGGCCTCGATCGAGGACGTCTCGGTTCACGGCGCAAGGCTTCACATCTTCAACAAGCATCTCGACGAGATGCTGGTCGGCGCCGTCGGCGAAATCCGCTTCCGGCCCTATAGCGGCGCGGATCTCGAAACCCTGCCGCTCATCGTCCGCAACATCGAGCCGTCGGGCGACATCAGCAATGTCGGTTGCCAGTACGTGCCGAAAAGCGCGCTCGACCATCGCCTGATCGCCGATCTGATGTTTGCCAATTCCGACCAGTGGACTGAGTTCCAGGCCTCGCGCCGCCGCAATCCGGGCCTGATCCGCGGCACCATCTGGTTTCTCGGCATGTCGTTCTACCAGACGAGCCGCGGCCTCGTTTACTTCTTCCGCAGTATGCGGCCGGAGCGGGAAGCCCAGCAGCAGGCGGCAAAGGTCAACGCCGGATGAGAACGATCGTCGTCGCCTCGCTTCTCCTGCTGAATGCCTCCGCCTTCGTCCAGGCGCAGACGGCACCCTTCGACATGTCCGGCGAACGGCCGCCCGGTGCGTCCGTTACCCCGAGATTGACGCCGCCCACACAGGCCGCGCCGCCTGCGGTCATTGCGCCCGTTCCCGTCATGCCTCCAGTTTCCGTCGTACCCGCGCCTGCAACCCCGGCTGCTCCCCCTCCTGTTGCTTCGCCGGTTGCCACTCAGCCGCAGCCGACGATGCCTGCGCCCCGGCCTGCCGCAGCCGCAAACAGCGTTGCGCCGCTGCGTGCCGGCGATGTCCGTCGCTTTGTCGTGCCCTTTTCGAAACTCGGCCTTAGCGGCGAATACGATCGCCGGTCATGGACTATTTATCTGACACCGGAGCAGGCGACGGCTAAGGCAAGCTTCACCTTTGCCTACCAGAATTCAATCGTCGTTGCGCCTGAGGCCTCGGCGCTGACCGTCTATCTCAACAGCCGCCCGATCGGCCAGCAGCGCGTCGGCTCGCCGGATGGCTCTTCGGCCGTCACCTTCGAGGTTCCGCCCGGTCTGCTGCAGCCGGGTGCCAACCTCGTCACTTTCGAAGCCAATCAGCGCCATCGCACTGATTGCAGCATCCAATCCACTTATGAACTGTGGTCGAATATCGATCCGGCCGGAACCTATCTGAGCTTTGCCGGCAGGGATGCCGCCCAGCTATCGAGCGCCGACGCAATCCGCGCCATCGGCGTCGACGGAGCCGGCAAGACGGAGTTCGACATCGTTGTCCCGGCGCTGGAGCAGCCGGGAACCACCAAGCCGCTGCTACGGCTGGCGCAGGGCCTGTCGTTGCTGAGCAGCATGCCGAACCAGATCTTTGCCTTCAGCACCGCTTCGCTTCCGCCCAGCGGGCCTGGCAAGCTCAGCGTACTCGTCGGTACCGCGGCGGAGTTGCGGCCGCTCTTTCCCGGCCTGCCGCCCGGCGCCGAAAGTGCAGCACTCGCCGCTTTCGTCACCGATCCGCGCAGCGGCTCGCCGGTGCTTCTGATCAGCGGCCCCTCCTGGCAGGCGGTCTCCTCGGCGATCGACACCATCGTCTCGCCGACCGACAGGTCCTCGGATGTTCGCCGCGACGTGCTGACCACCGAGCGCTGGAGCGCGCCGAACGCGCCGCTGGTCTTTTCCGACACGAACATCGCCTTGTCTCAGCTCGGCGTGAAGACCGCCGAATTCTCTGGCAGGCGGTTGCGAACCAGTTTCAATATCGCCGTGCCGGCCGATTTTTATGCCAATGCCTATGGTGAGGCGAAGGTGCTGCTCGACGCCGCCTATACCGATAACGTAATGCCCGGCAGCCACATCGATATCTACGTCAACGACAACATCGCCTCCACCGTGCCGATCACCACGACATCGGGCGGCATTCTCCGTCATCTGCCGATCCGTGTGACGATGCGTCACTTCAAGCCAGGTCTCAATTCGGTGGCGATCGAGGCGATCCTGATGACCAAGGACGATGCCGTCTGCGCGCCGGGCTCAACCGCCGGCGCCACCCCACGTTTTGCCCTGTTCGATACCTCCGAGCTGCAGATTCCGGATTTCGCCCGCGTCGGTCAGCGTCCGAATCTGGCCGCAATGGCCGGCACCGCCTATCCCTATGGTCCGGCCACGGAGCCGACGCCGCTCTTCATCGACCGCATCGACGCCGATACGCTTTCGGCCGCCGCCACGCTGCTCGGCCAGATGGCGATCACCGCCGGCCATCCGATCGCCGTCGAAACCGTCGCCTCGGCGAATACGATCGGCGATCGTGACGCGATCTTCATCGGTTCCATCTCGCAGATGCCGGCAACCGCGCTGTCGCAGACCAATATCGCCACGGCGAGCCAGGCCTCATGGCTTCCCGTGCCCGATGCGCAGGCGGGCGTCGTCGATACCGGTACTGCTTTCGAGGAGTGGAATTCCAAAGTCAGCGGCGGTGTCCTGCGCAACCGGGTCACGGCCTTCCGCGAGTGGCTGTCGCGCAATTTCGATATCTCTCGCAGCTCGCTGCAATTCATCCCCGGCGCCGAGCAGATTTTCACGCCGGCCAACGCCGACACGCTGCTGGTTGCCCAGGGCTCCAGCCCCGCGGGGGCTGGCGCCTGGACCGTGGTGGCGGCGCCATCGGCAAAGGACCTGCGTGAAGGGCTCGAGGTTCTGACCGCGCAGCTGAACTGGCCGCAGATGTCAGGCCACATCACCACCTATTCGAGCAAGACAGGCAAGATCGAAACCGTGCCCGTTACCCGTTTCGATTTCGTGCCGTCCACCCCCTGGTCGATCGCCAATTATCGTCTGATCGCCGCCAACTGGCTATCGACGAATATCCTCTCCTACGCCTTCCTGCTGGTCGTCTTCGTGCTGCTGATCGGGATCACCACCTCGAGCATGCTCAGAAAACTGGGTCGGTCCAAATGAGGCAGTGGCACGCGCTCCTGCTGGCGGCAACGGTCGCGCTTGTCCCGGCGGGCTCGCCTGCCGGGGCACAGCAGGCGATGATCAATGCTGGCGCATGGTCGGCCTACAAGGCGAAGTTTCTCGATGCGACCGGCCGCATCATCGATAACGGCAACGGCAATATCAGCCACAGCGAAGGGCAGGGCTATGGCATGCTGCTCGCCTATCTCTCAGCCAGCCCCGCCGATTTCGAACAGATCTGGTATTTTACCCGCACCGAGCTGCTGCTGCGCGACGATGGCCTGGCCGTCTGGAAATGGGATCCGAACGGCAAGCCGCACGTCACCGACACCAACAACGCCTCGGACGGCGACATGCTGATCGCCTATGCGCTAGCGCTTGCCGGCACGGCGTGGAAACGCAACGACTATATCCTCGCCGCCTCCCGAATGGCGCAGGCGCTGCTTGCCGAAACGGTCGTGCACTCGGCCGGCCACACACTCCTGTTGCCGGGGAGCCAGGGTTTTGCCGCTACCGACCGTGAGGATGGCCCCGTCGTCAACCCGTCCTACTGGGTTTACGAGGCGATCCCGGTGATGGCGGCGCTTGCTCCGTCGGATGCCTGGCAAAAACTGACTAACGATGGCTTGGCGCTGTTGAAGACGATGCAGTTCGGCCCGCGCAAACTTCCAGCCGAATGGGTGAGTCTCAGCGGTCTGCCGCAGCCGGCGCAGGGTTTCGACGTCGAATTTGGCTATAACGCCATCCGCATCCCGCTCTATCTTGTTCGTGGCGGCGTCACCGACAAGGCGCTGTTGACCCGTCTGCAGCACGGGATGTCCCAAGACGGCGTTCCCGCCACCATCGATCTGACCACCGGCCGGACGAAGACCGTGTTGCCGGACCCAGGTTATCGAATTGTTAACGATGTTGTGGCCTGTGTGGTCGATGGGACCAAGTTGCCGGTCTCGGCCCTGCAATTTGCGCCCGCACTCTATTATCCGTCCACGCTTCAACTGCTGGGGCTGGCCTATATTGGGGAGAAGCATCCGGAGTGTCTGTGAAGTCTTCTCTCGTGGCGGTTTCAGCGGCAGTCGTGGTGGCAACCCTCGTCACCGGACTAAAAGATCGTGCCGCTCTGCAGGAAAAGTTCGGCCTTGGGTCTGCCGGCAAGCCGGCACCGGAGCTGATGATGATAGGCCGCATCAAGCCGACTGATACTTCCACCGGCAATCCTGAATTCAATGCGCAGCTGGTGGCCGACAAGATCGAGGCGATCACATCCCCGTCGCCGCCAGCACCGGGCGTGCGCGAGCCGGATGCCGCAGCACCGGAACCGGCGGCACCGCCCGCGACACCTCAGACCGTCGCCCAGCCGGCGCCGGTCACGCCGCCCATCGTTTCCGCGCCGCCAGCACCGCAACAGGCGGCCGCGCCTGCGCAGCCTGCCGTCGATGAAAGTGCGCTTCGTTATTTCGCCAGCCGCGGCGACAAGGTGCGCCTGCAGGCCGAAATCTCCCGCCTTCAGGCGCTCTACCCAAACTGGGTTCCGCCGGCCGATCCGCTCGCCGTGCCGCAGAATGGCGACAAAAAGCTTGAGGCCATGTGGCAGCTCTATTCCGATGGCCGCTATGCGGAGCTGCGCAAGGCCGTCGCCGACCGCCAGGCAGCCGATGCCGGATGGCAGCCGCCGGCCGATCTGCTCGACCGGCTCGACGTCGCCGAGGCCCGTGCCCGTCTCGTCAATGCGTCGGACCTCAAGCAATATGCGACGGTCGTCGATATCGCTGCCGCAACACCGAGCCTGCTCACCTGTAGCGAGGTCGATATTCTCTGGCGTGTCGCCGAAGCCTTCATCCGGACGGAGAGGGCGCAGCGCGGCCAGGATGCCTACGCTTATATCCTGAAGAACTGCACCAATCCCGCCGAGCGGCAGGCGACGGTCGAAAAAGCCTCGACGCTGCTTGCCTACCAGCCGATGCAGGCACTTCTCACGCTGGAGAGGCCTGCTGCCGACGGCAGCAAGGAATTCGATGCGATCCGCGACAATCTCACCCGACGCTTCATGGCCGAGGGCAATGACGATCCGAAGCTTGTTATCGCACCCGACTACATCGCCCGTCTCGAAAAACTCGCCGAGACTGAGGGGCTCGCCTCCGACGCGTTGCTGCTCGGCTGGTATCAGCTTCGCCGCAACAACGATGCCGATGCCGAGAAATGGTTCCGCGCTGCCCGAGCCAAGCAAGATTCGGCGGCCGCTTCGCAGGGGCTGGCGCTGGCGCTAATCGCCCGCAAGGCGCCTGAGGAAGCCGAGGAGGTGATGTTCCGCTGGCGCGCCGATTCCGTGGATGCGACTTCAACCTATCTCGCCGCGACCGCCAACCTGATGGCATTGCAGCCGCCGGCCGATTTGGCCGAAGACGTGCTGCACCGTATTGCCGCCGAGGTCATCGCCCGCAAATACGTGCCGACGGCGCAGCAGTTCGGCTGGTATGCCCGTTCCCTCAACCAGTTCCAGACCGCCACGCGCTGGTTCGAGACGGCGCTTGCCTGGAAACCTGATGACGAACCGTCCGCCTATGGCCTTGTCGTCACCCGCGAGCAACTGAGCGACCGCAAGGGCGTGCTCGACCTCCAGCGCGCCTGGGCCGGCCGGTCGAGCCGAATCACCAATCTTGAAGACACGTCCTCCCTGATACCGAATGCCGTTACGCCGCCGCCGGAGAAGGGTACGCTTGCCGCACGGCAACCATCGGCTCAGCCGACGCAAAATCCCCCGACAGAGCCGCTTCCGGCCGAGCGCCGCGTTATCCTGCAGCCGGGGTCGCAAGTGGTCGTTCGCGCCGCGAGCCCGGCGATGGAGACGGTGACCGTTCCGCGCGGCCCGCGCCAGACGCGCGGCTGCTCGACGACAATCGATGCGGGGCAGCTTAAGCCGGCCGAGGCGCTGTCGCGCGGCTGGTGCCTGATGGATATCAACCGGCCGATGGAGGCGATCTCGGCCTTCGAGGCCGCATTGCAGAGCCCGACCCGCAAGGTCCGCGAAGACGCAGCCTACGGCCAAAGCCTTGCTTATCTGCGCGCCGGCCTCTCCGGCAATGCCGCCGTCGCGGCCACCAAGGCGCCGCAGAACCGCCAGCGCGCCGCCGAGCTTCAGGTGGCGATCCTCGCCGACCGTGCGCTTTTGGCCTTCGACGCTGGGCGTTATCGCGAAACCCTCATCTATCTCGATCAGCGCGCGCAGCTGCAGCAGGAACGCATCGACCTGATGGTTCTGCGCGGCTATTGCTACCTCAATCTCAAAATGTACGATGATGCGACCCGCATCTTCGAAGCCGCTGCCGCGACCGGCAGCCGCGATGCTGCCCGCGGTCTTGCCGACGTCAGAAACGTCACGCACCCCGACGTCAACGACTGACGTTGACGCCGCCGCACCTCTACGCTACTCGCCTGCGCAGGGGCTGCCCGGCCCTCATGCTGGAAGGAAACACCCGTGCCCGCTCTCCATGACATCCTCGATAGGTCCTACGACGCTTTCCTTTTCGACATGGACGGAACGCTGCTGAATTCCATTGCCGTCGTCGAACGCGTCTGGAGCGAATGGGCAAGACGCCACGGCTTCGAGCCGGAGGTCTTCCTGAAGACGATCCATGGCATCCGCGCCTCCGACGTTATCCGCGGGCTCGGCCTGCCCGGCGTCGATCCGGCCCATGAGGCGGATCTGCTGCTCGCCGAGGAGATGGAGGATGTCTCCGGCATCGTTGAGATCCCCGGCGCCGTCCGCTTCCTCTCCGCCATCGCTGAGGGCCGGTGGGCAATCGTCACTTCGGCGCCGATCGAGCTCGCCAAGCGCCGCATGGCCGCCGCCGGCATCCCGATGCCGAGGGTCATCGTCAGCGGCCAAGAGGTCAAATCAGGCAAGCCCAGCCCCGAAGGTTATCTGCTCGGCGCAAGCCGCCTCGGCGTCGATCCGAAAAAATGCCTGGTCTTCGAAGATGCCGTCGCCGGCATTCTCGCCGGCGAAGCCGCCGGCGCCGGCGTTACCGTCATCACCGAAACCCACGCCACGCCGTTCGAAACACCGCATTTTTCGATCGCCAACTACCAGACATGGCAGCCCCACCAGACCATCGAAGGCCGGCTGAAGCTCGCCGCGATCTGACCATTCGGGCAAACCGCTCCCTTTTTGTTGGAGGCAAGGTTTTTCCGCTTGCATTGCACGCGCTGAAAAACTAAACGAAGCAAGCCGTTTCGGCAGGTCGGGGCGTAGCGCAGCCCGGTAGCGCACTTGACTGGGGGTCAAGGGGTCGCTGGTTCGAGTCCAGTCGCCCCGACCATTTAAATCCTTGAAAACCCTAGTCGTTCCGGAAAAAAGTAAAGCCTCGAAAGAGGCAAGTTGCAAAAATTGGCGCCATTCTGGGGCCATGACAGCCACGGCACCCTAGTGACGATTCGGCCCAGCTATGGCATTCTCCGCGACATGCCCACACCGAAGCTTCGCCCCACCCTCGTTGAGAGTCCGTACTTCTCCCGCGCCAATCCGCCAGATGCGACGAACCCGCACACGATTCCCGCGATGATGAACATCGTAAGCGGTGCCTTGACCCCACCTTCCGGATCAGCGTGTGATTGTTGATGTTGTTGCCGAACGAGGCTTCGACATATGACGATTACAGGATTTACGCATGGCACCACTGAAGATGTGCCATGGCAACGGTTTGAGGTTTTCACGGGAACAGGCCGTCGCCGCGACTGGAGCGACGAGGAGAAGGACCGCATTGTCGCCGAGAGCTAAAGCGGCGAGATGTCGGTCAGTGCTGTTGCGCGTCGGCATGGGTTGTCGCCCGGACAATTGTTTACCTGGCGTCGGCAGGTGCGAAGTCAGGCGAAGCAAGACTCGCCGTCCATGTTTGTGCCAGCGGTAATTGATCGTCCGGCAGAGCCACCCCCGACACGGCGAAAGACGATAACGAGGAGCGCACTTCCAATTGCGGCAATCGAGCTGGAGGTTGGCGGCGCGATCGTCAGGATCGCATCTGGCACGGACAGCGCGACCATTGCTGCCGTGATCCAGGCCTTGAAGGCTCAGTCGTGATCGGTCCGTCCGGTGCGGTAAAGGTGATGATCGCCACCAACCCCGTCGACTTCCGCAAAGGTGCTGAAGGATTGGCAGCACTGGTGAAGGCGGAGATGGGTGCCGACCCGTTCTCTGGCACGATCTACGTGTTCCGTGCCAAACGAACGGACCGGATCAAGCTGATCTTCTGGGACGGTAGCGGCGTGTGCCTGGTCGCCAAGCGGCTTGAGGATGGCGAGTTCCATTGGCCCCGGATGCAGGACGGTGCGATGCATCTGACGGCCGCACAGTTCTCGGCTTTGTTCGAGGGATTGGACTGGAAACGCGTGCATACGCCGAGCGAAACGCGCACGCCGGTAAAGGCTGGATGACGGCCGCGACCAATTGAATCAGCAACATCCAGCCTCTCGATCCGAGCGGTAAAATATGCTGTTCTCGATCCATGACGATAACGGCGGACGAGCTTCCGGATGACCTGAACGCGCTGAAAGCGATGGTGCTTTCGCGCGAGGCGGAGAATGCCCGGCTGCGTCAGATCATCAAGGAATTGCAGCGCCACCGGTTCGGTCGCCGGGCAGAGACGCTTCCCGAGGATCAGCTTCTGCTTGGGCTTGAAGAAGCCGAGCAGGTCGAAGCCGACGGACTGGAAGAGAAGGAAAAGGCTGCCACGGCTCCTCGCCAGTCGCAAGTTGCCAAGCGGCGCACGAACCGGGGCTCGCTACCAGCGCACCTGCCGCGCATCGAGGTCGTGGTCGATATCGATGACCATGCCTGTCCTTGCTGCCGCAATAACCTGCATCGGATCGGCGAAGATGTCAGCGAGAAGCTGGACATTGTGCCCGCCCAATTCCGCGTGCTGGTGGTGCGCCGCCCAAAGTATGCTTGCCGGGCCTGCGAGGAGGTCGTTGTCCAGGCTCCGGCCCCGGCAAGGCTGATCGAGGGCGGGATTCCGACAGAGGCAACTGTCGCCCAGGTTCTGGTCTCTAAATATGCCGATCACCTGCCGCTGTACCGCCAGGCGCAAATCTACAAGCGCCAGGGCATTGATCTTGATCGTTCGACGCTCGCCGACTGGGTCGGCCGTCTGCCTGGCATCTGCGCCCAGTCCATCAGCGGCTGCTTGATCATTTGAAGTCGTCGTCCAAGCTCTTCGCCGACGAGACGACAGCCCCGGTGCTCGATCCGGGACGTGGCAAAACCAAGACCGGGCAACTTTGGGCCTATGCGCGTGATGACAGGCCATGGCAGGGCAATGACCCACCAGGCGTCGCCTATGTCTATGCGCCGGACCACAAAGGTGAACGGCCTATGGTCCATCTCGATGGCTTCGCCGGTATCCTGCAAGTAGACGGCTACAGTGGATATCGCCCGCTCGCGGCAAAGAACACCGTGTCGCTGGCCTTCTGCTGGTCCCATGTCCGTCGCCGCTTCTATGAGCTGGCTGCCGCCGGTCCCGCGCCCATCGCCAGCGAGGCGCTCGAACGCATCGCCAAACTTTACAAGATCGAAGACGAGATACGTGGCCGGACCCACGAGGAGCGTCGTGTCGCCCGTCAGGAAAAAATCGTTCGACCACCGACAGCCTCGCTCCCTGGCTGCGCGAACAACTCGGCTACATCAGCCAAAAGACAAAGCTCGCCGAAGCCATCCGTTATGCCTTGTCACGCTGGGACGGCTTGACCCGCTTCATCGACGATGGCCGGATCGAGATCGACTCCAACACCGTCGAACGATCCATCAGGCTGATTGCCCTCAATCGCAAGAATGCGCTATTTGCCGGGTCCGACGCCAGGGCCGAACACTGGGCGACCATCGCCTCGCTCATCGAGACTGCCAAGCTCAACGATGTCGAGCCACTGACCTATCTCTCAGACGTCCTCACCAGGATCGTCAACGGGCATCCAAATAGCCAGATCGACGACCTGCTGCCTTGGGTCTACACCGCAAAGCATGAACTCAAAGCCGTGGCCTGAAAACAGCGCTTACGATGGACTCAAACCTGAGTGAGTTTTGAGAGTATCCCCTTGGGGATCGAGACGAGACGTTCCACGCCTCGGGGGCAAAGGTCCGGATGTGGCGCACTCGGGACCTTGGTCAAGTTCGCGAAATGGCTCGAAGCGATTCCGCATCGAGGTGCACCAGAAGGACCGCAAGAGGTGGAATGCGGCCCTTGATGTCAATCAGCGCGAACGAGCACGCAGGCAATCCTACGCTTAGGCAGGCATTAAAATAGCGACTCGATGAACACCCACTACATTGCTTATGTTCGTGGCGTGGTCCGTCTTACCCTTGCCGCATGTGTAGTATTCGCCTTCTTTGATGTTGAATTCCCTGTCTGCCTTCTTTATCGTGAACTCACCCGCAGTGATATGGCAAATCATATCCTGGTCCATGACTGATTCTATGTCTTTAGCGCCAGGCTGAAATACTACGTCGACCACGTTGATGCTCTTGACTCCGGTCATATCATCTGACTGCCAGGTGCCCACGTCTACAACTCGAACGCCAGGGGCAATTTCCTTCCCTTCAGTTGGACCATAGTCCTTCGCCCTTGCGGGCGTTGCGAGCCCCAACAGAGGCGTCGCGGCGGTGGCCGCGAGACCAAGTGCCAGTGCAGACCGACGACTAATGTCTTCCATGGCTTCCTCCCTTGTTGTGCGGTGCACGAAATGCACCAGAAAGACTCGGCACCTGAATGAACCGACTGTCAAGTCAATTTGCGGCTGTTAATTGTGCTGCAGCACGCTAGCACTGGATTTGAATTGTGCGGCTCTGAAGGGAAGAGGTATTACCCGTCTGGACGTTCGAGAAGTATTCAATCTTAGGCAAATGTGCGCCGCTGCCAGTGACCGGAGTTGGCGCGTTCCTGCCAAAACCGGTAGGCGGCTATCGGCCCGAAGCAGACTTCTTTCGTGGCCCTCAAGGAATCTGATATGGTTGCCTCAGAGACGAGATGCCGAACGTCATGAGACTTGCTCACATCAACTTGGTTGCCCGCGATGCGGAAGCGCTCGCCGCGTTCTACGTGAAGGTCATGAAATGCGATGTTCTTCGCGAACCGAAGACGTTGTCTGGTGAAAAGGTCTCGCGAGGGAATGGGCTTTCAAATTGTGAGATTCGTACAATCTGGCTTAAATTCCCGGAACTGGAACGGCCTTTTCTGGAATTCACGAACATACGGTCACACATCATCGTGCCCGGCCAAGGGTCAACGAGCCCGGCTTCGGACACTCAGCATTCCAGATGGAAGATATTAGCGACACACTTTCAAACATCATCCAAGCTGGAGGGGCGCAGATCGGACAAATTACGGGACGCCAGAGATGCCCTATCTGATCGCTTATGCACGCGATCCAGAGGGAAATGTGCTTGAGCTTGAGCAAAGACCTCATGCCTGTTAATGGCGCATAGTTGCGTCCCCGTAATAGCCGCAGTCCCCAACGTGCATAAGGCATCTTGGTCAAGATGTGAGCGGGACACCGCTAACTGAACATCCGCAAAAGCGCGATCACGACATTGGCGGCGAGAGGTGTTCTCGATGCTGCTCAGGTGGCCGCCGCGACGCACTTCCGGGCGCTGTGGGAATCGATGGGTGGCAAAGGTGCTTCGGCCATCGACTGGAGAGGTCGTGGAAGGTTCAAATTTCGGTTCGCTTGACGCATCTGAAGCCAACGTGACTGGTGGAGGTGTCCTCCGGTTCCGCATGACGGGCGGCTGGACGGTAGCGACGGCAGTAGTTCGGCGCGCAGAGATGTGACCCGCCTTTCAGCACCCGTCTTGGGATTCGAACATTCGGTTCGCGGGGATCAAGGCTTGCTTCTCGGTCACCACCACGAGGGTTTTGACGAATGCAACACGATTTGGTCGCGGGTTGAGGATGGCGGGTTGACCAGTAGTCTGACGTCCACTCCCAGACGTTGCCGATCATGTCGTAAAGACCGTACCCGTTCGCGGGGAAAGACCCAACCCGCGATGTCCTGTCGGCGCCGGGCCGCTTCGTGCTCATTGTGGGAAACGTTCCCTGCCACGTATTGGCCATAAGCTTGCCATCTGGGTTGAATTCGTCGCCCCAGGCGAATTCGGCATCGTCAATCCCGCCACGCGCTGCCAGCTCCCACTCAGCTTCGGTTGGTAGATCCTTGCCAGCCCAATGGGCGTAAGCCAGCGCGTCGCGGTAGGCCACATGAACGACGGGATGGTCGAGCTTCCCACGAATGTCACTGCGACCACCGTAGGGGTGTCGCCAGTCTGCGCCGAACTTGAACGACCACCATTGTGTTATGTCGGAGCCGATGACCGCCTTTGGTTGGGTGAACACGAGCGAGCCGGCCCGCAGCATTCCGGGAAGTGCCCCTGGGTAGTCGGCAGCTTTTGGCGTCATTTCCGCGACGGTGACATGTCCGGTGGCTTTGACGAAGGCGGCAAACTGGCGGTTTGTGACTGGCGTCGCGTCGATCCAGAAGCCGTCGACCTTGACCGGATGCGCAGGCGCTTCCTCCGGATAGTGCCTGTTCGATCCCATGGTGAACGTCCGTGCAGGCACCCAGGCCAGCCCGTCAAATGCGGGATCGTATGCATCTGCTGCGCTCATGGCCATGCCCACCTGAATGTCCGTGTGAGTATCTTTATGACATGCGGTTTCTGATCGTGCCTATTGTCCTTTAGGGAGGGTGTTCGCGACGGCTCCGGTGGAATTCGCAATCCCTCACGGGGATTCCCCAAAGGGCAATATCTGCTTACGCTAATACAATGTAGAAAATGGATGGAAGAGTGGACATGCCCTCTTCGGCAAATCGAGGGTGACCGCGCACGCGGGTCGAGAGCCGCGTCTCTACCGAAATGATCTGTCCGATTTGCCAGTCGGCAATTGGACGTCGCCGACAAACCCTCTTTTGCTTCGACTCGTCTTTCAACCAACCTTGGTCGTCCATGTGGCGACCCCCTGAGGGAGGCATTCGAAATGAGACGGACTACAAAGTTCATAACAGCAGCAATGGCGGTCGCCGGCAGCCTGTTGGCGAGCACGGCGGCAATACATGCGCAGGAGAACAGCAAGCCCAACATCCTGTTCATCATGGGTGACGACATCGGCTGGATGCAGCCGAGCATCTATCATGAGGGCCTGATGGTCGGGGAAACGCCCAACATCGATCGCATCGGCCACGAAGGCGCGAAGTTCATGACTTACTACGCCGAGCAGAGTTGCACGGCAGGGCGCACTGCCTTTATCACCGGCATGCAGCCGGTGCGCGTCGGCATGGTTTTGCCGGAAATTCCCGGAAGCCCGTCCTACCTGCGGGCCGGCACGCCTCACCTCGCCAAGTTCCTGTACGATCTCGGCTACACGACAGGCGAGTTCGGCAAGAACCATCTCGGAGATACCACCGAATCCCTGCCGACGGCGCACGGCTTCCAGGAATATTGGGGCTACCTCTACCACCTCGACGCCATGCAAGGGGTGAGCTTCCCCGACATTAACAAGACGGCGGCCGAGCAGGGGATCGCGCCAGCTTGCAAGAACACGCCGATCCCCGGACTTGCGGAGAATCCCGCAGCCGTGGACCCGAAGACCACGACCTGCCTGACGCCGCCGCGTCCGATGCTGTCGTGCAAGTCGTCCGACGGATCCCCAGCCAACCAGAGCTGCACCGACGAAGGTCCGCTGACGCTGGATCGCTCGAAGGGCATTGACGAGGAGATCTCGGCCAAGGTCATCGACTTCCTCGACCGCAACGATCCCAAGAAGACCAACAAGCCGTTCTTTGTCTGGTACAACCCGGCGCGCATGCACATCACCACCGTGCTGCCGGACAAGTACCAGGCCATGGTGGGCGAGCCCGGCGGCAAGGACTGGGGCGTCAACGAAGCCGGCATGAAGCAGATGGACGATAACATCGGCTACGTCCTCAAGAAGCTCGAGGAGATGGGCCAGCTCGACAACACCATCGTTGTCTTCACCACCGACAACGGCGCCGAGACGATCACCTTTCCCGATGGCGGCACCACCCCGTTCAAGGGCGGCAAGCTGAGCACCTGGGAGGGCGGCATGCGTGCACCGCTGGTCGTTCGCTGGCCCGGGCACATCGAGCCCGGCACGGTCAAGAACGACATCTTCGCCTCGCTCGACTGGATGCCGACATTGGTCGACATCGCTGGTGGACCCAAGGGTGATGGGCTGAAGAAAGAGATCGAGGCGGGTAAGTATCCCGGGATCGTCAAGACCACGCTTGACGGGATGGATCAGCGCGACTTCCTGGAAGGCAAGGCGCCATCCAAGCGCGACACTTTCTTGTACTATTCCGGCAAGGACCCGTCGGCGGTCCGTTACAAGAACTGGAAGATGTACTTCGCAATGGTGTCCGACGATCCGGCGGGCTTCATTCACGGAGTGCAGCCGTACTCGTGGACGCAGGTCGTCAACATCAAGCGCGATCCGTTCGAGACCTCGGTCGGAACACAGATCAAGACACTCTTCGGCATGGGCGGCGCCATTGCATCACCGTCCACCGCCTACGTCTATGACTGGAATATCCTGCCCATCGGCCAGCAGTTGTGGCTGAAACACCTCGAGAGCTACATCGACTTCCCGCCACTGCAGAACCCTGCAAGCTACAATCTGGAGCAAGTTATGCAGCAGGTAAAGGAGATGAAGACCTCTGGCGGCACCGACTGACCGCCACCTGGCGTGCGATACGGAGGGGCGGCCGGAAAGGCCGCCTCTCAAGACAAAATCCGATATCCGACGAAGGGCGGGACGATGAGCGATGTCATCCAAGCAGGTCGTGACGAAGCACGCTGGCCTCCGGTGATGGCGATCCTAGCGGTGTTCGCCCTTTTGGAGCTGCTGCCGCACCACGTCTATGCCATGCCGCGATGGGTTTCATACGCGGTCCTAGTAGCAGCTATCGTTCCAATGATCATGGTGACGGTGTCGACCGACAAGGCCATGTGGCTGCGCATCGAGCATGTCGCCATCATGCTACTTGCCAGTATCTACGCAGGCAATACGGCGGCGGAACTCGGAGATATGGTCGGGATCATCACCGTGCATCCGCCCGAGACGCGATCAGTGTCGCTGTTGACGTCGTCATTTACCATCTGGATCACTAACGTTCTCACCTTTTCGCTGCTCTATTGGCAGATCGACGCGGATGGCCCCTCGCGCATCGCGCGTGGCATGGCGGGACAACCCGACTGGCTGTTTCCCCAGGCGTCGGCTCCCGAACTAGCGGCGCCAGACTGGCGGCCGCTCTACATCGATTATCTTTCCCTTGCGTTCAACACAGCGACCGCGTTCAGTCCCACCGACGTGCTGCCACTCGCCCGACGTGCGAAGGGGCTGATGATGCTCGAAAGTGCCATTTCATTGCTGACGCTCGTGCTCGTGGCCGCGCGTGCAGTCAATGTCATTCCGTAGCGCCTCGCCGGCGCCGCGGTCGTCCGTTCGTGCCGAAAGGATCGAAGGTGCCCGTATGTCAGTGGAAGCTGATCAGCTTTCAACAATGATCAATCACGCGGTCGCGCCGGCGTTCATGCTCAATGGCGTCGCGGCGATGGTGGCGGTTTTGGTCAATCGGATTTCCGGCGTCACCGAGCGGATCAGAAACCTCCGTGAGATCCACGAGAGTGACGTCGCCCGAGCCCCGCTGAAGAAGGGAATCGGGGAGCTGAGGCGGCGTGAGCGCCTATTGAACAGTGCATTGCACCTGGCTGTCCTGTCAGGGATAGGCGTGACGCTCCTACTCCTATTCGGCTTCGTCGTAGCCTTTTTGGGATACCGTCACGAACCAGGCGCCGCCGTACTATTTGTTGCGGCACTCTGCTTCCTGGCGGGCTCGCTCGTCCGATTCCTGCAGGACATCCGGCTGTCGCAAGGTGAGCACGACGACCGTCCGTTGCGCTGACGGCCGAATTGCTCAAGGCCCTCTGGCCTTCACTAATCTAAAGCGTGTCTCACTTATTCCGCCTCATAACCTGCTGTGAAGAAATTCAGGCATTCCTCGACGGAGAAGATGCCGACAATCTCACCCAGGGCTTTGTTATTGTATCGAAGCTTCGTGCGGCACGTTTTCGCAGTAAGGTCTTGAGCTTGGAGTATACCATCTCGATGGGGTTGAGGTCGGATCAATAGCCCGGCAGGGCGCGGCAGAATGCCTGAAGCTGTGGCTCGTCGGCTTCAGTCTTGCCTGTGCTCCTGCTCGGAGGGACACGCCACGAAGGTGACGTGTCCCTTGCTCAGATCAATAGCAAGGCGGGTAGGGATAGTAGCCGCACTGCGGACCGTTGTAGTAGGAATTGTAGTAGGGCCGCGCTGCAGCGGCTCCAATGGCAGCACCGGCGACCACGCCCGCCGCGACGGGAGCGCCGCGATACCAGGCCCCGTGGTAGACGGGCGCATGCCAGTAGGTACCTCCGACACGGTTGATGTTCGTGTCGCCGATATGCACGTCGTCTCCATGGAAGCCGCCGCGGAAATCACCTCCCGCGAAGTCTCCGCCGCGGAAACCGCCGCCGCCGAAGCTGCCGCCGCCAAAGCCGCCGCCATGGAAGCCACCGCCCCCCCCTCCGCCGAAACTTCCACCGAAGTGATCGATGAAGAGGGCCGCGGGTCCGGTCGCACCGCTTAGGCTTCCCTCCAGAATGGCGATATCGAATGTCAGTGTCGTGCCGTCGAGTTTCGGAGTCTTCAGCGTGACGACGGCGTCACTGACATCCGATCCTTCACCGCCCAGCACCGACACTGTTGCGTTCGGAGGATCGACGGCGAAATTGTCCTTGCCGTCGTCCCATTGCATAATGAACTGTTCAGTCGTCACATGCCCGGCAGCTCGCACCGGCCGGTCGGCGAAGACGATCGAATTGGCCGAGACGCCAGTCAGAATGAGCTTTCCGTTTTCGATTTTGGCGCCAGCCGAATTGATCACTGCCAATGACGGCACCGGACCCGTTGGCGTGACTTGGCCAATTGCCTTTTCGAGCGGTACGTGCGGCTTCTTCGGGGCGTCCTGCGCAAAGCCAGTGGAGGCCAGGGCGAAACTTCCGGCGAAGATGAGCGTGGTGAGACGGTCGACTTTCATGGCGAATATCCTCCCAGTTTGAACGGGCAGGAAGCCCGTCACCTTAATGCACGTTGTTGAAGTCTGATGTCACAAGCGTTAGGCACGCCGCCCAGCCGAGGCGCACACAGTCCTAGTTCTTGAAGATCTGCTTCCAGTCGTTCTTCATGTCGACGACGGTCCAGCCGGTGATCGCGGCCGCGTCCAGCGCCTTGTCGAGGCGTCCGAAATCGGTCTTACGGTCATAGGCGTATTCGCGCTCCGCATCGGTGTGATGAACAAGCATCCCGAGGCGCGCCGGCGCACCCGCCATCGTCGTCCATTGGAGCATTTCGAGATCGCCGTCGGAATTGCCGAACGCTGCGATGGGGCGGCGGCCGATCTCCTGGTTGATCCCGACAGGCTTGCCTGCCTTGTCGTCGATGAAGTTGACTTCCGGCAGACGGAACAGGGTCGGCGTGTCGTCCTGCATCTTGAACTCGGTCTTGATTGAGGAGCCGACAACCTGCTCTGGCGGGACGCCGTAGACCTTCTCCGTCCATGGCCGCATGAACTCTACGCCGCCACCCGACACGATGTAGGTCTTGAAGCCGTTGGCGCGCAGGTAGGACAGCAGTTCGACCATCGGCTGGTAGACGAGCTCGGTGTAGGGTCGCTTGAATCGAGGGTCGCGTGCCGTGGAAAGCCAGTCGGTCACGACCTTCTGGAAATCCTCAGTCGTCATTCCCGCATGGGTGACCATGATGAGTTCCAGAAGGCCTTCGCCCGATGCGGCAAGGGTTTTCATGTCGCCGTCGAGCACCGCCTTGAATGGCTGGACGTTTTTCCATTCAGGATGCTGCGGCGCGAGCGTCTTCACGCGGTCCAAGGCGAAGGCAAGTTGGGTGTACATGGGATGCTCGACCCAAAGGGTCCCATCATTGTCGAATACTGCAATCCGTTCGGGCTCCGGGACGAAATCGGTCGAGCCCTGTTTGGACACTCTCTCGACGAAGGAGACTATCGCCTGTTTCGGACCGGTGTCGTTCCAGGAGGGCAGAGGATCGCTTTGTGCATACGCGGACGCGGTGAGCAAAAGTGCTGCGATGACAACCGGAATCAGATCGCGTGCCGACTTGATGAGGTGGCGGATAGTGAGCATTGGGTGTACCCTCAAGTGAGAGAGCGCCCAGCGAATTGCACTCCGACCCGGCGCCGCCCAACTCTAGCGAATGTGATCGCCCTCCGATATTGCACTTTGGGGAATCGTTGGGATCCTAAAGCAATCAATAGTGGTGTTTGCAACGGATGAGACCACACCAAGAAGGTGTTATCGTCACAAAGCTTTGAGGGTGGACCGATGGCCTTGGGCAATGGGAAGGTCGATTGCGATGGGCTGGTCCTTGCTGGCGTCGCTCCTGCGGATTGCTTCGAATTCCTTCGGTGTCACTGCCGATACGTGGCCCGCACTCCTCGATCGGCCGCCACGGGTTCTAATACTTTATCCCTATGATAAGCGGATCGCCGCAACAACCACTGCCGGAGAAGCGTTGCGCAGCCGCGTGCTGGAAGCGACAGATGGCAAGTCGATCTGTTCTCGGGGCGCATCGGGGCTTGATTGGGCGACCTTCCCCTTAGGACAATATGAATCGAGATCTAGCAGGCCTACTGTGCCGAGGAGCCCGCAATCACGAGGGAGGCTGGAGGTGGGCGATCTGCGTCGCACGATCGCTGTCGTTGATGATGACGCAAGCATACGTCGAAGCGTCGGGCGGTTGGTCAACGCTTACGGGTTCGCGAACGTAGAGTATGCATCCGCAGAAGCCTTTCTCGCGATCCAGCGGTGGCGATCGACTGTCTTGTTCTGGACATCGGTCTCGGCGGCATCGCAGGTATCGAATTGCAGCGCAGGCTGAAAGAGGCTGGGGTGAACTTGCCGGTGATCTTCATCACGGCGCTCGAAGATGACCGGCTGAGAGCCGAAGGGGTGTATCGCGTATCTGCGAAAGCCCTTCGCGGGATCCGTGCTCATCGCGGCGATCAAAAAGGCGCTCGAGCGAGCGCTGCACATATGAATGGCTATCCAAAGGTCTTCAATACCGAGTCCGATCCGCAGGAGGATCACAATATCGGCGAGATGTACAACTGGGTCCTTGGGCCGATACTGAAGACGGTCGAGGAATACAAGAAGACCCTTGTCCCGACACCCAATCCACCTGCGGCCAACATGACCAATTTTGAATTCAAGCACCGCGATCTTTTGGCCGTTGAGCTGACGGGTGGCGCTAACCAAAGGGAAAGGAACGACAATGTTCAGACACTTGATTGCCGCATGCTCGGTATTTCTCATTCCAGTCGCAGCAGGCGCTGCAAAGCTCGAGGTCGGAAAACTGGAGTGCGATATTTCCAAAGGCGTCGGGATGATCATCGAAACCAAGCAGACCGTCTCGTGCACATTCACGCCATCGCCCTCGGGCCCGACGCAGACTTACAAGGGTTCGATCGACGAGTTCGGCCTCGCCGTCGGCGACGTCAAGGCTGGGAGGATGGTCTGGCTGGTCTCGAGCGTTAGTGGCAAGCCGACTTTGGGCTTGCAGGGGACCTATCGAGGTGTCGAGGCCGATGCCAGCCTTGGCCTCGGCGGCGGCGCGAAGGTTCTGGTTGGCGGAAGCCGCGACAGCGTTTCCCTTCAACCGTTGTCGCTGGAAGGCGAAGAAGGCGTCAACGTTGCGATTGGTGTCGCTTCGTTGAAACTGAGTGCAGTTGACTGAGACATCCGCGTCCTGCTGATCGCGGTGTGGGACTTCGTCAACACACCAGGTCTTGTCTCTGATCAGTCGCGCGTCGGGGCCGAGAATGGAATATTCACCGTCAGAAACACGCTGCCGGCGCTATTTCGGTTCTCGACCCCGAACTCCCAATACCCCGTAGATTGGTGAAGATCTGTCGGTCGTTGATATTGAAGCTGCCAAGTGCGGCTGGTTGTCAGTCGTCGGGTGTTAGCTGAACGTACGCACAGGAGAAACGCCGAAAGAGAAGATTGCTAGGCTCTCCTTAGACCATGAGGTGCTCACTCGGGAGCGCGATCAATTCGCCACGCAATTTGCTGAAGCTTGCCTCTCAATCACGTTGTTGCAACGGAAGATTTCCGTTCTAAAAGCTGAGGTCAGTCGCCGCGCAAAAAACCTTCTGGATTTTGAAAAGCCCTCCGGAGACATCATCTGAACAATAGGACTCTAAGGTTCGAAGTCCAGTCGCCCCGACCGTTTATCCCCTTGAAATCCCAGTCAGAATGTCACTTCCTTCGTCCCGCTGGCGGCGGAAAACGGAACGAGACATTGGCGGAAATGCTGAAACAGGAACTGAGAATCCCGAACGAAAATGTCATTTGTTCACGTTGCAAGCCAGCTGTAGCGCCGTCCTTGCAAAGAATGGTGGCCCTCGACCGCCTTCAGTGCGGTTTTTGAGCGATCGCGATCATCGATTTCGCCAGCAGTGGAATTCTCCCGACATATTCGAAGTCGACGCCTTCGAAGCCTGTTTCGACGAGCAGCGTGCTGAGCGTTTCGGGAGACCAGAACTTGATATGGCCATGGTCCTTGAGGGGCATAAAATGGTCGTCCATCTTTCCGCTCACGGCCAGAGCCAGATTTTTCCAGTAGCCGTGAAACGGCGTCGATACGACCGCGATGCCGCCGGGCTTCACCAGATCGTAAATGGTCGTCGAGAAAGCCTTGGGATCATAGACATGTTCCACCACTTCAAGACTGATCACCGCATCGAAGGTCCCATACCGGCTGGATAGATCTTCGTAACCGGAACCGATTTCCAGCGGAAGATCGGGGTGGGCCATTCTCGCTTTCGCGATCCCGTCCTTCGAGGGATCGACACCGACGACGTCATAGCCTTTTTCCGCAAGCACGGCTGCAGCGCCGCCGGTGCCGCAACCGAGGTCGAAGACTGCCGTTTCATTTGCCTCCTGGAAACTGTTCTCGAGAACATCGACAACGGCCGGCAAAATATAGGAATGGGCGGTCGCCGGCTTGGCGTGTACATAGGTAGTAGCGTCTAGTTCGATAGACATTTTACCTCCTGAAAACCTGAAGAAGTGAGCCGCCAATGGTACGGCGGACTTTGACCGGAGTGTGGTGTCGTTGTGGTATTAAGGTGATTAACGCCGCAGGCGTTCCCGGCGGTTAGGGCCCGCCAGCCGATTGGCTCTACCGACTGCGCGCGACATCCTCCAGCGAGCCCGACGCTCACCCCATCCAAGATGACGAAGCTGATTGACAGGGAGTCAAGAAGATGTTGAAAACGGGCCGCATTCGGATTTGCCGCATTCTTGTGGTCGGTGGGCCGCTGCATCGGCTCCGGCCGCCTTGACCATTTAAAATAAATAACGCGATGAAATGCGCTTAGAGAGTGCATCGCAAATAGATCCTTTAGTTCTTTTTGGTACTCCCTCAGTTGGGGGAGGTGGTATTTGTTGCCTTTTGTTAAGGATATACCCAGTTTTGGCGTTATCAACCCGATTTTGAATTGAAAAATATCTGAAACCTCTTCGCATTCTCGCGAACTTGTGTAAATTAACATTACCCCTGTCACAGATAGCCTAGTGCGAACGCATGGCGGATATGAAGCACAATCTAACTTGCAGGCAGAGCCTCGCCAACGCGTTTCAGGCTCTGTCGGACGAGGCCGTCAAAGCCGGCTGGTCGGAGGGTGATGTCGCCCTCGCGCTCGCCGACCTCGCCGAGGAGCGGGTGATCGAAGTTACCGCCAAGGTGATTATGGAAGGTTCTATTCATCCCCAGCGCATCGCCGCCGGCGGCCGTAACGGCTAACCGGTCTTAAACCAGCAATCCTGCCGTTTTCGCTGCCGTGACGAAGGAAGCCTGCGCTGCGCGCGGGCTGCGCAGTCCGTCGAGCGCATCCAGGCAGTGCTGGCGGGCAATGCGATAATCGCGCCCACACTTGCTCGGCCACCTTTTTAAAATATTCGACGGCCTCCCAGACAGTCGAAACGATCAGGCTGCTGTTTGGAGAAAGGACCCGGACGGGGAAGGGAAAGCGTTTTTCACTCACGTCTGCACTCACTGATTCCTGCCACAAAACGCGGTTACAACGCGCGGGGCAAAATTTTGTTCCACAATTTTATCTCGCTAAAATTTGCGCAGTTGCTAAAGTTCAGGCCCTCGCGCATAATGGCTTTATGACGGTTGCGGAGGGCGGCCGGCGATGCAAGCGTGGATGCGTTTGCCCTCGGAGGATATGCGGCGTGATGTTACGATCATCAATTCATCCGCATGATTTACCGCTATTTTCGGAAGATCTCGATCTGCTTTCGCAGGTGCTCGACAAGGTCTGTGACGAACGCGGCCTCGTCAAAACGACGCCGGAGGCCGAGCGGATCGGTGCGGTCATCATTCAACTCTACAGGCAGGGCGTGAAGGATGGCGGCAAACTCGCCGACCTTGCAAAAACCTACCTTTAGTTCTGCTCGATCGAGACGCCGTTCTTACCGATGCTCATCTCAATGCCCTGCGGCTTGCTTTCCTCGTGGAAGGTATAGGCGCCAAGGCCGAGGACCGCGACGACAAGAACGCCGATGATGACGTGGAGACCATTGCTGCGATTCAAGAGACTGCCCCCGATATGTTATGGGACAGCAAAACGCTCGGGCGACCGACTGGTTCCGTCAGTCGTCATTGGCGGCGTTGAGGTTTTCCGGCCGGATGCCGTCATCGGTAGAGGTGCGTGCGCGCAACCGGATGCCGGGGCCGCCTTCATCCTGATTGCCGCTCGACAGGAAGATGATGCCGTTCGCCTCGAGCGTGCTGCGCACATCGAACAGCGCATGCGGCTCGCCGGCAAATTCGCCGTTTTCCAGCGCGGTCACGGTCTCGACCGGCAGCCCGCTGGCGGCGGCGAGCTCTTCGATGCTCATTCCGATCATGGCGCGCGCGCCGCGTATCTGCGTTGCTGTTATCATGATGGAAAATCTAGCGCATTTCCTGCGCTTCTCAAGTGGCGGCGCTCTCACGCCGGCCGGTTTCGCTACCAGGAAAGGCTCTAAGGCATGCGCTCTTCAAACTTCCCTCAATTTTACACCAAATAGATCGTCATGCATGCGTTCGACCGCGATCCCCATTCCTCCCATCAGGGCGGCCCGGTTCCCAAAGCGACTGATCTCGATGCGCGGCGGATAAGGCGTACAACGCGGCAGGAAACCGCGGATGGCGTTTACGAGTTCCGGTCTTGCGCCGATGCTGCCGCCGGTGATCACCAGTTCAGGATCGAGAGCCGCACCGATTGCAGCAATGGCGACTGCGACCAGCCTTGCCGTCTCTTCGATGGCAGCCGCGGCGCTTGTTTCTCCTGCATTAAAAGCGGCGAAGAGATCCGCCACGGTGGATGCGTTGCGCCCGCCGAAACCGACGTAGCGGCGCAGCATCGCGACGCTGCCGACCGCACTCTCAAAGGTTCCAAGCGTAAATCCGCCAGGATCAAAAACATCTCCGCCGATCGGAAGATAGGCGATTTCGCCGGCCGCCCCACGCGCGCCGCGCAACAGAGTTCCGTTGGCGATGATGCCCATGCCGACGCCCGTTCCGAGAGCAACGAAAGCAAAATTGTTGGTTTCGATACCGTGTCCCCGCCATCTCTCCCCTTGCGCGGCCAGGTTGACGTCATTTTCAACGATCACGGGTATACCCATTCTGTCGCTGAAGACTTGCCGCAGATTGATTGCGTCGATGCCGGGGATGCTTGGCGCTACGTTGATATGCCCAGTGGCCGGATCGAGCACACCGGGGCTGCCTAGAACGACGAGACGGAGTTTGTCGGCACCCGTCCCGGCCGCAGACGCGAGTTCCACGATAAGATCGCTGAACTGATTGACGAGATGCATTCCGCCGCGCGGGTCGGTGGATACTTTGGTTTCAGCAACCACGTTCCCCAACAGATCGCAAATAGCCGCAGCAATCTTGGTGCTCCCGAGATCTATAGAGACGGCCAGTCCGGCCCTGGCATTGATTTCATAGGTGATCGCATTCCGGCCCGGGCGGCCATCAGTCTGCCCGACTGGTTTCAGCCAGCCGTCATCCTCAAGGTCGCGCACGACATCGGAAATCGTTTGCTTTGACAAGCCGGTTAGCTTGGCAATATCGGCGCGAGAGATCGATCCGTTCGCGAACACGGTTCGGATGACGGCATTGGTTGAAATTTTTCGTGCGATCGGAGTCTGTGCGACAGAAGATGTCATTGCCATCCGGCCAGCTAGTCCAATTAGTTCGGAGCACATACTTAATGGGGGCGATATTGACTTCACAACTATCGCGACCACCCGGAATTCAATACATCGGAGCAGGCAATTTGTCTATGTCCTTGACAAATGGGAGGCCAGCTGTAGGCTTTGGATTAACGTGCGATGAAAATGCGCGATGAAATAAAGAGGGTCGAGTAGAAGTATGCGCCATACGTATCGTCTGGTTAGCCGTGAGCCCGTTAAGATAGCTCGAAGAGGAACTGGCCGAGGCTCACCTGGCTATTTCCTTATTCGCGTTCCGCCGACTCCTTGAACCTAGCTGCCGAGGATTTGCTCATGATGAAGCCCTCGATTGATAGAGCCGCCGAGCAACCTGTTTTACTGCCGATAGCGGCGCCACGCCTTCCGGCGGACGTTCATCCAGACGGGTCCACTGATCTCGCCTTGTGCGGGGCAGGCAGCATTGGGCGTGTGAGATTTTCGCCAATCAAGGCTTCTCATACTTATGAGATAGGGCCTTTCCGTGCCTCGGAGAAACCAGGAAATGCTTCAACCCAATCCCTGATCAATCCGCATAGCAAAGGCGACGGAGCCGTCCCGCTCGAATTGGGAAAAGCCAAGGTGACGGTAAAAACCTTTGGCGCGTTCGTTGTTTGGGTCGACCCCGAGATGCACGGCTCCGACCCCGTGATTCCGAAGCGCTTGAAGTTCCGTGTCGATCATCCTGCGCCCCCAACCGCTTGCCTGAAGTCCGGAAAGGATGTTGATGTGAAGATGCGCCGGGTACTGGTCTTGAAGCCACGCCGTTCCGCTGCGCGGATTTTGAATTCGTTCCATCACGTCGGCGTCGCGTGGACGGGTGGGTGCCAGTCCCGCAATCTGCTGGCGGACGAACGGCCACCAGTTTGTTTGCAAGTCTTTGTCGAACCCGCCGGTGTCCGGCACCCCTACAACGTAGCCGACCGGCCGGTCATCCTGAACGAGAACAAAGGCAAAGTCTTTGGCGAATTTGAGGTAGGGTACCGACCAGATGTAGCCGGGCAGATGCGGGTCGCTATAAAGCGCGCTGGCATCCTGACCGCCATTCGCGGTTTTCAGGCAGATGTCGAAAAGGGCGTCGATATCCGCTTCAATCGCGGGGCGGATGAAGCAGTTGGTGTCCATCACTTTGCCACCTCCAGCGTGGCGCTTTGTCATTTTGGGTCGCGAGAGGAGCGGATGCATTGACGATTACCTCAGATTCGCCAGCCAGGCAAAGCTCTGGGGGAAGAAAACGGTCGGCCGGTGCTTGGCGCAAGGCCTGAGCGGGGAGTGGAGAATAAACCAGATGAAGGTGGAGCAGATGACAAGAACTGTGAAATCGATCAGCATACTGCCGGCATACCGATTGAAAGCAGCTGTCGCGCTTGCTGGCGCGGCGCTTTTGAGTTTTGGCCTTTCGGCAGCCGCGCGCGCTGACGACCTGGCCGTGTGGGATGACCAAACCTATGAAGGCCAGAGTGCGGTCATAGAGCAGCTGAACAAGGAGTTCGAAGCTGCCCATCCCGGCGTCACGATCAAACGCACCGCCCGCACCTTTGATGACATGAAGTTGACGTTGAAGCTTGCGGTTTCGGCAGGTGATGGCCCGGTCATCACGAAGGTCAACCAGGGTGCTGGTGACATGGGGGCAATGGTCAAGGAGGGATTGCTCCTGCCGGTCGACGACTACATCAAACAATATGGCTGGGATAAGCTCCAGTCGGATTCCGTACTTGCTCGAGACCGCTGGGAAGATGGAAAATTTGGGGTCGGTAAGACCTACGGCATATCAGGCCTCGGCGAGATCGTTGGCCTCTACTACAATAAAAAGATCCTCGGCGATGCGGGAGTAGCGCTGCCGCAAACCTTCGAGGAGCTTCTAGCCGATCTCGACAAGCTGAAGGAAAAGGGCATTCCGCCCTTCATGATGGGCTCGGCAAAGCAGCATCTGGCTTTGCACATGATCGGCGCCATCGACCAAGCGCATATCGACGCGAGCAATCGCGCCGAGCTTGACGACCTGATTTACGGCCGGGGCGGCTCCTGGAACACCAAGGGGAACATCGAATCCGCCAAACTCGTGCAGCAGTGGGCACAGGGCGGTTATTTTTTCCCTGGTTTCGAAGGCATCTCGGGTGACGACGCCGTCCAGCTTTTCATTTCCGGGCAGGGCGCTTTTCTCATCTCCGGGACCTGGTATTTCGGTGACATGCAGCACAATCCGGATATCGGCTTCATGGCCATTCCCGCCCCGAAAGGCATTTCCAAGCCCATGAGTGTCGGCGGCGTGGATCTTGCCTGGGCGATAACGAGCCTTGCCAAAACTAAGCCGACACAGGACCTGGCCGGCGCATATATCGACTATGTGGTCTCAGAAAAGGCTGCTGAAACCTGGGCCAATGCTGGCTATCTCCCGGCAACTTCGCTCGCGGCTGACGCAAAGCCAAAGCTCACGCCGCTCCTCAGTTCCGGCATCGAAATGTGGAAGACACTCAACGCAAACGACGCTCTCGGCCATTACCCCGATTGGTCGAGCCCAACGATGCTGAAGACAATAGACGACAATACGCCGCTTCTTCTGTCCGGCAATATCACGCCCGAAGCCTTTGTCGATACTATGGACAAGGACTATCAGGCCTACCTGAAGGATAATAAATAAAGATTGCGGGTACACGTCACGGCCGTCCCCTGCGGTCGTGACCTGCGTCTCGTCGATCGAGATAAATGGACATTGCGGTCTGCTTTGCTGCGCGATGACCACAGCTTTGGTTTTATGGAGTACTGGATGAAACGCTCCGCACTTGATAGCTCGCAACATACCAATTTTATCTATTTATTGCCTGGATTGCTGTTTTACGCGGCGTTTGTCTTTGGACCGATCCTCGCGGCTTTGGGTTTGAGCCTGACCAGCTGGGACGGCTTGACCATGCCCAAGTGGGTTGGTTTGGGCAATTACGCCGATCTCTTTTCTGACAGTCGTTTTTATATAGCCTTGCGTAACAATGCCGAGCTTATGATCTTCTACTGTGTCCTGCCGCTCGTGCTCGGTATCGCTCTTGCTGCTTGCGTCTGGAATCTGAAGCAACGCGAACAGCTCGCTCTGCGCACGTTCTTGTTCCTGCCTTATATCATGCCGACTGCCGTGTTGGGCATCATCTGGGCGTGGCTCTACAATCCTGCATTCGGCCCGTTCAATCAGTTTCTCAGAGCAGTAGGGCTAGGCGCCTTCGCACTCCCGTGGCTCGGAGATTTCAATTTTGTCCTTCCCGCGGTCGGGATCGTTGCCACTTGGTATTTCTTTGGTTTTTGCATGGTCATTTTCCTGACCGGAATCCAACGCATCGACCCGTCGCTTTTCGACGCTGCCAAGGTCGATGGTGCTTCGGCGCGAAAAACTTTTTTCTGGATAACGCTGCCGCTTCTATTGCCTGAAATAAGGGTGGTTTTGCTTTTAACGGTCATAGCCTCGATCAAAAGCTTCGACCTGATTTTTACAATGACCCGGGGCGGACCCGCCAACGCTACGCTCGTGCCGAACATCTACATGTATCAGCTCGGCTTCGAGCTCAATCGGTTCGGCGCCGCGGCGGCCATCGCCATTGTCGGCGCGATACTCACATTCGTGATCAACTACGCAATTCACCGATTTGTAGGCTCGCAGCATAAAGGATTGGCTTGATGAGCCGTTTGATGAGGCGTTCATTTAACATTTCCGCCGGTCCGCTATTCCTCCGCATTGTCCTCTGGCTTCTTGCTTTCGTCACGATCATCCCCTTCCTGCTCCTGCTTCTAACCTCAATAAAGAGCAAGGCTGACGTTCTGCAGGGTGCATTCGCGTTGCCGGCATATCCACATTTCGAAAATTACGTCGATGCTTGGAATGCCGGACATTTCAACATTTACTTCTGGAATTCGATCATCGTTGTCATACCCGTCGTTGCTGCAAGCGTCTTGTTAGGCCTGCTGACCGGTTTTGCCTTCGCATACCTGTCATTTCCGCTGCGGCGTACGCTGTTCGCTATCCTGACGCTCGGCATGATGGTGCCGGCGGAAGCCTTCATCATCCCGCTCTATTATGAAATGCGGTATCTCGGACTGATCAATACCTATGCGGCTCTGATTATGCCACAGATCGCGATGTCGATACCATTCTCAACGATCTTCCTCGCCAGCGCGATGCAGCAACTGCCGGAAGAAGTTCTCGAAGCGGCGGTTCTCGATGGCGCCGGACGATTCTATATCCTGCGCAAGATCGTTATCCCGCTCATGGTGCCGGCAATGTCGACACTGGCGCTGTTTTTGTTCATATGGACCTGGAACGAGTTTCTGATCCCGTTCATTCTGGTCAACGACGACGCCTATCGGACGCTGCCCCTCGGCATGCTGTTTTTCCAAGGGCGTTATACCGTCAACACGCCGGTTCTGACCGCCGGCGCGGTGATCGTGATTTTCCCGCTCATCGTGACTTATCTGATTTTCCAGCGACGGTTCATTGCCGGCCTGACGGCAGGAGCGACGAAATAGACAGCCATATGCGAAGGTGTCGTTTCGGAGCCGCACGCCTACTTGGACAGCAAGACGTCACGCTGCCCTTAGTCTTTGTTCGCGCTTGTGGCGCACTTCCAGCGCCGCGCAGCCCCAGATCGTGCCAAGCAGCAGATAGACATGGCGCCAGTGGTCGATATCGATGACGTTGCCGATTGTCGCATGGCCGAGAACCGAGATCCAGGCGATCATCAGGAAGGGCTGCCACGGCCGGTCGAGCAGCAGGTTTCGGAAGCCGAGAGCGAGCGTCCAGAGAAGCATGCCGACATAGCTGACGAAGCCGAGCCAGCCATAAGAAGTGAGCGATTTCAGCCAAATATTGTGCTCGTCCTCGGGAAACATCGTGCCGAACACCAGCGGCCCGATGCCGAGCGGGCGCTCCATCATCATAGTGAAGCCGATCCGATGGCGCTCGAAGCGGCCGAGATGTTCGCCGTCATATTGCTGCACCAGTTGCGCGCGCGCCGAAAACAGTTCGGCGACCTTCGGGATCTGCAGTGCCACCAGCAGCGAGGTGACCAACATGATGATCGCCGCCAGCGACAGGACCAGGACTCGCAGGCGAAAGGCGCCGCTGCGCTCCTTCAGCAGCATGATGAAGATCAGCAGCGCCACGCCAAGCGCGAAGAGCCCCCAGGCGGCGCGGGAGAAGGAGAGGAAGATGCCGAGCGCAAGCACGAGCAGGGCGGCGGCCTTCAGCGGCGATTTCTTCAGGTCGCCGGCCAGGATACCGTGGACGAGATAGAGCGATGGCGGCACCAGGAAGGGACCGAAGACGTTGGGGTCTTGGAAGGCGCCCTTGGCGCGGTCGTAGAGCGTGAAGATTTCCGCGCCCGGAAAGGCGTGGAAATAGCCGAGTATGCCGAGCGAGGAGGTGGCGACGGCGGCGAAGGTCCAGGCATTGAATATCAGCGGCAGCCGCTTGTGGCTGTCCTCGATGATTGCCGCGTAGAACACCGCCGTCAGCGCCAGGAAGGTCGACACCGCGATATACATCGGCGCCGTTGCCAGGTCCTTCATCTGCGTCAGCGACAGCATGCCGCCGATATTGAAGGTCAACAGCAGGGCGAGCAGTGGCGCCACGCCGCGCGAAATCCTGAGGCCCAGGATGAACCAGAGACCGATCAGCCCGGCCATCCAGAGTTCATAGGGCGCCGGCTCGTCGATCACGAAACCGGAGAGGAACACACCGAAGGCGACAAAAGCCGAGCCGATCAGGCACAGCGTCATCCGCTGCGGTTGGGCGACACGGGGATATGTCGCCTCGATCGCGCTCAATAGGCGTTTTCCGTGTTGAGCAGCCGGATCGGCGTCAGGAACAGGATCTTGAGATCGAACCAGAGCGACCAGTTCTCGATGTAATAGAGGTCGTAGGCGGTGCGGAACTTGATCTTCTCGTCATTGTCCACTTCGCCGCGCCAGCCGTTGATCTGTGCCCAGCCGGTGACGCCGGGCTTGACCCGGTGGCGGGCGAAATAGCCCTCGACGACATCGCCGAAGGCGCGGTCGCGCGCCTGGGCGAGAACGGCATGCGGACGCGGGCCGACGAGCGAGAGATCGCCCCTCAGCACGTTGAAAAGCTGCGGTAGTTCATCGATCGAGGTCTTGCGGATGAAGCGGCCGACGCGCGTGACGCGCGGATCGCCCTTGGTCACCGCGGCCTTGCCCGTGGGGTCGGCCATGTTGGTGTACATCGACCGAAACTTGTAGACGTTGATGATTTCGTTGTTGAAGCCGTGGCGCTTCTGCATGAAGAAGACCGGGCCTTCGGAGGTCGCCTTGATGGCGATCGCGGTCGCGACCATGATCGGCCAGAGCAGCGCCAGTGCGACGAGCGTGAAGAAGATGTCGAAGCCGCGCTTGGCTACGGAATCCCAGTCGCGGATCGGCTTCTTGAAAATATCGAGCATCGGCACCGAGCCGACATGCGAATAGGCGCGCGGCCGGAAGCGCAGCCGGTTGGCATGCGCGGCAAGGCGGATATCGACCGGCAGAACCCAGAGTTTCCTCAAAAGGTCGTAGATGCGGGCCTCGGCCGAAAGCGGCAGGGCGATGATCAGCATGTCGATGCGCGTCAACCGCACGAATTCGACGAGTTCGGTTACGGTGCCGAGCTTCGGATAACCGGCGACCATGATCGGCGAGCGCTTTTCGCCGCGGTCGTCGAAGATGCCGCAGATGCGGATGTCGTTGTCGGCCTGCTGTTCGAGGACGCGGATCAGGTCCTTGGCCGGCTCGCCGCCACCGACGATGACGGCGCGACGTTCCATGATGCCGTTGCGCGCCCAGTTGCGGATGCCGTAGGCGACGACAAAGCGTTCGGCTGCAAGGAAGAGCGCGCCTGCGACGAACCAAGGGATGTAGGCGTCGACCATCGCCCACGTGGTGCCGCGAATGAGCCCGAACAGGCCGACGGTCAGGAGAAGCGCGATCGTCCAAGCGGCGACGATGCGCGGCATGAGCCGCAGCTTCGCCCGAAGTGCGGGAATGGTGTAAGTGTCGGCAAGCTGCAGGCCGATAACGGTCAAGGCCGAAACGATCACTGCCATGCCCGCCCGCACCAGCGTGGAATCGTTGCCCTCGCCGGGCCAGAAATAGTGAATGGTCAGGGCGATCGCAAAGAGTGCCAGGAATTCCAGCAGCCGCAATTGCCCGATGATGATCGCCGGCGAATGAGTTCCGTCGCGGAACTGTTCGGCGATCTGGCGGGCATAGGGATTAATTTCGGTCGGGTCGGAGGAATTCTCCTGAACCGCGTCGCCGCGAACCTCGATGTCGGAGACCTGCTTGCGCAGTGCTTCCACGTCGAATTGATCGCCTTTGTCCAGCTTGTTCATGGGGGCCCAGTTTGTTCATGGGGCATAGTCGCTCGTTGTCACCCAGCGAAATACCAGAAAGCCCCTAAGAAATATTTACGAGGCGGCGGGCATTGCTTGGTCGGCAACGGGATTGACGAGCTCATGGTACAGTTTCAGGACATCGCGTGCCATGACGGCGGACGAAAACACCGCCTTCACCGCTTCGGGCTTCGGCATCGTCCTGGCGTGCCAATTGGGCGTGCTCAGCGTTTCCGCCATGACGCGGGCGAGATCGTCGGAATTGCCGGGCTCGACCAGCGCCGCGCTGTCCGCGCCGAGCACCTCGGGAATGCCGCCGACACGGCTGGCGATAATCGTCTTGCCGGCGCCGAGCCCCTCGAGCACGATATAAGGCATGGCTTCGGCGCGCGAGGGAACGACGAGGTTCTGCGCCATGGAGAAGGCTTCGTGGACCCGCATTGCCGGCAGCATGCCGATGCGTTTGCCAAGGCCGCGTTCGACCATCATCTCGCGGTAGCGGTCGCGATCCGGCCCGTCGCCGATCATCAGCGCCGATAGTGGCCTGCCGAGCAGCCGCTCGGTCTTGGCGAAGGCATCGACAAACAGATCGGGACCCTTGAGATCCCGCAGCATTCCCACATAAATGAAATGCACAGCATCCGAGCGGGTCGGGATCGCCTCGAAATCGCGCTCGCTGATACCGTTGTAGATCAGCCTCGTCTTCGTCCGCGGTCGGCCGACCTTGCGCGCATAGGTATCGCGCTCATATTCGCAGATGAAGACCAGCGCATCGGTGAAATATTCCTGCAGGCGCTCCATCCTGAGGACGAACTGTCCGCTGAGCGAGGAGCGCGAATAATGCAGGCTTCCACCATGCGCGGTATAGAGGCGGGCTACGCGATACCTGTTCACCCGCAACGCTGAGCCGGCAAGTCGCGCGAGCACGCCGCCCTTGGCGCCGTGTCCGTGCAGCACATCCGGCCGCAAACTTTTGATTTTCTTGTATGTATCCCACATCGTCGCAATATCGGACGGGCTGATCGACCGCCGGATCGGCACGCGTGTCAGGCCGAGCGAGAGATACGGACGGATATCGTCGAACAGGCTGTCCTCGTACTCGCCGCCGGTCGAGCTGTCGCAGAGGATGCCAATTTCATGGCCGGCCTTGCTGTGCTCCTCGACGAGATCGCGGACATGGCGGAAAATTCCGCCGACCGGCGACCTGAAGCAATGGAGGATGCGGAGCGCCTGCTGTCTTGCCATCGCTCAGAAAAGCCGTTCGCGAACGTAGATCGTGTCACCTGCGATGATCGGCCCTGATATGTTGATGCGGCCGGTCAGCACCTGTCCATTGATCTTGCGGGTGACATCGACCATGCGCTGGTTGGCGCGGCTGGTGAAGCCGCCGGCAACCGCGATGGCATTCTGCACTGTCATGCCGGGAACATAGGCATACTGGCCGGGCTGGCCCACTTCACCCATGATGAAGACCGAACGGTAGCGATCGACATCGATCGTGACGTCTGGATCGCGAAGATAGCCCTGCTGCAGTTTTTGGGCGATCTGCCCCGAGAGTTGCTGCAGGGTTCGTCCGCGGGCAGGGACCTGGCCGATGAGCGGGAAGGCGACATAGCCGGCCTGATCTACCGTATAAGTGTTGGTCAGACTCTGCTGGTCGAAGACGGTGATGCGCAGTCGATCGCCGCTGTCCAGCGCATAAGGCTGAATGGTCGCCTCGTTGAAGGCCTTCGGCGCAGGCTTGTACGTCGTGCAGCCGCCCAGTGCTGCGGTCATGGCTGCAAGGCTCAGGGCCAAAAGGATCTTGGGCTGGACGACAGACATCCGCTTGTGCTCACAAAAATGAACTCGGTGCAGTCGTTATCGATCCGTTAGGGTTAATGCCCGGTAAAGGCGCTTGCAATTTCCCGGTTTCCTTCATCGATCATCGCTCGTTTCTTGGCGAGCTTGTCATTAACCGTTGAGTTACCATGGTCGTTTACGCTTACGGCACCTTTGTTGTGGAGTAAGAGCATGTCCGGCGTAGCTCGTGATCAGGATGTGGACATAGACCTTGGCCAGTTGGTCCGTGCGGTCTGGGCGCGCCGTCTGCGGATTTTGACGATTACGCTCGTGGGGGCGGGCGTCGCCTTTGCCGGCGCCAAGATCATGTCGCCGCAATATCGCAGCGAAACACGCATCCTCATCGAACCCCGTGCGCCGGCCTTCGCCAGCACTCAGCAGATCAACGACGCCAGCGCCGGTCCGCTGATGGACGAACTGAACATCGCCAGCCAGGTGCAGCTTCTGCAATCGGCCGATCTCCTCAAGAAGGTCATCAACGACCTGAAGCTTTATAACCTGCCGGAATTCGACGATGCCGCCAGCGGCTCGGCGATGAGCAGTATCCTGGTGAAGCTGCATCTGAAGAAGAACCCGCTGGCGAACCCGCCGGAAGAGCGCGTCATCGACGCGTTCGTCGAACGCCTGCAGGTCTATCAGGTGCCGGGTTCGCGCGTCATCGGCATCAATTTCACCTCCAAGGACCCGAAGCTCGCGGCCGCCATCCCGAATGCCATGGCGAATGTCTATCTTTCGACCCAGAGCGGCGCAAAGCTCGATTCCAACTCCGAGGCGACCCGCTGGCTGGAGCCGGAGATCGAGGGCTTGCGCCAGAAGGTCAGCGAAGCCGAGAAGAAGGTCGCCGAATATCGCACGTCGCACGGGCTATTGCAGACGAACGGCACGACCACTTTTCCGGCCCAGCAACTGAACGATATCTCCGCCGAGTTGACCCGCGTGCGGGGCGATAAGGCCAATGCCGAGGCGCGGGCGCAGGCGGTGCGAAACGCATTGTCCTCGGGCGAGGCCTTCGACACGCTGCCGGACATCATGTCCTCACAGGCGATCCAGCGGCTGAAGGGGACGGAATCCGGCCTGCAGTCGCAGATCTCCGATCTGCAGACCAGCCTTCTCAACAACCATCCGCGGCTGAAAAGCCTGCGCGCTCAGCTCTCCGATATCCGCACCCAGATCCGCCAGGAGACGCAGAAGATCCTGGCGAGCATCGAGAATGAATCCAAGGTTGCGGATCTGAGGGCAAACGAACTGGAGCGCCAGTCGGACACTGCGCAAGCCAACAGCGCCCGCGCCGGCGAGGACGAGGTCGGTCTGAATGCGCTGGAGCGCGAGGCGAACGCCCAGCGCCAGTTGCTCGAAACCTATCTGGTGCGCTACCGTGAGGCCGCCTCCCGCGCCGACAGCAATTCGAGCCCGGCGGACGCCCGTATCGTTTCCAAGGCTATCGAGCCGGTCGATCCCTATTTCCCGAAAATGGTGCCGATCGTCGTCGTCGCTGCCGTCGCGACGCTGATCATGAGCGCCATCGTCATCATGCTGTCCGAACTCTTCAGCGGCCGGGCACTTCGCCCGACAGATGCGGCTCCGGAGACAATCGAGGCAGAAGCGGTCGCCGAGGAGAAGCATGTGTCGCAGGCCGCTCCGACCGTCGCTGCCGCCAAAAAGCCCGTCCAGCCGAGCATGCTTGCCGTTGTCGCGGACGAAGAAGATGTGATCGAGGACGTGAAGGCCGCTGAGGAGGCGCCAGAGGACGAGGACGAGAATGAATTCTCCGTCGCCTCAGTTGCAGACTATCTCACTGGCAGCCGCGCACCACTTGCTATCGCGATATCTCCGACCGGTGACAATGGCTCGGCGGCGACGGTTTCGCTGACACGCATGCTCGCCGACGCCGGCCGTCGCGTCATCCTGATCGACATGACCGGTTCCGGCTACCCCACAGAACTGATGGCCGAGGACCAAGCCGCTCTCGGTGTCACCGATCTGCTTTGCGGCGAGGCTGCCTTCGGCGATACAATCCACGGCGACCGCCTTTCCGATGCCCATCTCATCCCTCAAGGCCAGAGCGACGTCCGCCGCGCCATGCGCGGTGTCGACCGGCTGTCATTGCTGCTCGATGCACTCGCCGCCGCCTACGACCTCGTGGTGGTCGAATGCGGTTCGGCCGATGTCGCCGGTGTCTCGCGGCTGACGCGCAGCCGGGACATCGAGATCATCCTCTCGCTGCCTGAGGTCGAGGAGACCATCTTCGTTGCGCTGATGACGGAATTCCAGGCTGCAGGCTACGAGCGCGTCGTGCTGATGTCGGGCGGCGAAGGGGCCGAGCAGACGCTCGGCCGGGCTGCTTGAACGGTTAGCCGATCCGTGCCCGAATGCCTTGGGCGAATTTATAGAGCTTCGGGCGCGCCTTGATGTGTGCCTTGCCGCGGGTGACGATCCGGTGTGCGGCGCCGGCGATCACACCGAACGGCGAAACCGGCAGCACCACGTCGTAGTGTGCGGTCTCGACCGGCGCCCAGGAACGCTTGTAGGTCTGGTCGCCGAGGCCGAAATCGAACAGCGCGACACCCTTGCCATGCAATCCCGAGGTGGTCTGCCAATAGAGAAATTCGCCGGGGCTCGTATCCGGCACGAGCTCTTCATCGATCGCCCCGAACTGGCAGATGATGTGGTCACCCTTGCGCGAAATGCCTGAAATCGCGGCGATCTTACCCTCAAGTTCGCCCTTGAGCCGGAGCATATGCATCTGCAGCCCGAAGTACTGCCTGGTGTCATCCCGCTTGTCGATGAGACCGTGCAGGAAGGCCTGCGTTTCCCTGTCGGCAAAGACGTCGGGCAGGCCGAGGCTGGCGAAGCGGGCGCTCTTCAGCCGGAAGAAGATATCGAGCAGGCTATGCTGTTCTTCTGGTGTCTCGGGAATGACGTATTCGAAGCCGCCGGCCGCCTCGAAGCGCTTCGACTGAACGCGGAATTTCTTGCGCCGGTTCTTGGCATTGAGCTGCTTCAGCGTGTCCTCGAAAGCGGGAAGGAACGGCAGCTGATAGGCGTGATTCTGGTTGTGCACCATCGGCAGCCCCGCGAGCGGGCTCTCGCGCCCGCGCCATTGCAGCGGAATGTTCTGCAGCAGCAGGAGATCGGCGCGGCCCTTCAGTGCATGCTGGAGCTGGCCGGCGAACTCATGGGGGTCGCTGGTTTTGCCGGCTTCGGCAAAGCTTTCCGCGAACAGGCCGGTATTGATATTGCTGTGATCGGCGGCGATGAATTTCGCCGTCGTGAGCCCGCGAGACTTGACGATCTCGACCGGCAAAATGAAGGCGGTCTGACCCGCATGAGTGGCTTTGAGGATCGCAAGCGGCCGCCGAAAGGCGCTCACCCAGGCGGCGCACCAGTCGTAGCTCTGATGCAGAGACTGGAGATTGTCGCGCTCCAGCGCCCGCCAGTCATCTTCTAGCGGCTGCATCGTCTCGAAGACTTCGATGTCGAGTTCGGCCATGGTGAGTTTCATGCTCAGCTGGCGCAGGCGCGAAATGGCCGTATCGGCCAGCGCCTTGTCGGACGGCTGTTCATGGACATCGAGCTTTTGCGTCTGCACGGTTTTCTCCGGTCAAGAATGCTGAACGGGAACGTAGGTATGCCAGACGTATATTTGGTTTAACCGCACGCGATGGGCGAGGTTTTCCGCAGATCACGGTTATTCGGCCGTTAATGGCCCTAAAGCATGTCGCGCAAAAGTGTGCAGCGGTTTTGCGACAACGACATGCGTAAAAGCAAAGACCTAAAGCGCGACAAGCGAATCTGAAAGATCGCGACGCGCTTTAGCGCTGCGGGGGACCGGCCATCCATTTGATGATCACCATCGCCGGCAAGACCCAGAGCAGGCCGGTGAGCAGGAAGTAGAGCAGATGTCCCCACCACGGCGCGTTGCCGAGCGTTGCCACCGCGATCGTATTCGCCACCAGCGCATAGACGAGCACGAGCACGATGATGAGGATCGTGCCGATGAATTTGCGGAGGCGGACGGGCATCGGTTATCTCTCGGCATGGACGGGTCGAACCGGCGCGACGGCATGCCGCAAAGGTTCAGGGCTTGTTTTGCATGAGCCGGTGGGGCAAATCAACTGCCGGATGGAAGGAGACATCATGGCCGTCGCAAACCTGACCACGGAACAGGCGATCCTGAGCGAAGTGCGCAAGCAGAACCGCGACCGCCGCGCCTTGCGCCTCTGGCTCGGTTTCGTGCTTTTGGCGCTCTTCTGTCTCGTGCTCGTCGGAGGCGCCACGCGGCTGACCAATTCCGGCCTGTCGATCACGGAATGGAAGCCGATCCACGGCGTCATCCCGCCGCTGTCGGCTGCCGAATGGGAGGAGGAATTCCGCCTCTACCAGCGTATTCCCGAATTTCAGCAGCTGAACGACTCCATGACCGTCGATGAGTTCAAAGGCATCTTCTGGTGGGAATGGGCGCACCGGCTGATCGCCCGCGGCATCGGCGTGATCTTCGCGCTGCCGCTCATCTATTTCTGGCTGACGGGGCGGATCGAAAAACGTCTGCGCTGGCCGCTCGTCGGCATCCTGGCGCTCGGCGGCCTGCAGGGTTTTATCGGTTGGTGGATGGTGTCCTCGGGCCTGTCCGTCCGCACCGACGTCAGCCAGTACAGGCTCGCAACGCATCTCGTCATGGCCTGCCTGATCTTTGCCGGCTGCATGTGGATCATGCGCGGTCTCTCCAGACATTCCGATGATCCGGCGCCGGCACGAAGCTCGCGCGGTTTTGCCGCCGCGATCGCCATTTTCGCGCTATTCCAGATCTATCTTGGCGCGCTGGTGGCGGGCCTCGACGCCGGTTTTTCCTACAATACCTGGCCGCTGATGGATGGCGCCGTCATTCCCTCCGATCTGCTGATCCAGCAGCCCTTCTGGATCAATGCCTTCGAGAACCCGAAGACGGTGCAGTTCATCCATCGCATCGGCGCCTATACGCTGTTCGCACTGACGCTGATCAACATGGTGATCGCCCTTCGCGCAGCACCTTGGACCACCCATGCGCGCCGCGCGATCCTGCTTTTCGCGCTGGTGACGCTGCAGGCAGCAATCGGCATCGCCACGCTGCTGATGCAGGTGCCGCTTCACTGGGGCCTGCTGCACCAGGCCGGTGCGCTTGTGGTTTTCGGTTTCGCCGTCGCCAACTGGCGCGGCTTTTACGGCGAATATCCGCACGGGACGATGATCGCCGAACGCGACTGAAGCGAGCGGCCCTCTCGGGGTGGATCTACCGCAGCACGCTGTCGAGCAGCGGCATACCGATGATCGCGGCGGCGGCGATCAGGATGTAGCAGGCGATGCGGAAGGTCCGCTCCTCGGCAAGCCCAAACAGTTTCGAGCCGCCGTAGAGCCCGACCGCATAACTCGGCAGGATAACGGCGGTGAGCGCGAAGACGGCAGGCACGAACAGTCCGCCGACATAATAGCTGATGGCGCTGAAAACAGACGAGATCGAGAAATAGATAACGACATTCGCCCTGATGCGGGTGAAGTCGCTTTTGCCGCCAAGCCAGTAGGCGACGACCGGCGGTCCGCCGAGCTGCGCGGCGCCGCTGAAAAGTCCGGCGATCAGGCCGATGCCGCTGGTGATCGGTGCGGACGCCTCCCCGCGATATCGCCATCCCGATACCAGCAGCGCAAGCAGGCTGATGGCGATGATCGTGATACTCCAGCGCAAGAGCATCGGGTCGAGTAGCGCCAGCATCGCCGTGCCGGCCGGCACGCCCAGGGCGGCCCCCGCCGCCATGACGAAGACCTCGGGCCGGTTGGCGCCGCGCCAGGCGGAAGGGATCATCCCAAGCGCCGCAATGCCGTCGATGACGAGCAGGATCGGCGAGATCAGCTTCGGCCCAACGATCGCGCCACCGAGCGGAATGAAGATCAATGCGGCGCCGAAGCCCGAAAAGCCGCGGGCAAGCCCGGCGACGAAGGCAAACGCCATCAGCGCATAGATGCCATGATCGGGCAGGGCGGTGGCAAACCATGCGCCTACGCCAGCGACAAGCGCATCCAGCGTCATGATATCGGCTCCGTGATTCGGGATTGGTAGCGAGGAAGGGTCCGTTTTCATAACCCAATCGTCATCGATGATCGAGCGCGAAAGCGATGCTGCGGCCGCCGATGCAAGCGGCCGCAGGAAAGATCATGATGAAGAGATCGACACAAAGCTCGAGCGGCGATCGCGCCTTACGAGGCGAGCATCAGGTCCATATTCTGGACGGCGGCGCCCGAGGCGCCCTTGCCGAGATTGTCGAGCAGAGCCACGAGGTTCACCTGCGATGCACCTGATGTGCCGAAGACGAAGAGCTTCATCGTGTCCTTGCCTTCGAGCTCGACGGCGTTGACGCGGGGCATGGCCTTGCTTTCGGCCAGCGGCACGACACTGACGATATCCTGGCCGGCATAATGGGCGACGAGTGCGGCATGGATGCTTTCCATCGTCGTGCCCTCGGCGAGATCGTCGAGATGCAGCGGCACCTGCACGATCATGCCCTGCGCGAACTTGCCGACCGACGGCGAGAAGATCGGTGCGCGATCGAGCAAGCCGTGCACGGTCATCTCGGGCACGTGTTTATGGGTGAGCGGCAGGCCGTAGAGGAAATGCGGCGCGGTGATCGCATCCGGGTGATCCGGGTCTTCCATCTGCGCGATCATCTGCTTGCCGCCGCCGGTATAGCCGGAGACCGCGTTGACCGTGATCGGATAGCCGTCCGGCAGAATGCCGGCGGCCCGCAGCGGCCGGATGAGGCCGATCGCTCCCGTGGGATAGCAGCCGGGATTGGCGACGAAACGGGCGGCCCTGATCCTGTCGGCCTGCGCACCGTCCATTTCGGCAAAGCCATAGGCCCAGTCGGGATTGACGCGGAAGGCAGTCGAGGTGTCTATAACGCGCACATTGTTATTGGCTGAAACCATCTGCACCGCTTCCTTCGACGCATCGTCTGGCAGGCAGAGAATGGCTATATCGGCGCTGTTCAGCATGTCCTCGCGCATGGCGGCGTTGCGCCGCTCTGCTTCGCGTATGGACAGAAGCTCGACATCGCGGCGGCCGGCCATACGCGTGCGGATCTGCAGACCCGTCGTGCCGTGTTCGCCGTCGATGAAGATTTTCGGTGCCATGTTAAACCTGCGCTTTCAATGGGTTCTGAAGGTTTCCGGATTCAGATTGAGGATAATAGCTTAGCCTTGTAACACGGCGATGGCGCGTCGCTCCGCATGAAGCCCCAGCATATACATTGCGACCGTTGCCCCCGCAATGGCGGTGATATCGGCATGATCGTAGGGCGGCGAAACCTCGACGACGTCGGCGCCGCGGATATCGAGCTGGTGCAGACGCTGCAGCACCGAGAGGATCTTGGCGCTCGACGGCCCGCCTGAAACCGGCGTGCCGGTGCCCGGCGCAAAGGCCGGATCGAGGCAATCGATATCGAAGGTGAGATAGGCCGGCGCCCCGCGCGTCTGGGAGATGATCGCCGAGGCGATATCGCTGGCGCTCATCTCCTCGACCTGATGACCATAGAGAATATTGACGCCGCAATCCTCCGGCGCATGGGTGCGGATGCCGATCTGAATGGAGCGGTCGGGGTCGATGATGCCCTCTCGGGCGGCCCGCGCTACGAAAGAGCCATGGTCGATGCGCCGTTCCTCGTCGAACCAGGTATCCTGGTGCGCGTCGAACTGCACGAGCGCCAGCGGCCCGTGTTTTGCCACATGGGCTTTCAGCAGCGGCCAAGTGACGTAATGATCGCCGCCAAGCGTCAGCAGGAAGGCGCCGCTGTCGAGGATGACATTCGCCTGGCGTTCGATAGCGGCCGGCGTGTCCTGATGATTGCCATAGTCGAGCAGGCAATCGCCGTAATCAATCACGGACATGTCGGCGAAGAATTCGCGGTTGAAGGGATATTGCGCATCATTGTCGAAGATCGCCGAAGCGCGCCGGATCGCCTGCGGCCCGAACCGTGTGCCCGGCCTGTTCGATGTCGCGGCATCGAAAGGAATACCCCAGACGGCGACGTCGACGCCGGCGAGCTCCTTGGTGAAGCGGCGGCGCATGAAGGATAGGGCACCGGCAAAGGTCGGGTCGCTGGCGGCGGAGGTGAGGCTGGTCGCCGTGAAGGCGTGGTCAATCGATCTGTTCGCCAAGTCGTGCTCCTTCTTCGGCCGCAAAACCATAGTCGCGTTTGATGCGGACGCTGCATTGCAGGATCGCCGTTCGACGCGAGGGTGTCGGCGGCGGGTGTCTCTCGCAAAGGAATTGGCCGATCCCTCGCGCGCAGAAAGGGGTAGGCGAGGTGCGGACGGATTTCAAGCAATCGTTCGGACGACGGCCGCTCGTGATCGTCGAGCGACAGTCGTTCGCCCGCTGCCTATCGGGCCGGCTCCCACAGGCACCACAATCCAGCCAGCGTCGTCAGCGCGGTCGCTGAGACATAGCCCACGAGCGGCCAGGCACTGTCGCCGCCGAGCAGAATCACAAAGAAGGTTCCGGCAAAGCCGACGATGATGCTCTGGATGCAAAAATAGAACGCGACCGCCGTTCCCGCCGTGTCCCCAAAGGCGGCGAGCGCGCCGTTGGCCGTGACCGCCGTCGCAAGGACGATGCCGATCGCGATGATCCAACATCGGCACGACGAAACTGACCAGGGAAGGCTGCAGAAACAACTCTCCGAACACAAGCAGCACGGCGCCGAGAAGCAGCACTGCCATGCCTCTGGCAAGGCTGCCTGCAATGCCCCAGCGCATCACGAAGCCTTTGGCGAAACGCGCCGTCACGATCATCACCAGCGCCACCGTAGCAAAGACGAAGCTGAAGCCGATGCCGGAGAAGCCGGCTTCGTCGATCAAGATACGGGGTGCCGTCGAGAAGAAGACGAAGAAGGCGCCCATCGCCGTGCTGAAGCCGCCCGTATAAACCCAGAAGGGAAGGCTTGTAAGGATCGGGCGGACATCGATCTTCGCGGTAACGGCAGGGCGGGTTTCGTGCCCCCGCATGCCGGCGTTGAAAAGCGCGGCAATGGAAAGGAGGCCGATGACGAGGAAGATGGCGCGCCAGCCGAAGCGATCCGATATCAGAGCTCCAGCGATCGGACCCAATGCGGGCACGAAGGAGAGAATGGAGCCGAGAAGGCTATAGATCGTGCTGCTTTCGGGACGCTCGGCGTAGACGTCACGCACAGTTGCGAAAGTTGCGACGAGGGTCGCCGATGCGCCGACTGCTTGCAGCAATCTCAAGGCCACGAAGAGCGGCGCCGACGAGGAGCCCGCAAGCAGAAAGGATGAAGCGGCAAAGAGTGCAGCACCTCCAAGCAGGACAGGCCGTCGTCCGACAATATCGGAAATTGGGCCGAAGACGATCTGGCCGACACCGAGCACGAGCATGTAGAGGCTGAGGGTCAGTTGGATGACGGTCGGCGAAGTGCCGAGTGCCTCCGGCATCATCGGCACGATCGGCAGATAGATATCCATGGCGAGCGAGGCCAGGATGTCGAAGGGTGCCATCAGCAGCAAGGTTGCCGGCAGGGAATAGGTCCAGTGCTGGATTTTGGGATAAGACATGGGAAAGAACCCGCTCAAATGATTTCATTCGGCGGCGATCTGTCTCTTCATCGGTATCGGGATTGACCGGACAGACGCCGCAACAACAGGACAAAGTTGCTGCGGCTCATTTGTCTGCGGACTTGGTTGTTCCCATAATGCGACCCTGACCGCGGCTTCGCTCATTTCCGAAGCGCTTTGCCAAGGTTCTACCAGCAGAGCTGGAATGCGACAATGGCATGCCAACAAGCTTCCGATTGGTTTAAGCAGCGCAATACAAAAAGGCCGGGTTGCCCCGGCCTTCGTAAATCCCATCTGCCCGAAGCGATTAACGCTTGGAGAACTGGAACGAGCGGCGGGCCTTTGCCTTGCCGTACTTCTTGCGTTCGACGACGCGGCTGTCGCGGGTCAGGAAGCCACCCTTCTTCAGTACCGCGCGCAGGCCCGGTTCGAAGTAGGTGAGCGCCTTGGACACGCCATGGCGAACGGCACCGGCCTGGCCGGAGAGGCCGCCGCCGGCAACGGTTGCGACGATGTCGAACTGGCCGTCACGGGCAGCCGCAACGATCGGCTGGCGCAGGATCATCTGCAGCACCGGACGTGCGAAATATTCCGCGAATTCCTTGCCGTTGACGGTGATCTTGCCGGAGCCCGGCTTGACCCAGACGCGGGCGACGGCGTTTTTGCGCTTGCCGGTCGCGTAGGAGCGGCCGAGCGAATCGACCTTGCGGACGTGGGCCGGAGCAGCAGCTTCGGAAGCTGTGCCGAGATCCTTCAGGGAGGAGAGGTCAGCCATATCAGGCGCTCCTTACATTCTTTTTGTTGAGCGCGGCAACGTCGAGCGCGACCGGCTGCTGGGCTTCATGGGGATGGTTGGAGCCGGCGTAAACGCGCAGGTTCTTCATCTGGCGACGGCCGAGCGGGCCACGCGGAACCATGCGTTCGACGGCCTTTTCGAGGACGCGCTCCGGGAAGCGGCCTTCGATGATCTGGCGTGCGCTGCGTTCCTTGATGCCGCCGGCATAACCGGTGTGCCAGTAGTAGACCTTGTCGGAATACTTCTTGCCGGTGAAAACGACCTTTTCAGCATTGATGACGATGACGTTGTCGCCGTCGTCAACGTGAGGCGTGAAGGTTGCCTTGTGCTTGCCGCGCAGGCGCATAGCGATGATGGAAGCGAGACGGCCAACGACCAGCCCTTCGGCGTCGATGATCACCCACTTCTTCTCCACCTCTGCAGGCTTCTGGGAGAAGGTTGCCATAGTGAATACTCTCTTTTGGGACCCTTGGCCCGAGGGCTTGAAGGGCGTTTCTTGTTGCTTGGATTGGCAGGCTAAAGGCATGCCAAAAAGAAAGCAGCCCGGATAGGCTGCGTTCTGGTGCGGTGTATAATGGGAATGTGACATCGGGTCAATATCGACTTCCCGAAGGTTTTGAAAAATTGCGAAGTAAAAACAAGCACTTACATATGTGGTATTTTAATACCTCATATTTTCGCGGTCGCGGGCTGCTGCGCCTGACGTTTTTCACGTCGTCTCTGCCAGTTTGAAATCGCGTCCCACTGTCGAAAGCGGCTCTTAACCTTTGAATGCGCGCAGGCATTTCATCATTTCGCGAAGGCCGCGCGTCAGATGTTTGTCCCGGCGCAGAACCATGCCGAGGCGGCGCGTGAGCCGCGGGTTCAGCGATGAAGTCGTGACGAGGCCGGCGCGGTCGCGCTTCAGCGCCAGGCCCGGCAGGATCGACCAGCCGAGCCCCACGGCCACCAACTCCTTGATCGCCTCGATGCTGCCGAACTCCATCGCAGGTCGGATCCTGGTATCCGGGGCGGCCAGCCATGCGTCGATTGCCCGCCTGGTATTGCCGCCCTCATAAAGCAGCAGCGTCCTGTCGCGCATGAAGGCGGCGTCCGGTCCGCCGTCGGGCATGAGGCTGCCCTCGGGGGCGACGGCCAGCAATTCCTCCTCGTAGAACGGTTCGATCTCGAAGTTGCGTCCCGAGGAGGGCAGGGCGACGACGGCGATATCGAGGCTGTTGGCCTCCAGATCACGCAGAATGTCGTCGGCATCGCCGATGCGCACGGTGATTTCGAGGCCGGGCATGGATTTTCTGGCAACGGCGATGGCGCGAGGAAGCAGATGGATTGATGCCGTGCCGCCGCTGCCGATGCGCACGCGGCCGCTGGCTCCATCTCTGTACCGCATCATCGCTTCTTCCGCGGCGGCCGATTCCTGGAGCAGCCGCCTTGCATGCACGAGCAGGTCGAGGCCTGCCGCGGTCGGCAGCGCCCGACGACCGACGCGCTCGATCAACCGGACGCCGAGCCGCTGTTCGAGCCCCTTGACCTGCAGGCTGACGGCCGGTTGCGTCAGGCCTTCCTTGTCGGCCGCAGCCGTAAAACTTCCGAGATCGGCGACATTGACGAAGGCGGCGAGCTGATCGAGGTGAAGAGGCATACCAAAGAAATCCTTATGCATAATATAATATCCATAAGCTTCTTTGGCGGCATCTTCCAGTGCATCTTTCATCCGTTGAAGAAAGGAAGAAGAGATGGCCCTGGAATTAAGCGGGATCCTTGACACACCCCGCGATGTCGTTCGCTCGAAACTTCACGGCATGGTGCGCTGGAGCCTGCGGCTGCTGATGACGATCGAACATCACCTCGAAAAGCGCCGCAGCCGCCGCACGCTTTCGGAACTCACCGACGACGAGCTTTCTGATGTCGGTCTGACCCGTGCGCAGGCGAGGGCCGAGACATCGAAGTCGTGGTTCTGGTCCTGACGTCCCGCGGCTACGCCGGGAGTGCGGATCCTGCTCGAAATTGCCGGCGCCTTGTGGCAAAACGTCTGACTGGAATCGAGCGCAGGGAGCAGCATCATGGCCGAAATCGTATCCTTCCCGGACGCAGCCAGAGCGGAGGGGGGCGGATTGCTGACCCGCTCTCTGCGCGACGGCGTGCTGCGGCTCGTGCTCGATAACCCGCCGGCCAATGTACTTTCGATCGCGCTTCTCGAAGCGCTGATGGAAGAGCTCGATACGGCCGGAGCGGAGCCGGATGTGCGTGTCGTCGTTATCGCCTCGACCGGCGACGTCTTTTCCGCGGGACATGATCTGAAAGAGCTGACGGCCCATCGCGCCGATGAAGATCAGGGCGCCCATTTCTTCGAAAAGACCTTTCGGCTCTGCGCCGATCTGATGCTGAAGATCATGCACCTGCCGAAGCCCGTCATTGCCGAGATCGATGGGCTGGCGACGGCTGCAGGCTGCCAGCTCGCTGCCTCCTGCGATCTGGCGATTTGCACGGATAGTTCGACATTCTGCACGCCGGGCGTCAATATCGGCCTGTTCTGTTCGACGCCGATGGTGGCTGTTTCGCGTGCCGCGCACCGCAAGCAGGCAATGGAGATGCTGCTGACCGGCGAGACGATCGACGCCTCGACCGCCAAGGATTTCGGCCTCGTCAACCGTATCGTACCGAAGCAGTATCTGGCGCAGGTGGTTTCCAAATATGCGGCTGTGATCGCCAGCAAGTCACCGCTGACGCTGAAGATCGGCAAGGAAGCCTTCCACCGGCAGCTCGAACTGCCGGTGGAAGCGGCCTATGATTATACCGCCGGGGTGATGGTCGAGAACATGCTGACGCAGGATGCGCAGGAAGGGATCGGCGCCTTCCTCCGCAAGCGCAAGGCCGAATGGACCGGTGAGTGATCACGCCAGTTTCAGAACCAGCCCGCCGATCGCGATGACGACGCCGGCGACGTAGCGCCAGATGCTGGCTTTTTCCTTGAAGACGGTGATCGAGATCACCAGCGCAAAGAGGATCGCGGTTTCGCGCAGGGCCGCAACGGTCGCGACCGGGGCCTTCGTCATTGCCCAGAGTGCCAGCCCGTAGGAAGCGATCGAGCCGGCGCCGCCGATGAGACCGCGCCACCAGTTGCGGCGAACGTGACGCACGACTGCGAAAGCGCCGCGCTGCGACACCGCCCAGGAAAACAGCAGTACCGGCGGCAGCAGCGACATCCACAAAGTGTAGGAAACCGCATTGCCGGAGATGCGCGCGCCGATGCCGTCGACATAGGTGTAGCTGGCGATGACGCAGGCATTGGCAAGCGAGAGGACGACGGCGCGGCGGCTGCCGCGTCGCGCCTCCAAGGCGAGCGTCAGCACACCGGCGCAGATTGTCATTGTGCCGGCAAGAGCGCCGGCGGAAAGATTTTCCTTGAGGATGAAACCGCTTGTCGCGGCGATCAGGAGAGGAGCACAGCCACGCATCAGCGGATAGACGAGGCCGATATCGCCGGCCCGATAGGCGGCAGCGACCAGCTGGAAATAAGCGAATTGCAGGATGGCAGAGACGCCGATGAACGGCCATGCTGAGGCGTGTGGCAGCGGCAGGAACGCCAGGAACGGCAGTGCCGAAACGGCGCCGCCGGCAGAGATCAGCGCCGCATCCAGGGATTTATCGCTCCCTGCCTTGACGATGGCGTTCCATGTCGCGTGCAGCAGTGCGCCGAAGAGAACGAGCAGGATAACGTCGAGAGGCAAGGGAGTAAATCCGGATAGGATGAGAGGAAGCGGAATACGCCTCGCCTTCGGCGTCTCAAATTCCTGAAAAGACAACTGGGATTTGCACGAAAACGTGCGGCTGCGGTCGCTTATGCGTTCATATGTCGAATAGCATCCTTTCAGGATACGAACAATGGTGGGGCATTCGAGCAATTTTTACGTGCGCGCGATATACGTTCAATCAACGCGACGCTTTCAACTATGAGATGTTTCTAATGGATGAGGGAACAAATGGCGGAATTACCACGAACAGAAAGAGAAAATACCTGCGGGAATTCGGGAGGTGATTATTCTATGCTGCTGAAATATAGATATTATTCTATAGCTTTGACATATGGGAAAATTAAAGCCTTTGGTTGTGCAATCTTCAAGAAATCGCAGCGCGGAATTGAGCTCAAACCTTTCGCAAACGCGAAAGACGTACAGTTTCGGCGGCTGTCACGACGGCGAAAAAATCAAAGCTGATGATGCGGAATGAAGAACATCCCGTTCAGGTTGTCTATGCTCTGGCAGTTCAGTACCTGGCAGCGGGGATTGTCTTTGGAGGGGATATGCGTCCATTCCGCATAATCGGTCGCGTCGCAATAATTGCTGTTGCGGATATAGCGATCATAGAGCGGCAAGCCTCGCGGAGACTGGTAGCGGAAGATGACGGCGCCTTGATTGTGGATGGCAGCGCGCACGCTGGCACAGCTCATGGCGAGCGGATTGTAACGCGAGATCGCCAGCGCCGGCGATGCGGCGAGCACGAGCATGAGGGCAAGAGCGATTTTTTTCATCGAATCATCCTCAGGGAGTAGCCAATTCATATATACGAAGGAGACACGCCGCCGGTTTCACGAAAACGCAAAAAACATGTCGGCTGTGCCGAAGGGATTTCGGGAATGGAGAAGCGGACATGAATCACGACGCCTACACAGATGAATACCTCGCCGGAATTCTGCATTCGGTTAAAACCATCGCGCTGACCGGCGCTTCGCCCAATCCGGCCCGGCCGAGCAACGGCGTCATGGGCTATCTGCTGTCGCGTGGCTACGAGGTCATTCCTGTCAATCCGGGGCAGGCGGGCAAACAGATCCAAGGCCGTACCGTGTATGCCCGGCTAGCCGACATTCCCGTGCCGATTGACATGGTCGACGTATTTCGCGCCTCCGAACATCTGGATGGAGTTGTCGAGGAGGCACTGGCGCTGGGACCGCTGCCGAAGATCATCTGGGCCCAGCTTGGTGTCCGCGACGATGCGGCTGCGGCAAAGGCGGAGGCCGCCGGCATCCAGGTCGTGATGAACCGCTGCCCTGCGATCGAGTATCCTCGTCTTATTGCCTGAGTTGCGGTCCGCTGAGACGGATTTTCCACCGAACGCCCATGGGTTGAAACGGATCGCGATTAACTTTCGCAAACGACAGGCTATGATCCTGCCCGTCAGCAATAACGGGAGGACGACATGGCCAAGAACGATCCGGGATTCAACACGTTGGCGATCCACGCCGGCGCACAGCCCGACCCGGCGACTGGGGCGCGTATAACGCCGATCTACCAGACGACCGCTTTCGTCTTCAATGATTCCGATCATGCCGCCGCCCTCTTCGGGCTGCAGGCCTTCGGCAACATCTACACCCGCATCATGAACCCGACGCAGGCCGTGCTTGAGGAGCGCGTCGCAGCGCTCGAGGGCGGCACGGCAGCCCTTGCCGTTGCTTCCGGCCATGCGGCGCAGATGATCGTCTTCCACAACATCATGCGCCCCGGCGAGAATTTCATCGCTGCCCGCCAGCTCTATGGCGGCTCGGTCAACCAGTTCGGCCATGCCTTCGAGAATTTTGGCTGGCAGGTGCGTTGGGCCGATGCCGCCGATCCGGCGAGCTTCGAAAGCCAGATCGACGACAAGACGCGCGGCATCTTCATCGAAAGCCTAGCCAATCCCGGCGGCACCTTCGTTGATATTGCGGCGATTGCCGACGTCGCACATCGCCACGGCCTGCCGCTGATCGTCGACAACACGATGGCGACGCCCTATCTCATCCGCCCGATCGAGCACGGTGCCGACATCGTCGTTCATTCGCTGACGAAATTTCTCGGCGGCCACGGCAATTCCATGGGCGGCCTCATCGTCGACGGCGGCACCTTCGACTGGTCGAAATCCGGCAATTACCCGATGCTGTCGAGCCCTCGGCCGGAATATAACGGCATGGTGCTACACGCGACCTTTGGCAATTTTGCCTTCGCGATCGCCGCCCGCGTGCTTGGCCTGCGCGACCTCGGGCCGGCGATCTCGCCCTTCAATGCCTTCCTGATCCTGACCGGTATCGAGACGCTGCCGCTCAGAATGCAGCGCCACAGCGACAATGCGATCGCCGTCGCCAAATGGCTGAAGGCACACAGCAAGATCGCCTGGGTGAATTATGCCGGCCTCGACGACGACCCGAACTACGCCCTGCAGCAGCGCTATTCGCCGAAGGGCGCCGGCTCCGTCTTCACCTTCGGCGTCAAGGGCGGCTATGAGGCGGGCAAGACGCTGGTGGAGGGGCTGGAACTCTTCTCCCACCTCGCCAATATCGGCGACACCCGCTCGCTCGTTATTCATCCGGCCTCGACGACGCACCGGCAGTTGACCGACGAGCAGAGGATCGCTGCCGGCGCGGGGCCTGACGTGGTTCGCCTTTCCGTCGGCATCGAGGACGTCAAGGACATCATCGCCGATCTCGAACAGGCGCTTTCGAAGATCTGAGATCAGAGGGATCTACGGCGGCCATGACAAATTTTTTCATCACCTTCGATATCGACGGCGTCGAACCCGAGTTCGGCGCCCCGGAGCCCGGCCGGATCATTTCCGGCGATCCGCATTTCCGCACCTGGAATCTGGAGGAAGGCGAAGGCGGCCTCTATTCCGGCATTTGGGAGGCGACGCCGGGCAAGTGGCGGATCACCTACGAGGAATGGGAATATTTCAGTCTGCTGTCCGGCCATTCGATCGTGACGGAGGATGGCGGTGAGCCGGTTCATCTGAAGACAGGCGACCGGATGATCGTCAGGCCCGGCTTCAAGGGAACGTGGGAAGTCGTTGAAACGACTCGCAAGGATTATGTGATTAAGGTTTGAGCGGCGGCGAACGAAGCCGAGCCTGTCCCGTTTTCGGCTTCGCCTTTGTCGTCACTTTCACGGCGATGATCCGCGACGGCAAGCAGGCAACGACGGTGTTCGTGACACTTTGTCCCGGATTGAGATGCTTTTAACCAATCCCATTAATCGTGCCTACATCGACAAATGCTAAACCTTATTTGCAGCGCATTGCGGACATGATGTCTCCTGCCGTCCCACAGACATGGCCTTGCAATTAATCTTTGCGGAATATGCATGTCGTCGAATCTTGCAGGTAGGTACATTCGGACCCAGACGTCTTCCATCATCGCGACAACCGTCTTCTTCCTTGTCGTCGCCCTCGTCCTGACTGGCCTGGTGGCACATGTTGTCATTACGATGACCCGGTCGGCGAACGAAATCGATGATGCCAGGGCCAGTCGCGCCGCCCGCGCGGCAATCGGTGCATTTGTGGGTCGCCTGAGCGCGACGACGACGGACAATGCCGTATGGGACGATGCCTACAGTGCTGCCTCATCTTCGGCCGCCGCGGATTGGGCCTATGAGAATTGGGGAAAAACCAGCGAGGATTACGCGCTCTATGACGGCGCGATCGTGATCGGCCCTGACCGGTCTTCGATCGTCTCGGCCTATGCCAAAGGCAAGCCCTTCCAGCCGAGCGCCTTTTTCGGGCAAGGTTTTTATCAGCAGATCGATGTGGCTGCCGATCCGGGGCGGGCGCCAGTGATCAATTTCATCAAGACCGAAAGCGGTATCGCGCTGATCGCATCGCAGGCAATCCAGCCTTTCGAGGCGACCGCCGAGCTTCCGAAGCTTAGCACGCTGAGTTTCTACAAGGAATTTACATCGGAAGTTGTCGACACGCTCTCGAACGAACATGAACTTGAAGGCTTGCGCCTTGAGACGACGCCGAAGCCGGATTTCCTGAACACGCCGATCACCGACATTAAGGGGGCCGTCATCGGCTATCTCGTCTGGCCCAGCAAAGCGCCGGGAAGCGCCGTGTTTCATCAGGTCTACCCCTATGTTGCAGCCGCTATCGTCATCCTCGCGCTGTTCCTGATCGGCGTTCTGCTGGTTGGTGCGTCCGAGGCGCGGCGCCTGCGCCAATTGGCGCAAACAGCGATTTTCGAAGCCGACCACGATAGCCTGAGCGGTCTGTTGAACAGACACGGGCTTCTCAACATGTTGGAAGAGCTGGAAAATTCGGCATCTTCGCCACATCGGCTTTATCTGGTCGACCTTGATGGCTTCAAAGCCGTCAACGATGCCTGGGGCCATGCGGTGGGGGACGATTTGATCCGGCTGGTCTCGAAGGCGCTAACCGCCTGCCACCCCGAAATCATTGCCACGGCGCGGCTCGGGGGCGATGAATTTGCGCTGGTGCACGTCGGTTCCGCCACGTGCGGTGATATGGAAAAGACGATTTTGGCGCAGTTTGCCGAGCCCTTCAAAATCGACGGACGAACAATCGAAGTTGGCGCAAGCATCGGAGCTGCTGTTCGCAACGGCGACGTCCCGCCCTTGGAGCTTCTCCGCAGAGCGGACATGGCCCTTTATCGTGCCAAGGCAAATGGCAGAGGCCAGGCGATCGAATACGACCCCGAACTGGACCGGGAACGCCAACGAGTCGCCGAACTGGAAGGCCTGTTGAAGAGCGCCATCAGCAGTGGCGCAATCGAAGCCGTTTTCCAACCTCTTGTCTCTGCCACGACCGGTGCTGTGACCGGTCTTGAAGCACTGGCGCGCTGGCGAACTGCAACGGGAAACATCAGCCCGGAGATTTTCATCCCTCTTGCCGAGAGGTGCGGCCTCATCGATGCGCTCGGCCTTCATATGCTGAGAACATCGATCGAGCACGCCAAGAGCTGGCCCGATCTGGCATTGTCGGTGAACGTTTCGCCAATCCAGCTCTGCAATCCGGAGTTTGCCGCCGAAGTGATCTCGGTCCTGCAGGAGCTCGATTTTAATCCCAACCGCCTGACATTGGAAATCACAGAAGGCGTTCTGATGACAAATCCGGATCAGGCCCGGCGATCGATAGACCAGCTCAAACGCGTCGGCATCAAGTTCGCGCTTGATGACTTTGGCTGCGGTTACGCAAGCATTGGTGCATTGCGGCAGTTCGGGTTTGATCGCATGAAGATCGACCGCTCGCTCGTGTCTGCTCTCGACGAAGGCGCAAATGGCGCCGATGTTCTGCGGGCAACCATCTCGCTCGCGACCGCGCTGCGGATTCCCGTGACCGCGGAAGGTATCGAGACCGCTCGCCAGGCGGCGATCTTGCGCGACGCCGGCTGCGATCAGCTTCAAGGATATCTGATTGGAAAACCCATGTCGGCATATGACATATCCAGCAGGCTGGAAGAAGAGTCAGTCGCATGATGCCGCCAAGATCGTGGTATATGCTCGGTGTTGATGGCTCGTTACCGGCGTTCTAGCAGAGGGGTGACCGCTGAACGTGACTCCCTTTCACTGGCTGCCGGACGTCTTCACCGTTAACCGGGAATGTTTGTCCTGCTGCAGCATACAAAAGCCCAAAAATGACATTTCCAAGCATGATTGCGGCAATCCACCACAGCCATAAGTCAATCTATCCCGATGTTTTTACAAAGGCTTTATTAAATCCGCACTCCGTGCTGTCCAAATGGTCTGCGGACTACAAGAAGCAGACCGACGACAAGCTGAACTACCAGTCGATCGGTTCGGCGGTATCGCCCAGATCAAGACTGCAACGGTTGACTTCGGCGCGTCTGGTGCCCAAAGCCGGAAGACCCGACGACCGGCGGCCTCGGTCAGTTCCCTCGTCGTCGGCGGCACCCAAAACATGCAGCACGCGAGCCGCATCTCTGACAACACGGCCTTCACGTATCTGGGCGAGCTGATCGAATACGGCCCGACCGCTGAGATTTTCCAGTCGCCGAAGGTCAAGCGCACGGAAGACTATATTACCAGCCGTTACGGCTGATCCGCGATCCCGGGATCGCTTCAGCGATGCCCGAAGGAGGAATCGATCACCATTGCAGATCCAGCCGGTCCAGCCCGTGGAAATGGTAGACGTCCTTGACCACGGGTGTCTTTGCCAGCTTGAGGCTGGCCAGCCGTTCGAACAGGATCGGCAGCACGACGTTGAGCTCCAGCCGTGCCAACGGCGCACCGATGCAGAAATGGATGCCGGCGCCGAAGGAGAGGTTTGCCGCCTCGTTGCGGTCGGGCTTGAAGGTGAGGGGATCGGTGAATTTCGCCGGGTCGAGATTGGCGGCGGCGAGGATGAGGCTAACCTTGTCGCCGCGCTTGAAGGAGACGCCGTCGATTTCAGCAGGCTCCAGGGCCCAGCGCTGGAAGATGTGGACCGGCGCGCAGATGCGCAAGGTTTCCTCGACGGTGCGCTCCGTCGTCGCCTCGTCCCGGAAGAGTTTCGCCGGATCGCAGCCGCTGTCCAGGATGGTGCGTACGGAATTGCCGATCTGGTGCACGGTCGCCTCATGCCCGGCATTGAGCAGCACGATCGTCGTCGAGACGAGCTCCTCCTCGGTCAGATACTGGCCCTTGTGCTCGGTATGGATCATGTGGGTCAGCAGGTCGTCGCGCGGCTCGGCGCGGCGTTCGGCGATCACCGTCTTGACGTAGTCGGAAAATTCCTTGGCCGCCCGTTCGGCCTCTTCCTCCTGCTCGCGCGTACGGCCGAACATGTACATGCGGACATAGGCGTGTGACCAGGCAAGCAGTTGCGGCCCCATCTTCTCGGGGATGCCGATCATCCGCGCGATCATCGTCACCGGAATGATGTCGGCAAAGGCCGAGAGCAACTCGACCTCACGCTTCTCCGCGAAGCCGTCGATCAGCCGGTTGGCAAGTTCCGCAAGTTCCGGTTTCATCTTCTCGACATGGCGGGAAACGAAGGCGCGGTTGACGAGCGTGCGCAGCCGCGTGTGCTCCGGCGGTTCGAGTTCGAGCAGCGAATAACGTTCCGAGAGATCGAAACTGGCAAGATGCGGCATCGGCTCGGCAAGGCCGAGTTCCTCGCGGCTGGCGATATGCAGGATCTGCCGGCCGAAGCGCCGGTCGCGCAGCAGACCGTTCACATGGTCGTAACCCGTGAAGAACCACTGCTTCTGCTCGCTCCAGTAGAAGGTCGGGCAATGGGCGTGAAGCGCGGCATAGACGGCATTCGGGTTGCCGTAGAAGGCCGGGTTGCGGCTATCAAGCGAGACATGACGGTTGGCGCGGTCGATCGAGAGAAAGGATGGGATCATCATGCCCCGAGGCTTAGCGGATTTGCCGGGGCTCGGAAAGATGCGGGGTAAGCGATCCCGGACTACCCGGCCCGTGACAGGGTCCCCATGCGTCGCAGCGCTTCGACCTGGTCGTCGACCGTCGGCACGAGTTCGCCGGCAGTGCTGCTCGGCGTGGCTGGTGCAGGGGCTGCGGCCTCCGCTTCGCCGAAGGTGACCGTGCAGTTGCGGCCTGCGGCCTTCGCCGCATAGAGCGCCCGGTCGGCGGCTGAGATCAGCTTGTCGATATTGGCTTCGATCGAGGAGGCGAGCGCGATGCCGATGCTGACGGTGACCGGAACGATCGCTTCGCCGGTGCTGACGGGAAGACGGCAGAAGTCGGTGCGGATCGCTTCGGCGATCGCCTCGGCTTCGCTCTGGTCCGTGACCGCGGCGAAGGCGGCGAATTCCTCGCCGCCCATGCGGCCGAAGATGTTGTTCGGAATATACTGGCGGGCCATCCGCGCGAATGCGGTCAGCACGGCGTCACCGGACTGGTGGCCGAAACGGTCGTTGACGCGCTTGAAATGGTCGAGATCGAAAAGCAAGACCGCGACCTGGCGCCGGTCGTCATGGGCCTTTTCCTGGGTGGCGTCGAAATAGCCGAGCAGGCCGCGGCGGTTGAGCACGCCGGTCAGCGAATCGGTCAGGGTGAGCGCACGCAGGTGCCGTTCGGAACGCTCCATGATCAGCCGGCAGGTGAACGCGAAGGCGATGGTGAGCAGGAAGGCGCTGGCCATGGCGGAAGCGCCGCCGAGATTGGTCGCTTCGATATCGCTCGGCAGCGTCAGCGCCATTATCAGCGCCGAGCCGAAGCACAGGCAGCCCTGGATGACGAACACGCCCATCAGCTTGACGCGGGTGCGCTCGCGGCGCATGTCGCCGGCGGCGACTGCCATGGCAAGTGCCGTCGCACCCGTCGCCGAAGCAAGGTTATAGAGCACCACGCGGTTTGAATAATCGCTGTTGACCCAAGGCAGGAAGACCCCGGCGAGCCAGATGGCCGGCGGCAGCAGCGCCCACCATTCGATCCGCTTGCGGTCGAGCGCCAGAAAACCCGCCACCCAGGCGCTCTGGCCGAGCAGGGCAATGGCGTTGCCCGCCTCTACGGAAAGCACGCTGGGGATTTCGCCGCGCAGCGCGACCATCGCAAAGCCAATGCCGGTCAGGAGGAAGCCCAAGCCCCAATAGAGATAGGTCTCGTTCCTGACGTTATGGCGCCAGGCAACGAACAGCACCAAAGCGAGCGTCATGGCCTCTGAACACCAGATGGCGAGACCTGTAGCAATATTGAACACGGCAGCAACCCCTTGTCTGTCCGCCCTTTTCTGTTGGCTTGCATCCTTGCTGAGGAAGCTCGCCACTTCCTTAATGTCGCTGCGCTGCGGCATTGTTTCGGGCCGATATCTGCCGGTAGGCTTTCCGTTGTGTAAACGTGTATGAGTTTTATCGAATGGCGTAAGCCTTCCTTCATCCTGTCATGGGGAAAAGCGGGGGGAGATCATACAGAGGGCTCGCCGTTAACAGGCGTTTGGGGGAAAGACGCTACCAGGAGCCGAAACTTAATGCATGTCGGTCGGAAGTGTGCAGCGGTTCCGGGATAGCGACATGCATGAAGAAGGCGCTAAAGCCGCCTGGCCGCGCCTTCTTAACGTTATCCTCATGCGTGTCTTGAAGAGGAGGGCCGGGACACTCTATGTAGGGGTAAGATATTTTTCTTTGATTCCCGGCGCTGGCCGGCGAGACGTTGACAAAGGACGCACATGAGAAACCCAGTCGATACCGCAATGGCCCTCGTGCCGATGGTCGTGGAACAGACCAACCGCGGTGAACGCTCTTACGACATCTATTCCCGCCTGTTGAAGGAACGCATCATCTTCCTGACGGGTGCCGTCGAAGACCATATGGCAACGCTCGTCTGCGCCCAGCTGCTCTTCCTCGAGGCCGAAAACCCGAAGAAGGAAATCGCCCTCTACATCAATTCGCCCGGTGGCGTCGTCACCGCCGGCATGGCGATCTACGATACGATGCAGTTCATCAAGCCCGCGGTTTCAACGCTCTGCATCGGCCAGGCCGCATCCATGGGCTCGCTTCTGCTGGCGGCCGGCCACCAGGACATGCGCTTTGCGACGCCGAATTCCCGCATCATGGTGCATCAGCCATCGGGCGGCTTCCAGGGCCAGGCGTCGGACATCGAGCGTCATGCCCGCGACATCCTCAAGATGAAGCGCCGCCTGAACGAGGTCTACGTCAAGCACACTGGCCGCACCTACGAGGAAGTTGAAAAGACGCTCGATCGTGACCATTTCATGGATGCGGACGAAGCCCAGAGCTGGGGCGTCATCGACAAGGTTCTGACGTCGCGCCTCGAAATGGAAGGCGAACAGGCCTAGTAATTAATAGGGATGGTGTTTTCCTCGCCACAGTTCTATCCCATTTGTGATTGAACAAGGGCTTTCATCCTGCGACGAAGACGCTAATAGTAGCTATTAATGCTATGTTGAATTTTTATGACATAGCATTCGGCATTCGAAGGGGAGTTCGTTGCCGCCGGGACCAGGACATGATTGGTTGGCCCGGTTCGTACCCCCTGAAGCCCTTCTCGGCAAAGGCTCCGGAAACGGAGTGCCGCCAGGAGCTGATAGAGTGGACCGCGATTTCGCCTTGAAATGCGGCGTGCTGGAAGGAAAGTGATATGAGCAAGGTCAGCGGCAGCAACGGCGGCGACTCCAAGAACACTCTTTATTGTTCGTTCTGCGGAAAGAGCCAGCACGAAGTCCGGAAACTGATTGCCGGACCGACCGTCTTCATCTGCGATGAATGCGTCGAACTGTGCATGGACATCATCCGCGAGGAGAACAAGTCCTCGATGGTCAAGTCCCGCGACGGCGTTCCGACGCCTCAGGACATCATCAAGGTCCTCGACGAATACGTCATCGGCCAGCGGCAGGCGAAGAAGATCCTGTCGGTTGCCGTTCACAACCATTACAAGCGCCTGGCGCACGCCTCCAAGAACGGCGAAGTCGAGCTGGCGAAGTCGAACATCATGCTCGTCGGCCCGACCGGCTGCGGCAAGACCTATCTTGCCCAGACGCTCGCCCGCATCATCGACGTTCCCTTCACCATGGCTGACGCGACGACGCTGACCGAGGCCGGTTATGTCGGCGAGGATGTCGAAAACATCATCCTGAAGCTGCTGCAGTCGGCCGATTACAATGTCGAGCGTGCGCAACGCGGCATCGTCTACATCGACGAAGTCGACAAGATTTCGCGCAAGTCCGACAACCCGTCGATCACCCGCGACGTCTCGGGCGAGGGCGTACAGCAGGCGCTGCTGAAGATCATGGAGGGCACGGTCGCGTCCGTTCCGCCGCAGGGCGGCCGCAAGCACCCGCAGCAGGAATTCCTGCAGGTCGACACGACGAACATCCTGTTCATCTGCGGCGGCGCCTTTGCCGGCCTCGACAAGATCATCTCTGCCCGCGGCGAGAAGACTTCGATCGGCTTCGGCGCCACCGTCAAGTCGCAGGATGACCGCCGCGTCGGTGAGGTCCTGCGCGAACTGGAGCCGGAAGATCTGGTCAAGTTCGGGCTCATCCCCGAATTCATCGGCCGTCTGCCGGTTCTGGCGACGCTTGAGGACCTCGATGAGGATGCGCTGATCCAGATCCTGTCCGAGCCGAAGAACGCGCTGATCAAGCAGTATCAGCGGCTGTTCGAGATGGAGGATGTGGAACTGAACTTCCACGAGGACGCTCTGCGCGAAATCGCCCGCAAGGCGATCGTGCGCAAGACCGGCGCGCGCGGCCTTCGCTCGATCATGGAGAAGATCCTGCTCGACACGATGTTCGAACTGCCGACGCTGGAAGGCGTGCGCGAGGTCGTCATATCAGAGGAAGTGGTGCGCGGTTCGGCCCGTCCGCTTTATATCTATGCCGATCGGCAGGAAGAAAAGGCTAACGCTTCGGCGTGAGCTCGAGCTTTTGTGTGATTATTTTGGGGGCTTGCCATAGGCAGGCCCCTTTCTATTTGAAAAACCATGCGGAGCGCTGTTAGTATTTGCCGGTGGGAACCGAATTGCCTTTGCCGATGTTGCGCAAGGGGTCGTGCTTGGCAATGATGCAATGATCCGTAAGCCTCTTGCTGGCGTTTGCATTTTAGCCGGGTCGAAAGTGGTAAGCGCCGGTCCAGCCACGCGCGTCATAGTGTTGGCGTTCCGTGTAATAAAGCTGTCACATCCGAGGGACGCGGGCGTTGGCGTGGCTTGAAAAGCGTAGTCAGAACCTCCACTTGTAGCAACAAGTGAGATTGCCGGCCGGTCCCAAGCGGCCGTGCAGAGAGCCCGGCAACGGGACGATGGAAAGGACATAAAATGACGAAGAAAACGTCTGTAGCGACCAGCACTGCCTACCCTGTTCTGCCCCTACGCGACATCGTGGTTTTCCCGCATATGATCGTGCCGCTATTCGTCGGACGGGAAAAGTCGATCCGTGCGCTCGAAGAGGTCATGGGTTCCGACAAGCAGATCATGCTGGTGACACAGATCAACGCCAGCGACGACGATCCGGATCCTTCGGCGATCCACAATGTCGGCACCGTGGCGAACGTGCTGCAGCTCTTGAAGCTGCCCGACGGCACCGTGAAGGTTCTGGTCGAAGGTCGCGCCCGCGCCGAGATCGACACCTATACCAGCCGCGAGGATTTCTATGAGGCGCTCGGCCATGTGCTCGAGGAGCCGCATGACGATCCGGTCGAACTGGAAGCCTTGTCGCGTTCGGTCGTCTCCGAATTCGAGAGCTACGTGAAGCTCAACAAGAAGATTTCGCCCGAAGTGGTCGGCGCTGCCAGCCAGATCGACGACTATTCCAAGCTCGCCGATACGGTCGCTTCTCATCTGTCGATCAAGATCACCGAGAAGCAGGAGATGCTGGAGACCACCAGCGTCAAGCAGCGCCTCGAAAAGGCCCTCGGCTTCATGGAAGGCGAGATCTCGGTCCTGCAGGTCGAAAAGCGCATCCGCTCGCGCGTCAAGCGCCAGATGGAGAAGACCCAGCGCGAATACTACCTCAATGAACAGATGAAGGCGATCCAGAAGGAACTCGGCGACGGCGAGGAAGGCCGCGACGAGATGAGCGAACTGGAAGAGCGCATCTCCAAGACCAAGCTGTCCAAGGAAGCCCGTGAAAAGGCCGATGCGGAGCTGAAGAAGCTGCGCCAGATGAGCCCGATGTCGGCGGAAGCCACTGTCGTGCGCAATTATCTGGACTGGTTGCTCGGCATTCCCTGGGGCAAGAAGTCGAAGATCAAGGCCGACCTCAACAATGCCGAGAAGATCCTCGAAGCCGATCACTTCGGTCTCGACAAGGTCAAGGAGCGCATCGTCGAATATCTGGCGGTGCAGGCCCGTGCCACCAAGATCAAGGGCCCGATCCTCTGCCTCGTCGGTCCTCCGGGTGTCGGCAAGACCTCGCTCGCCCAGTCGATCGCCAAGGCGACCGGCCGTGAGTATGTCCGCATGGCGCTTGGCGGCGTTCGTGACGAAGCCGAAATCCGCGGTCACCGCCGCACCTATATCGGCTCGATGCCCGGCAAGGTCATCCAGTCGATGAAGAAGGCGAAGAAGTCCAACCCGCTGTTCCTGCTCGACGAGATCGACAAGCTCGGCCAGGACTATCGCGGCGATCCATCCTCGGCCCTGCTCGAAGTGCTCGATCCGGCGCAGAACATGACCTTCATGGATCACTATCTGGAAGTCGAATACGACCTGTCGGATGTGATGTTCATCACGACGGCGAACACGCTGAACATTCCAGCGCCCCTGATGGACCGCATGGAGATCATCCGTATCGCCGGCTACACCGAGGATGAAAAGCGCGAAATCGCCAAGCGGCACCTGCTGCCGAAGGCCATCAAGGAACATGCGTTGCAGCCGGAGGAATTCTCGGTCAGCGACGACGCCCTGATGGCGATCAGCCAGCAGTATACCCGCGAAGCCGGCGTCCGCAACTTCGAACGCGAACTGATGAAACTCGCCCGCAAGGCGGTCACCGAGATCATCAAGGGCAAGACGAAGGCCGTTCACGTGACGGCTGCCAACATCTCCGACTATCTGGGCGTCCCGCGCTTCCGCCATGGCGAAGCCGAGGGCGAGGATCAGGTCGGCGTCGTGACCGGTCTTGCCTGGACGGAAGTCGGTGGCGAGCTGCTGACCATCGAAGGCGTAATGATGCCGGGCAAAGGCCGCATGACGGTCACCGGCAATCTGAAGGAAGTCATGAAGGAATCGATCTCGGCGGCGGCCTCCTATGTCCGCTCGCGCGCTGTCGATTTCGGCATCGAGCCGCCGCGCTTCGACAAGAGCGACATCCACGTGCACGTGCCGGAAGGCGCGACGCCGAAGGATGGCCCCTCGGCCGGCGTCGCCATGGCAACCGCGATCGTCTCGATCATGACCGGCATTCCGGTGGACAGGCATGTGGCCATGACCGGTGAAATCACCCTTCGCGGCCGTGTGCTGCCGATCGGCGGTCTCAAGGAAAAGCTGCTCGCAGCGCTTCGCGGCGGCATCAAGAAGGTGCTGATTCCGGAGGAAAACGCCAAGGACCTGGCGGAGATTCCTGATAACGTGAAGAACAACATGGAGATCATCCCGGTATCCCGCATGGGCGAGGTGATCAAGCACGCACTGATCCGGCGGCCGGAGCCGATCGAATGGGATGGTACGGTGGAAACGCCGGTCATCGCAACGGTCGAAGGCCTCGATGAGACAGGCGCAACCATAGCGCATTGAGTGGCCTTTGCCACATTTATGCCCCATTGGGACAAAACACGCAAAAAGGCTGGCGGAAACGCCAGCCTTTTTTGTGAAAACGTCATGTAGACGCTTGCTTTTCCTTGATTTGCAGGGCTTTTGGGTTTTCGGCGGGCCTGATGAAACCTATTCTGCGCCTAGCTTACTTTTGAGTCGTTTCATACCATTTAGAAAGGGGTGGAAACATGAACAAGAATGAACTCGTGTCCGCAGTAGCCGAAAAGGCAGGACTGACGAAGTCTGACGCGGCTTCCGCTGTTGACGCGGTTTTCGACGTTGTCCAGGCTGAACTCAAGAACAAGGGCGACATCCGCCTCGCGGGTTTCGGCAGCTTCACCGTTTCTCATCGTGCCGCAACGAAGGGCCGTAATCCGTCGACGGGCGCTGAAGTCGACATTCCGGCTCGCAACGTGCCGAAATTCACGCCCGGCAAGGGGCTGAAGGACGCCGTCAACGGCTGATCTGATATTATCCGTCAACCGGAAACGAGACCGGCTGTGCAGGATTTGAGAGGGGTTCGGCTTTGCCGGACCCCTTTTGCTTGGCAGGTCGGTGCGAAGCGAGCGGACAATCGCCTGACGCAATCAGGTGCAAAATGTCGCATCTGTCATGCCCGTGTCATGCCGCTCCCTCAGAAAACCTATGTTTCGAATGTTCGATACATGGGGGATTTCATGACAATTTCATTGGGCCAGGCGGCACTCGCTGCCGTGTTTCTCGCATCCGTCGCCTTTCCGGCTGCGGCCGAACCGGTTTTCAACCGCATCGCCTCCTTCCCGGTTGCGGCGAACCTGCCGGCCGACAAGGACAAGCTGTCGGCGAGCTCCGCAGAAATCATCACCGTGACCGACGACGGCAACACGCTGATCTATAGCGACAGCCCGCTCGGCGCGATCGGCTTCATCGACATTACCGACGCCAAGGCACCGAAGGCCGGCGGCGCGGTGATGATGGACGGCGAGCCGACATCGGTCACCTCCAGCGCCGGCAAGGCGCTCGTTGCTGTCAACACCTCCGAAAGCAAGGCGAAGCCCTCGGGCCGTCTCGCGATCGTCGACGTGGCGACCAAGAAGATCGAGAACACCTGCGATCTCGGCGGCCAGCCGGATTCGATCGCCCTCAACAAGGACAAGACGCTCGGCGCCGTCGCAATCGAAAACGAGCGCGACGAAGACGTCAATGACGGCAAGATCCCGCAAATGCCGGCCGGCGACCTCGTCGTCTTCCAGGTCAAGAACGGCACCGTCGATTGCGGCACCATCAAGCACGTGGCGCTGACCGGGCTTACCGGCGTCGCCCCTGAAGATCCGGAGCCGGAATTTGTCGCCTTCAACGGTCTGAACGAAATTGCCCTCACGCTGCAGGAGAACAATGAGATCGTCATCATCGACGCCAACACGGCTGACGTGAAGACGCATTTCTCCGCCGGCAGCGTCGATCTCTCCGGTATCGACACCAAGCGTGACGGCGCCCTGAAATTCTCGGGCGAAGCCCAGGGCGTGCTGCGCGAGCCCGACGCTGTCAAGTGGCTGGACGATAACCGCCTCGTCGTCGCCAATGAAGGCGACTACGAGGGGGGCTCGCGTGGTTTCACCATCTTCGACAAGACGGGCAAGCTTCTCTACGAATCAGGCGCATCCTTCGAACGGGCCGTTGCCCATATCGGCCACTATCCGGAAAGCCGTTCGGGATCGAAGGGCGTCGAGCCCGAAGGCCTTGAAGCCGCCAAGTTCGGCGATGATCGGTATTTCTTCCTGCTCGCCGAGCGTGCCTCGGTCGTCGGCGTCTACAAAGATACCGGCGCTGATCCCGAACTCGTCCAGTTGCTGCCGTCGGGCATTTCGCCGGAAGGCGCGATCGCCATTCCCGCGCGCAAGCTTCTTGCGACCGCCAACGAGCTCGACCTCGGCAAGGACGGCGGCACGCGTTCGAATGTGATGATCTACGAGCGCTCGGAAGGCGAGAAGGCCTATCCGCAGATCGTCTCTGCCGAGAAGGATGGCAATCCGATCGGCTTCGCCGCCCTTTCGGGTCTCGCCGCCGTCCCGGGCAAGCCGGGCATGCTCTACGCCGTCAGCGACAGCGTTCTGGGCTCGCAGCCGACGATTTATACGATCGATGCCAGCCAGAAGCCGGCCGTCATCACCGACGCCCTCGTCGTCAAGCGTGACGGTGCTCCCGCCCAGAAGCTCGACATCGAAGGCATCGCGGTTGCCGCCGATGGCTCCTTCTGGCTCGCCTCGGAAGGCTACAGCGAGCGTCTCGTCCCGCATGCGCTCTACAACGTCAATGCCAAGGGTGACATCAAGGCCGAGATCGCGCTGCCGAAGGAACTCGTCGCCAACGAAATCCGCTACGGCTTCGAAGGCGTGACCATTATCGGCACCGGCGACGATGCGACGCTCTGGATGGCGGTCCAGCGCGAGTGGAGCGACGACGAAAAGGGCTTCGTCAAGCTCGTCTCCTACAATCCGAAGAAGAAGGAATGGGGTGCTGTTCGCTATCCGCTCGACAAGACGGAAAGCGGCTGGGTCGGCCTGTCGGAAATCTCGGCTCAGGGCGACAGCGTCTTCATCATCGAGCGCGACAACCGCGTCGGTGATGCCGCCAGGCTGAAGAAGCTTTACAAGGTCGCGATATCGGACCTGAAGCCCGCCAAGCTCGGCGGTGCGCTGCCGGTCGTCAAGAAGACCGAAGCGCACGACTTCCTCGGCGAGCTGAAGTCTGCCACCAATGGCTATGTGCTGGACAAGCTTGAAGGCTTCACCTTCGACGCGTCGGGCGAGCCCTACGCGGTCACCGACAATGACGGCGTCAGCGACTCCTCCGGCGAGACCCTGTTCTTCCCGGTCGACCTGGTCGGCACCAACTGACCTTGACGGATCGATAATATGCAAATGGCCGGGCGAAAACCTGGCCATTTGCATTTTGGAGTGTTGGACGCCTACCAGCGCTGATGCACATGCGGCGCGATCAGCCGCTCATAGATCTCGCGCGTTGCCGCCATGACGTCGGCCGAAAGCGGCGCAAGGTCGGCGGCGGCGGCGTTGGCCCTGGCTTGCTCGCCATTGCGGGCACCGGGGATGACGACGGTGACGGCATCACTCATCAGGATCCAGCGGAGCGCGAAGGCAGCCATGGTGGCGCCCGCGGGCACCAGCTTGCGCACCTCTTCCACCGCCTGCAGGCCGACCTCGAAGGGCACGCCGGCGAAGGTTTCGCCGACATCGAAGGCTTCGCCGTTACGGTTGAAATTGCGGTGGTCGTCGCTGGCGAAGTGCGTGTCCCGGTTGATCTTGCCGGAGAGAAGACCGCTTGCAAGCGGTACGCGGGCGATGATCGCCACATTCCTGCGGCGTGCTTCCTGGAAGAACAGGTGATCGGGGCGCTGGCGGAAGATGTTGAAGATGATCTGGATGCTGACGGCCGGGATATTCGATCGCCTTCAGCCCGTCCTCGACCTTTTCGACGCTGACGCCGTAACCCTTGATCTTGCCGGCCTTCTGCAGCGCGTCCAGGCCAGCGAAGACCTCAGGTTGGTAAAGCACGTCGCGCGGCGGGCAGTGGAGCTGTATGAGGTCGAGACTGTCGACGGCAAGATTCGTCAGGCTGCGGTCGATGAAGCCTTCGAGATTAGCCTTGGTGTAGCCTTCGGCGACATGCGGGTTGAGGCGACGGCCGGCCTTGGTGGCGACCATCGGCCGTTCGCCGCCGCGTCTCTTCAGCACGTCGGCAATGATTTTCTCCGAGCGGCCGTCGCCATAGACATCCGCCGTATCGATAAATGTCATGCCGGCATCGAGCGCGGCATTCAGCGCCGCGCGTCCGTCGGCCTCGCTGATGTCGCCCCAGGAGCCGCCGATCTGCCAGGCGCCGAAGCCGACATTGGTGACGGTGAAGGCCATGCGGCCAAAAGCATGGTGTTTCATGAAAAATCCTCCCTACTGCACGTCAAGCAAGATGCAACGAGCTGATGAAAGACACTGGCACTATCAGCCGGGTGACTCCGCGGCAATTGCCGATCAGGCTTTGATTGGTCGCCCCGATGAAATATCGTTCTGCTACAAGGCTTCAACCGCATGGATGGAAAAGGACAGATCATGGAGATCAAACCCGCCGGCTCTCGCCCCTCGACGAAGCCATCGGCCGATTATTTCACCGGTGCCGTTCGCCAGGATCCGCTGATGGAAACGCCGGCGCCGGCACGGGCGAGGGCGGTCTCCGTCACCTTCGAACCCGGCGCCCGCACGGCCTGGCATACGCATCCGCTCGGCCAGACGCTGATCGTGACATCAGGCAAGGGTCTCGCCCAGAGCTGGGGCGGGGAGATCCGCGAGATCCGCGTCGGCGATACCGTCTGGTTCGCGCCGGGCGAAAAGCATTGGCATGGTGCTGCCCCGGACACGGCGATGACGCACATCGCCATCCATGAAGCGCTGGACGGCAATCACGTCGACTGGATGGAAAAGGTCAGCGACGAGCAATATTCCGGCAAGGCCTGATCAGAGCCGCTTCAGGCAATAGGAAAAATGCGCGTGCGATTCGACCGTCAGGAACTCGAATTGCCAGCAGTAATCCTTGCAGAATTTGGTGACCGCCTCGACGACGCCATAGACGATCGGCTTGACCGTATTGCCGGTGCAGAAATCATGCCCGGCAATACGCCCCGTCCGCTTCACCTTCTTTTCGCAGAGCAGCAATTCCTGCCAAGTCAGCTCGAAGGAATGATCGGTATCGATATAGGCCCAGTCGAGGAAATCGTTCTCGAATTCGGCAAGCTTCTCAAGCGATGTGCCTTGCATCAAATGCAGCCGGCCGGCCTCGATCTCGGCGGCGAAATTCGTGTGGATCGCGTCGAGCCCGGAGCTGTAGCGATCCATCGACCAGGGATCGATGAGATAGAGCCGCGCCGGGCGGTTCTTTTCGAGGATCTCCGCTGTATATTCGCCGAAGGCTGCTCCCACCTCGACGCCGATGCCGTCGTTCGGGATCCGATAAAGCAATTCGCCGCGATCCGGCAGCAGTCGGGCGTTTTCCATATGATGGGCGCTGAGCGGAGTGCGCGGCATGCTCGCCCGGAGCGCCTGCCTTTCTTCACGTGTCTTCATCTCTGATCTCGGGATTGCGGGCGACCGACGGCCCTGATGCGGTTTGACGGGAAGGTAGGAGCAGCCGGCACCGATGACAACCGCATGACAGGAATTTGCTTCTTTCGAACAAACCGCTAAGCTGTGAACTGACGAAAAAGCCTCGGGAGGAGCGATTTCATGAAACGCATGTGGCCTGAAGAATTCAACGCCATCATCAGCGGAGCTGAGGAGGTGATGTTGGAAACACCAGCCGAGGCCGGCGAAGCGCCGCTGCAGCGCAAGGCGCTGAAGGCGCGAATCACCATGCAGGATTACGAGCGGATCTGGCCGCTCGCCGAGATGCGCTTCCGGCTTGGCGAAAGAGATGGCAAGGCCATCACGCTGATTACCACCAACCCCCACTATCATCCCTGGCACCCGAAGGACGGCGGCAGCGTCGATTCCATGTCGGACAGCGGCCGCCATTACAAGACCGATTATCTCGTCGTGCACTTCCTGCTCGACGACGTGAAGGAAACGTCTCCCGCCTGAGGTGCTGAGGCCCGGTGCGGCCGGAAGCCGCACCGGCGTCCTGTGGAAGCCAAGTTGATCCCGACGCTGATGACAACAGCGGCGATATCGCTAAGCTTCGCGAAACATATCCTTACGAAATTGGAGGTTCCCGTGACGGGCAATGTGCTGGATATCCCGGTCAAGACTGTGGATGGTCGCGAGACCACGCTCAACGAATACAAGGGCAGGGTGCTCTTGGTCGTCAATGTCGCCTCGAAATGTGGGCTCACGCCACAATATGAGGGGCTGGAAAAGCTCTATGGGGAAAAGCGCGAGCGCGGCTTCGTCATCGCCGCCTTTCCCGCCAACGACTTCAAGGGCCAGGAGCCCGGCACCGACGCCGAGATCCTCGATTTCTGCACCAGCACCTACGACGTCAGCTTCCCGATCTTCTCGAAGATCTCGGTCAAGGGCGAGGCTCAGCATCCGCTTTACCGGCAACTGACCAAGTCGGGCGTGAAGACGACCGGCGACGGCCCGATGCGCGAGCGTCTGAAATCCCATGGGCTGACAGGTGGCGATGAGGACGACATCCTCTGGAACTTCGAAAAATTCCTGATCGGCCGCGACGGCAAAGTCGCCGCCCGCTTCGCGCCGGATGTGACGGCAGATGATTCGCGGCTGATTTCCGCTGTGGATAAAGAACTGGCGAAGGCATGAAAGGGCAGACGATAGGCGTCCTCCAAACGTCGAGGGATGCCCATCACCCCAATCACACGGTCACATCTGCGTGAGAGAAAATGAGAAGGCGCATCGGGCGCCGCTCATAAATGAAACGCGGTTTTGGAAAAATGAAAACGTATATTTGTCGCCACTTTGACCGCTGTCTCTGAAAGACGCGGGGAATCGGCTGATTGTGCTTAAGACGCCGCGCTGGCTGGCTTTGCTGATTTCCAGGCTGCAGGCTGAATTGTCGGCATCGACCGAAAAATTAATCGGCAGATCTGACGGCATTCTCAGGAGATAGGTCCTGGCTTCGCGGGCCGGGGTTTCTCCCGAGGTCTTGATCGTCTGGTCCCCGGCAGACAGGAAAACCTCTTGGGCCGGCTCTTTGGCAATACACGGGGGCGCAGCCACGCTGGCGATAAGCAGCGCAGAGATTTTTATAGCGATTTTCATGAAGTGTCTCCTGACGAAACACCTTGCGCAGATCGTGACCGGATTAGCGAACTAATTCGGAAGCCCAATCTGATCAACAAGCTCCAGGAAACTTCAGAAATGGTGGGCGATGACGGACTCGAACCGCCGACATCCTCGGTGTAAACGAGGCGCTCTACCAACTGAGCTAATCGCCCATCGCAAACGAAACCGGATCGGCCTGCCGCGTTGGTGGCCGTGATCTATGCGGATCGCGGCAAAACCGCAAGAGTGTTTGTGAAGATTTTTGATTTTTTTGGTGGTGGTCCCGTGTCTTGCAATGACCCTTAGGCTGGGCTGCGCTGTTGAAAAGTGAGGGGAGGGCGGCGAGCATCCCCGTTTCGAAGGCGTTGCGTCTGCGGCTGAGCATCGCTGCGGAAGACGGAAGTGCCGGCTTTTGTTCGTCTGGCGCCCAACCTGCCGAAACAATTCACCGACTGTCATTGTTTTGTCTGCAAACCTCCTTGACACTAAAAGGCGAACCCCGTAGTTAGCCGCTCATCGAAACGGGCAGCCGTTTTGGAGAGGGTGCGAAGGCATCCGGACTGCTTGAAATGAATTGCGGGTGTAGCTCAGTTGGTTAGAGTGCCGGCCTGTCACGCCGGAGGTCGCGGGTTCGAGCCCCGTCACTCGCGCCATTTCAAGTCTTGTAAAACGCAAATGCGATTTGTCGTTTGTCCGGTTCTCTTCATCCTCGCGGCCGCAAAATGGCCGATCAATGCGCGGGTGTAGCTCAGTCGGTTAGAGTGCCGGCCTGTCACGCCGGAGGTCGCGGGTTCGAGCCCCGTCACTCGCGCCATTTCTTCCGAAAGCCATGCAGTTTCCAGTGGTCAGCCATGCGCGCTGAAGCGGCTTGCACGGATTTGTCGCGACATCGTTGCACCTGCTTGATAATGTCCGCGCGACACGCGTCGAATTGCCTCTGTAAAAGTCTTGCGCCGGGGCGTCGGCTGCGCTAACCACGGCTTGTTGCAACGCACATTCGCTTGCCGGGCATTTGCCCAAATGCGCCGCCTGGCGTCACCGGCAAGCAGGGATGAACATGATGACTGAACTGCTCAGTTCTTATATTCCGATCGCTATCTTCATTGCTATTGCGCTCGTCATCGGCCTGGCGCTGCTCATCGCGCCGTTCGCCGTGGCTTTCAAAGCGCCCGATTCGGAAAAGCTCTCGGCTTACGAATGCGGCTTCAACGCTTTCGACGACGCCCGCATGAAGTTCGACATCCGTTTCTACCTCGTGTCGATCCTCTTCATCATCTTCGACCTCGAAGTCGCCTTCCTCTTCCCCTGGGCCGTGTCTTTCGGCGCCATCGGCTGGTTCGGCTTCTGGTCCATGATGGTCTTCCTCCTCGTGCTGACCATCGGCTTTATCTATGAATGGAAGAAGGGAGCCCTGGAATGGGAGTAGCCCCTGTGAGCAATCAGCCGCTTGTGGCAGAGCAGCCGAAGGGGATCATCGATCCCTCGACCGGCAAGCCGATCGGCAGCAACGACCCATTTTTTGGCGAGATCACCAACGAGCTTGCCGATAAAGGTTTCCTCGTTACCTCGACCGACGAACTGATCAACTGGGCCCGCACCGGCTCGCTGATGTGGATGACCTTTGGTCTTGCCTGCTGCGCCGTCGAAATGATGCAGCTGTCGATGCCGCGTTATGACGTCGAGCGCTTCGGTTTTGCGCCGCGCGCCTCGCCGCGCCAGTCCGACGTGATGATCGTCGCCGGCACGCTGACCAACAAGATGGCGCCGGCGCTGCGCAAGGTCTACGACCAGATGCCCGAGCCGCGTTATGTCATCTCGATGGGCTCCTGCGCCAATGGCGGTGGCTATTATCACTATTCCTATTCGGTGGTGCGCGGCTGCGACCGCATCGTGCCGATCGACATCTACGTGCCGGGCTGTCCCCCCACCGCAGAGGCGCTGCTTTATGGCGTGCTTCTGCTGCAGAAGAAGATCCGGCGTACCGGCACGATCGAACGCTAAGGGTTAAGGACAAGGCATATGAGTGAAGCCCTGACTGAGCTTGCGTCTTACCTTGGCGAAGCGCGCGGTAATCTGATCGCCGCATCGCAGATGAAGTATGGCGAACTGACGGTGACGACGACGGGTGAGAACCTGATCGCGCTGCTGACCTTCCTGCGCGACGACGCCAAATGCGGTTTCGTCAACCTGATCGATATTTGCGGGGTCGACTGGCCGCAGCGCGAGCTGCGTTTCGACGTCGTCTATCACCTGCTGTCGCCGAAGAAGAACCTGCGCATCCGCGTCAAGGCCGCGACCGACGAGGATACGCCGGTTCCGTCGGCCTGCCCCGTCTATCCGGGCGCCGACTGGTTCGAGCGCGAGACCTGGGACATGTATGGTGTGCTCTTCACCGGCCATCCGGACCTGCGTCGCATCCTGACCGACTACGGCTTCGAAGGCCATCCGCTGCGCAAGGACTTCCCGACCACCGGTTTTGTCGAAGTGCGTTACGACGACGCGGCAAAGCGAGTCGTCTACGAGCCGGTCGAGCTGAAGCAGGAATTCCGCAACTTCGACTTTATGTCGCCCTGGGAAGGCACGGAGTATGTGCTGCCCGGCGATGAGAAGGCGAAGCAGTAGGATCTAAAAACTACACTATTGCCTATTGCCCACTGGCTAATGCCTGCAATAGCGGAGCGCTTGCAAATGACCGAACATAACGTCCGCAACTTCAACATCAACTTCGGACCGCAGCATCCGGCGGCGCACGGCGTTCTTCGTCTTGTCCTGGAGCTTGACGGCGAAATTGTGGAGCGTGTCGATCCGCATATCGGCCTTTTGCATCGCGGCACCGAGAAGCTGATCGAGACCAAGACTTATCTTCAGGCCGTGCCCTATTTTGATCGGCTCGATTACGTCGCGCCGATGAACCAGGAACATGCCTATGCGATGGCTGTCGAAAAGCTGCTCGGCATCGAGATCCCGATTCGCGGCCAGCTGATCCGCGTTCTCTATTCGGAAATCGGCCGCATCCTCTCGCACCTTCTGAACGTCACGACGCAGGCCATGGACGTCGGCGCGCTGACACCGCCGCTTTGGGGCTTCGAAGAGCGCGAAAAGCTGATGGTGTTCTACGAGCGCGCCAGCGGCTCACGCATGCACGCTGCCTATTTTCGTCCGGGCGGAGTCCACCAGGATCTGCCCGAACAGCTCGTGCAGGACATCGGTAACTGGTGCGACCCGTTCCTGAAGGCGCTCGACGACATCGACAACCTGTTGACCGGCAACCGCATCTTCAAGCAGCGCAACGTCGATATCGGCGTCGTCTCGCTGGAGGAATGCTGGGCCTGGGGCTTCTCCGGCGTCATGGTGCGTGGTTCGGGTGCGGCCTGGGATCTGCGTCGCGCCCAGCCTTATGAATGTTATTCCGATCTCGAATTCGACATCCCGATCGGCAAGAATGGCGACAACTACGACCGTTATCTGATCCGCATGATCGAGATGCGCGAATCGGTCCGAATCATGAAGCAGTGCGTCAACCGCCTGCTCTCGGATGCCAGGACCGGTCCCTTCTCGTCGATCGACGGCAAGGTCGTACCGCCGAAGCGCGGCGAGATGAAGCGCTCGATGGAAGCGCTGATCCACCACTTCAAGCTCTATACCGAAGGCTACCATGTGCCGGCCGGCGAGGTTTATGCCGCCGTCGAGGCGCCGAAAGGTGAGTTCGGCGTCTATCTCGTCTCCGACGGCACCAACAAGCCCTATCGCTGCAAGATCCGCGCGCCGGGTTACGCCCATTTGCAGGCGATGGACTTCATGTGCCGCGGTCACCAGCTTGCCGACGTCGCGGCCGTGCTCGGCTCGCTCGACATCGTCTTCGGCGAGGTGGACCGCTAATGCAGCTTCTGCCGCTGGCCGTCGCAATTCTTCTTTCGGCATCCGGGGTTTCGGCTCAGGACTCCGATAGTCTCGGCACGCCGCTGGGCCGTAAGGAAGAGACGCCGCCGGCGCAGCAATCGTCCATGGGCGAGCTCTTGTCCAAGGGCTATCAGATCAAGGCTGCCATTCCGAACGGCAGCAAATTCGTAGTGTTTATGCAAAAAGACCAGTCGGCCTATGCCTGCGAAATGCAGTCTTTGACCGCTTCGCGGTGTGGAACCCTAAACTGACAAGGCGTGAGGAAGAATGTCCGTTCGTCGATTAGCCGAAGATCAATTCCAGCCTGCCGCATTCGCCTTCAGCGATGACAATGCGGTCTGGGCGGACAAGACGATCCAGAAATACCCCGCTGGCCGCCAGCAATCTGCGGTCATTCCGCTGTTGATGCGGGCGCAGGAGCAGGACGGCTGGGTCACGCGCGCGGCGATTGAAAAGATCGCTGACATGCTCGACATGGCCTATATAAGAGTGCTCGAGGTCGCGACCTTCTATACGCAGTTCCAGTTGCATCCTGTGGGCACCCGCGCCCACGTCCAGGTCTGCGGCACGACGCCCTGCATGCTGCGCGGCTCCGAAGCGCTGATGTCGGTCTGCAAGAGCAAGATCCATGCCCATGCCTTCGAGCGCAATGCCGAAGGCACGTTGTCCTGGGAAGAGGTCGAATGTCTCGGGGCCTGCGTCAACGCCCCGATGGTGATGATCGGCAAGGACACCTATGAGGATCTGACGCCCGAGCGTCTCGAAGAGATCATCGACGTCTTTGCCGCCGGCAATGGCGCCAGCATCAAGCCCGGCACCCAGATCGATCGGGTGTTTTCGGCGCCTGAAGGCGGCCTGACCTCGCTGACGACCGAAGACGCGAAGGCACGGACGCGCGCCAAGAAGGCCGACGCCGAGACCGTGTCGGCTCCGGTCGACCGCGCTCCGGTGCCGCCTTCCGAAGCGGCCCGCCTGAAGAGCACCGATGCCGAGACCAATGCTGCCCTGAAGACGCCGGCAACGGCGCCGAAGGCGGCTGCGAAAAACGCAAAGGCAGCCGAGCAGCAGCCGGTTTCCGGCACTGCGGCTGCCGAACCGGCGCCAAAAGCTGCCGTCAAGGCTGAAGCCGCCCCGGCGGCCAAGCCTGCCCTGACCGACAAGAATCGGCCGGCCGGCATCGAAAAACCCGCCGCACCGGATGATTTGAAGATGATCTCGGGTGTCGGCCCGAAGATCGAGGCGACGTTGAACGAAATCGGCATCTTCACATTCGCGCAGGTCGCAGGCTGGAAGAAGGCCGAACGCGAATGGGTCGACGGCTATCTGAATTTCCGCGGCCGCATCGAGCGCGATGACTGGGTCAAGCAGGCCAAGGCGCTCGCCAAGGGCGGGGAAGCGGAATATATCAGGGTCTTCGGCAAGAAGCCGCGGTAAGAGGTGAAGCATGTTACAAGATAAAGACCGCATCTTTACCAACATCTACGGCCTCAAGGACAAATCCCTGAAGGGCGCGATGAGCCGCGGCCACTGGGACGGCACCAAGCAGATCCTCGAAAAGGGCCGCGACTGGATCATCAACGAGATGAAGGCGTCTGGTCTTCGTGGTCGTGGCGGCGCGGGTTTCCCCACGGGCCTCAAATGGTCCTTCATGCCGAAGGAAAGCGACGGTCGTCCGCACTACCTCGTCGTCAATGCCGACGAGTCCGAGCCCGGCACCTGCAAAGACCGCGATATCATGCGCCACGATCCGCATACGCTGATCGAAGGCTGCGTCGTCGCCAGCTTCGCGATGGGCGCCAATGCGGCCTATATCTATGTGCGCGGCGAATATATCCGCGAGCGTGAAGCGCTGCAGGCGGCGATCGACGAATGCTATGATTACGGCCTGCTCGGCAAGAACAACAAGCTCGGCTGGGACATGGAAATTTTCGTCCATCACGGCGCCGGCGCCTATATCTGCGGCGAAGAAACCGCGCTGCTCGAAAGCCTCGAAGGCAAGAAGGGTCAGCCACGTCTGAAGCCGCCGTTCCCGGCCAATATGGGTCTCTACGGCTGCCCGACGACGGTCAACAATGTCGAATCGATCGCTGTCGCGCCGACGATCCTGCGCCGCGGCGCCGGTTGGTTCTCGGCCATCGGCCGTCCGAACAATGTCGGCACCAAGCTGTTCATGCTCTCCGGCCACGTCAACAAGCCGTGCACGGTCGAAGAGGAAATGGGCATCACCTTCCGCGAACTGGTCGACCGCCATGCCGGCGGCATTCGCGGCGGCTGGGACAACCTGCTTGCGGTCATTCCGGGCGGCGCATCCTGCCCGATCGTTCCGGCCAAGGACATCATCGATTGCCCGATGGATTTCGACGGCCTGCGCGGCGTCGGTTCTTCCTTCGGCACGGCCGCCGCGATCGTCATGGACAAGTCCACCGACGTCATCAAGGCGATCGCCCGTATCTCCGCCTTCTTCAAGCATGAGAGCTGCGGCCAGTGCACGCCCTGCCGCGAAGGCACGGGCTGGATGTGGCGCGTGATGGAGCGCATGGCCAAGGGCAATGCCCAGAAGCGCGAAATCGACATGCTGTTCCAGGTGACGAAGCAGATCGAAGGCCACACCATTTGCGCGCTCGGCGATGCCGCCGCATGGCCGGTGCAGGGTCTGATCCGTAACTTCCGTCCCGAGATCGAAAAGCGTATCGACCAGTATACGGCAAGCGCGCTTGATCACGGTGCGGTTCTGGAGGCGGCTGAATAATCATGGCGGACAACGCATCCAAGGGCGAGAAGAAGGAAGAAGTCGCCGATTTCGCGGCCGGTTTCGGCCGTCTAGCCGCCGAGATGCTGGAAAATGCACGGGCGATGCCGGTGCATCCGCTGATGGCGCAGCCCGCGGCAGCCTTTGCCGCCGCAACGGCGATCGGATTCGGTTTTTCGACCCAGATGGCCGGCGCTTTCTTCGGTGCCTGGCACAGCGCCCTGGAAACCACCGGCAAGGTCGCGGCCGCCCTCGATGACACGCCGCCGGACGAGCCGATGGCCGATGTCGATATCCGGCCGGAGAATATTCGCTCGGAGGTCAAGGCTTTCACCAAGCCGCCGGCCGAGAAGAAGGCAAAGCCGAGACTGACAGTTGTCAAGTCGATCAGCGCGCCGATATCCGTCAGCCAGCCAAAGCCGGCCGTGAAGGTAAAACCGGTTGCGCGGGGGAAGGCCGACGATCTCAAGCTGATTGCCGGCATCGGCCCGAAGCTAGAGCAGGTGCTGAACGCCAAGGGCATTCGCAGCTTCGCCGAGATTGCCGCCTGGACCGACGAGGAAATCGCCCGGCTCGACGCTGAACTCGGCTTCAACGGCCGCATCGGCCGTGACGACTGGACCGGTCAGGCGAAAGTTCTGACAGGGCGGGGCCGCAGGAAGAAATGAACTGTCCGGCCGCATCGAGCGGCCGGAAAAGATGGGCAGATCGGCGGACGGGCGGGGCCCCAAGATGCCGGTGCGGGTTCCGGATCTGGAACGCGCGACAGAGAATTTGAGCGACATCAGCTGCCCGCAGGACGGAAGGTCCGGCTTGGCAATGAGAGTGCTGCAAAAATAGGTTTGTTTGCCGTCATCAGGCAAACGGGAAACAGGACTGAGCGACGATGGCAAAACTGAAGATTGACGGCAACGAGATCGAAGTTCCGGATCATTACACGCTATTGCAGGCGTGCGAGGATGCCGGCGCCGAAGTTCCGCGCTTCTGCTTCCATGAGCGCCTGTCGGTTGCCGGCAACTGCCGCATGTGCCTTGTCGAGGTGAAGGGCGGCCCGCCGAAGCCACAGGCTTCCTGCGCCATGAGCGTGCGCGATATCCGCGGCGGCCCGAACGGCGAACTGCCCGAGGTCTTCACCAACACCCCGATGGTCAAGAAGGCCCGCGAAGGCGTGATGGAATTCCTGCTGATCAACCATCCGCTCGATTGCCCGATCTGCGACCAGGGCGGCGAATGCGACTTGCAGGACCAAGCGATGGCCTTCGGCATCGACACCTCGCGCTATCAGGAAGACAAGCGCGCCGTCGAGGACAAGTATATCGGTCCGCTCGTCAAGACGGTGATGAACCGCTGCATCCACTGCACGCGCTGCGTCCGCTTCACCACCGAGGTCGCCGGCATTTCCGAACTCGGCCTGATCGGCCGCGGCGAGGATGCAGAGATCACCACCTATCTCGAGCAGGCGATGACCTCCGAGCTGCAGGGCAACGTCGTCGATCTTTGCCCGGTCGGCGCGCTCACCTCGAAGCCCTTCGCCTTCACCGCGCGTCCGTGGGAATTGAACAAGACCGAATCGATCGACGTCATGGATGCCGTCGGTTCGGCGATCCGAGTTGATACCCGCGGCCGTGAAGTCATGCGCATCCTGCCGCGCGTCAACGAGGCGATCAACGAGGAGTGGATCTCCGACAAGAGCCGCTTCATCTGGGACGGCCTGAAGACCCAGCGCCTCGACCGGCCCTATGTTCGCCGCGACGGCCGCCTGCAGCCCGCCACCTGGGCCGAAGCCTTCGGCGCCATCAAGGCCGCCGTCGGCGCCACGTCGGGCGACAAGATCGGCGCGATATCAGGCGACCTCGCTTCCGTCGAGGAAATGTATGCGCTTTCCGAACTGGTGAAGTCGCTGGGGTCGGTCAATCTCGACTGTCGCCAGGATGGGGCGGCACTCGATCCGTCGCTCGGCCGTGCAAGCTACCTCTTCAACCCGACCATATCCGGCATCGACCAGGCTGATGCGCTGTTGATCATCGGCGCCAATCCGCGCTTCGAGGCGGCCATCCTCAACGCCCGCATCCGCAAGCGCTGGCGCCGCGGCAAGTTCCCGATCGGCGTGATCGGCGAGCGTGCTGAACTGCGTTACAGCTATGATTATCTCGGCGGCGGTCCCGACACGCTGAAGGATCTGGTCGACGGCACCCACGCCTTCGCGGACGTGCTGAAGAATGCCGCCAAGCCGATGATCATCATCGGCCAGGGCGCATTGTCGCGCACCGACGGCGCCGGCGTTCTCGCCAGTGCTGCAAAGCTCGCCGGTTCTGTCGGCGCGGTCGTCGAAGGCTGGAACGGCTTTGCCGTCCTCCATACCGCTGCCGCGCGTGTCGGCGGCCTCGATCTCGGCTTCGTACCGGGCGCCAAGGGTGTCAATGCCGCCGAGATGTTGACGGCGATGGACGTGCTCTTCCTGCTCGGTGCAGACGAACTCGACTTCACCGCCAAGAAGGCCAAGCTCACCGTCTATGTCGGCTCGCATGGCGATAATGGCGCGCATCATGCCGACGTCATCCTGCCGGCGGCAGCCTATACCGAAAAGTCCGGCACCTGGGTCAACACCGAAGGCCGCGTCCAGATGGGCAATCGCGCAGGCTTTGCGCCGGGTGATGCACGCGAGGACTGGGCGATCATCCGTGCCCTTTCCGATGTGCTCGGCAAGAAGCTTCCCTTCGATTCGCTCAGCGAATTGCGTGTCCGGCTCTATGCCGCTTTCCCGCATTTCGCCGCCATCGACGAGATCGCCGAAACCAATAGCGCTCAAATTGCCGCAGTTGCGAAAAAAGCCGGCAAGATGAACAAATCCGGGTTTGCGTCGCCGGTGAAAGACTTCTATTTGACGAACCCGATAGCGCGTGCCTCGGCTGTCATGGCGGAGTGCTCGGCATTGGCCCGCAACAACTTCAAAGTCGCGGCAGAGTAAGGGCAGGGGACTATGGATTCTTTCTTTTCGACCTATGTCTTGCCGGCGATCATCATGGTCGGCCAGTCGCTGCTGCTGCTCGTCTGCCTGCTCGTCTTCATCGCCTATGTGCTGCTCGCCGACCGTAAGATCTGGGCAGCCGTGCAGTTGCGCCGTGGCCCGAACGTCGTCGGTCCCTTCGGCCTGTTCCAGTCCTTCGCCGATCTTTTGAAGTTCGTCTTCAAAGAGCCGATCATTCCGGCCGGCGCCAACAAGGCGGTGTTCCTGCTTGCCCCACTGGTGACGGTGCTTCTGGCGCTGTCCACCTGGGCGGTTGTGCCGCTGGCCGACGGATGGGTGATCGCCAACATCAATGTCGGCATCCTCTATATTTTCGCGATCTCCTCGCTCGAGGTTTACGGCATCATCATGGGCGGCTGGGCTTCGAACTCGAAGTATCCGTTCCTCGGCGCGCTGCGCTCGGCCGCACAGATGGTGTCCTATGAAGTCTCGATCGGCTTCGTCATCGTCACCGTGCTTCTCTGTGTGGGTTCGCTGAACCTGACCGATATCGTCAATGCGCAGCATACCGGCCTCGGCACCATGCTCGGCCTGCCGGCGTCGTTCCTCGACTGGCACTGGCTGTCGCTCTTCCCGATGTTCATCATCTTCTTCATTTCGGCGCTCGCCGAAACGAACCGCCCGCCCTTCGACCTTCCGGAAGCCGAATCGGAACTCGTCGCCGGCTTCATGGTCGAATACGGCTCCTCGCCATATATGATGTTCATGCTCGGCGAATATGCGGCCGTCTGCCTGATGTGCGCGCTGACGACGATCCTCTTCCTCGGCGGCTGGCTGCCCCCGGTCGATATTTGGATCCTCAACTGGGTCCCAGGCATCATCTGGTTCACGCTGAAGGCCTGCTTGGTGTTCTTCATGTTCGCGATGGTCAAGGCCTTCGTTCCGCGCTACCGCTACGACCAGCTCATGCGCCTCGGCTGGAAGGTCTTCCTGCCGCTGTCGCTCGCCATGGTCGTCATCGTTGCATTCGTGCTGAAACTGATGGGTTGGGCATGATGGTGCCCGCTCTCGTTTTCGGCAAAATTGGAGGTTGAAGATGGCAAGCTTGTCCGGCTCCATCAGCTCGCTGTTTCTCAAGGAATTCGTCGGCGCGTTCTTTCTGTCGATGCGCTATTTCTTCCGCCAGAAGGCGACGATCAACTATCCCTTCGAAAAGGGTCCGGTCTCCCCGCGCTTCCGCGGCGAGCATGCGCTGCGCCGTTATCCGAACGGCGAGGAACGCTGCATCGCCTGCAAGCTTTGCGAGGCGATCTGTCCTGCCCAGGCGATCACCATCGAAGCGGGTCCGCGCCGCAATGACGGCACGCGCCGCACGGTCCGTTACGACATCGACATGGTGAAGTGCATCTATTGCGGCTTCTGCCAGGAAGCCTGCCCGGTCGATGCGATCGTCGAAGGCCCGAATTTCGAATTTGCGACGGAAACCCGCGAAGAGCTCTATTTCGACAAGGCGCGGCTTCTGGACAACGGAGACCGGTGGGAGCGCGAAATCGCCCGCAACATCGCGATCGACTCGCCGTACCGCTGATTGAGATTTTGAAATGCCGCGATGGAGCTTAAGCGCTGCTGTCGTGGTCAATATGCACAGAAGCTTTGCCGGTTAGCGCCAGGGAAAGCTCCATCGGGCAGGGAAACTCCCGGCTGCCCGGGGGAAGATGAAAAAGGCACCAACATGGGTCTGCAGGCTCTATTTTTCTATCTTTTCGCCTTTGTCGCGGTGGCGTCGGCGTTCATGGTCATCTGGGCGAAGAACCCGGTTCACTCGGTTCTGTTCCTGATCCTAGTGTTCTTCAATGCGGCTGGCCTCTTCCTGCTGCTTGGTGCCGAATTCCTGGCGATGATCCTGCTTGTCGTCTATGTCGGCGCCGTCGCCGTCCTCTTCCTCTTCGTGGTGATGATGCTCGATATCGACTTCACCGAACTGAGGGCCGGCGTTCTGGAATATGCGCCGATCGGCGGGCTGATCGGGGTGATCCTGGCGGCCGAACTGATCGTCGTCATCGGCGGCAGCGTCATCTCGCCTGAGATCGCCAAATCAGTCGCCATGCCGATCCCGGCGCTGACGGATCGCACCAATACCGCCGCTCTCGGCGACGTGCTCTACACCAACTACGTCTATTTCTTCCAGATCGCCGGTCTGGTGCTCCTGGTCGCGATGATCGGCGCGATCGTGCTGACGTTGAGACACCGCACCAACATCAAGCGGCAGAATATTCCCAGGCAGGTTGCCCGCACGCCCGCCACCGCCGTCGAGGTGGTTTCGGTCAAGCCCGGGCAGGGCGTCTAAAGGCAGGTCAAGGAACAAAGAACATGGTCATCGGACTTTCCCACTACCTGACGGTCAGCGCCATCCTCTTCACGCTTGGCGTCTTCGGCATCTTCCTGAACCGGAAGAACGTCATCGTCATCTTGATGTCGATCGAACTTATCCTGCTTGCCGTCAACATCAACATGGTCGCCTTCTCCCATTTCCTGAACGACATCGTCGGCCAGGTCTTCGCGCTGTTCATCCTGACGGTCGCGGCTGCCGAAGCGGCGATCGGTCTTGCAATTCTCGTTGTCTTCTACCGCAACCGCGGCTCGATCGCGGTCGAAGACGTCAATATGATGAAGGGCTGAGTGGCTCATGTTCCTCTATAAGGCTATCGTCTTTCTTCCCTTGATCGGTGCGATCGTCGCCGGCCTTTTCGGCCGAGCGATCGGCGCCAAGGCTTCGGAATATGTCACCAGCGGCCTGATGATCGTCGCCGCCATCCTGTCCTGGGTCGTCTTCTTCACCGTCGGCATGGGCCATGCCGAAGGCGGTCCGATCAAGGTCGAGGTGCTGCGCTGGATCCAGTCCGGAGGCATCGACGTTTCCTGGTCGCTGCGCGTGGATACGCTGACCTCAGTCATGCTGATCGTCGTCAACACGGTCTCGACGCTGGTGCACGTCTATTCGATCGGCTACATGCATACCGATCCGCATCGCCCGCGCTTCTTCGCCTATCTCTCGCTCTTCACCTTCGCCATGCTGATGCTGGTGACCGCTGACAACCTTGCCCAGATGTTCTTCGGCTGGGAAGGTGTCGGTCTCGCCTCCTATCTGCTGATCGGCTTCTGGTTCAAGAAGCCCTCGGCGACGGCCGCGGCGATGAAGGCCTTCATCGTCAACCGCGTCGGCGACTTCGGCTTCGTCCTCGGCATTGCCGGCGTCTTCGTGCTGTTCGGCTCGATCAACCTCGACACGATCTTCGCCAATGCCTCGAACTTCGCGCCGCAAGAAGGCGGCGGCGAAGCGGGCGAGGTGATCCTCAATCTCTTCGGCATGCAGCTCGACAAGGCGCATGCACTGACCGGCATCTGCCTGCTGCTGTTCATGGGCGCGATGGGCAAGTCGGCGCAGTTTCTGCTGCACACCTGGCTGCCGGACGCCATGGAAGGCCCGACTCCGGTCTCGGCCCTCATCCATGCCGCCACCATGGTCACCGCCGGCGTCTTTCTCGTCGCCCGCATGTCGCCGCTTTTCGAACTGTCGCCGGATGCGCTGGTTGTCGTTACCGTGATCGGCGCGATCACCGCCTTCTTCGCAGCAACCGTCGGCCTCGTGCAGAACGATATCAAGCGCGTCATCGCCTATTCCACCTGTTCGCAGCTCGGCTACATGTTCGTGGCGCTTGGGGTAGGGGCCTATGGCGCGGCGATCTTCCATCTCTTCACGCACGCCTTCTTCAAGGCGCTGCTCTTCCTCTGCGCCGGCTCGGTCATCCATGCCGTCGATGGCGAGCAGGACATGCGCTACATGGGCGGCCTGCGGCCGCATATTAAGTGGACGTTTCGTATGATGATTGTCGGCACGCTGGCAATCACCGGCGTCGGCATTCCCTTCACGCCGTTCGGTCTTGCCGGCTTCTTCTCCAAGGACGTGATCATCGAGGCGACCTATGCTTCGCATTCGCCGGTCTCCGGCTTTGCCTTCACTCTCCTGGTTATCGCGGCTCTGTTCACCAGCTTCTATTCCTGGCGCCTGATCTTCATGACCTTCTTCGGCAAGCCGCGAGCTTCGCACGAGGTGATGCACCACGTCCACGAGTCGCCGCAGGTCATGCTGGTGCCACTTTATCTCCTCGCGCTTGGTGCAGTTTTCGCCGGCTACTTCTTCGAAGGCCGGTTCTACGGCGAGGAATATGCCGAGTTCTGGAAGGGTGCGCTCTTTACCGGCGCCGAGAACGAACTCGTCGAAGAGTTCCACCATGTGCCGGCGCTCGTGGCTTTGAGCCCCTTCATCGCCATGGTTCTCGGCTTCGTCACTGCCTGGTACATGTATATCCGCTCGCCGCAGACGCCGCGCATCCTCGCGCAGCAGCACCGCGTGCTCTACCAGTTCCTATTGAACAAGTGGTACTTCGACGAACTCTACGACTTCCTCTTCGTCCGCTCCGCCAAGGCGCTCGGTCGCTTCCTGTGGAAGAAGGGGGATGTCGGCGTCATCGACACCTACGGCCCGAACGGCGTCGCCGCTCGTGTCGTCGCCGTCACCGATCGCGTGGTCCGCCTGCAGACCGGTTACCTCTATCACTACGCCTTCGCCATGCTGATCGGCATTGCGGCGCTCGTTACCTGGATGATGCTCGGGAGTTCCTTCTGATGACCGATTGGCCTATTCTTTCAACGGTCACCTTCCTGCCGCTCGTCGGCGTGGTGCTCCTGCTATTGATGAACGGCGAGAGCGAAACCGGCCGGAAGAACGTGCTGTGGATCTCGCTGATCACCACCGTCTTCACCTTCGTCGTTTCGCTCTTCATCTGGACCGGCTTCGACAATGCCAATCCGGGCTTCCAAATGCTCGAAAAGCATGACTGGCTCGGCACCGGCATCGGCTACCACGTCGGCGTCGACGGCATCTCGATGCTGTTCGTCATCCTGTCGACCTTCCTCATGCCCTTCTGTGTGCTGGCGAGCTGGCTCTCGATCGAGAAGCGCCTGAAGGAATACATGATTGCCTTCCTCATCCTCGAAACGATGATGATCGGCGTCTTCGTCTCGCTCGATATCGTGCTGTTCTACGTCTTCTTCGAGGCGGGCCTCATTCCGATGTTCCTGATCATCGGCGTCTGGGGCGGCAAGGACCGCGTCTATGCGAGCTACAAGTTCTTCCTCTATACGCTGCTCGGCTCGGTGCTGATGCTGCTCGCCATCATGGCGATGTACTGGCAGGCCGGCACGACGGATATCACCGCGCTGCTCGCCTACAAGTTCCCGCCAGCGCTTCAGACCTGGTTATGGCTTGCCTTCTTCGCCTCCTTCGCGGTCAAGATGCCGATGTGGCCGGTCCATACCTGGCTTCCCGATGCCCACGTTCAGGCGCCGACGGCAGGCTCGGTGATCCTGGCCGGCGTGCTGCTGAAGCTCGGCGGCTACGGTCTCATCCGCTTCTCGCTCGGCATGTTCCCGGTGGCGTCCGATTATTTCGCGCCGCTCGTCTTCGCCATGTCTGTCATCGCCATCATCTACACCTCCCTGGTGGCGATGATGCAGGACGATATCAAGAAGCTGATCGCCTATTCCTCCGTGGCCCACATGGGCTATGTGACCATGGGCATCTTTGCCGCCAACATGCAGGGCGTTCAGGGTTCGATCTTCCAGATGCTCTCGCACGGCATCGTCTCCGGCGCGCTCTTCCTCTGCGTCGGCGTCGTCTATGACCGTACCCATACCCGCGAGATCAACGCCTATGGCGGCCTCGTCAACAATATGCCGAAATATGCCGTGGCGATGATGGTCTTCACCATGGCCAATGTCGGGCTTCCCGGCACGTCGGGCTTCATCGGCGAATTCCTGACGCTGATCGGTGTCTTCCGCGTCAACACCTGGGTAGCGCTCTTTGCCGCCACCGGCGTCATCCTCTCGGCCGCCTACGCGCTCTGGCTTTATCGCCGGGTGATCTTCGGCGCGCTGGAGAAGGAAAAGCTGAAGGCGCTGCTCGATCTTTCCAGACGCGAACAGCTGATCCTCTACCCGCTGGTTGCGCTGACCATCTTCTTCGGCATTTATCCGGCTCCGGTCTTCGATGCGACGGCCGCCTCGGTGGATCTGCTGGTCAACAATTACACGGCCGCCGTGCACGCAGCGCAGAATGTTGCGCTGTCTATGAAATGATGACGGGACTTATTGGACATGACCGCTGAAACAATTCTCCTCAGTCTGCATCTTTCCGCGCCGGAGCTCATCCTCGCGGTCGGCGCCCTTGTCCTGTTGATGGTCGGCGTCTTCTCAGGCGAGCGGTCGGGCCTTGTCGTCACCGGCTTGGCCATCGTCCTGCTCCTGGCCTCCGGCCTGTGGCTGCTCTTCGTGCCCGCAGAAGGGCTTGCCTATGGCGGGGTCTACATGGCCGACGGCTTCTCGCGCTTCATGAAGCTGGTGGCGTTGATCGGTTCGCTGGTCGCCATGTTCATGTCGATCGGCCACGCCCGTGAAAATCAGCTCGACAAGTTCGAGTTCCCGGTTCTCCTGGTGCTTGCGACCCTCGGCATCCTGCTGATGATCTCGGCCAACGACCTGATCTCGCTCTATCTCGCGCTGGAACTGCAGTCGCTGGCGCTCTACGTCGTCGCCGCAATCAACCGCGACAGTCTGAAGTCGACCGAAGCCGGCCTGAAATATTTCGTCCTCGGCGCGCTTTCCTCCGGCATGCTGCTCTACGGCATGTCGCTGGTCTATGGTTTCACCGGCCACACCCATTTCTCCGAGATCGCCCAGGCGCTGTCCGTCGAAGGCGCGCGTTCGCTCGGCCTGATCTTCGGCCTGGTCTTCATCCTTGCCGGCATCGCCTTCAAGATCTCTGCCGTTCCCTTCCACATGTGGACGCCGGATGTTTATGAAGGCGCGCCGACGCCGGTCACCGCCTTCCTTGCCGCAGCCCCCAAGGTCGCCGCCATGGCGATGATGACCCGCATCGTCATTACCGCCTTCCAGCCGGTTCTGGCGGACTGGCAGCAGGTCGTCGTCTTCATCTCGATCGCCTCGATGCTGCTCGGCTCGTTTGCCGCGATCGGCCAGAAGAACATCAAGCGGCTGATGGCCTATTCCTCGATCGGCCACATGGGTTATGCGCTGGTCGGCCTTGCCGCCGGTAACCAGACCGGCGTCACCGGCGTCATGCTTTACATGGTCATCTATATGGTCATGACGCTCGGCAGCTTTGCGATCATCATGTCGATGCGCCGCAAGGACGGCACCGTCGTCGAAAATGTCGACGATCTCGCCGGCCTCTCCACAACGAACCCGTTTATGGCCGTGGTGTTGACGGCGCTGATGTTCTCGCTTGCCGGCATCCCGCCGCTCGCCGGCTTCTTCGCGAAGTACTTCGTCTTCGTTGCCGCCATCGAAGCCAAGCTCTATGCGCTCGCCATCATCGGCGTTCTCGCCTCGGTCGTCGGCGCCTACTATTATCTGCGTGTCATCAAGCTGATGTGGTTCGATGAAGCCACAGGCGAATTCGCCCGTGTCTCCGGAGCGCTGCGTCTGGTCTTCGGTCTCTCCGGTCTCTTCGTCACCGCCTATGTCCTCATCGGCGGCCCTATCGGCGGTGCGGCAGAGCTTGCCGCTGCGACGCTCTTTTGATGGCTTCCGACGGGCGGCGCCGGATATCGCTCGGCGATTTCAGGCACGAGGCTCTGTCGGAAACATCGTCTACCAACAGCGAATGCCTCGCCCGGGCTCGGGCGGGCGATGGCGGCAATCTCTGGGTGACCGCCGAAAAGCAGACAGGTGGCCGCGGCCGCCGCGGCAGGCTCTGGGTTTCCGAGCGCGGCAATCTCTACGCTTCTCTTCTTCTGATCGACCCGGCGCCGATGGAGCGCCTTGGATCCCTGCCGCTGGCGATCGCCGTTGCCGTGCACCAGGCGATCCGCAGGGTGCTGCCACTGGGCGCCGAGCCGCTCGAGGTCAAATGGCCGAACGATATTCTCATCGGTCGAAAGAAGACCTGCGGTATTCTCGTCGAAGGCGAGGGGCTGCCGGACGGACGTTACGCGCTGATCGTCGGCATTGGCATCAATATCTCTGTGATGCCGAACAATCCGCTCTACCCCGTCACCTGCCTGCGCCAGCAGGGAAGTGCAGCTTCGCCGGAGGAACTCTTCGCGCATCTCTTCGCCGCCACGGCGGAAGTGCTTGAAATATGGGACCAGGGCCGCGGCATCGCCGAGATCACGGCGCTCTGGCGCGCCATCGCCTGCGGCATCGGCGAAAAGATTACGGTGAATTTGCCGGACCGATCGATTTCCGGACAATTCGCCGGAATTGATGATAATGGCTTGTTGATGCTCGATACCGGCACTGGCAGGATAATGCCCATTGCTGCCGGTGATGTGTTTTTTGGATAGCGGAAAAAACGAAAATTATGGCGAAACAGGACGAACTGGTATTCCTGCCTCTGGGCGGTGTCGGTGAAATCGGCATGAATCTCGCTCTCTACGGCTACGGACCGCCCGAGCATCGCCAGTGGATCATGGTCGATTGTGGCGTCACTTTTCCCGGGCCCGATCTGCCGGGTGTCGACCTCGTGCTGCCCGATATCCGCTTCCTCGCCAGCGAACGAAAGAACCTCAAGGCGATCATCATCACCCATGCGCATGAAGACCATTATGGTGCGCTCGCCGACCTTTGGCCCGGCCTCAACGTGCCAGTTTATGCCTCTGGTTTTACATCAGGTCTGCTCGAAGCTAAGCGCAATTTCGAGAAGGCTAAGATCGGCGAAGTGCCGGTGACGCCGTTCAACGCCGGCGATACGATCAATGTCGGCCCCTTCAGCATCGAAGGCGTCGCCGTCAACCATTCGATCCCCGAGCCGATGTCGTTGATGATCCGCACGCCGGTCGGCAATGTCATCCATACCGGTGACTGGAAGATCGACCACGAGCCTTCGCTTGGACCCCTGACCGACGAGACACGTTTCCGCCAGCTCGGCGACGAGGGCGTTCTGGCGCTGATGTGCGATTCCACCAATGCGCTGCGCGACGGTGTCTCGCCCTCCGAAAAGGATGTGTCCGAAAGCCTGCGCAAGATCATCGAGGATGCCGAGGGCAGGGTGGCGATCACCACCTTCTCGTCGAATGTCGGGCGTATCCGCACCGTAGCCGAGGCGGCCGAGGCGGCAGGCCGCGAAGTGCTGCTGCTCGGCAGTTCGCTGAAGCGCGTCGTCGACGTCGCCCAGGATGTCGGCCTGATGGAAGGTTTGAAGCCCTTCATCTCCGAGGAGGAATACGGCTATATCCCGCGCGACAAGGTCGTAGTCATCCTGACCGGCAGCCAGGGCGAGGCGCGGGCAGCTCTTGCCAAGCTCTCCCGCGACGAGATGCGCAATGTGGCCTTTGCGGCGGGCGATATCGTCGTCTTTTCCTCCCGCGCCATTCCCGGCAACGAGAAGGCGATCCAGGACATCAAGAACGGCCTCGTCGAGCAAGGCGTTCACATCATCACGGATACCGAGGCGCTGGTCCACGTTTCCGGCCATCCGCGCCGCAACGAGCTGCAGCGGATGTATGAGTGGACGCGGCCGAAGATCGTCGTGCCGGTGCATGGCGAGGCGATACATCTGACGGCCCACAAGGAACTTGCCGAGCAATCCGGCATCGCGCTGGTGCCGCGGGTGCGCAACGGCGACATCCTGCGGCTGGCGCCCGGTCCCGTCGAGGTGATCGGCGAGGCGCCGCATGGCCGCATCTACAAGGACGGCACGCTGATCGGTGATTTCGACGAGATGGGTATCGGCGAGCGCAAGAAGCTCTCCTATGTCGGCCATGTCGCTGTTAACGTCGTGCTCGATGCCCGCTATGACATCGTCGGCGAACCCGACCTCATTTCGATCGGCCTGCCGACCTACGATGACGAGGGCGAGGATATGGAGGATACGCTCTTCGACGCGGCGGTCAGCGCCATCGAGAGCATTCCACGCGCCCGCCGCAAGGATATCGACATGCTGCAGGAGGCCGTGCGCCGGGCCATCCGCTCGGCCGCGAACAACACCTGGGGCAAGAAACCCCTTGTCACCGCCTTCGTCACCAAGGTCTGACCATGCTCGGCCGGGTCAACCATATCGCCATCGCCGTGCCCGATCTGGCCGCGGCGACGGCGGCCTATCGCGATACGCTGGGTGCTGCCGTATCGCAGCCGCAGACCCTGCCGGAGCATGGCGTCATCGTTGTTTTCGTCGAATTGCCGAACACCAAGGTCGAGTTGCTGCAGCCGCTCGGGGCTACCTCGCCGATCGCAGCCTTCCTCGAAAAGAACCCGTCCGGCGGCATGCACCATATCTGCTACGAGGTGGACGATATCCTTCTCGCCCGTGATCGACTGGTCGCGGCGGGCGCAAGGGTGCTCGGCGACGGCCAGCCGAAGACCGGTGCCCATGGCAAGCTGGTCCTCTTTCTGCACCCCAGGGATTTCTTCGGCACGCTGATCGAACTCGAACAGGCCTGAGCCCTGCTGCGGCAGAGTGACCTGAAGACGGCTAAACCTTTCGTCCGCTTTGAGTTGGTCGCCATTCCGTCGTATAAGGACGCGATATTACAGCGCCGCGTGTCTTTTAAGACGCGCAAAGGACGCTGTAACAATTTAAATTGCCGCATTCCTTAAATCGATTCCGATTTAAGGAATGCGGCAGCGCGACACCAACGGAACCATAATGCTCCAGATCTTTCTTCAGGGATTTGCCGTCTACTTCATCATCTGGTGGATGACGCTTTTCGCCGTCCTGCCGATCGGCCTGCGCACCCAGGCGGACGACAATGATGTCGTGCTCGGCACCGTTCCGAGCGCGCCCGCCCGGTTTCGCGCCGCTTTCGTGTTTTCGCTGACGACGCTGATTTCGGCCCTGGTCTACGGCCTCTGGTATGTCTGCGACACTTATTTCGGCTGGGGCTTCGACGCGCTGCCGCAACTCGGCCCCAGCTTCTATTGAGTGCGGCTTTTGCTCAAACTTTGAGCAGATGTAAGCCTATCGAAGGCGAGTTTCGTCATACCAGCGTCATGCTGTTGCGGCAAAGAGCTCGCGTAACGGAATGAGGGCTATTCCCTTACGGAAGTCGGCCGGATTTTTGGATGGGATGGAGGCGGAAAAGCCAAAAAAAAACAAGGCTAAAAGCCTTGTTTTAAGTATCGCGTGATCTGTAACCGTTGCCGGGGCTGCGACGAGCGCGCCTAAGATCTGATCCTCCCAAGACTTGACCGCGAATTCGGCAAGAATTTAACTTCCTGCCTGTTTTGTGAGCTAAAACTAGCTCAAACATTGGGCTTTGTCATCAGCTTTTTTTGCATTTTTGCTACACTCTAGCAAAATTTTTCTGTTGACAAGATTTCCGTTCAAGTCCTTATAAACACGCGCTTTTTTATGCCCTTTCATTTTGCGGGTGCGAACATGCGCTTCCGAGAGGTTGCCGGCATCCGTTGCGGGTTTCTTTCCTGCCGCGAAGCGGCTATGAACGCTCCCGACATTAACAATGGTCTTTCGATTCCGCCCGCTGCGGGATCACAACTGCTCCGGAATCCGCCATGCGTCTGTCCCGCTATTTCATGCCCATCCTCAAGGAAAACCCCAAGGAGGCGGAAATCGTCTCGCACCGGCTGATGCTGCGCGCCGGCATGATCCGTCAGCAGTCGCAGGGAATCTATTCCTGGCTGCCGCTCGGCAAGCGCGTGCTCGACAAGGTGAATGCCATTATCCGCGACGAGCAGAACCGCGCCGGCGCCATCGAGCTGTCGATGCCGACCCTGCAATCGGCCGAACTCTGGCAGGAAAGCGGTCGCTACGACGCCTACGGCAAGGAGATGCTGCGCATCAAGGACCGCCAGGATCGGCCGATGCTCTATGGTCCCACCAATGAGGAGATGGTGACGGATATTTTCCGCTCTTCCGTCAAGTCCTACAAGGACCTGCCGCTCAATCTCTATCATATCCAGCTGAAGTTCCGTGATGAGATCCGTCCGCGCTTCGGCACCATGCGCTCGCGCGAATTCATGATGAAGGATGCCTATTCCTTCGATCTGACGCGCGAGGCGGCGGAGCATTCCTATAACAAGATGTTCGCCGCCTATCTCAGAACCTTCGACCGGCTCGGCCTGCGCGCCATTCCGATGCGCGCCGACACCGGCCCGATCGGCGGCGAGCTCAGCCATGAGTTCATCATCCTCGCCGATACCGGCGAATCCGAAGTCTTCTGTCACAAGGATTTCGTCGACTTCGATATTCCTGGCGAACACACCGATTTCGACAGTGTTGAGGGGCTGCAGGCGATCTTCGACAAATGGACCTCGCTCTATGCGGCGACCTCGGAAATGCACGACGAGGCGGCCTTCAACGCCGTTCCCGAAGGTGACCGCCTGTCGGCGCGCGGTATCGAGGTCGGCCACATCTTCTATTTCGGCACGAGATATTCCGAGCCGATGGGCGCGAAAGTGCAGGGACCTGACGGCAAGGAACACTTCGTTCATATGGGTTCCTACGGCATCGGCCCGACACGCCTTGTTCCCGCCATCATCGAAGCATCGCATGATGATAACGGAATCATCTGGCCGGCATCGGTCGCGCCCTTCGATATCGTTGTGATCAACATGAAGGCGGGCGATCAGGCCTGCGACGATACCTGCGAGCTGATCTATGCCGCGCTGAGCAAGGCCGGCAAAGATGTGCTCTACGACGATACCGACGACCGGGCCGGCACGAAATTCGCGACCGCCGACCTGATCGGTGTACCCGTCCAGATCATCGCCGGCCCGCGCGCGGTCGCCAACGGCGAAGTTGAAGTGAAGGACCGCAAGACCGGCGCCCGCGAAACGATGACCATCGAAGCGGCGATCAACCGGTTCGTGGCTTAAGGAAACGGAGGCGAAATGGCAGAGGCAGCAGTGGACCGGAGTTCAAAATCCGGCTTGGGTCCGGCTGGCAAGCCATTTTCCACCTTCGAACGCCTCGTGGCGTGGCGTTATCTGCGCGCCCGCCGCAAGGAGGCCTTCATCTCGGTCATCGCCGGCTTCTCCTTCGTCGGCATCATGCTGGGCGTTGCGACACTGATCATCGTCATGGCTGTGATGAACGGCTTCCGCACCGAACTCGTCTCGCGTATCCTCGGCATCAACGGCCACATGATCGTCCAGCCGGTCGACGGCCCCTTCACCGATTATCCCGCTCTCAGCGGCAAGCTCGCCGCCGTACCCGGCGTCAAGATGGCGCTGCCCCTGGTGGAAGGCCAAGTGCTTGCCTCCGCCCAGGCCGGCGGCAGCACCGGTGCCCTGGTGCGCGGCGCCCGCGCCGAGGACCTGACCAAGCTCAAGACGATCTCCGACAACATCAAATCCGGCGATATGGTGGGCTATGCCTCCGGCGATGGCGTGCTGATCGGCACCCGCATGGCCGACCAACTCGGTCTGCGTGTCGGCGACCTCATTACCCTGACGTCGCCAGATGGTGACATTACGCCAATGGGCGTCAGCCCGCGCATCAAGTCCTACAAGATTTCCGGCCTCTTCGAGATCGGCATGTCGGAATATGATTCCTCGATCATCTTCATGCCGCTTGAGGAAGCGCAGCTCTACTTCAATGCCGAGGGGCTGGTGCAGTCGATTGAGCTCTTCGTCGACCACCCCGACGATATCGACAATCTGCGGCCTAAGGTGGAGGAAGCGGCAGGCCGCCAGATCGCCGTCACCGACTGGCGCCAGCGCAACCAGACCTTCTTCTCGGCGCTGCAGGTCGAGCGCAACGTCATGTTCATGATCCTGACGCTGATCGTGCTCGTCGCGGCGCTGAACATCATCTCCGGCCTCATCATGCTGGTGAAGGACAAGGGCAGCGATATCGCCATCCTGCGCACCATGGGCGCCAGCGCCGGCGCGATCATGCGCATCTTCTTCATGACCGGGGCTGCGATCGGCATCGTCGGCACCATTGCCGGCGTGCTGCTCGGCGTTCTCGTCTGCGTCAACATCGAATCCGTCCGCCAGTTCTTCTCCTGGCTTTCAGGCACCGTGCTCTTCAATCCGCAGGTCTATTTCCTCAGCCAGCTGCCGGCTGAGATGGATCTCAGCGAAACGATTTCGATCGTCGTCATGGCGCTGACGCTCTCCTTCATCGCGACCATCTTCCCGGCCTGGCGTGCCTCCAGGCTCGATCCGGTGCAGGCCCTGCGCTACGAATAAGGAATGCCGCCTTCATGAAACGCAACGTCGTTCTCCAGCTTACCGGCGTCGAGCGCCATTACGGGCAGGGCGGTACGCTGCTCTCGATCCTGAAGGGCGCGGATTTTTCGATATCGAAGGGGGAGATTGTCGCTCTCGTCGCCCCTTCCGGCACCGGCAAGTCGACACTGCTGCATATCGCCGGCCTGCTGGAGCATCCGGACGGCGGTGAGGTCAACATCAACGGCCATGCCTGTGACGGCCTGAGCGACGAGAAACGCACCGCCATCCGCCGCGGCGAAATCGGCTTCGTCTATCAGTTCCACCATTTGCTGCCGGAATTCTCGGCGCTCGAAAATATCATGATGCCGCAGCTGATCGCCGGGCTTTCCTGGAAGGAAGCCGGAGAGCGGGCCGGCCAGCTTCTCGATTATATGCGCATCGGCCATCGTGGCTCGCATCGCCCCGGCGAGCTTTCCGGCGGCGAGCAGCAGCGCGTTGCGATTGCCCGCGCCGTCGCCAATGCGCCGACCCTGCTTCTTGCCGACGAGCCGACCGGCAATCTCGACCCTGAGACGGCAAGCTATGTCTTCGACGCGCTGGAAGCGCTGGTGCGCCAGTCCGGCCTTGCCGCTCTCATCGCCACCCATAATCACGAGCTCGCCCGCCGCATGGATCGGCGCGTGACGATCTCCGACGGCAAGATCGTCGATTTCTGACGCATGTCGCCCAAAAGTGTGCAGCGGGTTTGGGATAAAGCGCATCGCGTGAATCCAGACTGATACGATGCGCTTTAAGGCAGCGATCAGGGGATGACCAGCCCGCCGCGGTAGTCGAGCACATAGGCCTTCTGGCCATCGACCATGATGCATTCACTGCCGCTGAACCGCTCGCAGCTGCCTTCGCTGCGGTCGATATAGCGGCCGAACGGATGGTCGAATTCCATTCCGCCAAGAAACCGCCCCTCTCGATACATCGCCGAAAGTGCTGTCTTGATCACCGTCCCGGCTGCTGCGCCGTCGATGAGATCAGGCGCAATGACGCAGCCAAAATAATTCATCGCCCAGACGGGCTCGTCGGCAAGCCACACCACTTCCTGTCCGGCGAAATCGGTCCCGCCGAAATAGCTGTCGAGATAGCGCCACTCGCCGCGTTCGTAACCGATATCGTGGGAGCTCGGTCGGCAGGGCGCGCGCGCCACGCCGCCGCCGACATAGGTCGCAGCCTTCGCCTCCACGACGAATTCGTTCAGCATCGCAATATCCAACATGTCATTCTCCCCTCAGCCCGATGCTGGCAAATATGCTGCGATGTGTAAAGAACAAAAACGGAACATTGACCCGAAATAAACGGGTCGCCTCGAGGAGGCTGATCGTCTAGGCGCGATGACCGATCTGTGGCAGGCCAGAAGGCAAAGCTGCTGCCCATCTCATCGACTGCTGGCTCCCAGCGATTCGCAGGTGGGCATCCCGGCATTCTTCAAACACAAGAAAGAAGGAAAAGATTCCTGTTGACAACAGAACATACATAGAACAAATTGAAAACATAACGAGTAAAGGAGAGCCCGATGACTGACATGATCCGTGATATCGCAGCATTCACCTCCATCGCAATGTTCGTTGCCAGCTTCTCGCTCATCGTCATGGCGTTCTAAAGTTTTCAGGGGATCGCATGGCAATCATGCGGTCCGGATGCGGGACTTCTTCTGGACATCATCGCCCTCTATGCCCGACAATGCGTCCGATTCATTCGGGTGATTGGGAAGGCATGTCATGGCGGATACGGCAAAGGGTTCTACGGGTGAGGCGACCGGCACGCCGGGTTTCATCCACCTGAGGGTCCATTCCGCCTATTCGCTTCTCGAGGGCGCGCTGCCGCTGAAGAAGATCCTCTACAAGGCGACCGGTGACAGCCAGCCGGCGATTGCGATTACCGACACCAACAATCTGTTCGTCGCCCTCGAATTCTCCCAGAAGGCGATGGAGGAAGGCCTGCAGCCGATCATCGGCTGCCAGGTCTCGATCGACATGGAAGACGGGCTGGAAACCGAAAAGCGCGGCGGTCAGCAGGCCCTGGTCAAGCTGCCGGCGATCGTTCTTCTCGCTGCGACGGATGCCGGTTACGAACGGCTGGTCGATCTCGTCAGCCGGGCTTATCTCGGCGGCGAGAGCAACCAGGCCGTTCATATCAGCACCTCCTGGTTGGAGGAGGCAGGCACGGGAGGGCTGATCGCATTGAGCGGCGCCCTGACCGGGCCGGTCGACGTGGCGATCAAGGAAGGCCATCCCGCCCAGGCGGAAGCCCGGCTGCTCACGCTGAAGCGTCTCTTCGGCGACCGGCTCTATGTCGAGATGCAGCGGCACGGCACCTACGACAAGCGGCACGAGCAGAAAATTATCGGGCTCGCCTATGCCCACGACCTGCCGCTGGTTGCGACCAACGAGGCCTTCTTCCCGACACGCGACGATTACGACGCCCATGATGCGCTGATGGCGGTCGCACACAACGCCATCGTCTCCGACGACAGCCGCTTTCGCCTGACGCCGGATCACTATTTGAAGAGCCGGGCCGAGATGGCCAAGCTCTTCGCCGACCTGCCGGAAGCGCTGGAAAATACGATCGAGATCGCCAGGCGCTGCTCCTTCGTGCTGAAGACGCGAAAGCCGATCCTGCCGCGCTTCACCGGTGCGACCGACGATGCCGAGGAGGCCGAACGCGCCGAGGCGAGCGAGCTGCGCCGCCAGGCGGTCGAAGGGCTGGACGTGCGGCTTTCGACGCTCGGAATGTCGCCGGGCTACGAGGAAAAGGATTATCGTGAACGGCTGGATTTCGAGCTCAGCGTCATCGAGCGCATGCGTTTTCCCGGCTACTTCCTGATCGTTGCCGACTTTATCAAATGGGCCAAGCAGCATGACATTCCGGTCGGTCCCGGCCGTGGTTCGGGCGCCGGCTCGCTGGTCGCCTATGCCTTGACGATCACCGACGTCGATCCCTTGCGTTTTTCGCTGCTCTTCGAGCGCTTCCTCAATCCGGAACGCGTCTCGATGCCGGACTTCGACATCGACTTCTGCCAGGACCGCCGCGAAGAGGTGATCCGCTACGTCCAGGCCAAATATGGCCGCGAGCAGGTGGCGCAGATCATCACCTTCGGTTCGCTGCAGGCACGCGCCGCCCTTCGCGACGTCGGCCGCGTGCTTGAGATGCCCTACGGCCAGGTCGACAAGATCTGCAAACTCGTGCCGAACAACCCGGCCAATCCGACGCCGCTCTCCAAAGCGATCGAGGAGGAGCCGAAGCTGCAGGAGGAGGCGGCGAAGGAACCTGTTGTCGCGCGCCTGCTCGACATCGCCCAGAAGATCGAGGGGCTTTACCGCCACGCCTCGACCCATGCCGCTGGCATCGTCATCGGCGACCGGCCGCTTTCCAAGCTGGTGCCGATGTATCGCGATCCGCGCTCCGATATGCCGGTTACTCAGTTCAACATGAAATGGGTCGAGCAGGCGGGCTTGGTCAAATTCGACTTCCTCGGCCTGAAGACACTGACAGTGCTGAAGGTCGCGGTCGATTTCGTCGCCAAGCTCGGCGTCAAGGTCGATCTCGCGGCCATTCCTCTCGACGACAAGAAGACCTACGAGATGCTGTCGCGCGGCGAGACGGTCGGCGTGTTCCAGGTGGAAAGTGCCGGCATGCGCAAGGCGCTGATCGGCATGAAGCCGGACTGCATCGAGGACATCATCGCGCTGGTGGCGCTCTATCGTCCAGGCCCGATGGAGAACATCCCGACCTACAACGCCCGCAAGCACGGCGACGAAGAGCTGGAATCGATCCATCCGATGATCGACCACCTGCTCAAGGAAACGCAAGGCGTCATCGTTTATCAGGAACAGGTGATGCAGATCGCCCAGGTGCTGTCCGGCTATTCGCTGGGCGAAGCCGACCTTCTGCGTCGCGCCATGGGTAAGAAGATCAAGGCCGAGATGGACCAGCAGCGCGAACGCTTCGTCGTCGGCGCTGTCAAGAATGGCGTATCGAAGCCGCAGGCCGACAATATCTTCGAGCTGCTGGCGAAGTTCGCCAATTACGGCTTCAACAAGTCGCATGCCGCCGCCTATGCCATCGTCTCCTACCAGACGGCCTACATGAAAGCGCATTATCCGGTCGAATTCCTCGCCGCTTCGATGACGCTCGACATGTCCAACACGGAAAAGGTCAATGATTTCCGTCAGGATGCCAAGCGCCTCGGGATCGAGGTGATCGCACCCTCGGTACAGAGCTCTTTCCGCCATTTCGAGACCGGCAACAACCGCATCTATTACGCACTCGCCGCCCTCAAGGGCGTCGGCGAATCCGCCGTCGACCATATCGTCGAGGTGCGCGGCGACAAGCCCTTTGCCAGCATCGAGGATTTCTGCCTGCGCATCGATCCGCGTCAGGTCAATCGTCGCGTGCTCGAAAGCCTGATCTATGCCGGCGCCTTCGATTGTTTCGACATGGACCGCGCCCAGCTAGCAGCCGGCCTCGACCGCATTCTCGGTTATGCCCAGCGCGCCCAGGAGAACAAGCTGAGCGGCCAGTCGGACATTTTCGGCAGTACGTTGACGTCGGGGCCTGAGAAGATCTCCCTGCCGCCGTTCTCGCCCTGGCTTCCCTCCGAGCGGCTGCTCAAGGAGTTCCAGGTGCTGGGCTTCTATCTGACGGCCCACCCGCTCGATTCCTACAACAATATCCTGCAGAAGATGCGGGTGCAGACCTTTGCCGAGTTTTCCGCCGCCATCAAGCAGGGCGCGGCCAATGCGCGCCTTGCCGGTACCGTGATCTCGAAGCAGGAGCGCAAGACTCGCACCGGCAACAAGATGGGCATCATCGTCTTCTCCGATTCTTCGGGCCAGTTCGAAGCGGTGCTGTTTTCGGAAATGCTCAACCAGTATCGCGACGTGTTGGAGTCAGGAAAATCCTTCGTGCTGACCGCGACGGGCGAGGAGCGGCCGGAGGGCATCGGTCTGCGCATCCAGACGATCCAGTCGCTGGAGGAAAAGTCGCTGCAGATGCAGAAGGCGCTACGCGTCTATGTCCGCGATTCCGGACCGCTGAGAATGGTTGCCGGCCATTTGAACGCCAAGGGCGACGGCCTCGTCTCCTTCATCGTCATCAAGGAGGAGGGCAAACGCGAGGTGGAAGTGGCGCTGCCGGAGAAATACCGCATCACGCCGGAGATCGCCGCCGCCCTTCGCGCCGCCCCCGGCGTCGTCGACGTCGAGCTTGTATGATCACCCCCGCGTGATCGTGATGAAATCCGTGCCTTCGCCGGTCTCTCGGCCGAGGCCGGTATCGGAGATCGTCAGCGTCGAGCCGGGCGCGATGAGGGCGTCGATCTTGCGGCGGGTCTCGTCGGGGATGCTAATTCTGCTGAGCGAACGAGTGATCGGCTTGCCTGTAATGATCGAGCTTTCCTGATTGGTAATGCCGAGCCGCTTCATCGTCTCGCGGGAGAGATTGTTCTCGAGCGTGATGCCGAGCCAGTCGGCCGTGCCGGCCTTTTCATCGACTGCATGCAGCGTGAAGAAATGTGTGCCGAGCGCCAGTCCCGGATCGGCGATCGTCACCGGCGCTTCGAAAATCGGCTTGAAGGCCTGCCGCACCATGATGACGCCGTTCGGCGGCTCGCCCTTGCCAGCCGCGGCATAGACTTCTCTGAGAAGCGTGTCGGAGACCACGCTCCTGTCGGCGGCAAATTCCGCCGGCCGCAGCGTCTTGAAGGTCTTGATCGCCTGCACGGTCGACGGACCGAGCAAGCCATCCGGATTGCCGGCGGAAAAACCGAGCTGGTTGAGCAGGGTCTGGATGTCGATCACCGTCTCGCGCAGCGTCCGGCGCGTAATCAGCATGCTGATCGGCTCGGACGGCGGCTCGGGTTCGGGCATTGCAATCGGCTGCGCTGCCGGCATGGGCATCGCAGCGGTATCGTTCATCGCCACCTGCAGCGGCTTCTCGGGGCTGTCGGGCATGGAGGGCCGCAGTTCGACATCCGAAAGCAGCGGCATCGCCGCCGGTGCATCCGGATGGAAAAGGGTCGGATGATCGATCGGCTGCGGCACCAGTTCACCGTCGCTGATAATGACGGGGACACCGCGGTCGGTCATCCCATAGAGCATTTTTGCGAAGGCGCTGGGCATGCGCACGCAGCCATGCGAGGCCGGATACCGCGGCACCGAATTGGATTCGTGCAGCGCGATGCCGGACCAGGTCAGCCTTTGCATGAACGGCATCGGCGCCGCCGAATAGAGATTGGATTCGTGGTATTTCTGCTTTTCCAGCACCGAGAAGATGCCGCTCGGCGTCGTGTGGCCGTCCTTGCCGGTCGAGACCTTCGAGGTCGCGACGACCTCGGTGCCGTCATAGACCGCAAGCGACTGCTTGTCCTTCGAGACGATGATCTGCAGCGTGCGCGCATCCGCGGCAAGAGCGGGGTGCACGAGTGCGGTGGCCGACAGCAAGCCGAGGCCGAAGACGAGACGCGAGAACATGAGACCCAACCATACGCAATACTTGCCCGGCACATTATGAGACGAAGTTTAAGGAAGATTTTATAGGCCGCCTGGCTGGCTGGCCTCACGCGTTAGAGCGCCGCGCGTCTTTTCAGACGCGCTAAGGACGCTCTATCACTTTGAATCTGCGCATAATCCTTTCCGAAAATCGATTCCGATTTTCGGGGTTATGCGCTACTGATCGCGCTTGCCGCTGCCGAAGGTGTAGCCGGTCTCGACCGTTTTCTTGCCGAACTTGTCACGCAGCTTGTCCATCGCCGCTTCGGCTGCCGCCCGCCGGCCCGATTGCCGGTCGATGAGATCGGGCGGATCGGCGCGGGCGGCATCGCCGAGATCGGTGACGCCGATGCCGATCAGGCGGAACTTCGTACCGTCTGTCTCTTTTTCGAGAAGCTCGAGCCCGGTGCGGAAGATCTTGTCGGCAAGCTGAGTCGGGTCTTCAAGCTTGCGGTTGCGGGTGCGCGATTTGAAATCGGCGCTCTTCATCTTCAGAACCACGGTCTGGCCGGCAATGCCGCTTTTCTTCAGCCGCCAGGAGACCTTTTCGGAGAGATTGCGCAGGATCGGCACCAGATCGTCATAACACGAGATGTCATCGAAGAAGGTGGTCTCGGACGACACGCTCTTGGCGGCATCGTTGAGATGCACTTCGCGGTCATCGAGGCCACGCGACAGCCGGGCGAGCCGCTGGCCGATACTGCCGTAGCGGCGCATCAGGTCGTTTTCCTCCATCTGCTGCAATTGGCTGATGGTGCGGATGCCGTCCGCCTCCAGCGTCGCCGCAAAGGCCTTGCCGACGCCCCAGATCGTGGTGACGGGACGCGGCGCCAGGAACTCGACCGCTTCCTCGCGGCCGATGACCGAAAAGCCGCGCGGCTTCTGCAGGTCGGAGGCGACCTTGGCGAGAAATTTGCAATAGGAAAGCCCGACCGAAACGCTGATGCCGATCTCCCTTTCGATGCGACGGGCGAATTTGGCCAGCGTACGCGCCGGCGGATCGTGATGCAGCCTCTCCGTGCCGCCGAGCTCCAGGAAGGCCTCGTCGATCGATAGCGGCTGCACCAGCGGCGTCAGGTCTTGCATCATGGCGCGCACCTGCCGCCCGACCCGGACATATTTCTCCATGTCGGGGCGGATGACGATCGCCTGAGGGCATGCCTCCAGCGCCTTGAACATCGGCATGGCCGAACGTACGCCGTGGATACGGGCGATATAGCAGGCGGTGGAAACCACACCGCGTTTGCCGCCGCCGATGATAACGGGCTTGTCGGCAAGATCAGGATTGTCGCGTTTTTCCACCGCTGCGTAGAAGGCGTCGCAATCGATATGCGCAAGCGTCAAGGCATAGAGTTCGCGATGGCGCACGAGGCGGGGACTGCCGCAGGAAACGCACCGGCGCGCCTCGCCCTTCTGCTCGGCAAGGCAGTCGCGACAGAAGCCGGGTGTCTTGTCAGGCGCGGGCGTCATGATGAGAACAAAGATTGAACGGTCGGACATTACGCCTTAAGCTTCCGAGTCTCAAGAGAAGGTGGGAGCTTTGCCTTTGGATAACGATCTTCGTTTCGAGCCGGTAACGCCAGGACGCTGGAACGACTTCGAAATGGTGTTCGGGCCGCAGGGTGCCTTCTATAACTGCTGGTGCGTCGCATTGCGCCTGCCGCATGCGATAAGGACTGAGATGGCGGCCGATGAACGCAAGGCGCATATGCGGGAGCGGATCGAGGCGGGTCCGCCGCCTGGCATCCTCGGTTATGCCGACGGCGTGCCGGTCGCCTGGGTGCAGGTCGGACCGCGCCACGACGTGCCGCAGTTCAATTCGCCGCGCACCGTCTCGCGGCCGCTAAAGGAGGGCGATGCGCATGATCCATCCATCTGGGCCGTCAGTTGCTTCTTCCTGCTGCCCAAACTGCGTGGCAAGGGAATGAGCCACCGTCTGCTCGCCGGCGCGATCGACCATGCGCGGCGCCAGGGAGCGCGGCTACTCGAAGCCTGCCCGATCGATCATGTCAAGCAGTCGAAATCCGTGACGCTCTGCATCGGCTCGACGGCAATCTTCGATGCCGCCGGCTTCGAGACGGTGGCACGGCGCAAGGACGGCCGTCCGCTCATGCGGCTGGAACTGCGTGCGTGACAATGCCGGAAACAAAATGCGCCTCGATGAGCTCGGCCGCATGCGTCCAGTCGCTGGCGCGGGTGATGTCGGCGGAGGCGGCCGGCGCAAAACGATGGACGGGCGAGTTCGGCATCAGGTGAATCAGCAGGCAATCGGCGACATGATCCCTGACGGAATGCAGATTGCGCGCCATATCATCGATGAAGACGACGGGAAGGGAGCGGCTGGCATGCAATGCGTGAACGATCGGCCCCTTGGGTTGTTCGGTGGCAAGCAGCGGAAAGAGCAGGCCCATCCTGTCGAGCAGGCGACGGCGCTGGTCCTGGAACCGCGGCTGCATGGCTGTCAGGAAAAGGATATCGGCCTCTTCCGAAAGCCGGTCGAGCGTTTCGACGACGCGGTCGAGCGGCGTCTGCCACAGCTCTTGGGCCTCGAAGAATTCCTCGATCAGCCGGCTGACCTCTGGATCCGCGATCTCCAGGCCGTCGACTTGCGAGACGATATTGCCGTGCAGCCGGAACGATCGCGGCAGAAACGCATGCCCCTGGCTCTGAAGGAAAAGCTGGAAGGGACCGATGAACTGCAGCACGACGTCGTCGACGTCACAGACGATCAACGGCCGTTCGCCGAGGCGGATATGCGAGATGTCGAATTCTCCGGAGGCCACGGTCAGTATTCTCCGGAATCGAGGCCCGGTGAAGAGAAATGCTGCCAGGCCGCCGTCACCGTCTCCGGGCTGATGCCGCTCGCGGCGCAGAAGGCCATCGCCGTCGGTTCATGGTTCATCAGGAAATCCATCATGCCGGCGAGGAATCCCGGATCGTTGACGGCGTTGCGCACCTGGCCGGGTGCCACACCGGTCAGGGCGAGAAAGCGGCCGAACATGTCGGGATCGCCGGCAAGCCAGCCGAGCACGGCGATCGCCGTCTCGTGCGGGTCGGCAGCCTGTTGTTTCGAAGTCTTGAAGTTGCTTTGCATTTCGCGGGGTAAGTTACCTTTTCTTCAACCAAATACCGGTAGCGTGCGCTATCGGTTTCACGCAGCTTTTGTCCGCATGTGCCTTTCTCATGGAACGAACCGCTGCGCGAACGGACGTAGGGACAGCTTGTCATGCCCAAACAGGTGATGATTGTAGAAGATAACGAGCTCAACATGAAGCTCTTTCGCGACCTCATCGAGGCGTCCGGCTATACGACGATCCAGACCAGAAACGGTATGGAGGCGCTCGATCTGGCGCGCAAGCATCGCCCCGACCTTATCCTGATGGATATTCAGCTTCCCGAGGTCTCCGGCCTCGAAGTCACCAAATGGCTGAAGGAAGACGACGAGTTGCACGTGATTCCCGTCATCGCCGTTACGGCTTTCGCGATGAAGGGCGACGAGGAGCGGATCCGCCAGGGCGGCTGCGAGGCCTATGTTTCCAAGCCGATCTCGGTTCCGAAATTCATCGAGACGATCAAGACCTATCTGGGCGATGCCTGACGCATCGGAAAGACGCTTATGACTGCGCGAATACTGGTGGTTGACGATATTCCGGCCAACGTGAAGCTGCTCGAAGCGCGGCTGCTTGCGGAGTACTTCGACGTGATGACCGCAGCGGACGGCTACACGGCACTGGCGATCTGCGAGCGCAACCAGGTCGATCTCATCCTGCTCGACATCATGATGCCCGGCATAGACGGTTTTGAGGTCTGCGAACGGCTGAAGGCCAGCCAAAAGACCGCCCATATTCCGGTCGTCATGGTCACCGCGCTCGACCAGCCGACCGATCGCGTACGCGGCCTGAAGGCCGGCGCCGACGATTTTCTCACCAAGCCAGTCAACGATCTGCAACTGATCTCCCGGGTGAAGAGCCTGCTGCGGCTGAAGACGTTGAGCGATGAGCTGCGCATCCGCGCCGACACCGCTCATACGATGGGTATCGACGACCTGACGCGGGCAGGCGAGGGCCGCGCCGACGAGACCGCTCAGGTCCTGCTCGTCGACGGCCGCGCCAATTCGCAGGAACGCATCGTGAAGGCGCTGAAGCCCGTCGCAGACGTGCTTGCTCTCTCCGATCCACAGGCCGCCCTCTTCGAAGCGGCCGAAAGCGCGTTCGACCTCGTTATCGTCAACGCCAACTTCGACGATTACGATCCGCTTCGCCTCTGCTCACAGCTGCGCTCGCTGGAGCGCACACGCTTCCTGCCGATCCTGATCATCACAGAGCAGGGCGCTGACGACATGGTCGTGCGCGCGCTCGATCTCGGCGTCAACGACTACATCATCCGCCCGGTCGATCCCAACGAACTGGTTGCCCGCAGCCTGACGCAGATCCGCCGCAAGCGCTACAACGACCGGCTGCGCGCCAGCGTCAAGCAGACGATCGAGCTTGCCGTGACCGATCCGCTGACCGGCCTTTATAACCGGCGCTACCTCGACAATCACCTGAACGTGCTCTTCAACCGTTCGATGGCGCGTGGCCGGCCGCTTTCGGTGTTGATCACCGATATCGACCGCTTCAAGCATGTGAACGACACCTACGGCCATGACGGCGGCGACGAGGTGTTGCGGGAATTTTCAAATCGCGTCCGTTCGACCATCCGCGGTGCCGATCTCGCCTGCCGCTACGGTGGCGAGGAATTCGTCGTCGTGATGCCCGACACCTCGCCGGAAATTGCCGCCGCCATCGCCGAGCGCCTGCGCGCGGCGATCGAAAGCGCTCCCTTCATGCTGAAACACTCCGGGGAAGCGCTGAATGTCACTGCTTCCTTCGGCATCGCCTCGCGCATCGCGTCGGTGCTGACCCCGGGCCAGTTGATGAAACAGGCGGATCTGGCCCTTTACGAGGCCAAGAATACCGGTCGCAACCGTGTGGTCGCCGCAGCCGCGTGACGAATCACTTGCCGCCATATGTGCCATTTGCGAGTTTTCCACCGCGGTAAGCGAATTGTTACCGATTTTTAATCTTCGCCTCGGCAGTGCGGGGCGAAAAATTTGCAATTCAATAGCCCAAAAATGGACTCGCCGCGTTGCTGCGGATATGTTGCGACGCGATAGTCCTGCGAGCATCAGGCCGTAGCTCAAAGTGAAATGGAGACTATAAAAAATGCCTGCCGCCGAGAGTGTCAAATAGATTGCGGCGACGTCACCTCACGTAAGGGGAGGGGAGACGTAAGTTGTTAAGCTATATTGTCGAATTTCTTCGAAGGGTCAGGCGCTACGCTTCGAGTTCAAGCAGAGCCGATAAATCTTTGTATGTCCCAAATCTGGACTTTTAACCATAGAATCAAGGTAAGAAAATTCATCATTAAGAATTTGTTGATTTTCTTTCATTTTTGCGCAAATTATCGGCTCATAAGAGAAGCGCTCCCGTTGAGGAGTTGTCGATACCCCATGATGCTCAGGTCCGCCGCATCTCCTGGGTCGTGGGGTCGGTCGGCTAGTAGGCAAGTTATAGCGGTTCCTCGTGCCGTTTTGCATGCTGGCCGACCCCCTTTCAAGAAAACGCCGCCACTTCCCGAAGATGGAAGGGCGGCGTTTTGTCTGTTTGCGCTATCATTTTTCAAAGACCGCAAACCGGCAATAAAAAACGCGCACCGAAGGCGCGCGCTTTTTTGAAATCCGTCAGACCAAGTGATTACTTGATCTTGGTTTCCTTGAACTCGACATGCTTCTTTGCAACCGGGTCGTACTTCGTCTTCGTCATCTTGTCCGTCATCGTACGGCTGTTCTTCGTCGTGACGTAGAAGAAACCGGTGTCGGCTGTCGACAGCAGCTTGATCTTGATTGTTGTAGCCTTGGCCATGGTCGTCCTGCCTTTAAGAAAATGAAAGCCGTGGAAGCCGGAGGGCTCCACGGCAAATTCTGGCGCGAAACTACGAATCCCGCCCGAAAAGTCAAGCCCGTTTTCGAATGAACATCAGTCTGATGCCGGAAAGTAGGGCGTAGAGACCGAAGAAAGCGGCAATCGCCCAGGCAAAACCGTTATTTCCAGCGACATCGATCGCCGCGCCGATCGCTTGCGGCCCGGCCACGGTTCCCATCGCATAACAGAAAACGAAGGCAGCATTGGCCGCTGCAAGATCGGAGCCCGTCAGCCGCGAGCCGAGATGGCTGAGGCCGACCGTATAGAGGCCTGAGACGCAGCCGCCCCAGAAAAGCAGGAGTCCGGCCATTAGCAGCCAGTTGTTGAGCAGTAGCGGCAACATCATCGAGCCGATGAAGCCCATCAGCGCCATGCCGGCCAGAAGCGGCCGCTTGTCGGCGATGCGGTCGGAAAGCAGACCGAGCGGGATCTGAAAGATGACGTTGCCGACGCCCATCATGGTGAGCAGAAGTGCCGCCTGCGATTCGGTGAAATGGGCGCGCACGGCAAAGATCGGGAAGAGCGATAGTCCGCCCGCTTCGACCGCGCCGAAGATGAACACCGCCGCCGTCGCCGTCGGCACCAGGAAGACGTAGCGCATGAAGTGCAGCTCCGGTTTTTCCTCGAGCACCGGGCTTTCGTCGCGGGCGATGAAGATCGGGATGGCCGCCAGCAGGATGGCGGCGGCGCCGATCAGGAAGGGAAAGATGCCGTCGCTGCCGAGGATGGAAAAGAGCAATGGTCCGGCCGCGAAGCCAAGGGAAAGCACCGTCGCATAGATGCCGAGCACGAAACCGCGTTTGGAAGGCGGCGAAGCGGCGTTGATCCAGAATTCGGAGAGGATGAATAGCGTCGTCGTCGCGCCATGGAAGGCGAAACGCAGCGGAAACCACATCCAGAAATCCTCGGCGTAATAGAAACCGAGCGCGCTCAGCGCCGAAATCAGCACGGCCCAGAGCATTGTCGGTGCAACGCCATATTTATGGGCAAGACGGGTGGTGATCGGTGCGGCGGCCATCGCCGCGACGCCGGCCATCGCGGTGTTGAGCCCGATCAGGGTGGAGGAGATGCCGCGTTTTTCGAGGATGATGCTGAGGAGGGGCAGACCGAGGCCGATTGCTATGCCAACGGCTGATATGGACGAGATGGCTGCCACCAGAGAAGGCCAATGGATTTCTTCGACATCGCCCGGTGTGCCGTTTCTCGGCTGAGACATTTATGCATCCTTAGAAATCTGTGCGAGCGAATCGGCCGGTCACCTCGCATAGAAAGACACAGGCGTGCCAAATCCAGGTGACGGACAGCGTTTCGCAGTATTTCCGATGTGAGTGACCACCTGCGGAATGTAAAGCCTGTTCAGACAAGAAAAGCTTACCATGTCAAGTCGTTGAGGATCGTCGGCTACCGCGGCGGATCGGTGGAGGGCTGGCACTACACGTTAAATATGTCTGGAAGGTGAAGGCGCTCAATCAGGCCGTTCTGGAATGTCATAATCGTCCGGACCGTCACTCTCGCCACCGAAGCCGTGCATGCGCAGCGCCCATTGCAGACCGATGACCCCGCCCTTGATCGGCTGAATCGAGGCAAGCGCTGTTATGACGGTGATCGGCGCCCAGATGGCAAGATGGACCCAGACCGGCAGCACGAAGGTCATGTCGGTCAGCATATAGCCGCCGACCACGACGTGTCCGAGGACGAGGATGACGATATATGGCGGCAGGTCATCCGCGCGCTGGTGATGCATCGCCTCGCCGCAGGCCGCGCAATGATCGACCGGCTTCAGGAAGGCGCGAAAGAGTTTGCCGCTGCCGCAGGCCGGGCAACGGTTCATCAGCCCGCGCATGATTGAGCGCCCAAGCGGACGCTCGACCTCGGGTGTGTCCCCGTAGCGGAGGGCCGGATCGGTCGGTGTGCTCATCGCATGTTCCTCTTTCAGACCGAAAGCATCGGATTCGTTTTGTGAACCAGATCCAACACCGACGATCTCGTTGTTGCAGCGTGTTTGCCGAAAACCAGCGCCCGCTTTCGGCGCGATGCTCTAAAGCGCGTCGCGATCTTTAAGATTCGCTCCTCGCGCTTTAGGTCCTTGTTTTTACGCATGTCGTTATCGCAAAACCGCTACACACTTTTGCGCGACATGCATTAGTGGCGTCCGCGTGGCGGCCTTGTTCCAGGCTTCTTGCGGATCTGGCCCCTGTCGCGGCGACCTGCCTTGTGGAAGGAGCGGACCGCCGCCGGCATTTCGCGGCCCTCGCTGACCATTTCGAAGCGCAGCGCGCCGGCAAGCGGGATCGCTTCGGCAAGTTTCACGGTGACGCTGTCGCCCAGGCGATAGCCGAGCCCTGTTCGTTCACCCGAGAGCGCTTGATGTGCCTCGTCGTAAATGAAGTAATCGGTGCCGAGCGTAGATATAGGGACGAAACCGTCGGCACCATAGTCCGGCAGGGCGACAAAAAGTCCCGATTTTGTCACGCCCGAGACCCGCCCGGCAAATTCCTCGCCGACCCGGCCGCTGAGGTGATGGGCGATCAGCCGGTCGACCGTCTCGCGCTCGGCTGCCATGGCTCGGCGCTCGAAGGTCGAGATTTCGGCGGCGATATCGTCGAGCGCCGCCTCTTCGTCGGGCGTGATGCCGCCTTCGCCGAAGCCGAGCGAGCCGACGAGCGCGCGATGCACGATGAGATCGGCATAACGGCGGATCGGCGAGGTGAAGTGGGCATATTTCATCAGGTTGAGGCCGAAATGGCCGATATTCTCCGGACCGTAGATCGCCTGGCTCTGCGAACGCAGCACCATCTCGCTCACCATAGTCTGATGCGGCGTGCCATCCGCCTTCGCCAGGATACCGTTGAAGTTGTTGGCGCGCATGTTGCCGCCCTTGGCAAGCGAGATTCCCAGCGTGGCCAGGAACTCCCGCAGAATCTCCTGCTTGGCAAGCGTCGGGCCGTCATGAATGCGGTAGATCAGCGGCTGGCGTTTCTTTTCCAGCGTCTCGGCGGCGCAGACGTTCGCCTGGATCATCATCTCTTCGATCAGCTTATGCGCATCGAGCCGTGGCGGCACGACGACCCGGTCGACCGTGCCGTCGGACTTCAGCAGGATCTTGCGCTCCGGCATATCGAGTTCCAGCGGCTGGCGCCGGTCGCGTCCGCGCTTCATCACCTCATAGGCATGCCAGAGCGGCTTCAGGATCGGCTCGAGCATCGGGCCGGTCTGATCGTCCGGGTTTCCGTCGATCGCCGCCTGCGCCTGCTGGTAGGAGAGCTTGGCGGCGCTCTTCATCATGATGCGATGAAAGATGTGGCCGATCTTGCGGCCTTCCCCGGAAAAGCTCATGCGCACGGCGAGCGCCGGGCGGTCGACGCCTTCTTTCAGCGAGCAGAGATCGTTGGAGATGCGCTCGGGCAGCATCGGCACGACACGATCGGGGAAATAGACGGAGTTGCCGCGCTTCAGCGCCTCGCGGTCGAGCGGCGAATTGGGGCGGACGTACCAGGAGACGTCGGCAATCGCGACGGTGACGATGACGCCGCCGGGATTGTCGGGCGAGGGATCGAGTTCGGCATAGACGGCGTCGTCATGGTCCTTGGCATCGGCCGGGTCGATGGTGATCAGCGGCACGTCGCGCCAATCCTCGCGATGCGACATGCTGGCCGGTTTGGCGGCTTCCGCCTCGGCGACGACAGCCGGCGGGAAGACATGCGGGATGCCGTGCGCATGGATGGCGATCATCGAGATCGCCTTTTCCGAACCGAGGGAACCGACGACGGAAAGCACCTTGGCACGCGGCAGGCCGAAACGGCCGAGACGGGCGATTTCGACTTCGACCAGATCGCCGTCCGTGGCGCCGCCGGTGAACTCGGGATCGATCACCATCTCCTCGCCGCGCCGTTCGATCGGCAGCAGCCGGCCGCCGCCACCCGGCGCAGTGCGGAAGACGCCCATCGAGGCGCCGCGGCGCCTGTCGATCACCTTGATGATCCGAGCCGTATAGGCCGGCCCGCCGCGATCGACAGCCGGGAAGATTTTTGCCAGGATGCGGTCGCCGAGCCCGGCGACCGGCGCCTTGCCCTTACCCTGGCGGCCTGCCGGCGATTGCTGGCGGATGGCGACGGCGGGTGCCACGCCCTGATCCTCCGGCCATTCCGCCGGCCGACCGATCAGATCGCCGTCCTTGTCGCGTGTGGTGATATCGAGAACGGTGACAGGCGGCAGTGCACCGGGCCGGATCAGCGACTTGCGGTTCTTCTGCAGCATGCCTTCCTGCTCGAGCTCCTGCAGCATCTGCTTGAGCTCGACACGGCTGTCGCCTTTCAGGCCGAAAGCCCTGGCGAGTTCACGCTTGGACGCTTTCTGCGGATGATCGGCGATGAAGCGCAGGATCACCTCGCGCGACGGCAGCGTGCCATGGACGATGTTCAGCGGCTCGACGGCGGGAGCATCCTTGCCGGCGCGGCCGGTCTTGCCCGGGCGCTTGCCCGCAGGGTTCATTCTCTCGCGCGGTATCCTGCTCACGTCAGCCCTTTTTCGATTTCGCGGGCGCTTTCGCCTTCGTTGTCTTCGGCTTGGCAGCCGTCTTGGTGCTCTTGGCTTCGGCGGCCGCCGCCTTCGGCTTGGCTTTCGCCTTGGCCGCCTTGCCCGCAGGCGCCTTGCCGGCCTTTTCGGCGATCAGCGCAAGCGCCTCTTCGACGGTGATCGCCTGGGGATCCTTGCCCTTCGGCAGTGTCGCATTGACCTTGCCCCAATTGACATAGGGGCCGTACTTGCCGTCGCGAACGGTGATGGCGCCGCCATCAGGATGATCGCCGAGCGTCTTCAGCGCCGCCGGCGTGCCGCGCGCGCCCCGGCCCGGCGCCTGTTTTGCTTTTTCGGCGATGACAGTTACAGCACGGTTGAGCCCGACCGAGAACACATCCTCGATGGTTTCCAGATTGGCATAGGAGCCGTCATGCAGGAGGAACGGCCCATAACGGCCGATGCCGGACGAGATCATCTTGCCCGATTCGGGATGTTTGCCGATATCGCGCGGCAGCGAGATCAGCGCCATCGCCTTTTCATAATCGATGTCCTCGGGCTTCCAGCCCTTCGGCAGCGAAGCGCGTTTGGCTTCCTTGCCGTCGCCGCGCTGGATATAGGGGCCGAAGCGGCCGGAACGCAGCGTCAGTTCCTCGCCGGTCGTTGGATCGGTGCCGAGGTTCTTCGGCTCGTTGAGGGCAGCACCGTCCGCTTCTCCGCCGTTTTCGGAGGAGAGTTGGCGGGTGTAATTGCAGTCCGGATAGTTCGAGCAGCCGACGAAGGCGCCGTATTTGCCGAGCTTCAGCGACAGGTTGCCGGTGCCGCAGACCTGGCAGATGCGCGGATCGCTGCCGTCCTCCCGTTTCGGGAAGACGAGCGGTGCCAGCGCCTCGTTCAGAGAATCGAGCACGTTGGTGACGCGCAGTTCCTTGGTGTCCTCGATCTGGGCGAAGAAATCCTTCCAGAAATCGCGCAGCACCTGCTTCCAGTTCAGCTCGCCGGCGGAAATCCGGTCGAGCTTCTCTTCGAGATCGGCGGTGAAGTCGTATTCGACATATTTGGTGAAGAAGCTCTCGAGGAATGCCGTCACCAGCCGGCCCTTGGCCTGCGGGATCAGCTTGCGTTTGTCGATCGTTACATAGTCGCGGTCGCGCAGCGTCGCCAGCGTCGCGGCATAGGTGGAGGGGCGGCCGATGCCGAGCTCTTCCATCTTCTTGATCAGCGAAGCTTCCGAATAGCGCGGCGGCGGTTCGGTGAAATGCTGCGTCGAATTGATCTTCTGCTTGGCGAGCGCCTCGCGCGCATTGATTTCCGGCAGGCGGCCATCCTCGTCGCCGTCATCGCTCTGCTCGCCATCTTCCTTCTGGTCGGTATAGGCGGCGATGAAGCCGTCGAAGCGGATCACGGAACCGACGGCGCGAAGCCCGGCCTTCTCGCCCTTGTTGTCGGCGGTGATTTCAGCCGTCGTGCGCTCGATCTCGGCCGATGCCATCTGGCTGGCGATGCCGCGCTTCCAGATCAGCTCGTAGAGCCGGATCTGGTCGGCATCGAGGAATTTGCGCACACGGTCGGGCGAACGATAGAAATCGGTCGGACGGATCGCCTCGTGCGCCTCCTGGGCGTTCTTCGCCTTGGTCGAGTAGAGGCGCGGCTTGTCAGGCATATAGCGTTCGCCGAACTGGTCGACGATGGCGCTACGCGCCGCGTCGATCGCCTCGGGCGCCATCTGCACGCCGTCGGTTCGCATATAGGTGATGAGACCGACCGTCTCGCCGCCGATATCGACGCCCTCATAGAGCCGCTGCGCGATCTGCATGGTGCGCGAGGCGGAGTAGCCGAGATTGGAGGAGGCGGCCTGCTGCAGCGTCGAGGTCGTAAACGGCGGTCCCGGGTTGCGCTTGACCGGTTTCGCCTCGACCGTATCGACGACATAGGTCGCACCTTCGAGCAAGGCTTTGAGCCGGCCGGCATCTTCGCCGTTGCCGATCGCGCGCGGCTGCAGCCGTTTGCCGTTCGCCGAAACCAGTCGTGCCTCGAACTCGTCGCCGCGCGGCGTCTTCAGAAGCGCAGAGATGTTCCAGTATTCTTCGGAAATGAAGCGCTCGATCTCGGATTCACGGTCGCAGACGAGGCGAAGTGCCACCGACTGAACGCGGCCGGCCGAACGTGCGCCGGGCAGCTTGCGCCACAGCACCGGCGAAAGATTGAAGCCGACGAGATAGTCGAGCGCGCGGCGCGCGAGATAGGCGTCGACCAGCGGCACGTCAATGTCGCGCGGATCGGCCATTGCGTCGAGCACCGCCTTCTTGGTGATCGCATTGAAGACGACGCGCTTGACCGGTTTGCCATTCAGCACCCGCTTCTTGTTCAGCATGTCGAGAACGTGCCAGGAAATCGCTTCGCCTTCGCGATCCGGGTCGGTCGCGAGAAACAGGCCATCGGCGGACTTCACAGCGTCGGCAATGTCCTTCATCCGCTTGGCGGAGGCGCTATCGACCTCCCAAAGCATTTCGAAATCCTGATCAGGAAGAACTGAGCCGTCCTTGGCAGGCAGATCGCGCACATGGCCGAAGGAGGCGAGCACTTTGTATCCCGGACCCAGATACTTATTGATCGTCTTGGCCTTGGCAGGCGATTCCACCACTACAACATTCATGATGATTCTCTAAAAAGGAAACGACGCCAGCGTTGAAGCCAGCGCGACACACACCGCAACATGGATATCGGCCCTCCGACATGGACAGGGAAATCGCCGCGGTCAAGGGGTTTGCTACAATTTTACCTCTTGTGTCTTCTGCAGCCGAAGGGAGAGTATCGGTATAATACAACTTTAGATATGCTATAGAAGGTTTTCGACTCAGAGTTCGGCAATTCGCAAAGCCGCCGCCCGACGTCGTGCCCAGGTTCAATCGGAAAGCGAGACGAGGCCGCCCTGATGCCGGTGCAGCCTGCCGGCTATATCAAGCTCCAGAAGGGTGAGATAGACCGCGGATGCCGATAGCCCGGTATGGCGGATGACGTCGTCTATCTCGACCGGCGTCGGCCCGAGCGCATCGATGATGTGGTTTCGATCGGAATCGCCGGGTGGCACCGACATTGCCTTGCGGTCAGGTGCCGGTTCCTCCGCCATCGATGATGGAAACAGGTCGAATTGCGCAAGCGGCGCCAGGGACTCGATGACATCGGCGGGTGCGGTGACGATCGAAGCACCGTCCTTCAGCAGGCCGTTGGTGCCATGGCAGCGCGGATCGAGCGGTGAGCCGGGCACGGCAAACACCAGGCGGCCGAACTCGCCGGCAAGCCGCGCCGTGATCAGCGAGCCCGAACGCGCTGCCGCTTCAATGACGACGAGGCCGAGCCCGATGCCGGCGATCAGCCGGTTGCGGCGTGGGAAGTCGCGGGCACGGGGCTCCCAGCCGAAGGGCATCTCGCTCACCGCCAAGCCATTGCCGCCGGTTATCTCTTCGAGCAGGCCGATATTCTCCGGCGGGTAGGGCTGGTCAAGGCCGCCGGCGAGTGCTGCGATCGTGCCCGTGTCGAGGCTTGCCCGGTGGGCGGCTGTGTCGATGCCGCGTGCCAGGCCGGAGACGACGGTGTAACCCGCCCGGCCGCAGTCACGCGCCACCATCGCTGCGAATTTCGTGCCTGCGATCGAGGCGTTGCGCGAGCCGACGATGCCGACGGCCGGTCGTTTGACAGCGGCAAGCGCGCCCTTGACGGCCAGAAGCGGCGGCGCGCCGTCGATCTGCTTCAGCGCTTGCGGATAGTCTGGCTCACCGATGCCGACGAAACGGGCGCCGAAGCGATGCGCCGCCTCCAATTCCCGATGCGCCTCGGCCTCGCTGGCGATGCGGATTGCCCGCGTGGCGCCGCCGCGCGCCGAAAGCTCCGGCAGTGCGGCAAGTGCTGCCGCGGCCGAACCGAAGTGATTGATGAGGTCGCGAAAGGTGGCAGGGCCGATATTGTCGGAACGGATGAGACGCAGCCAGGCAATTCTCTGCCGTTCGGTCAGCACGACGCCTTTTGGTCCGGCGCTCAGCGCATCCATTATCCCTTTGCCCCGATCTTGCTTTCCGTCCCGCCCATCAGCCGCGAAATATTCGCCTTGTGCTTCCAGTAGGAGATGAGGGTCATGATCGCCATGACAGCAGCAACCTTTTCGTTGCCCAATATCCACAGCGCAACCGGAGTGACAAGCATGGCAACCAGCGCCGACAGTGAGGAGTAGCGGGTGGTGAAGGCGACCGCCAGCCAGACGGCGGCGAAGAGCACGACCATGATCGGCGCGACGCCGAGCAGGGTACCGATATAGGTGGCGACACCTTTGCCGCCCTTGAAGCCGATCCACACAGGGAAGAGATGGCCGATAAAGGCGAAGAAGCCGGCGATGATCGCGGCCTCCTCACCGAGGAAATAGCCGACGACCCAGGCCGCGGCCGACGCCTTCAGCGCATCGAGCAGCAGCGTCGCCGCGGCGAGCGTTCGGTTTCCAGTTCTCAGCACATTGGTCGCGCCGATATTGCCGGAGCCGATGCTGCGCACGTCACCGAGGCCGGCGGCGCGCGTGAGGATCAGGCCGAACGGGATCGAGCCGAAGAGATAACCGATAACGGCGGCGGCAAACGCGATCGGCAGGGTGATCTGCCATGACATGAGATTGGATAACATATGCCCCCTCAGCCTCTCCGTGGCCTATCCTCGAGTCAGCCTTCTCCCGCTGGGGGATGGACGGCGATCGTGTCGGTTCTAAATTGCGTGGACAAGCTTTCCCGAGACGTATGTCGCGACCGCCCGCCCACTGAAGCGCGCATCCTCGAACGGCGTATTCTTCGAGCGGGAGAGAAGCATGTCTTTGGCGACAAGCCAAGGCTCATCGAGATCGATCAGCGCGATATCGGCCGCAGCGCCCGGCTTCAGCGTGCCGGCATTCAGGCCGAAAATCTGAGCGGGGCGGGTCGACATGGCGTCGATCAGGCGCATCAGGCTCACCTGGCCGCCATGATGAAGCCTGAGCGCTGCCGCCAGCATGGTTTCGAGGCCGATCGCGCCGTCCTCCGCCTCGCCGAAGGGGAGGCGCTTCGTATCGACGTCCTGCGGGTCGTGCGAGGAGACGATGATATCGATCGCGCCGCTCGCAACGGCATCGGCCATCGCCACCCGGTCGTCTTCCGGGCGCAGCGGCGGATAGAGCTTGAAGAAGGTGCGGTATTCGCCGATGTCGTTTTCGTTGAGCGCCAGATTGTTGATCGAGATGCCGCAGGTCACCTTGGCGCCGCGGCTGCGCGCGCGCTCGATCGCCTCGACCGATTCCGGCACCGAGATCATCGCGGCGTGATAACGGCCGCGCGTCAGCTGCGCGATCCTCAGATCGCGTTCGAGCGGGATGAGCTCGGCTTCCCTCGGAATGCCGGAAAGCCCGAGCCAGCTGGCAAAAAGCCCCTCATGCATGACGCCTTTGGCGCCGAGATATTTGTCGCGCGTTTCGCAGCACACAACGGCGCCGAATTCGCGCGCATAGGTCATGATCCGGCGCAGCACCTGTGTGTCATGGACGCTTGAATGGGCATCGGTGAAGGCAACGGCGCCCGCCTGCATTAACAGGCCGATCTCGGTCATCTCCTCGCCGGCAAGGCCCTTGGTGATCGCGGCTGCCGGATAGACGTTGACGGCGGCCGTATCCCGCGCCGTCTTCTTGACGAATTCGACGAGCGCGATGTCGTCAATGATGGGATCTGTGTCCGGCATCATGATGATCGAGGTGACGCCACCGGCTGCCGCCGCCCGGCTCACCGAGGCGATCGTCTCGCGGTGTTCGCCGCCGGGTTCGCCGACATGGACGCGCGCATCGACGAGGCCGGGTGTCGCGACAAGGCCCGTGCAGTCGCGGATGACAGCTCCATCAGGCGCGCCCTGGTTCTGCGCCGTGCCGCCGGCGGCGAGAATCACGCCGTTTTCGGCAATGATCGTCCCGACCTCGTCGAGATTGCGCGACGGATCGATGATGCGGACGTTCTTGAGGACGATCGGGTTGCTCATGCCATCATTCCATCGCTGCGAGGGCCCTGGTTCTGCGAGACGAGCAGCGTCTCCATGACGGCCATGCGCACCGCGACCCCCATTTCCACCTGTTCGGCGATGACGCTCTGCGGCCCGTCCGCCACTTCCGAAGCGATCTCGACGCCGCGATTCATCGGGCCGGGATGCATGACCAGCGCATCCTCCTTCGCCGCCTTCAGCGTTTCGGCGTCGAGCCCGTAGAAGTGAAAGTATTCGCGCACCGAAGGCACGAAGGCGCCGGACATGCGCTCGCGCTGCAGCCGCAGCATCATCACCACGTCGGCGTCCTTCAGCCCTTCCTGCATCGAATGGAAGACCTCGACGCCCATCTCGGCGATGCCGGCCGGCAGGAGGGTCGCAGGCGCGACGACACGGACGCGGGCGCCCATCGCATTGAGCAGCAGGATATTGGAGCGCGCCACCCGCGAATGCAGCACGTCGCCGCAGATCGCCACGATGATACGCGAAAGCTTGCCCTTGGCGCGGCGGATCGTCAGCGCGTCGAGCAGTGCCTGGGTCGGATGTTCGTGCTGCCCGTCGCCGGCATTGACGACCGAGCAGGAGACCTTCTGGGCGAGAAGGGCGGCGGCACCGGCGCTCGAATGGCGGATCACCAGCACGTCGGGGCGCATCGCATTCAGCGTCATCGCCGTGTCGATCAGCGTTTCGCCTTTCTTCACCGAGGAATTGCCAACCGACATGTTCATGACGTCGGCGCCGAGCCGCTTGCCGGCAAGCTCGAAGGAAGCCTGCGTGCGGGTCGACGCCTCGAAGAAGAGGTTGATCTGCGTCAGCCCGCGCAGCGTCGACGTCTTCTTCTCTCTCTGGCGGCTGATCTTGACGGCCTCGTCCGCCTTGTCGAGAAGATAGGTGATATCTTGCTCGGTGAGGCCCTTGATGCCGATGAGGTGGCGGTGGGGGAAAAAGACCATGACCCTGCCTCTTGCTGTCTCTGGCGGGTCTATAAAGAGTGCTGCCCGCCGGGGCAAGCATGTGCTGTGGGCAAAGGCTTATGTCCCCATGCATTTTCGCCCGAATTCCGATAGAGCAGAATGAACCGAATCATAACTTCCGGTTTCCCTTTGCCGGGTTCTTACACTAGAAGCGAATTATGACCTCCGCCAACCGGACTGACGACAAACTCGCAGAACTCAACCAGCCGAGCCTGTGGTCCGGCATCAATGCCTATCGATCCGATCCGTTGATCGTCGATCTGACGGCGGCCCTGCCGCGCGGCATCCGCGAAGACCTGGAAAACATGGGCCGCTACGTCACCTCGCCAGAGGCGCAGGAGATGGCGCGCATGGCAAACCAGGGCACGCCGCAGCTGCGCACTCATGGTCCACGCGGTGAGCGCCTCGACGTCGTCGAATTCCATCCTGCCTGGCATGCGCTGATGCGGCGCTCCATGTCGGTCGGCCTGCATTCCTCCGTGTGGGATCCCCAGGCCGATACCGAGGCCAAGGACGAGGCCCACAAGGTTCGCGCCGCGCGGTTTTATCTGACGTCGCAGCTGGAATCCGGCCATCTCTGCCCACTGACGATGACGAGCGCTTCCGTTGCGGCGCTCTCGGCTTCGCCCGCGGTCCAGAAGGACTGGGCGCCCAAAATTCTCTCGCGCAAATATGATTCGTCGAACAAGCCCGCCATGCAAAAATCCGCCGTGACCATCGGCATGGGCATGACGGAAAAGCAGGGCGGCACGGATGTGCGCGCCAACAGGAGCGCTGCCGAAAAAGTCAGCGAGGGCATCTACCGGTTGTCTGGGCACAAGTGGTTCATGTCCGCGCCGATGAGCGATGCCTTCATCATGCTGGCGCAGACGAAGGAGGGTATGGGCTGCTTTCTCGTGCCTCGCCTTCTGGAGGATGGTTCCGCCAACGGGCTGCAGTTCCAGCGGCTGAAGGACAAGGTCGGCAATCGCTCCAACGCCTCTTCCGAGGTCGAGTTTACAGACACGTTCGGTTTCTTGCTCGGTGGTCCGGATGCCGGCATCCGCACCATCCTCGACATGGTGACACTGACCCGGCTCGACTGCGCGCTGGCCTCGTCAGGCATGATGCGCGCCTCGCTCGCCGAAGCCGTGCACCATACACGCGGCCGCAGCGTCTTCGGCAAGATGCTCGTCAACCAGCCGATCATGACGCGCGTGCTCGCCGACATGGCGCTCGATGTCGCCGCCGCGACGGCACTCTCTTTCCGTCTAGCCGACGCCTTCGACAAGGCGCGCGGCAACGCCGAGGACGCGGCCTATGCCCGTGTCATGACGCCGGTCGCCAAATACTGGTGCTGCAAGATCGCGCCCGCGCTGATCTACGAGGCGATGGAATGCATCGGCGGCAATGGCTACATCGAAGAGCGCCCGATCGCCCGCCATTACCGCGAGGCTCCGGTCAATGCCATCTGGGAAGGCTCCGGCAACGTCATGGCGCTCGACGTGCTGCGCGTGCTCAACCGCGGCAAGGATCTGTTCGAAACGGTCTTCGCCGGCCTTGCCCGCGATCTCGGCCCTGCCGGCAAGAAGACGATCGACGTGCTGCGCGCCGCAATCGCGCTTTGCGAACAGGATGAGGGCGCCGCGCGCCTGCTCGTCGAGCAGTTGGCGCTCGCCGCCGGTGCAGCCGAACTGTACCGGCTGGGGGCAGGGCGCATTGCCGATGCCTTCATCGAGACGCGTCTTGCCGGCGGCTGGCGCTCAACATACGGCATGCTCGATTCCCGCTTCGACGCCAGCTACATCGTCGACCTGCTTTATCCGCCTGCTGCCTGATCGTCAGCGGGGCAGGCGATCCCGAGCACCGAGACGCTGAACTGTCGACGACGATCACTTTGTATCTTCAGACCGGTCGTGACGCCTCTCGTTGAAGTCGCCTTCCCAGCCTATCCGCGCGCGATCGCATTTTTCCGCCGGTATTTCTCGACAAGATTTCGCAATGCCTGCTCGAACAGTGTCTCTTTTCGTCGCCAATCCCGCGGCGGTCATTGCCGCGTCGAGCAAGACGTCATCGATATCGATATTCGTCCGCATGATCGCGCCCAATTTGTGATCATCATAAGAGATACACATTCACCTCACGACGGTTCAAGTTCGGCGACGATCTCCATCGGCATAAACAAAAATCCGGCCGCGTCGCCACGGCCGGATTTCAGTGTTTACGTCCGAAAATCAGCGTTCAGAAGAAGCCACGGCGCTGCCACCAGCCGGCCTTCTTCGGCTTGCCGTCATCGCCTTCGCCATTCTCGACGCGGGTGGATTTCACCGTCGGCTCGGAGGAGGAGATGTTGGATTCACGGTTAGCGCGAACCGGCTTTCCCTCTTCCTGGACAGACGGTGCGAGATCAGCGGAGGCTTCCACCAATTCCGGTTCGGCCTCGACCGCAGGTACCGTCTCTGCAATCGGTTCCTCGACCGGCGATGCGGCCGGTTTGCGGCGGCCGCGACTGCGGGCGGGCTTCACCTCTTCGGCTATGACAGGTGCGCTCTCGACGGCCGCCATCGCAGCCTGGCCTTCATCGGCCTGTTCAGCAATCGCCTCGACCGCCACGGCTTCGCTCGGAGCGCCGTCGTTCGAAACGTCGTCGCCTTCGTCCTCGTCGCCGCCATTGTCTTCACCGGCTTCGCCGGCTGTCAGTTCGGAGCCATCCTCGGCGCGATTGCGACGGCCGCCACGCTTGCCGCGACGGCGCCGCTTGCGGCGCTGCGATTCCTCGCTTTCAGCGCGTGTCTCAGGCGTAGCTTCGGTGTTTTCATCACCTTCGCTGCCCTCGTCGTCACCGTCCTCATCCTCGTCGCCGGCTTCGCCTGCTGCCGATGCCGGCTGCTCGGCAGTGCCGTTGCGGCCACGGCGGCGCCTGCGGCGCTTGCGTTTGCGGTTGCCGTCACTTTCGCCTTCCGAGCGTGCTGCGACCGGCCGTTCGGCAACGGCCGGCTTTTCCTCGAGTTCCTCGTCTTCCTCCTCATCCACTTCGATGACGATGTCGTCGTCCTCGTCCTCGGGAATGGCTGCGAAGTTGAAGAGCGTTTCGATCTTGACCGGGTTTTCCACCGGATCGCCGCGATCGATCGCGAAATGCTGTGCGCCGACCGAACCGTCTGCATCGATGACGATAGCGACGCCGAAACGGCTTTCGTAATCGATGATCGTCTGGCGCTTGTGGTTGAGCAGGTAGAGCGCGATATCAGGCGTAGTGCGCACGGTGATGTTGTGGGTGGTGTTCTTGAGCAGATATTCCTCGATACCGCGCAGGACATGCAGCGCGACGGAGGACTGCGAGCGCACATGGCCGGTGCCGCCGCAATGCGAGCAGACCTGCGTGGTCGATTCGAGAACCGACGCGCGGATACGCTGTCGCGACATTTCGAGCAGGCCGAAATGCGAGATCCGGCCGACCTGGATTCGGGCGCGGTCGTTCTTCAGGCATTCCTTCAGCTTCTTCTCGACGGCGCGGTTATTGCGCTTCTCTTCCATGTCGATGAAGTCGATGACGATCAGGCCGGCAAGGTCGCGAAGGCGAAGCTGGCGGGCGACTTCGTCTGCAGCCTCGAGATTCGTCTGCAGCGCGGTGTCTTCAATCGAATGTTCGCGGGTCGAGCGGCCGGAGTTGACGTCGATCGAGACCAGCGCTTCGGTCTGGTTCATGATCAGGTAGCCGCCGGACTTCAGCGTTACCTGCGGCTGCAACATGCGGTCGAGCTGAGCCTCGATGCCGGAACGCGAAAAGATCGGATGGATGTCGCGGTAGGGCTGAACCACCTTGGCATGGCTCGGCATCAGCATCTTCATGAAGTCTTTCGCTTCACGATAGCCTTCTTCTCCGGAAACGATGACTTCGCCGATATCCTTGTTGTAGAGGTCGCGGATCGAGCGCTTGATCAGTGAGCCTTCCTCATAGACGAGGCAGGGTGCCGTGGATGCCAGCGTCAGCGTGCGCACGTTCTCCCACAGGCGCATCAGATATTCGAAGTCACGCTTGACCTCGACCTTGGTGCGATTGGCACCGGCGGTGCGAAGGATGACGCCCATGCCCTGCGGCACCTCGAGCAGGCGCGCGATATCCTTCAGGCGCTTGCGGTCGGCAGGATTGGTGATCTTGCGGGAAATGCCGCCGCCGCGCGCCGTGTTCGGCATCAGGACGGAATAGCGGCCGGCGAGCGAGAGATAGGTGGTAAGGGCTGCACCCTTGTTGCCGCGCTCTTCCTTGGCGACCTGCACGAGCAGGATCTGGCGGCGCTTGATGACTTCCTGGATGCGGTACTGCTTGCGCGGCTTGCGCTGCACGCGGTCCGGCACTTCTTCCATCGCGTCTTCGGCGCCGACGGATTCGATGATTTCCTCTTCGCCGTGATCGTCATCATCGTCGTCATCATCGTGGCGACGCTTGCTGGTATCGACGTCTTCGGAGATCGAGTCGGTTTCCACCATCGCGGCCATCGCGCCGCCGGTCGAGCCGTCATCCTCATTGTCGACGGTTGAAGCGCCTTCGGCTTCAACGTCTGTGGGAACGGCGTCCTCGGTCGCGGTCGTTTCGGCGGCCGGTTCTACGACCTTCTTGCGGCTGCGGCGCGGCCTTGCCTTCTTGGCCGGCGCTTCCTCGGCCGCCGCGGGCGACGCCGCGGTCTCTACCGCTGCCGTCTCTTCCGTTACGGCAGCCGTTTCCGGCGCCTCTGCCGGAATGATGCCGACATCCGGCTGATCCTGCTTGGAAAGATCGACCATCGGCGCGGTTTCGACATGCTCGACGTCTTCGTCGCGGCGATGCTCTTCGGCTTCAGCCCGAAGCAGCGCCTGACGGTCGGCAAGCGGTATCTGATAATAGTCGGGATGGATTTCGGCGAAGGCCAGGAAGCCGTGCCGGTTGCCGCCGTAATCGACAAAGGCGGCTTGCAGCGAGGGCTCGACCCTCGTTACCTTTGCAAGATAGATATTGCCGCGGATCTGCTTCTTGTGCTGGGACTCGAAGTCAAATTCTTCTATGCGGTTCCCGCGAACGACAACGACGCGCGTCTCTTCCTCGTGAGACGCATCGATAAGCATTTTGTCTGCCATGTAAGCTGTGCTCCTCGGCGTGGCCGCGAGAGCGCATTCCCGACTGCTGTTGAGACAGAAAGAATGCGGTCCGCCGTGGCCGCGCCGGATAATGAAAGTCGCGCCTGATGCGAGGGGGAGGGCAGCAGCCAGACCGCAGCCGGAACCATTTCGGTCCGGGGCCTGTACACTTCAGATAAAACCTGCTGCGAAACCATCAACAACCAAGCGTGATCGACAAATACGAAGACCCGTTCGGGTCCGATGAGTTTGCTCCCTGAGAGCGTGGTGGCTGATCCACCAATGAATTCCGGCAATAAGCCGGAAAATCAGGATCCAGTTCTAGGATTAAGCACATGAGACGGCGGACGATGACCGGTGTGGCGCCAGGTCCTGATCTGGCTGGCAGCCTTTGCGGCGACTCTATCCCGTCAACACTTTACCCTGAAATTCGTTGTATGTTTTCCGTGTCACAATAGCAAGGGAAAAGCCAAATGTGCCATAATATTGATGGATTTCGCAACGCATAGAAGCTGGGGATAAAGTGATCGCGATTCGGCAGGCTGCAGCGGGTGTTTCGTCACAGCGACGTTCACTGCTGCTGCGTCGGGTCCATCGCAATACAAATAGGGTGTGGCGGTTTATTGTTTAAGAGGGTTCGGATCGCGGCGAAATCCGCAGCGCGGCGATCGACAATCGCAAGGCGGGTTCTGGCGGCGCTTTTGGCCGCCAGTCTCCTACCGGTCGCTGCGAGCTCCGTCGAGGCCAGGGATCCGCTGCTTGCCTATGGGGCGCGAATCGTCGGCGACGATGCAAGGACCCGCATCGTCATCGATTTCGATCGCGAGCCGCGTTTTTCGGTCCACTATATCGCCAATCCGGAACGCATCGTCGTCGACCTGCCGGCGACCGCCTTCGGTTTTCCGGCGAAGGATCTTGCCGCCCGCGGTCTGTTCAAGGATATCCGCTACGGCAAGATGGACGAAGAGAGCGCCCGCATCGTGCTGACGACGGCAGGGCCGGTGAAGCTGGCGCTTGCCAAGGTGCAGGCCGATGAGACGGGCAACGGCCATCGCCTCGTGCTCGACGCGGAGATGATCGACAAGAAGGCCTTTGCCCAACTGGTAAAGACGCAATCCTGGAGCGATCGGACTGAGGCGGCGCAGACGACGAGCGCCATTCCGGCACCGGAAAGAGCCGCCCCCGGCGATTTTGTCATCGCCGTCGACGCCGGTCATGGCGGCATCGATACCGGTGCGATCGGCGTCGATACCAAGACCGAGGAAAAGCAGGTGACGCTTGCTTTCGCCAGGGCTTTGACCGACCGGCTGAACAAGGAACCGGGCATCAAGGCTTTCCTGACGCGTGAGGATGACGAGTTCCTGTCGCTTTCGCAGCGTGTGCTGATAGCCCGCCAGAACCATGCCGGCCTCTTCATTTCGTTGCATGCCGACACGCTGAAGCAGAAGGATATCCGCGGCGCCACCGTCTACACGATCTCCGACAAGGCGTCCGACAAGCTCGCCGCCGATCTTGCCGACCGTGAAAACCTCTCCGATCAGATCGCCGGCAAGGAGACGGTTGCCGAGCCGCCCGAGGTCGCCGACATCCTGCTCGATCTGACACGGCGCGAGACACAAGCTTTCTCGATCTCACTGGCCGAGAGTGTGCTGAATTCCTTTAAGGATCAGGTCGGCACGATCAACAATCCGCACCGTCATGCCGGCTTTCGCGTGCTGCAGGCCCCCGACGTGCCCTCGATCCTTCTCGAGATCGGGTTCCTCTCGAATGCCGAAGACGAGAAACTGCTGCTCGACGAGGCCTGGCGCGGCAAGATCGCCGGTCTCCTGACCGATGCAGTGAAACGATACCGTGCCGCCGTCATGGCGAACGGCGGCTGATGCATGCTGCCCGAAATCCGTAGCGGTTGCAGCTCGACGACATGCATAAAGACAAACGCTTGAAGTCGGTCGCTTGAATCAAGGTCTGACCAAGATGCCTCAGATTCGCTGCGGCGGCGGGCGTTGCTTTGAAGTGACAGTTCTAATGAAACGCGGCAGCAGCGGTGAATGCGGCGCAGACAGCCCTATTTTGCTCACATTCGCGCCGTTACTCCGGCTTATGTTTTGCAGTCTGAGGCGCGGAATCGGCTTGTGGCGGTAACGCTCATAGAGTAAGTCGCGCAACGTGCAAATTGCCTTGATCTGTGCAATCGTTGCGTCTGCGCCGATTGAAGATCGAAGAGACCGGTAGCTGAAATATGGTTAGACTTTTTGGATATTTCTTCGGAATGGCCTGCGTCCTGTTTTTGGTCGCAGCGGCGGGTATTGCCATCTATCTTGCCAATGTCGCGAAGGATCTCCCGGACTATGCCGTTCTGAACAGCTACGCACCGCCGGTGACGACCCGCGTCCACGCCGGAAACGGCGCTTTGATGGCCGAATACGCCAAGGAAAAGCGTCTCTTCCTGCCGATCCAGGCCATTCCCGACCGCGTGAAGGCCGCTTTTCTGTCGGCCGAAGACAAGAATTTCTACAATCATCCGGGCGTTGATCTCACCGGCCTCGGCCGTGCAATCCTCGTCAACCTGCAGAATTTCGGTTCCGGCCGCCGCCCGGTCGGTGCTTCCACAATCACCCAGCAGGTGGCCAAAAACTTCCTTTTGAGTTCTGACCAGACGATCGACCGCAAGATCAAGGAAGCAATCCTCTCCTTTCGCATCGAGCAGGCCTACAGCAAGGACAAGATCCTCGAACTCTACCTGAACGAGATTTTCTTCGGTCTGAATTCCTACGGCATCGCCGGCGCGGCACTCACCTATTTCAACAAATCTGTCACCGAACTGACCGTCGCCGAAGCCGCCTATCTGGCATCGCTGCCGAAGGGGCCTGCCAATTATCATCCTTTCCGCCATCCGGAAGCTGCGCTCGATCGTCGCAACTGGGTGATCGACCGGATGGTCGAGAACGGCTATGTCAGCCAGCCTGACGGCGAGGAAGCTAAGAAACAGCCGCTCGGCGTCACCGCCCGCACCACCGGCCCCTCGCTCTTTGCTTCGGATTATTTCGCCGAAGCCGTGCGCCGCCAGTTGATCGACCAGTACGGGGAAAAAGTCCTCTATGAGGGCGGCCTTTCGGTACGCACGTCGCTCGATCCGCAGATGCAGCTCGTTGCCCGCAAGGCGCTGCAGGACGGCCTGGTCACCTATGACGAGCGCCGCGGTTTCCACGGCCCGATCAAGCAGATCGATGCAAGCGGCGATTGGGGCAAGGCGCTTGCCGATATTCCGGCATTGTCCGATGTGCCGGAATGGCGGCTCGCCGTCGTGCTCGCCGTCTCCGATTCGACCGTCGACATCGGCCTGCAACCGGCCAAAGATGGAAGCGGCAAGGTTGCTGCCGACCGTCAGCGCGGCACGATCGACGCCAAGAACATGCAATGGGCCTTCCGTTCGGCAGATAGCGCCCGCAAGTCCACGAAATCGCCGGTCGGCGCCGTAGATCCCGGTGACGTCGTCTATGTCGAGAAGCTCGGCGACGACGCGTCGACCTCCTATCGTCTGCGTCAACCGCCGAAGGTGCAGGGTGGTCTCGTCGCCATGGACCCGAAGACCGGCCGCGTGCTCGCCATGGTCGGAGGCTTCTCCTACGGCCAGTCCGAATTCAACCGCGCCACTCAGGCGATGCGCCAGCCGGGCTCCTCCTTCAAGCCGTTCGTCTATGCGGCCGCGATGGACAATGGGTATACGCCGGCCTCGGTCATCATGGACGCTCCGATCGAGATCGTCTCGGGCGGCCAGGTCTGGAGACCGGAGAACTACGGCGGCGAAGTCAGCGGCCCGTCGACGCTGCGCTCGGGCATCGAGCATTCGCGCAACCTGATGACGGTGCGCCTCGCCAACGATCTCGGCATGAACATCGTCGCCGAATATGCCGAGCGCTTCGGCATTTACGATCACATGCTGCCGGTTCTCTCCATGTCGCTCGGCGCCGGCGACACGACCGTGCTGCGGATGGTCTCGGCCTATTCGGTTATTGCCAATGGCGGCAAGCAGATCAAGCCGACGTTGATCGACCGCATCCAGGACCGCTACGGCAAGACCATCTTCAGGCATGAGGAGCGTCTGTGCGAAGGCTGCAATGCCGGCGACTGGCAGAACCAGGAAGAGCCGAATATCGTCGACAACCGCGAAACCGTGCTCGACCCGATGACCGCCTACCAGATCACCTCGATGATGCAGGGCGTCATCCAGCGCGGCACGGCTGCCGGCAAGGTCGATCTCGGCGGCCGCGACGTCGCCGGAAAGACCGGCACGACCAATGACGAGAAGGATGCCTGGTTCGTCGGCTTCACGCCGGATCTGGTCGCCGGCCTCTATATGGGCTTCGATACGCCGGCCCCGCTCGGCCGCGGCGGCACCGGCGGCGTACTCTCGGCGCCGATCTTCAACGAATTCATGCAGACCGCCGTCAAGGACATGCCGGAATCGAAGTTCGTCATTCCATCAGGCATGAATCTGATCTCGATCGACCGTAAGACCGGCATGGCGGCCGTCGACGGCGATCCGAACACCATCATCGAGGCTTTCAAGCCCGGCACCGGCCCGGCCGATAGCTTCTCCGTCATCGGCATGGACAGCACCATGGCGCCGGAAGAGATCCTGAAGACCTCGCCGCAGGCGAACCAGGCCGTCCAGACCGGCACGCCCGGCCTCTTCTGATCGAGGCCCGAATTTTTGAACGCCCGCCGCGGCCCTTTACATCCGCGGCGGGCGTCTCTATGTCACCAGCACTTGAGAAGACCGAGATAGAGAAGCAGGATAATGCGAGCGGAAATCGAAAACGTGGTCGATGAAACCAAGCAGGCTATCACCCTGCTGAGGAGGCATCTTTGACTGGGATCAGGCGATAAGACGGCTGGATTGGTTGAACAACAAGGCAGAGGATCCGAACCTCTGGAACGACGCTTCCGAAGCGCAGAAGCTGATGCGCGAGCGCCAGCAGCTGGATGACGGCATCAGCGGCGTGAAGCTGCTCGAGCAGCAGCTGAACGACAACATCGAGCTGATCGAGCTTGGCGAGGAAGAGGGCGACGAGAGCGTCGTCAAGGAAGCCGAGGATACGTTGAAGGCCTTGAAGGCCGAGGCCGCGCGCCGCCAGGTGGAAGCCATGCTCTCCGGCGAAGCCGATGGCAACGACACCTATCTCGAAGTCCATTCCGGCGCCGGTGGCACCGAAAGCCAGGACTGGGCGAACATGCTTCTGCGCATGTACACCCGCTGGGCCGAACGCCAGCGTTTCAAGGTAGAGCTTCTCGAAGTCCATGACGGCGAAGAGGCGGGCATCAAGTCTGCGACCCTGCTCGTCAAGGGCCACAATGCCTATGGTTGGTTGAAGACGGAATCGGGCGTGCACCGACTGGTGCGCATCTCGCCTTACGACAGCAATGCGCGTCGTCATACGTCCTTTTCGTCGATCTGGGTCTACCCTGTTGTCGACGACTCGATCCAGATCGAGATCAACGAAGGCGACTGCCGCATCGACACCTACCGTTCCTCAGGCGCCGGTGGCCAGCACGTCAACACCACCGACTCGGCCGTGCGCATCACGCATATTCCGACGGGCATCGTCGTGCAGTGCCAGCAGGAGCGCTCGCAGCACAAGAACCGCGCCAAGGCTTGGGACATGCTGCGCGCCCGCATGTACGAAGCGGAACTGAAGAAGCGTGAGGATGCCGCCAGCGCCGAAGCCGCTTCCAAGACCGAGATCGGCTGGGGCCACCAGATCCGCTCCTATGTGTTGCAGCCCTATCAGATGGTCAAAGACTTGCGCACCGGCGTTGCCAGCAGCGCGCCGGATGATGTGCTCGACGGCGACCTGAACGAGTTCATGGAAGCAGCACTCGCTCACCGCATCAGCGGCGCCGCCGACGCGGTTGTCGAGGATGTCGACTGATCGGATTGACGATGGATTGAGACAACAAAAGCTCCGGAGACGGGGTTTTTGTTTTGCTCAAGCCATCGCGGCTTTATCGACGTTTTGAAACAGCGCTGCCGAAAGATCGGCAATCTCTTCATGAACGGCTGCGCGTTCGATGCCCGGGGGATCGGTAAAGAGTTCTGCCGCAAAGGCGAGGCCGGGCGCTGTGCCCTCTGGCACGAAGACATAATGTCCGAGGCCGCCGCCGAAGATTTTAAGAACGCTGCGCCGGAGCCGCGCATGCAGCCACGACGAACATTCATCGGCCGGAGCGGCCCTGTCGGCATCACCGACCAGGATAAGGGCGGGCGCATCGACAGCTTGCAGGCTTTCCTCGCTGAAGCCGAGAACGGACCGGCCCGGCGCGCAGATGAGTGCGGCCTTGATTCTGTCATCTCGGTAGTACTTCGACATCCGGGACCACGAATCGCGAAATACGTCGCTGGTGCGCAGCAATGCCGGGATATGATTGGCAAGGTCGGGAAACTCCCGTGGTCCGCGCGCGGCACCCGGCTTCAGCCTCGACGGTTCGAACTGCGAGAACTGTGCGACAGCCCCAAGCAGCAGCATCACGCTATAGGCTCCGGCCGAAAATCCGGCTGCGAAGACACTGATCGTTTCGATATGGCCTGAGAGATCGCTGAGCCAGTCGTCGCAATGGTCGAGCATGTAGCTTAGATCCGGCGCCCGCTCCCAAAGGCAGGCGAAGCCTTCGGCGCGATAGGGCTCGATGCCGGTATTGCCGTGATGGCTGACGCCGAGCGCTGCAAATCCGCGATCGACCAGACGTCGCGCCAGCCACTCCAGTCCGGCCGCGGATCCGCCGGTGCCATGCGACAACAGCACGAGCGGATAGGGCACGGCCCCCCGCCGGATCGGGGCATTGCGGGCGACAGCCGCTTTCTGGAACCAGCTTCTTTCAGGCAGGTCGCTTTCCTGCGCGTCATCGGCGGCGGGGTACCAGAGGGACCAGTTGATGGGTCTGGGGCCGGCGGCGTCCCAATTCGACCTTCTCTTGTCGTAGAGGACGCCGTCGCGAAAGCCCAGTTTCATCTTTTGGATGCCCCGCTGAACAAGTCCCAGCCGTTCAATTCGTCGCCTTCTCGACGGTGATGTCGCCGAATTCGTCGATCAACACGGTCCAGCCATCCGGCTCCGCGGCAGGGTCGGTCTTCAGATAGACCGTGGCGAAGAGCCCCGGTTCCTTGATGATGCCATTCGAATTCTCGGGGCGGATATCGGTCACGTAAGGCTTCAGGTCGCTGAACTCCTGCAGCTCGATGGTCGAGGCGATCGCCGGTCCGGTCTCGGTCTGGGCAATCTGTTGCAGATAGACCTTCGAAGTCCTGTCAGGCTGGCGCACGGCAAAGAGCTTGTAGTAGCCGTGGCGCTGCGCGGCCTTTCCTTCGTGGTCGGAAACACTCTCGGCGCCCGTCGGCGCGCGCTCAATCGCCGGTGCGTTGCCGTCATCTTCCCAGTAGCCGGTGCTGGTCGCGAAAATCACCGATGCCGGCAGGATGGCATCCTGGAGGGGCGCGGCCTCAGCTGCAATGCTCCATCCCGCAAGCAGGAGGCTCGTCATTAATACCCGTCGCATTGCCATCGTCTCAATCCTTGAACTGCTCGGCGAGGATACGGTCGGACCAGGAGCGGTCGGGATCAGAAAGGATGCGTGCCGTCATATGTTCCGACTGGGCGATGCGGACATGCAGCACCGATTTGACCTCGGTATTGTCGGCCACCGCGTTCACCGGCCGCTTCACCGGCTCGAGGACGTCGATATCGACGGTCACCTTATTTGGAAGCAGTGCGCCCCTCCAGCGCCGTGGCCTGAAAGCGCTGACCGGCGTCATGGCGAGCAGTGGCGCCTCGAGCGGCAGGATCGGGCCATGGGCGGAAAGATTATAGGCCGTCGATCCGGCAGGGGTCGCCACCATCAACCCATCGCAGATCAGTTCCTCCAGGCGAATACGCCCGTCTACCGTGACCCTCAGATTCGCCGCCTGATAGGATTGGCGGAAAAGATAGACCTCGTTGATGGCGAGCGCCGTCGAGTTGGTCCCGTCGGCATTGGCCGTCGTCATTTGCAATGGCCGGAAGACGTTTTCGACGGCGGCGCAGATGCGCTCCTGAAGTCGTTCGCTACGATAGTCGTTCATCAGGAAGCCGACCGAGCCGCGGTTCATGCCGTAGACCAGCTTGCCGGAGTTCATGGTGTTGTGCAGCGTCTGCAGCATGAAACCGTCGCCGCCGAGCGCGACAATGACGTCGGCTTCGTCAGCCGCTATGTCACCATAGATGCCAATCAACTCCTCGCGCGCGGCAAGTGCCTCCGTCGTTGGTGAGGCGAGAAAGGAAAGCGTCTGAAATGAACGGCCCATGCAATGCCCTTTATGATGCTGCCCTAGCTAAAGGATAAAGGCCTTGTGCGACAAGGACGTTTTCTATCGCGAAGCGTTTTGAGGTGCAGCAGACCTTTCCGCGCGGCCGCGGATTTTCCCTTTACAGAATCACAGAATCTGCTAGTTGGGCAATTATTGCCCTTGTAGCTCAGTTGGTAGAGCACCTGATTTGTAATCAGGGGGTCCCGGGTTCGAACCCTGGCGGGGGCACCATTCTTTTCTGCGCGGTACGGCCTGCCAACTCATAGCCTGGGTTCGACGCTGTTTCGCTCAATCTCGCACCGGCAGATCTTTTCAGATAGCACGTATCGCTTGATGAACCGCGCGTGAAGAGCTGCTTCAGCGCCAATTCAGCCGCGCCCGCATATCTTCGCCTCATCATCAATGAGGAAACAGCCATGAAGCTCGCTCATCTCTTTCTCGCCGCAACCATTTCCGTCGGTGCGGCTTTCGTATCCGTCGCACCGGCCACCGCCATGCCGGCCGAGCGGCCTGCGGTGACGGCGCAGGGCGATATCGTTCAGATCCGTGATGGCTGGCGACATGATCGCGACGGTGATGATCGTGACTATCGTGACGACCGTGGCTGGCGCGATGAGCGCGATTGGCGCCGCTCCGACTGGCGCGATGATCGCCGTCACTGGCGGCGGTGGCGTGCCGAGCGTTGGCAGGAGCGCCGCGAGTGGCGCGATCGCGATCGCGGCATGCCGTTCTGGCTCTACCGCAGCTGACGATAAAGGCCCGGGTCCTCCGGGCCTTTTAGTCATTGAGTGATGGGTCGTTGACGCTCGTCTCGATCCTGTCGCCATTGCCGGCCTGTCCGGCGCGAGAGGGCGACATCATCGCGATGCCGAGCACGGAGGCGATCATGAAGCGACGACGGCGATCATTATGCGCATAAGCGTTCAATCCTCGTTCGATTCCGGAATTAACGCATGATCGCCGTCCGCATTCCTGCCAGTAATTATTGTACCTGCCCCGGCGTCGCGGGTCCGGGCGCCGTCGGTGACAGGGGATCGGGCTGATGGATGGGGTGCGACGTGTCCACCCAGATGATGCTGATGATAATCACGACGAAGACCGCGATGAAGAGGATACCGAAAATCAGTGGTCGAATGGCCATGATAGGGATCGTTCCTTCTTGCTTCTGGGCCGGTTGCGGCAACCGATCATTGCCCGATCATAGTGCCCCGGGGCGTCATTCCAAGGCAAAAGTGGATTTTTCTGGCATCGGAGCCGACTGACTGTGGGTTAGCGGCGAACGAGTGAAAGCGGCTTGCCGCCTTCCTCCTTCGATTTGTCGAAATTGCCGTCAGCGCGCATGTCGAAGCCAAGCGACGAACCGTCAAGGCTCATCAGCGTCAGCCCGAAACCCTCGATATGCCAGACGGCGAGCTTCAGTCTGGCGACGTTGGCAGCGCAGTCCCCCGAAAGGGACAGCGGCGCGTTGCCCTCCGCATCGACACGGTCGTTGAGTGTCACGCCGCAAAGCCCTTCGCCGTTCGGTCTTTGCATCGTCCATATCCCGGCAAGGCTGGCGACGCTCGGCAGGTGATCGACGCCGTCAGGTGCGGCGATCAGCAATAGCGGCGCACCATCCTCCGTCTTCATCGGCGAACCTTCGTTCTCGACGAAGTGTGCGAGCACCTTGCGCGTCGCATCGATCAGGATGACGCTGCCATTGCCGTCGAAATTCCAGTAATAGGCTTCGGCAAGTGCCGGCAGCGGCTTGATGCAGGAGGCCTGGCCGGAGACCGAATAGCCGCCGATCGCTTCGCCGGTTTCCAGCGTCAACCGGCATCCGGTCGCACCGTCTTCCGGGGCAACGAGATAGGTTCCGGTCTGCGCTTTGAGAATATCGGGGTCGATACCCTGTCCATACGCCATTCCACAGACAAGCAGCACCGCTGCCGGAGCCACCAGTCTCGGGAGGAAACGGACCATGACAATTACCCTTTTTGCGCAGCCAGCCTATACCTTCAAGTGGAGCCGCGCCGCATAAAGCGCGATCGCCGCCGCATTCGAGACGTTGAGTGATTTGATCGCGCCCGGCATGTCGAGACGGGCAAGTGCGTTGACGGTTTCCCGCGTCTTCTGCCGAAGCCCCTTGCCCTCGGAGCCGAGCACCAGCGCCACTTTCTCGCCGGAGAAGGTGCCTTCGAGCGGCGCCGGCCCTTCCGAATCGAGGCCGATGGTGGAGAAACCGAGCTTGTGCAATTCGCCGAGCGCATCGGCGAGATTGGTAACCTGTATATAAGGTATCAGTTCCAGCGCGCCCGAGGCGGACTTGGCGAGCACGCCCGATTCGGTCGGGCTGTGTCGCTGCGTGGTAATGACCGCACCCGCATTGAAGGCGACGGCCGAGCGCATGATCGCGCCGACATTGTGCGGATCAGTCACTTGATCGAGGACGAGCAGGAGAGGGCTGTCCTTCAGCGCTTCGAGTCGGCGTACCGGAAGCGGCCGTGTTTCCAGCATCACACCCTGATGGATCGCCTCCGGGCCGAGCACCTTGTCGATCTCCTGCGGCGAGACGATCTCGAAGGGAATGCCGAGCGCCTCGACGTCGACTTCGAGGCGCGCGAGCGCATTCTGCGTCACGAACAGCTTGATCTTCTTGCGTTCTGGATTGTCGAGGGCCGCGCGCACCGTATGCAGGCCATAGAGATGCACCTGGTTGGGCGCAAGCGCCGGCGGCTTCCAGTCTTCGCCGCCGCGCTTTCGCTTCTGCGGCTGAGGCGTCGGAATCTCGCCGCGTTCGCGCTTGGCGTCACGGTGGGCGCGCCGCAGAGTGGCGTAATGCGTATCCTTGGCGGATGGGTCTGTCGCGGTCTTGCCGCCGGATTTGTTGTCTTTGCTCATGCAGCTTTATAGCCATGGCGCTCGCTGCCGCATAGGCTTTCTTTCATATGCCGGCTTTCGGTGACGAATGAAATTTTTCGTGTTTTTTCCGTTGTCATCGTGTTGACAGACTGAAATGCTCCGGTCATATACGCGGCGCAGATGACGGGCGGCAACGCTTCGAAGTCTGACGAACTTGGTCTTGCGATCCGGACGAAAAACTGGAGAGATGCCCGAGTGGTTAAAGGGGACGGACTGTAAATCCGTTGGCTCAGCCTACGTTGGTTCAAATCCAACTCTCTCCACCATTCGTCATCGGATCGGACCACCCCGCGGGTATAGCTCAATGGTAGAGCAGCAGCCTTCCAAGCTGAATACGCGGGTTCGATTCCCGCTACCCGCTCCAGTTTCCGTTAAGCCACTTCATACGACCGCTGCCGCGGTGGTCCCGAGATGTCTCCGGCGATGGCGGAGACGCTGACGATGACGGCTATCGACTGCTGGGGAAGGGCGCTCGACGCCGAACGTCTATGGCGCGCCTCCGGCGGTCAATGCGATTTTCTTTAAGATTTCAGCGATTTTCGAGGGGGCTTTGGCGAATCGCCTTGCAGGCGGCGAATTGTCTCCCATATGCGCTTTCAGGCCAAGAATGGCGTCTGCAATTAAGTCTTGCGCAATGTCGCCGAAAGCCTTAAACGGCGGCACTAAACCGGTTCGCCGGGGCCACCATTTTCGTTCACAGGAAGCATTCAAATGGGAAAGAGTAAGTTTGAGCGCAACAAGCCGCACGTCAACATTGGCACGATTGGCCACGTTGACCACGGCAAGACGTCTCTGACGGCAGCGATCACGAAGTACTTCGGTGAGTACAAGGCGTACGACCAGATCGACGCGGCTCCGGAAGAAAAGGCCCGCGGCATCACGATCTCGACGGCCCACGTCGAGTATGAGACGCCGGCCCGCCACTATGCGCACGTCGACTGCCCCGGCCACGCCGACTATGTCAAGAACATGATCACCGGTGCTGCCCAGATGGACGGCGCGATCCTGGTGTGCTCGGCCGCTGACGGCCCGATGCCGCAGACGCGCGAACACATCCTGCTGGCCCGCCAGGTCGGCGTTCCGGCGATCGTGGTGTTCCTGAACAAGGTCGACCAGGTTGACGATGCCGAGCTCCTCGAACTGGTCGAGCTCGAAGTTCGCGAACTGCTGTCGTCCTACGACTTCCCGGGCGACGAAATCCCGATCGTCAAGGGTTCGGCACTGGCTGCTCTCGAAGATTCCGACAAGAAGATCGGCGAAGACGCGATCCGCGAACTGATGGCTGCGGTCGACGCCTACATCCCGACGCCTGAGCGTCCGATCAACCTGCCGTTCCTGCTGCCGATCGAAGACGTGTTCTCGATCTCGGGCCGCGGCACGGTTGTGACCGGCCGCGTCGAGCGTGGCATCGTCAAGGTTGGCGAAGAAGTCGAGATCGTCGGCATTCGCCCGACGACGAAGACGACGGTGACCGGCGTTGAAATGTTCCGCAAGCTGCTCGATCAGGGCCAGGCTGGCGACAACATCGGCGCGCTGATCCGCGGCGTCACCCGTGACGGCGTCGAGCGTGGGCAGATTCTGTGCAAGCCGGGTTCGGTCAAGCCGCACAAGAAGTTCATGGCAGAAGCCTACATCCTGACGAAGGAAGAGGGTGGCCGTCATACGCCGTTCTTCACCAATTACCGTCCGCAGTTCTACTTCCGCACGACCGACGTGACCGGCATTGTGACGCTGCCGGAAGGCACCGAGATGGTGATGCCGGGCGACAACGTCACGGTATCGGTCGAGCTGATCGTTCCGATCGCGATGGAAGAAAAGCTGCGCTTCGCCATCCGCGAAGGCGGCCGCACCGTCGGCGCCGGTATCGTCGCGAGCATCGTTGAGTAACTTTCGAGTTATCCGCAATTATGAAGACCCCGCCGGAAACGGCGGGGTTTTTCATTTTCATGGCTTCCTGTAGGCTTAACAGGTGTTGTAAAAATATCGTTAAATTGGCCTGTCACAGTATTTTGTTCATCTCACGTTCAGAAACCGGTTTGTGATTGGGCCATTGTAGTCCAGACTCCTGCTTGCAAAGAGGAGAGCCAGGATGATTCCCAAGGCCACATTCGCTGCGACGATATTCGCGATGTATGTTTTCACGATGTTTTTCATCGCTGCAATTCCGCAAGAAGTTGTTCAGTCTGCCGGAGTGCAGATTGGTGAGGTAAGTGTCGTCAAGTGACGACCTTTGCTGATCATCGCAGGGTTCTGCGATGATCGGAGATGATCGGCCAGGTGCTCCCGGATAGGATGCTCCTGGCGACGCGAGGGTGAACCCTTGCATGACGCTCGCTTGCTCTTCGCGCGGAAGCGTCTATCTATGCCTCCGATTTCATGACGCGGAGGATATTCCATGAAGAGACGTATTCTGTTCACGGGCGGTTCGGGCAAGGCAGGTCGCCATGCTGTGCCATGGCTCGTCAATGCCGGTTATGAGGTTCACAACCTCGATCTCGTGCCGCTGGATAGCCCCGGCGTCACCAATCTCATCGCCGACATTACCGATAGCGGTCAGGTCTTCAACGCGCTTTCGATGCATCGCGATTTTCCCGATCTCGACGCGGGCAGGGGCGTGCAGCCCTTCGATGCCGTCGTGCATTTCGCCGCCATCCCGCGCATTCTGATCAAGCCCGATAACGAAACCTTCCGCATCAACACGATGGGCACCTATAATGTCATCGAGGCGGCGGTGAAGCTCGGCATCCGGAAGATCATCGTCGCATCGAGCGAGACGACCTACGGCGTCTGCTTCGCCGAAGGCCATCGCGATTTCCACCAGTTCCCGCTAGAGGAGGACTACGACGTCAATCCGATGGATTCTTACGGCCTTTCGAAGGTGGTCAACGAAAAGACGGCGCGCGCCTTTGCCGAACGTTCGGGCTTCGACATCTATGCGCTGCGCATCGGCAACGTCATCGAGCCTGACGAATACGAGAAGTTCCCGACCTATTTCGCCCACCCCGAGATGCGCAAGCGTATCGCCTGGAGCTATATCGATGCCCGCGACCTCGGGCAGATCTGCCATCTTTGCGTCGAGAAGGACAGTCTCGGCTACCAGGTGTTCAACGCTGCCAACAATACGGTCTCGGCCAATACGCCATCGAAGGAGCTCGCAAAGCGATTCTTCCCGAACGTGCCCTTCACCCGCGAGATCGGCGAGTATGAAGGCCTGCTCTCCAACCGCAAGATCCGCGAGGTGCTGGGCTTTAAGGAAGAGCACGATTGGCGGAAATATGTGAAGGTCTGAACCGACCTTGGTCGCCAATTGAAAAGCCGATCGTTCGCATATCAGGAGAATGGCTTTGAAAATCGAAAATCGTACTTGCCAATCCCGTGTCGTCGTCTTAAAGGGAGCGCCATGCTTTTCGGCAGCGATTTGCGGGCCTTGGCTCAGGCGCTGAATGATCGGTATGAAGGGGTATAGCTCAGTTGGTAGAGCGGCGGTCTCCAAAACCGCAGGTCGTAGGTTCGAGCCCTACTGCCCCTGCCATTTTCCTGGATGCGGGATAGCGCGCGCACATGCACGCGGCGTTTCCGGCGGGGATGATTGGTGGTAAGTAATTTCGTTAAACTTCGGTTTCCCTCTTGTGTATTCGGAAATCGGTGTTTATTTAGGGTTCAACAGACACGCGGTGCGTGGGGCTGATACTTTCAGCTTTACGTGCCGTAATTGCGTGGGCAGTCGATGGCATCCAAATCCAATCCGTTTGCGTTTCTGCAGCAGGTTCGCTCCGAGACGTCGAAAGTTACATGGCCGTCGCGCCGCGAGACCATGATCTCGACGGTCATGGTGCTGGTGATGGTGGTTTTCGCCGCGCTGTTTTTCTTTGCCGCTGACCAGCTGATCGGCTGGGCTCTGAGCTTCGTGCTGAATACCGGCAACTGATACGGGTGGAGATGAAAATGGCGGCACGTTGGTACATCGTCCACGCATATTCAAATTTTGAAAAGAAGGTGGCTGAAGACATCGAGAACAAGGCTCGCCAGAAGGGGCTTGAGCACCTGTTCGAGAAGATCCTCGTGCCGACCGAAAAGGTGGTGGAAGTGCGTCGCGGCCGCAAGGTCGATTCCGAGCGCAAGTTTTTCCCGGGCTATGTCATGGTTCGTGCCAATCTGACCGACGAAGCCTACCACTTGATCAAGAATACGCCGAAGGTCACAGGTTTCCTCGGCTCCGACAATAAGCCCGTTCCGATTCCGGATTATGAAGCCGAGCGCATTCTCGGTCAGGTCCAGGAAGGTGTCGAGCGGCCGAAGGCCTCCATTACCTTCGAGATCGGCGAGCAGGTCCGCGTTTCCGACGGCCCGTTCGCTTCGTTCAACGGCACGGTTCAGGATGTGGACGAAGAGCGTTCGCGCCTGAAGGTGGAAGTGTCGATCTTCGGCCGAGCAACGCCGGTCGAGTTGGAATACGCTCAGGTCGAGAAGGTCTGATTGCAGAAATTGGAGGCTGGCCCTTGTGGCCTGTTTCCTGCGGACCTTGTCCGCACCCGCGTGGAAGGTGAGGGGTCTTAGCCGGACCCCAAGGATCCGCACCACGCAACCGCAGCCGCCGGAGAGATCCGGCATCACGGGCCGGGCGACCGGCCGTTCATGAAAGGCAGAGAGATATGGCTAAGAAAGTTGCAGGCCAGCTCAAGCTTCAGGTCAAGGCAGGATCGGCAAACCCGTCCCCGCCGATTGGTCCGGCGCTTGGTCAGCGTGGCATTAACATCATGGAATTCTGCAAGGCGTTCAATGCCGCCACGCAGGAAATGGAAAAGGGCATGCCGATTCCGGTCGTCATCACCTATTACCAGGACAAGTCCTTCACCTTCGCGATGAAGCAGCCGCCGGTCAGCTACTGGCTGAAGAAGGAAGCGAAGATCACGTCCGGTTCCAAGACGCCCGGCAAGGGCGCCAAGGCCGGCTCCCTCACCAAGGCTCAGATCAAGTCGATCGCAGAAGCCAAGATGAAGGATCTGAACGCAGCGGATATCGAAGGTGCAATGGCGATGATCGAGGGCTCTGCCCGCGCCATGGGCCTGGAAGTGGTGGGTTAAGATCATGGCTGGTAAGCGCACGCAGAAGATCAACGAAGGTGTTGATCCCACCAAGCTCTACGCTCTGACCCTGGCCATCGGCATGGTCAAGGAACGGGCTGTCGCCAAGTTCGACGAAACCATCGAAGTCTCGATGAACCTCGGCGTCGACCCGCGCCATGCGGACCAGATGGTCCGCGGCGTCGTCAACCTGCCGAATGGCACGGGCCGTACGGTTCGTGTTGCCGTCTTCGCTCGTGGCGCCAAGGCTGACGAAGCCAAGGCCGCCGGTGCCGATATCGTCGGTGCCGAAGAGCTCGTCGAAATCGTCCAGGGCGGCAAGATCGAATTCGATCGCTGCATTGCCACCCCCGACATGATGCCGCTCGTCGGCCGTCTCGGTAAGGTTCTCGGCCCCCGCGGCATGATGCCGAACCCGAAGGTCGGCACCGTTACGATGGATGTCGCTGGAGCTGTCAAGGCTTCCAAGGGTGGCGCTGTCGAGTTCCGCGTCGAGAAGGCTGGCATCGTTCATGCCGGTATCGGCAAGGCCTCTTTCGAAGCCAAGGCTCTGGAAGAAAACATTCGCGCCTTTGCTGACGCCGTCATCAAGGCGAAGCCGGCTGGCGCCAAGGGTAACTACGTCAAGCGTGTGGCGATTTCCTCGACCATGGGCCCGGGCGTCAAGATCGAGCCCGGCTCGGTCACCGGAGCGCCGACCGCATAAGTTTATGCCGGCTTTAAGTCCGGCGACTGAATTTCCGGCCTCGCAAGGGGCCGGAATATTCCGGAGAAATCCGGAATCCTGTCCGAGATTGCAGGTGGTTTTCCCTTAATCACTTAGCCTGCATGAGACGGGTAAGACCCGAATTGCATGAAGTTCGCTTCTAGGAACTCGGTTCGAGCCTTGGATGCCTTGTGCCTCTTTAGCCTTGATTGGCGCGAGAGCGCGGGGGGACAGGATCCTCAAGCGTCGCTTGGGATCTCGCATGATCCCAGGAGGCAAAAGGCAACCGGCGGGCCCATTTTCGGTCCCGCCAACTGGAGATAGGCAGTGGAAAGAGCGGAAAAACGCGAATTCGTCACGGAACTGAACGAAGTCTTCAAGGCTTCGGGCTCAGTTGTCGTGGCCCACTATGCTGGTGCCACAGTCGCGCAGATGAACGATTTTCGTTCGAAGATGCGCGCAGCTGGCGGCACCGTCAAAGTCGCGAAGAACCGCCTGGCCAAGATTGCCCTTCAGGGTACGGAAGCGGAAGGGATGTCCAATCTCTTCAAGGGTCAGACGCTGATTGCATACAGCACCGATCCGATCACCGCTCCGAAGGTCGTCATGGATTTCGCCAAGACCAATGACAAGATCATTGTTCTGGGCGGCGCCATGGGAACAACCACGCTCAACGTCGATGCAGTCAAGTCGCTTGCGACCCTGCCTTCGCTCGATGAGTTGCGTGCGAAGCTGCTGGGCATGATCCAGACACCGGCTACCCGCATCGCTGGGGTTGTTGCAGCACCGGCAAGCCAGCTTGCCCGCGTGTTTGCGGCCTACGCCAAGAAGGACGAAGCCGCGTAAGGCGGTTTTTCGCTGTTTATAATCAACCGGTTCGAACCGAACAAAAGGAACTAGTAAAATGGCTGATCTCGCAAAGATCGTTGACGACCTCTCCTCGCTGACCGTTCTGGAAGCTGCAGAACTGTCGAAGCTTCTCGAAGAAAAGTGGGGCGTTTCCGCTGCTGCACCGGTAGCTGTTGCTGCCGTTGGTGGCGGTGCTGCTGCTGCTGTCGTTGAAGAAGAAAAGACCGAATTCGACGTCATCCTCGTCGAAGCTGGTGCCAACAAGATCAACGTCATCAAGGAAGTCCGCGCCATCACTGGTCTCGGCCTCAAGGAAGCCAAGGATCTCGTTGAAGCCGCTCCGAAGGCTGTCAAGGAAGGCGTCAACAAGGCTGAAGCTGCTGACATCAAGAAGAAGCTTGAAGACGCTGGCGCCAAGGCCGACGTCAAGTAATCTTGAACTGCTTTTGGGAGGCAGTATCTCTACTGCCTCCCATTTGCCGTTTTTCTGAACGAATTACCCAAAAGCCGCGTCGAAACGGCTTTTGGGTAATGGGTTCTTCAAAAGGATGGTCTCGCACCGAGGGCAGCACAGCAATCCGAGCTGAGCGTTTTCTGGGGTCGGACGAGATTGAACTACTCATTGATTGACGGGATCGACTGGCCATCGGTTCCCGTCCGTTGCAGGCCCGGGTGCAAGATTTTGAAGGAGCGACGATGGCTCAGACCCTTTCGTTCAACGGTCGCAGGCGCGTACGCAAGTTTTTTGGTAAGATCCCCGAAGTCGCAGAAATGCCGAACCTCATCGAGGTTCAGAAGGCGTCCTACGACCAGTTTCTGATGGTTGAAGAGCCGAAGGGCGGACGGCCCGATGAGGGTCTTCAGGCCGTCTTCAAGTCGGTTTTCCCGATCACCGATTTCTCCGGCGCATCGATGCTGGAATTCGTGTCCTACGAGTTCGAACCGCCGAAGTTCGACGTTGACGAATGCCGTCAGCGCGACCTGACCTATGCTGCGCCGCTGAAGGTGACGCTGCGCCTCATCGTGTTCGATATCGACGAGGATACCGGCGCGAAGTCGATCAAGGACATCAAGGAACAGTCCGTCTACATGGGCGACATGCCGCTCATGACCAACAACGGCACGTTCATCGTCAACGGCACCGAGCGCGTCATCGTCTCGCAGATGCACCGTTCGCCGGGCGTCTTCTTCGACCACGACAAGGGCAAGAGCCATTCGTCCGGCAAGCTGCTCTTTGCTGCGCGCGTCATCCCCTATCGCGGTTCCTGGCTCGATATCGAATTCGACGCCAAGGACATCGTCTACGCCCGTATCGACCGCCGCCGCAAGATCCCTGTGACGTCGCTGCTGATGGCGCTCGGCATGGACGGCGAGGAAATCCTCGACACCTTCTACACGAAGTCGCTCTACAAGCGCGACGGCGAAGGCTGGCGCATTCCCTTCAAGCCGGAAACGCTGAAGGGTGCCAAGGCGATCACCGAGATGGTCGACGCCGATACCGGCGAAGTCGTCGTGGAAGCCGGCAAGAAGCTGACCCCGCGCTTGCTGCGCACGCTGTCCGACAAGGGTCTTAAGGCCCTCAAGGCCGCCGACGACGATCTTTACGGCAACTACCTTGCCGGCGACATCGTCAACTACTCGACGGGTGAGATCTACCTCGAGGCCGGCGACGAAATCGACGAGAAGACGCTTGGCATCATCCTGGCGAACGGCTTTGACGAGATCCCGGTTCTCGGCATCGACCACATCAATGTCGGCGCCTATATCCGCAACACCCTGACAGCCGACAAGAACGAGAACCGTCAGGACGCTCTGTTCGACATCTACCGGGTCATGCGTCCGGGTGAACCGCCGACCATGGAATCGGCTGAAGCCATGTTCAACTCGCTGTTCTTCGATGCGGAGCGTTACGACCTCTCCGCCGTCGGCCGCGTCAAGATGAATATGCGCCTCGACCTGACCGTCGAAGACACCGTCCGCATCCTGCGCAAGGACGACATCCTGGCCGTGGTCAGGATGCTGGTCGAACTGCGCGACGGCAAGGGCGAGATCGACGACATCGACAACCTCGGCAACCGCCGCGTCCGTTCGGTCGGCGAGCTGATGGAAAATCAGTACCGTCTCGGCCTGCTGCGTATGGAGCGCGCGATCAAGGAACGTATGTCCTCGATCGAGATCGACACGGTCATGCCGCAGGATCTGATCAACGCCAAGCCGGCCGCCGCTGCCGTGCGCGAATTCTTCGGTTCCTCGCAGCTCTCGCAGTTCATGGACCAGGTCAACCCGCTCTCGGAAATCACCCACAAGCGCCGTCTTTCGGCTCTTGGCCCGGGCGGTCTGACCCGTGAGCGCGCCGGCTTCGAAGTCCGCGACGTGCATCCGACCCACTATGGCCGCATTTGCCCGATCGAAACGCCGGAAGGCCCGAACATCGGTCTGATCAACTCGCTTGCGACCTTTGCCCGCGTCAACAAGTACGGCTTCATCGAAAGCCCGTACCGCCGAATCGTCGACGGCAAGGTGACGAGCGACGTGCTCTACCTCTCCGCCATGGAAGAGGCGAAGTACTACGTCGCCCAGGCCAACGCCGAGATGAACGCTGACGGTTCCTTCGTCGACGAATTCGTCGTCTGCCGTCATGCCGGTGAAGTCATGCTCGCCCCGCGCGACAGCATGAACTTGATGGACGTCTCGCCGAAGCAGGTCGTTTCGGTCGCTGCCGCGCTCATCCCGTTCCTGGAAAACGACGACGCCAACCGCGCGCTCATGGGCTCGAACATGCAGCGTCAGGCAGTGCCGCTGCTGCGTGCCGAAGCTCCGTTCGTCGGTACCGGCATGGAGCCGGTCGTCGCCCGTGACTCGGGTGCTGCCATCGGCGCCCGCCGCGGCGGCGTGGTCGACCAGGTCGACGCGACGCGTATCGTTATTCGCGCCACGGAAGACCTCGAAGCCGGCAAGTCCGGCGTCGATATCTACCGTCTGCAGAAGTTCCAGCGTTCGAACCAGAACACCTGCGTGAACCAGCGCCCGCTGGTCACCGTTGGTGACGAGGTCAACCGCGGCGACATCCTCGCCGACGGCCCGTCGACCGATCTCGGCGACCTGGCGCTCGGCCGCAACGCGCTCGTCGCGTTCATGCCCTGGAACGGCTACAACTACGAAGACTCGATCCTGCTCTCCGAGCGTATCGTTGCCGACGACGTGTTCACCTCCATCCACATCGAGGAATTCGAAGTGATGGCGCGCGACACCAAGCTTGGTCCTGAGGAAATCACCCGCGATATTCCGAACGTGTCGGAAGAAGCGCTGAAGAACCTCGACGAAGCCGGTATCGTCTATATCGGCGCCGAAGTTCAGCCGGGCGATATCCTCGTCGGCAAGATCACGCCGAAGGGCGAAAGCCCGATGACGCCGGAAGAAAAGCTTCTGCGCGCCATCTTCGGCGAAAAGGCCTCTGACGTGCGCGACACTTCCATGCGCATGCCGCCCGGCACCTACGGCACCATCGTCGAAGTTCGCGTCTTCAACCGCCACGGCGTTGAAAAGGACGAGCGCGCGATGGCGATCGAGCGCGAAGAGATCGAGCGTCTGGCAAAGGACCGTGACGACGAGCAGGCGATTCTCGACCGTAACGTCTATGGCCGTCTGATCGAGATGCTGCGCGGCCAGGCTTCCATCGCCGGCCCGAAGGGCTTCAAGAAGGGCAGCGAGCTTTCGAACGCCGTCGTCTCCGAATATCCCCGCTCGCAGTGGTGGATGTTTGCAGTCGAAGACGAAAAGGTCCAGAGCGAGCTCGAAGCGCTCCGTGGTCAGTACGACGAATCCAAGTCGCGCCTTGAACAGCGATTCATGGACAAGGTCGAAAAGGTCCAGCGCGGCGATGAAATGCCCCCTGGCGTCATGAAGATGGTCAAGGTCTTCGTCGCCGTAAAGCGCAAGATCCAGCCGGGCGACAAGATGGCCGGCCGTCACGGGAACAAGGGCGTCGTCTCGCGCATTGTGCCGGTGGAGGACATGCCGTTCCTCGAAGACGGCACGCATGTTGACGTCGTTCTGAACCCGCTCGGCGTGCCTTCGCGTATGAACGTCGGCCAGATCCTGGAAACCCATCTGGGTTGGGCTTGCGCCGGCATGGGTCGCCAGATCGGCGAACTGATCGACGCATATAAGGCCAATGGCAACATCGAGCCGCTGCGCAAGACCATCGGCGATGTCGTCGGAGACGGCCCCAAGGCCGAACAGGTCCACGAGTTCGACGACGATTCGGTTCTGCGTCTCGCCGACCAGTGGAAGCGCGGCGTTTCGATTGCGACGCCTGTTTTCGACGGCGCGAATGAAGCCGACGTCAACGACATGCTGCGTCTGGCAGGTCTTAAGGATAGCGGTCAGTCGACGCTCTATGACGGCCGCACCGGTGAGCAGTTCGACCGTCAGGTGACGGTGGGCTACATCTACATGCTGAAGCTCAACCACCTGGTCGACGACAAGATCCATGCTCGTTCGATCGGTCCTTACTCGCTCGTGACCCAGCAGCCGCTGGGCGGCAAGGCGCAGTTCGGCGGCCAGCGCTTCGGCGAAATGGAAGTCTGGGCGCTCGAAGCATACGGCGCAGCCTACACGCTGCAGGAAATGCTGACGGTGAAGTCGGATGACGTCGCCGGCCGCACCAAGGTCTACGAAGCCATCGTCCGCGGAGACGACACGTTCGAAGCCGGTATTCCGGAAAGCTTCAACGTTCTCGTCAAGGAAATGCGTTCGCTGGGCCTGAGCGTCGAGCTCGAGAACACCAAGCTTGACGAGGCGCAGGCAGCTCAGCTGCCCGACGCGGCCGAGTAAGCACTTGATAGGGCGTGCGCTGCCAATGCGGCGCACGCCGGTCCCGCCGGGCGCCGTATCCGTGTCGGCCCGGAAGGGAAGTTTCGCCGCATCCAGCGGTTATTCTCGTTTAAGCGAGGGAGGCGGCTCCCGGGAATTTGCCGCCGACCATCGCATTTTGAGGGCGCTTTAGCCCATGAAGGAGACAGGCATGAACCAAGAGGTCATGAATCTTTTCAATCCGCAGGTGCCTGCACAGAATTTCGATTCCATTCGGATTTCGATCGCGTCTCCGGAGAAGATCCTCTCCTGGTCTTACGGTGAGATCAAGAAGCCGGAAACCATCAACTACCGTACGTTCAAGCCGGAACGCGACGGTCTGTTCTGCGCGCGCATCTTCGGGCCGATCAAGGACTACGAATGCCTGTGCGGCAAGTACAAGCGTATGAAGTACAAGGGCATCATCTGCGAAAAGTGCGGCGTCGAAGTCACGCTGTCGCGGGTTCGCCGTGAGCGCATGGGCCATATCGAGCTCGCCGCTCCCGTTGCCCACATCTGGTTCCTGAAGTCGCTGCCGAGCCGCATTTCGACGCTGCTCGACATGACGCTGAAGGATGTCGAGCGCGTCCTCTACTTCGAAAACTACATCGTCACCGAGCCGGGCCTGACCGCCTTGAAGGAGCACCAGCTCCTCTCGGAAGAAGAGTACATGCTCGCTGTCGACGAATACGGCGAAGACCAGTTCACCGCGATGATCGGCGCTGAGGCGATCTACGAGATGCTGGCCTCGATGAACCTCGAAAAGATCGCTGGCGACCTGCGCGCAGAGCTCGCCGACACCACGTCGGATCTCAAGCAGAAGAAGCTGATGAAGCGCCTGAAGATCGTCGAGAACTTCATGGAGTCGGGCAACCGTCCGGAATGGATGATCATGAAGGTCGTTCCGGTCATCCCGCCGGATCTGCGCCCGCTGGTTCCGCTCGACGGCGGCCGTTTCGCGACGTCGGATCTGAACGATCTCTACCGTCGTGTCATCAACCGTAACAACCGTCTGAAGCGCCTGATCGAGCTTCGTGCGCCTGGCATCATCATCCGCAACGAAAAGCGCATGCTGCAGGAATCCGTTGACGCGCTGTTCGACAACGGCCGTCGCGGCCGTGTCATTACCGGCGCCAACAAGCGTCCGCTGAAGTCGCTCTCCGACATGCTGAAGGGCAAGCAGGGCCGCTTCCGTCAGAACCTGCTCGGCAAGCGCGTCGACTATTCCGGCCGTTCGGTTATCGTCACCGGTCCGGAACTGAAGCTGCATCAGTGCGGCCTGCCGAAGAAGATGGCGCTCGAGCTCTTCAAGCCGTTCATCTATGCCCGCCTCGACGCCAAGGGTTACTCCTCGACCGTCAAGCAGGCCAAGAAGCTGGTCGAAAAGGAAAAGCCCGAAGTCTGGGATATCCTCGACGAGGTCATCCGCGAGCATCCGGTTCTCTTGAACCGCGCACCGACGCTGCACCGCCTGGGCATCCAGGCCTTCGAACCTATCCTGGTCGAAGGCAAGGCGATCCAGCTGCATCCGCTCGTCTGCACTGCCTTCAACGCCGACTTCGACGGCGACCAGATGGCCGTTCACGTGCCGCTGTCGCTCGAAGCTCAGCTCGAAGCCCGCGTGCTGATGATGTCGACCAACAACATCCTGCATCCGGCCAACGGCGCGCCGATCATCGTTCCCTCGCAGGACATGGTTCTCGGCCTCTACTATCTGTCGATTCTCAACCAGAACGAGCCGGGCGAAGGCATGGCCTTCTCCGATCTCGGCGAGCTGCATCACGCCCTCGAAAGCAAGGTCGTGACGCTGCACACCAAGATCCGCGGCCGCTTCAAGTCGATCGACGAGGATGGCAAGCCTTACTCGAAGATCTATGAGACGACGCCTGGCCGTCTGCTCATCGGTGAACTGTTGCCGAAGAACGGCAAGGTGCCCTTCGATATCTGCAACCAGGAAATGACCAAAAAGAACATCTCGAAGATGATCGACACGGTCTACCGCCACTGCGGCCAGAAGGACACGGTCATTTTCTGCGACCGCATCATGCAGCTCGGCTTTTCCCATGCCTGCCGCGCCGGCATCTCGTTCGGCAAGGACGACATGGTCATTCCGGATGCCAAGGCCAAGATCGTTGCCGACACCGAAAACCTGGTGAAGGAATACGAGCAGCAGTACAATGACGGCCTGATCACCCAGGGCGAAAAGTACAACAAGGTCGTCGACGCCTGGGGCAAGGCGACCGAAAAGGTCGCCGAAGAGATGATGGCTCGCATCAAGGCGGTCGAATTCGATGAGAAGACCGGTCGCCAGAAGCCGATGAACTCGATCTACATGATGAGCCACTCCGGTGCTCGCGGTTCTCCGAACCAGATGCGTCAGCTGGGCGGCATGCGTGGCCTCATGGCCAAGCCGTCGGGCGAAATCATCGAGACCCCGATCATCTCGAACTTCAAGGAAGGCCTGACCGTCAACGAGTACTTCAACTCGACGCACGGTGCCCGTAAGGGTCTGGCAGACACCGCCCTGAAGACCGCCAACTCCGGCTACCTGACCCGCCGTCTCGTCGACGTCGCGCAGGATTGCATCGTCACGCACGTCGATTGCGGAACGCAGACGGGCCTCACCATGACCGCCATCGTCGATGCCGGCCAGGTGGTTGCCTCGATCGGCGCCCGTATCCTCGGCCGCACGGCGCTCGACGACATCGATCATCCGGTCACGGGTGAGCGCATCGTCGATGCCGGCAGGATGATCCTCGAGCCCGACGTCGTCGAAATCGAGAAGGCCGGCATCCAGTCGATCCGCATCCGCTCGGCACTGACCTGCGAAATCCAGACGGGCGTCTGCTCGGTCTGCTACGGCCGCGACCTCGCGCGCGGTACGCCGGTCAATATGGGCGAGGCCGTCGGCGTCATCGCTGCTCAGTCGATCGGCGAGCCGGGCACCCAGCTCACCATGCGTACCTTCCACCTTGGCGGTACGGCAACCGTGGTCGACCAGTCGTTCCTCGAAGCCTCGTACGAAGGTACGGTGCAGATCAAGAACCGCAACATCCTGCGCAACTCCGATGGCAACCTCGTTGCCATGGGCCGCAACATGACCGTCCAGATCCTGGACGAACGTGGTGTCGAGCGGTCGTCGCAGCGTGTGGCCTACGGTTCGAAGCTGCATGTCGACGAAGGCGACAAGGTCAAGCGCGGCCAGCGCCTGGCAGAGTGGGACCCCTACACCCGTCCGATGATGACGGAAGTGGCTGGTACCGTTCAGTTTGAAGATCTGGTCGACGGTCTCTCCGTTCTAGAAGCGACCGACGAATCGACCGGCATCACCAAGCGTCAGGTTATCGACTGGCGTTCGACCCCGCGCGGCTCGGACCTCAAGCCGGCGATCGTCATCAAGGATGCCAGCGGCAATATCGCGAAGCTGTCTCGTGGTGGTGACGCCCGCTTCTTCCTCTCGGTCGATGCGATTCTGTCGGTCGAGCCGGGCACGAAGGTCTCCCAGGGTGACGTTCTCGCCCGTTCGCCACTCGAAAGCGCCAAGACCAAGGACATCACCGGCGGTCTGCCGCGTGTTGCCGAGCTGTTCGAAGCCCGCCGTCCGAAGGACCATGCCATCATCGCAGAGATCGATGGTACGATCCGCCTCGGCCGCGACTACAAGAACAAGCGTCGCGTCATCATCGAGCCGGCGGAAGATGGTGTCGAGCCTGTCGAATACCTGATCCCGAAGGGCAAACCCTTCCACCTTCAGGAAGGTGACTATATCGAAAAGGGTGACTACATCCTCGACGGTAACCCGGCTCCGCACGACATCCTGGCGATCAAGGGCGTGGAGGCTCTGGCCTCCTACCTCGTCAACGAGATCCAGGAAGTCTACCGCCTGCAGGGCGTCGTCATCAACGACAAGCACATCGAGGTGATTGTCCGTCAGATGCTGCAGAAGGTGGAGATCACCGATGCGGGCGACTCGACCTATATCGTCGGCGACAATGTCGACCGGATCGAGCTCGAAGACGTCAACGATCACCTGATCGAGCAGGGCAAGAAGCCAGCCTATGGCGATCCGGTTCTTCTCGGCATCACCAAGGCGTCGCTGCAGACACCGTCCTTCATCTCGGCCGCGTCCTTCCAGGAAACGACCAAGGTGCTGACGGAAGCTGCAATCGCCGGCAAGACAGACGGTCTGCAGGGTCTGAAGGAAAACGTCATCGTCGGCCGCCTCATCCCGGCCGGTACCGGCGGCACCATGACCCAGATCCGCCGCATCGCCACGTCGCGCGACGAGATGATCCTCGAAGAGCGCCGCAAGGGCACGGGTGCTGCCGTTGCCACGCCGATGCTGCAGGACATGGCTGAAAAAGCTCCGGCTGCGGAATAATCCGCGGCTGAAGTCGACGAATTGAAAAACCGCTCGGAGCGATCCGGGCGGTTTTTTATTTTTAGTTTGCACTGATTGGGCGGGGAGGGAGGCTGCTTTCGCTTATACTGCCTTGACAGCGTCAGCGGCGGCTCCGTTCAGTTGAACCGGATGATCGCGACTTCGCCTTCGACCGCTCCCTGGTAGGCAGAGGCGTGCGGCTCTTCGGCCGGGATCTCGGTCAGCATGCCGATCTGGTCGAGATCGGCCTCGATGAAGCCTTCCTCGGCTAGGGCGTTCAATGCCTCGCGTACGGCAGTGTCGTCGTCAGGCGCCTTCAGCATGATGTGCAGGTCGATACCTTCGCTGGCGTCGGACTCGTAGCCCTTGCCGATGATGATGAAGATCATCGGGCCGTCGAAATTATTGTCGTTATCTGGTGTCGTTATCATCGCCTGTCCTTCGGCTCTTTGACGATTCGGTCGCTCGAATCCCGCTGTGAGGGCCGAACGCCGCAATTGCTGATTCCTTAACTGCTTTTGCTGCAATGCCCAAGTTTTTATCTTCGAGCACAGCCGTGAATTCGTCTAGAAGGATGAAACAGGGCGTTCGGCCGGCATATCAAGGCGATACGGCGAGTTTATTTCTTAACCGGCCTTGACGAGACGGGTGGAAACCAGTAGTACCCCGGCCATCAGATCCCATGTGAGGCTTGGCTGTTCGGGGCGACTCGCCCTGAAGTTCACCTCAAACAAGGTTCTAAACGCACGTTGAAGTCATGATGCTGCACGCACGACGCATATTTCATGCGTCCTCTGCTCCTTGTGGTCCATCTGCGGAAGCGGATCGGGCCATATTTTGCGCATTGACGGAAAGCGTACGTCACTGCCGGAGACGGCGCGAGTTCAAGCCCGCAAGGGTACTGAGATAAAACGTAAGGGATGGTTGAATGCCTACCGTAAACCAGCTGATCCGCAAGCCTCGCCAGGCGAACGTAAAGCGTAACAAGGTTCCCGCACTCCAGGAGAACCCGCAGAAGCGCGGCGTTTGCACGCGCGTCTACACGACGACGCCGAAGAAGCCGAACTCGGCTCTGCGTAAGGTCGCAAAGATCCGCCTGACCAACGGCTTCGAAGTCATTGGTTACATCCCCGGCGAAGGTCACAACCTTCAGGAACACTCCGTCGTCATGATCCGTGGCGGCCGCGTCAAGGACCTTCCGGGTGTCCGTTATCATATCATCCGCGGCGTTCTCGATACCCAGGGTGTCAAGAACCGCAAGCAGCGCCGCTCCAAGTATGGCGCGAAGCGTCCGAAGTAATTCGGCTTTTTGAATAATCCGGCGCTGCGCGAGGTCCTCCGCGTCATGAAGCGCCTTAACGGTTGAAGAGACAAAATATGTCCAGACGTCATAAAGCAGAAAAGCGCGAGATCAATCCGGACCCGAAGTTCGGCGATCTCGTCGTCACCAAGTTCATGAATGCCATCATGCTCGACGGCAAGAAGTCCGTTGCTGAAAACATCGTCTACGGTGCGTTCGACGTTGTCCAGGGCAAGGCCAAGCAGGAGCCGCTCACGGTTTTCCATTCTGCGCTTGAGAACATTGCCCCGCACGTTGAAGTTCGCTCGCGTCGTGTCGGTGGTGCGACCTATCAGGTCCCCGTCGATGTTCGTCCGGAGCGCCGCCAGGCTCTTGCTATTCGCTGGCTGATCGCTGCTGCCCGCAAGCGCAATGAAACGACTATGGTTGACCGCCTTTCCGGCGAACTGCTCGATGCGTCCAACAACCGCGGCTCCGCCGTCAAGAAGCGCGAAGACACGCACAAGATGGCTGATGCCAACCGCGCGTTCTCGCACTATCGCTGGTAATTCCGAACGGTATCGAAAGGCAGTCCACCATGGCTCGCGAATATAAGATCGAAGACTACCGCAATTTCGGTATCATGGCGCATATCGACGCCGGCAAGACCACGACCACCGAGCGTATTCTTTATTACACCGGCAAGTCGCACAAGATCGGCGAAGTCCACGACGGCGCAGCAACCATGGACTGGATGGAGCAGGAGCAGGAGCGTGGCATCACCATCACCTCTGCCGCCACCACGACCTACTGGAAGGGCCGTGACGGCAAAATGCGCCGCTTCAACATCATCGACACTCCCGGCCACGTCGACTTCACCATTGAAGTCGAGCGTTCGCTGCGCGTTCTCGACGGCGCCATCGCGCTGCTCGACGCCAACGCCGGTGTTGAGCCGCAGACGGAAACCGTCTGGCGTCAGGCCGAGAAGTACAATGTCCCGCGGATGATCTTCTGCAACAAGATGGACAAGACCGGTGCGGACTTCTACCGCTCCGTCGAGATGATCAAGACCCGTCTCGGTGCAACGGCTGTCGTTATGCAACTGCCGATCGGTGCTGAGACCGAATTCAAGGGCGTGATCGACCTGGTCGAGATGAACGCACTCATCTGGCGCGACGAGTCGCTCGGCGCCCAGTGGGATGTCGTCGAGATTCCCGAGGACATGAAGGCCAAGGCTGAAGAATATCGCGAGAAGCTGATCGAGACGGTCGTCGACATCGACGAAGCCGCCACCGAAGCTTACCTCGAAGGCATTCTGCCCGATAACGATCAGATCCGTGCGCTGGTTCGCCGCGGCACGATCGACGTCAAGTTCCACCCGATGTTCTGCGGCACCGCCTTCAAGAACAAGGGCGTGCAGCCGCTGCTCGACGCCGTCGTCGACTACCTGCCGTCTCCGATGGACATCCCGGCCATCAAGGGCATCGATTTCAAAACGGAAGCCGAAATCGAGCGTCATGCCGATGACAGCGAGCCGCTTTCCATGCTCGCCTTCAAGATCATGAACGACCCCTTCGTTGGTTCGCTGACCTTCGCCCGCATCTACTCCGGCAAGCTCGAAAAGGGCACGTCGGTCATCAACACGGTCAAGGACAAACGCGAGCGCGTCGGCCGTATGCTGCAGATGCACTCCAACTCGCGTGAAGACATCGAAGAAGCCTTCGCAGGCGACATCGTCGCTCTCGCCGGTCTCAAGGAAACCACGACGGGCGACACGCTCTGCGATCCGCTGAAGCCGGTTATCCTCGAGCGCATGGAGTTCCCGGAGCCGGTCATCCAGATCGCCATCGAGCCGAAGACCAAGGGCGACCAGGAAAAGATGGGCCTCGCGCTCAACCGCCTGGCTGCTGAAGATCCGTCCTTCCGCGTCAAGACCGACCAGGAATCAGGCCAGACCATCATCGCCGGCATGGGCGAACTGCATCTCGACATCATCGTCGACCGCATGCGTCGTGAATTCAAGGTCGAAGCAACTGTCGGCGCGCCGCAGGTTGCCTACCGCGAAACCATCACCCGGACGCATGAGGAAGACTACACGCACAAGAAGCAGTCCGGTGGTACCGGCCAGTTCGCGCGCGTCAAGATCGTCTTCGAACCGAACCCGGACGGCGACGAATTCAAGTTCGAATCGAAGATCGTCGGCGGTTCCGTTCCGAAGGAATACATCCCCGGCGTCCAGAAGGGCATCGAAAGCGTTCTGTCTTCGGGTCCGCTCGCAGGCTTCCCGATGCTCGGCGTCAAGGCGACCCTCATCGACGGCGCCTTCCACGACGTCGACTCCTCGGTTCTCGCCTTCGAAATCGCATCGCGTGCCTGCTTCCGTGAAGCAGCCAGGAAGGCCGGCGCACAGCTGCTCGAGCCGATGATGAAGGTCGAAGTCGTCACCCCGGAAGATTACGTCGGCGACGTTATTGGCGACCTGAACTCCCGTCGCGGTCAGATCCAGGGCCAGGAAAGCCGCGGTATCGCGGTCGTCATCAACGCGAACGTCCCGCTCGCGAACATGTTCAAGTACGTCGACAACCTGCGCTCCATGTCCCAGGGCCGCGCCCAGTACACGATGACCTTCGATCACTATTCGCCGGTCCCGTCGAACGTCGCAACTGAAATCCAGGCAAAGTATTCCGGTCAAAAGTGACCGGAATACCAATTGACCGATAACAAGAATTAGATCCCTTCGGGGACTAGCAAAACGGAGACCCCAAAATGGGAAAGAGTAAGTTTGAGCGCAACAAGCCGCACGTCAACATTGGCACGATTGGCCACGTTGACCACGGCAAGACGTCTCTGACGGCAGCGATCACGAAGTACTTCGGTGAGTACAAGGCGTACGACCAGATCGACGCGGCTCCGGAAGAAAAGGCCCGTGGCATCACGATCTCGACGGCGCACGTCGAGTATGAGACGCCGGCGCGCCACTATGCGCATGTCGACTGCCCCGGCCACGCCGACTACGTCAAGAACATGATCACCGGTGCTGCCCAGATGGACGGCGCGATCCTGGTGTGCTCGGCCGCTGACGGCCCGATGCCGCAGACGCGCGAACACATCCTGCTGGCCCGCCAGGTCGGCGTTCCGGCGATCGTGGTGTTCCTGAACAAGGTCGACCAGGTTGACGACGCCGAGCTTCTCGAACTGGTCGAGCTCGAAGTTCGCGAACTGCTGTCGTCCTACGACTTCCCGGGCGACGAAATCCCGATCGTCAAGGGTTCGGCACTGGCTGCTCTCGAAGATTCCGACAAGAAGATCGGCGAAGACGCGATCCGCGAGCTGATGGCTGCGGTCGACGCCTACATCCCGACGCCTGAGCGTCCGATCAACCTGCCGTTCCTGCTGCCGATCGAAGACGTGTTCTCGATCTCCGGCCGCGGCACGGTTGTGACCGGCCGCGTCGAGCGTGGCATCGTCAAGGTTGGCGAAGAAGTCGAGATCGTCGGCATTCGCCCGACGACGAAGACGACGGTGACCGGCGTTGAAATGTTCCGCAAGCTGCTCGATCAGGGCCAGGCTGGCGACAACATCGGCGCGCTGATCCGCGGCGTCACCCGTGACGGCGTCGAGCGTGGGCAGATTCTGTGCAAGCCGGGTTCGGTCAAGCCGCACAAGAAGTTCATGGCAGAAGCCTACATCCTGACGAAGGAAGAGGGTGGCCGTCATACGCCGTTCTTCACCAATTACCGTCCGCAGTTCTACTTCCGCACGACCGACGTGACCGGCATTGTGACGCTGCCGGAAGGCACCGAGATGGTGATGCCGGGCGACAACGTCACGGTATCGGTCGAGCTGATCGTTCCGATCGCGATGGAAGAAAAGCTGCGCTTCGCCATCCGCGAAGGCGGCCGCACCGTCGGCGCCGGTATCGTCGCGAGCATCGTTGAGTAACTA
>NZ_JAAXDD010000008.1:310430-346422 GCF_019798305.1 Rhizobium leguminosarum
GCGACAACGTCACGGTATCGGTCGAGCTGATCGTTCCGATCGCGATGGAAGAAAAGCTGCGCTTCGCCATCCGCGAAGGCGGCCGCACCGTCGGCGCCGGTATCGTCGCGAGCATCGTTGAGTAACTAACGGCTGGGCCACCTGGCCCAAGGAAAGGATAGGGACGCCGATCTCGGTGTCCCTCTCGATCTTTGAAACCGGTGGCCCGCTAACGTAACTGAAGGTAAGTCGTGTCCCTAAGCGGTGACACGCGGATAACAGACACAAGGATAAAGTCGAATGAACGGCCAGAATATCCGCATCCGCCTGAAGGCGTTCGATCACCGGATTCTCGATGCCTCCACGCGCGAGATCGTATCGACGGCTAAGCGCACCGGTGCAAGCGTCCGGGGCCCCGTTCCGCTTCCGACCCGCATCGAGAAGTTTACGGTCAACCGGTCCCCGCACATCGACAAGAAGAGCCGCGAACAGTTCGAGATGCGCACGCATAAGCGCCTTCTCGATATCGTTGACCCGACCCCGCAGACGGTAGACGCGCTGATGAAGCTCGATCTCGCCGCCGGTGTCGATGTTGAGATCAAGCTCTGAGACCTCGGGTCTTCGGGCTGAGTGAGAAGGATTGAACCGATGCGTTCAGGTGTGATTGCACAGAAGGTGGGAATGACCCGCGTCTATAACGACGCCGGCGAGCATGTCCCGGTAACGGTACTGCGTATGGAAGGCTGCCAGGTCGTGGCCACGCGCACTGTCGAAAAGAATGGCTATACCGCAGTTCAGCTCGGTGCCGGCCAGGCGAAGGTGAAGAACACGTCGAAGGCGATGCGTGGCAACTTTGCCATCGCCAACGTCGAGCCGAAGGCCAAGCTGACGGAATTCCGCGTGTCGGAAGATCAGCTGCTCGAGATCGGCACTGAGATCAAGGCGGGTCACTTTGCAGCCGGTCAGCTCGTCGACGTGACGGGCACGACGATCGGTAAGGGTTTTGCCGGCGCCATGAAGCGCCATGGTTTCGGCGGTCTGCGTGCCACGCACGGTGTGTCGGTGTCTCACCGTTCGCACGGTTCGACCGGCTCGCGCCAGGATCCGGGCAAGGTTTTCAAGAACAAGAAGATGGCTGGTCACATGGGCCAGACGCGCGTCACGACGCAGAACCTGGAAGTAGTTTCGACCGACGAAGATCGTGGTCTGATCCTGATCAAGGGTGCTGTTCCTGGTTCCAAGGGCGCTTGGATCATCGTGCGCGACGCCGTCAAGTCGGCCGCGAAGTAAGGGAGCCAGATTAATGGAATTCAACGTCAAGACCCTCGAGGGAAAAGACGCCGGGAAGGTTTCCCTTTCGGACGCGATTTTCGGCCTCGAGCCCCGCGAAGACATTCTCGCCCGCGTCATCCGCTGGCAGCTTGCCAAGAAGCAGCAGGGCACGCACAAGGCTAAGGGCCGCGCGGAAGTTTCGCGCACCGGCGCCAAGATGTACAAGCAGAAGGGTACGGGCCGCGCCCGCCACCATTCGGCTCGCGCTCCGCAGTTCCGCGGCGGCGGCAAGGCTCACGGCCCGGTTGTCCGCAGCCACGAGCACGATCTTCCGAAGAAGGTTCGCGCACTCGGCCTTCGTCACGCCCTTTCGGCCAAGATCAAGGCCGATGACGTCATCGTCATCGACAACCTGGTTGCCGCTGAAGCCAAGACCAAGTCGCTCGCGTCCGTTTTCGAGACGCTCGGCCTGACCAACGCCCTCTTCATCGGCGGCGCAGAGCTTGATGGCAACTTCAAGCTTGCAGCACAGAACATCCCGAACATCGATGTTCTGCCAATTCAGGGCATCAACGTTTACGACATCGTGCGCCGCGGCAAGCTCGTGCTTTCCAAGGCTGCGGTTGAAGCGCTAGAGGAGCGATTCAAGTGACCGATCTTCGCCACTACGATGTGATCGTCTCTCCGGCGATCACCGAAAAGTCCACGCTGGTATCCGAAAACAACCAGGTTGTTTTCAATGTCGCCAAGCAGGCGACGAAGCCGGAAATCAAGGCTGCGGTCGAGGCGCTGTTCGGCGTCAAGGTCACGGCTGTCAACACTCTGCTGCGCAAGGGCAAGACCAAGCGGTTCCGCGGTTTCGTCGGCAAGCAGAAGGACGTGAAGAAGGCTGTTGTGACGCTGGCTGAAGGCCAGACGATCGACGTCTCCACCGGTCTCTGAGGTATAAGAAAATGGCATTGAAAACTTTCAATCCGATCACCCCGAGCCAGCGCCAGCTGGTCATCGTCGACCGCTCGGCCCTCTACAAGGGCAAGCCGGTCAAGGCGCTGACGGAAGGTCTGACCAAGAGCGGCGGTCGTAACAACCTCGGCCGCATCACCGCCCGCTTCATCGGCGGTGGTCACAAGCGCACCTATCGTCTGATCGACTTCAAGCGTCGCAAGTTCGACGTCGAAGGCACGGTCGAGCGTATCGAATACGATCCGAACCGCACGGCTTTCATCGCGCTGGTGAACTATGCTGACGGCGAGAAGGCTTATATCCTCGCTCCCCAGCGTCTCGCTGCCGGTGACAAGGTTATCGCTTCCGAGAAGGCTGTCGACGTCAAGCCCGGCAACACCATGCCGCTGCAGTACATCCCGGTCGGCTCCATCATCCACAACGTGGAAATGAAGCCGGGCAAGGGTGGTCAGATCGCTCGCTCGGCCGGTGGCTACGCACAGCTCGTCGGCCGCGACCAGGGCATGGCGATCCTTCGCCTGAACTCCGGTGAACAGCGTCTCGTTCATGGCTCTTGCCTTGCTTCGATCGGCGCCGTCTCCAACCCTGATCACGCCAACATCAACGACGGCAAGGCCGGTCGTACCGTTTGGCGCGGCAAGCGTCCGCATAACCGCGGTGTCGTCATGAACCCGGTCGACCATCCGCACGGCGGTGGTGAAGGCCGCACCTCCGGTGGTCGCCATCCGGTGACACCGTGGGGCAAGCCGACTAAGGGCAAGCGCACCCGGTCGAACAAGTCGACCGACAAGATGATCATGCGCTCGCGTCATCAGCGTAAGAAGTAAGAGAGGAAGTCTCCAATGGCTCGTTCAGTATGGAAAGGTCCGTTCGTTGACGGCTATCTTCTCAAGAAGGCTGAGAAGGTTCGTGAAGGCGGTCGTAGTGAAGTGATCAAGATCTGGAGCCGTCGCTCCACGATCCTGCCGCAGTTCGTCGGTCTCACCTTCGGCGTCTACAACGGCAGCAAGCATATCCCGGTCAGCGTCAATGAAGACATGGTCGGCCACAAATTCGGTGAATTCTCTCCGACCCGCACCTACTACGGTCACGGCGCGGACAAGAAGGCGAAGAGGAAGTAACAATGGGCAAGGCAAAAGCCGAACGCCGGCTGAAGGACAACGAGGCGCAAGCAGTCGCCCGCACGCTCCGCGTCAGCCCCCAGAAGCTCAACCTGGTTGCTGCGGCTATCCGCGGCAAGAAGGTCGAGCGCGCACTCGCTGAGCTGGAGTTCTCCCGCAAGCGCATCGCAGGCGCCGTCAAGAAGACGCTCGAATCTGCGATCGCCAACGCCGAGAACAACCACGATCTCGACGTCGACTCGCTGGTTGTCGCCGAGGCCTATGTCGGCAAGTCGATCGTCATGAAGCGTTTCCACGCTCGTGGCCGCGGTCGCGCGTCGCGCATCGAAAAGCCCTTCGCGCACCTGACGATCGTCGTTCGTGAAGTGCAGGCAGCAGAGGAGGCCGCATAATGGGTCAGAAAATCAATCCAATCGGTTTCCGTCTCGGAATCAACCGTACCTGGGATAGCCGCTGGTTTGCGGACAATGCCGAGTACGGCCAGCTGCTGCACGAAGACCTGAAGATGCGCAAGTTCGTCATGAGCGAACTGAAGCAGGCCGGGATCTCCAAGGTGGTCATCGAGCGTCCGCACAAGAAGTGCCGCGTCACGATCCACTCGGCACGTCCGGGCCTGATCATCGGCCGCAAGGGCGCAGACATCGACAAGCTCCGCAAGAAGCTGTCGGAGATGACGAATTCGGAAACGCACCTCAACATCGTCGAAGTGCGCAAGCCCGAAGTCGATGCGACGCTGGTCGCTCAGTCGATCGCCCAGCAGCTCGAGCGTCGCGTGGCTTTCCGCCGCGCCATGAAGCGCGCCGTTCAGTCGGCGATGCGTCTTGGCGCAGAAGGCATCAAGATCACCTGCGCCGGCCGTCTCGGCGGTGCTGAAATCGCCCGTACGGAATGGTACCGCGAAGGTCGTGTGCCGTTGCACACGCTGCGCGCCGACATCGACTACGGCACGGCTGAAGCAGAAACCGCATTCGGCATCTGCGGCATCAAGGTCTGGATCTTCAAGGGCGAAATCCTTGAGCATGATCCGATGGCTTCCGAGCGCCGCGCGATGGAAGGTGACGCCCAGGGTCCGGCAAGCCGTGATCGTGACCGCGACAGAGACCGTCGCCGCGACAACGCTTGATAGCGCGCGTGGCAGAGAAGTTCGGAGAATAAGAAAATGTTGCAGCCAAAGCGTACCAAGTACCGCAAGCAGTTCAAGGGCCGCATCAAGGGCGTCGCCAAGGGCGGTTCTGACCTGGCATTCGGCGAATTCGGCCTGAAGGCACAGGAACCCAACCGCGTCAACGCGCGCGAGATCGAAGCGGCCCGCCGCGCGATCACGCGTTATATGAAGCGCGCCGGCCGTGTATGGATCCGCGTGTTCCCGGACGTCCCGGTGACCAAAAAGCCGACCGAAGTCCGTATGGGTAAGGGTAAGGGCTCCGTTGAATACTGGGCATGCAAGGTCAAGCCCGGCCGTATGATGTTCGAGATCGACGGTGTCAGCGAAGAAATCGCCCGTGAGGCGCTTCGCCTCGGCTCTGCCAAGCTCTCGGTCAAGACGCGCTTCGTTCAGCGCATTGCAGAGTAAGGGATTGAGCTCATGAAAGCCTCAGACGTTCGCGCATTCAGCGCTGACCAACTCAAGGACGAGCTTGCCAAGCTGAAGAAGGAGCAGTTCAACCTGCGCTTTCAGAAGGCGACCGGCCAGCTCGAAAAGTCCTCGCGCATCAACGAAGTCCGCAAGGACATCGCCCGCGTGAAAACCATTGCCCGCCAGAAGGCGGCAGAAGTTAAGGCCTAAAGGAAGAAAAATATGCCGAAGCGCATCCTGCAGGGCGTCGTCGTTGGCGACAAGAACGAGAAGACGGTAGTGGTTCGTGTCGAGCGTCGTTTCGCTCACCCGCTGCTCCAGAAGACCGTTCGTCGTTCCAAGAAGTACAAGGCCCACGACGAGAACAACCAGTACAAGATCGGCGATACCGTATCCATCGAGGAATGCGCACCGATCTCCAAGGACAAGCGCTGGACGGTCATTTCCGCCCAGGGCAAGTAACAGAATTTTGCGCGAGGCCTTGCGTCTCGCCGAAATATCTGTATGAAGCAGCGTCAGAACGCTCGAATGCCGGGCGTTCTTTTGCTTTGAGCGCACGGAAGGTCCCGTTCGGGAAACCACCCTGGCACGATCGACCCCGCGCTATTCAGCTATTGCCGCGTCTGTGCTGCCTCACGGCAGCTCGGCCGGCGAAAATTTTCATAAGCCGGAGTAGGGGGCTAGCCCAACCATTCCGGTAAACCAAGAAGGCGACCTGATATGATTCAGATGCAAACAAACCTCGACGTCGCGGATAATTCCGGCGCACGTCGTGTCATGTGCATCAAGGTGCTGGGCGGCTCGAAGCGCAAGTATGCCTCGATCGGCGACGTCATCGTCGTTTCGATCAAGGAAGCGATCCCGCGCGGCCGTGTGAAGAAGGGTGACGTGATGAAGGCGGTTGTCGTTCGCACCGCCAAGGACATCCGCCGTGCAGATGGCTCCGTCATCCGCTTCGACACCAACGCAGCAGTCCTCATCGACAACAAGAAAGAGCCGATCGGCACCCGTATCTTCGGACCGGTTCCGCGTGAACTTCGCGCCAAGAACCACATGAAGATCATCTCGCTGGCTCCCGAAGTACTGTAAGGAGCGAAGCGATGCAGAAGATTCGTAAGGGCGACAAGGTCGTCATGCTCGCTGGCAAGGACAAGGGCCGTACCGGCGAAGTTGTCCAGGTCATGCCGAAGGAAGATCGTGCCGTTGTTCGTGGCGTCAACGTCGTCAAGCGCCACCAGCGCCAGACGCAGACCCAGGAAGCCGGCATCATCAACAAGGAAGCCCCGGTTCACCTGTCCAACATTGCAATCATCGACAAGGACGGCAAGCCCACCCGCGTCGGTTTCAAGGTTGTTGACGGCAAGAAGGTCCGTGTGGCCAAGCGTTCTGGAGAAGTGATCGATGGCTGAGGCAAAATATGAGCCGCGGCTCAAGAAGGAATATGTCGAGCGCATCCGCAAGGCGTTGCAGGAGCAGTTTTCCTACGCCAACGAGATGATGATTCCGAAGCTCGACAAGATCGTGATCAACATGGGTGTCGGCGAAGCGACCGCTGACTCGAAGAAGCCGACGGTAGCTGCCGCCGACCTCGCAGCGATCGCCGGCCAGAAGCCGGTCATCACCCGCGCACGCAACTCTATCGCAGGCTTCAAGGTCCGCGAACAGATGCCGATCGGCGCGAAGGTTACCCTGCGCGGCGCCCGCATGTACGAGTTCATGGACCGTCTCGTGAACATCGCGCTCCCGCGCGTTCGCGACTTCCGCGGCCTGAACCCGAAAAGCTTTGACGGCCGTGGCAACTTCGCCATGGGCATCAAGGAGCACATTGTGTTCCCTGAGATCAACTACGACAAGGTTGATCAGATGTGGGGCATGGACATCATCGTTTGCACGACGGCGACGACCGACGACGAAGCACGGGCTCTTCTGAAAGAGTTCAGCTTCCCGTTCCGTCAATAACCGTAACGACGAGCGTAGAAAAGGAACCTGACATGGCGAAGACAAGCGCAGTTGAAAAGAACAAGCGCCGCCGTACTACGGTCGCTAACCAGGCCGCTAAGCGGGCTGGGTTGAAGGCGATCATCATGAACCAGGCTCTTCCGATCGAAGAGCGGTTCAAGGCCTCGATCAAGCTGGCATCCCTGCCGCGCGATGGATCGAAGACCCGTATTCGCAACCGTTGCGAAGTTTCGGGGCGTCCGCGCGCATATTACCGCAAACTGCGCATGTCGCGTATTGCGCTGCGTGAACTCGGCAATCTCGGCAAGGTGCCGGGTATCGTCAAGTCGAGCTGGTAAGGAGCAGGTTACATGACAATGACTGATCCGTTGGGCGATATGCTCACTCGCATCCGTAACGGCGCTTCCCGCCGCAAGTCGTCGGTCTCGACGCCTGCTTCGAAGCTCCGTGCACGTGTTCTCGATGTTCTGCAGTCCGAAGGCTACATCCGTGGCTACTCCGTTGTCGATTTCGGCAATGGCAAGTCGGAACTCAGCATCGAGCTGAAATATTATGAAGGCGCATCGGTGATCCGTGAGATCGGCCGTGTGTCCAAGCCGGGCCGCCGGGTTTATGTCTCGGTCAAGTCCATTCCGCAGGTCGCGAACGGTCTCGGCATCACCATCCTTTCGACTCCGAAGGGTGTGATGGCTGATCACCAGGCTCGCGAACAGAACGTTGGTGGCGAGGTTCTTTGCTCGGTCTTCTAAGATCGGGCAGGGATCTCCATAGCGAACAGACAGGATTGAAACATGTCTCGTATCGGTAAAAAGCCCGTTCAGGTGCCTGCTGGGATCACGGCTACGGTCGATGGCCAGAAGGTGACTGCAAAGGGCCCGAAGGGCGAGCTGTTTTTCGTTGCTAACGACGAAATCAGCCTCAAGCTTGAAAATAACGCCGTCGTCGTGACGCCGGTAAACCAGACCAAGGATGCGCGCGCAAAGTGGGGCATGTCCCGCACGATGATCGAAGGCATCTTCAAGGGCGTCAAGGACGGTTTCGAGCGCAAGCTTGAGATCAACGGCGTTGGTTACCGCGCCGCCATGCAGGGCAAGAACCTGCAGCTGGCCCTCGGTTTCAGCCACGACGTGATCTACGAGCCGCCGGTCGGTATCTCGATCGTTGTTCCGAAGCCGACGGAAATCGTCGTCAGCGGCATCAACAAGCAGCAGGTCGGTCAGGTTGCTGCCGAAATCCGCGAATATCGCGGTCCTGAGCCCTACAAGGGTAAGGGCGTCAAGTACGCTGACGAGCGGATCGTCCGCAAAGAAGGCAAGAAGAAGTAAGGATCACGCGAAATGGCTAGCAGGAAAGAAGCACTTGAACGTCGTGCCAACCGCGTGCGCCGTCATCTCAAGTCGGTGGCCAACGGCCGTCCGCGCCTGTCGGTTCATCGCTCCTCGAAGAACATCTACGCCCAGGTCATCGATGACGTGGCCGGCAAGACGCTTGCGTCTGCCTCCACCCTCGAGAAGGATCTGCGCGGTTCTCTGAAGACCGGTGCCGATACCGCCGCCGCTACCGTTGTGGGCAAGCTCCTCGCAGAGCGCGCCTCCAAGGCCGGTGTTACGGAAGTCGTGTTCGACCGTGGCGCCTTCATCTATCACGGCCGCATCAAGGCTCTCGCCGAAGCGGCCCGCGAAGGCGGTCTCACCTTCTGATCAGTTTCCGGCCGGACGCCTCAGGCGCCGGCCGGATTTTCGCCGGACCGCAGGCGCTCTCCGAAAGGGGAGGCTGATGCGGTCCACATTTGTTTGCCGATTGCACCCGGAAAAGAAAAAGGAAGAGGACAATGGCACAGGAAAGAAGGCCGCAGCGGGACGACCGCCAGAGCCGCGAAGAGCGCGATAGCGAATTCGTCGACAAGCTTGTCGCGATCAACCGCGTCGCCAAGGTCGTCAAGGGCGGCCGTCGTTTTGGTTTCGCAGCACTCGTCGTCGTTGGCGACCAGAAGGGCCGCGTCGGCTTCGGCCACGGCAAGGCACGTGAAGTGCCGGAAGCCATCCGCAAGGCAACCGAAGCCGCCAAGCGCGAACTGATCTTCGTACCGCTGCGCGACGGCCGTACGCTGCATCACGACGTTCATGGCCGCCACGGCGCCGGCAAGGTTCTGCTGCGCTCGGCCAAGGTTGGTACCGGCATCATCGCCGGTGGTCCGATGCGCGCCGTATTCGAGACGCTCGGCATGCATGACGTCGTCGCCAAGTCGACCGGTTCGTCGAACCCCTATAACATGGTTCGCGCCACCTTCGACGCTCTGAAGCACCAGGTTCACCCGAAGGACATCGCAGCTCAGCGCGGCATCAAGTATGCAACGCTGCAGGCTCGTCGTGGCGCCTCCGGCAACGCCTCTGAAGAATAAGAGGAGTTTGACAGATGGCCAAGGCTACTAAGAAGGCTGAAGCGAAGACTGTCACGATCGAACAGATCGGCAGCCCGATCCGCCGTCCGGATGTCCAGCAGCGCACGCTGATCGGTCTCGGACTGAACAAGATGCACCGTCGCCGCACGCTGGAGGATACCCCTTCCGTTCGTGGCATGATCCGTGCTGTCCAGCATCTCGTTCGCGTCGTCGACGAGAAGTGAGACGGAGGAAACGCTCATGAAACTCAATGAAATCAAGGACAATGAAGGCTCGACCCACAGCCGCAAGCGCCTCGGCCGCGGTATCGGCTCGGGCTCGGGCAAGACTGGTGGTCGCGGCGTGAAGGGTCAGAAGTCCCGTTCGGGCGTCGCCATCAATGGCTTCGAAGGCGGCCAGATGCCGATCTATCGTCGCCTGCCGAAGCGCGGCTTCAACAACATTTTCGCTTCCGATTTTGTTGTCGTGTCGCTGGCCCGTATCCAGACGGCGATCGACGCCGGCAAGCTCGATGCCAAGACGACCGTCGACGCAGCTGCCCTCAAGGCTGCGGGTGTCATCCGCCGCGTCAAGGACGGCGTTCGCGTTCTCGCCGACGGCGAGATCAAGGCCAAGATCACTATCGTCGTTGCAGGCGCCTCCAAGCCTGCCGTCGAGAAGATCGAAAAGGCCGGCGGCACCGTGACGCTGCTTTCGGCTCCCGCTGCAGCCGAATAATAATCTGATGATATGTCGCCCGGGGTGCTTCACACCGGGCGATTTTGCTCCCATATGTGGGCCTCACAAAAACTTGGCTGGCGCACCCGCGTCATGCCGGTAAGACTCGAAAACAAGGGTGAGGCAAGGGGTTGCGCCGCAATCCGTCCTGAGCCCGGTTTTGAATAATTTCATACTGATTCCGGGTCCGGTCTGTCCCCCAGAGACGCCGGAATTGGTAGCGCGGAGAAACGCATGGCTTCTGCAGCGGAACAATTGGCATCCAACCTCAATTTTTCGACCTTCGCCAAAGCCGAGGATTTGAAGAAGCGCTTGTGGTTCACACTGGCAGCTCTCCTCGTCTATCGACTCGGCACGCATATTCCGCTTCCGGGTCTCAATCCCGAAGCCTATGCCCAGGCATTCCGCGGCCAGGCAGGCGGCATTCTCGGCCTTTTCAATATGTTCTCGGGCGGCGCTGTTCAGCGCATGGCGATCTTCGCGCTCGGCATCATGCCCTATATCTCCGCTTCGATCATCGTGCAGCTCATGACCTCGGTCGTGCCGGCGCTCGAAAACCTCAAGAAGGAAGGCGAGCAGGGCCGTAAGATCATCAACCAGTATACCCGCTATGGTACCGTCATCCTCGGTGCGCTGCAGGCCTATGGCATTGCCGCCGGCCTTGAAAGCGGCCAGGGCCTCGTCGTCGAGCCGGGCTGGTTCTTCCGTGTTTCCACCGTTCTGACGCTGCTCGGCGGCACGATGTTCCTGATGTGGCTCGGCGAGCAGATCACCTCGCGCGGCATCGGCAACGGCATCTCGCTGATCATTTTCGCCGGCATCGCCGCCGGCCTTCCGACTGCCCTTGCCGGCACGCTCGAACTCGGCCGCACCGGGGCGCTGTCGACTTTCCTCATCCTGCTCGTCATCATCGTCGCGATCGCCGTCATCGGCATCATCGTCTTCGTCGAGCGCGCCCAGCGCCGGCTGCTGATTCAGTATCCGAAGCGTCAGGTTGGCAATCGGATGTTCCAGGGCGATACTTCGCACCTGCCGCTGAAGCTGAACACATCAGGTGTCATTCCGGCGATCTTTGCGTCGTCGCTGCTGCTGCTGCCGGCAACGGTCGCCGGTTTCGCCAACACCTCGGCAATGCCCTCCTGGGTGACATCGATCGTCGCGGCTCTCGGCCACGGTCAACCGCTCTATATGGCGCTGTACGGCGCGCTGATCGCCTTCTTCGCCTTCTTCTATACGGCCATCGTCTTCAATCCGAAGGACACGGCCGACAATCTGAAGAAGCATGGCGGCTTCATTCCCGGCATCCGTCCGGGCGAACGCACCGCCGAATATATTGACTACGTGCTGACCCGCATCACGGTGATCGGCGCGCTCTATCTCGTCTTCGTCTGCATCCTGCCGGAGATCTTGGTGTCGCAAACCGGCATTCCATTAGCCCTTGGTGGGACTTCGCTTTTGATCGTGGTTAGCGTAACTCTTGATACGGTTGCACAGATCCAGGGTCACCTGATCGCGCAGCAATACGAAGGCCTGATCAAGAAATCGAAGTTGCGTGGAGGAAAGAGGGGGCGATGAGACTTATCCTTTTGGGGCCGCCGGGCGCGGGTAAGGGAACCCAGGCCCAGCGGATCGTGGAAAAGCACGGCATTCCGCAGCTTTCCACGGGGGACATGCTGCGTGCAGCGGTCAACGCCGGCACGGATGTCGGCAAGCGCGCGAAGGCGGTCATGGACGCCGGCAAGCTCGTCTCGGATGAGATCGTCATTGCCATCGTTTCCGAGCGTATCGATCAACCAGATTGCGCCAACGGCTTCATTCTCGACGGCTTCCCCAGGACGCTCGTCCAGGCTGATGCCACCGAGGCGATGCTGAAGGCAAAGGGTCTCGGCCTCTCCGTCGTCATTGAATTCCGTGTCGATGATGATGAGTTGATCCGACGTGTTGCCGGTCGCTACTCCTGTGCACAGTGTGGCAGCGTCTATCACGATACCGACAAGGTTCCGGCTGCTGAGGGTGTGTGCGACAAGTGCGGTTCGACGCACTTCAAGCGCCGTCCTGATGACACTCCGGAGACCATGACGGCTCGGCTGCAGGTCTACTACAAGGAAACCTCGCCGCTGATCGGCTATTACCATGCCAAGGGCAAACTCAAGTCCGTGGACGGCATGGCGGAGATCGATCAGGTGACGGTCGAGGTCGAAAGCATTCTTTCCAAGCTTTAAGGCTTTGAAAATAAACTTGGCGGAACGGTTGCTTTTCAGCAGTGATTCCGCTAAACACCGCGCCAACTCGCGACATTCCATGCGATCGGCGCGGATTTCCCAGGGAAGTCCGGGTGCGGTCGTTTTGACATGTTACGGACGTAAATCTGAACGGGCGGTTCTCAAGAGCCGCATAACGAAGCCCACTTGCCGGATGGCAACTGGAATGCAAGGAGAACAGGCGTGGCACGTATCGCTGGCGTCAACATCCCGACTGCGAAGCGCGTTGTTATCGCGCTGACCTACATTCACGGGATCGGTCCGAAATTCGCACAGGAAATCGTCGCAAAGGTCGGTATCCCGGCCGAACGTCGTGTGCATCAGCTGACGGACGCAGAAGTCCTTCAGATCCGCGAAGCCATCGACCGCGACTATCAGGTCGAAGGCGATCTTCGTCGCGATACCGCGATGAACATCAAGCGCCTGATGGACCTCGGCTGCTACCGCGGCCTGCGTCATCGCCGCGGGCTTCCGGTCCGTGGTCAGCGCACGCACACCAATGCCCGCACCCGCAAGGGCCCGGCAAAGGCAATCGCTGGCAAGAAGAAGTAATTTCCGGGAAACCGGGGTAGGGAGGCTGGCGGTCTGCGCCGGCCTCTTTTGAGTTTGGAGCGGGACCATATAGGCGCCGTTCCGGTGTAGCCGCTGGCATTACGGCGGTGAAGAGATCAACGAAAGGAATACCATGGCTAAGGAAGCCGTCCGCGTTCGCCGTCGCGAGCGCAAGAATATCTCGTCGGGTGTCGCTCACGTCAACTCGACCTTCAACAACACGATGATCACCATCACCGATGCGCAGGGCAATGCGATCGCCTGGTCGTCGGCTGGCGCCAAGGGCTTCAAGGGCTCGCGCAAGTCGACCCCGTTCGCTGCCCAGATCGCTGCCGAAGACTGCGCCAAGAAGGCCCAGGAGCACGGTATGAAGTCGCTGGAAGTCGAAGTCTGCGGTCCGGGTTCGGGTCGTGAATCGGCTCTGCGCGCGCTCCAGGCTGCAGGTTTCATGATCACGTCCATCCGCGACGTGACCCCGATCCCGCACAATGGCTGCCGTCCGCGCAAGAAGCGCCGCGTCTGATCATCGCTCTCGTCACCGGTGAGCGCTTGCGCACTTCCGGTGGTTTTCAAGCTCGGTTGCCACGATTGGATGGTGGCAACGAACGGAAGGCAAACTCATGATTCAGAAGAACTGGCAGGAACTGATCAAGCCGAACAAGGTGGAGTTCTCCTCGAGCTCGCGCACCAGGGCGACGCTTGTTGCCGAGCCGCTGGAGCGCGGCTTCGGCCTCACCCTCGGCAACGCGCTTCGCCGCGTTCTGCTCTCCTCGCTGCGCGGTGCTGCCGTCACGGCGGTGCAGATCGATGGCGTACTGCATGAATTCTCCTCGATTCCGGGCGTCCGCGAAGACGTGACGGACATCGTGCTCAACATCAAGGAAATCGCCATCAAGATGGATGGCGACGATGCAAAGCGCATGGTCGTGCGTAAGCAGGGCCCGGGCGTTGTCACGGCTGGCGACATTCAGACGGTCGGCGATATCGAGATCCTCAACCCCGAGCATGTCATCTGCACGCTCGACGAGGGTGCCGAGATCCGCATGGAATTCACCGTCAACAACGGCAAGGGCTACGTTCCGGCCGAACGCAATCGTGCGGAAGATGCTCCGATCGGTCTCATCCCGGTCGACAGCCTCTATTCGCCGGTCAAGAAGGTGTCCTACAAGGTTGAAAATACCCGCGAAGGACAGGTTCTCGACTACGACAAGCTGAACATGACCATCGAAACCGATGGCTCGATCACCGGCGAAGACGCCGTCGCTTTTGCGGCGCGCATCCTCCAGGATCAGCTTGGCGTCTTCGTCAACTTCGACGAGCCGCAGAAGGAAACCGAAGAGGAAGCAGTCACCGAACTCGCTTTCAACCCGGCTCTCCTGAAGAAGGTGGACGAACTCGAACTGTCGGTCCGTTCGGCAAACTGCCTGAAGAACGACAACATCGTCTACATCGGCGACCTCATTCAGAAGACCGAAGCAGAAATGCTCCGCACGCCGAATTTTGGTCGCAAGTCGCTGAACGAAATCAAGGAAGTTCTCGCTTCCATGGGCCTGCACCTCGGCATGGAAGTGCCGGCATGGCCGCCCGAGAACATCGAAGATCTCGCCAAGCGTTACGAAGATCAATACTGAGAAAACAAAAGGCAGGCTCTTTCGGCTGCCTTTCCCCGTCAAACAGCAGGCCGATCGCCTGCATGTGCCAGGAAACGGCAGGCCCACTTAGCGTAAGGGCACCTGCATTAAAGGAGAATAGCAATGCGCCATGGTAAAGCCGGCCGCAAGCTGAATAGAACTGCAAGCCACCGCAAGGCGATGTTCGCCAACATGGCGGCTTCGCTGATTACCCACGAGCAGATCGTCACGACCCTGCCGAAGGCCAAGGAAATCCGTCCGATCGTCGAGAAGCTCGTCACGCTCGGCAAGCGCGGCGACCTGCACGCTCGCCGTCAGGCGATCTCGCAGATCCGCGATGCCGCTGTCGTCTCGAAGCTGTTCGACACGATCGCAACGCGCTACGCCACCCGCAATGGCGGCTACCTGCGCATCATGAAGGCCGGCTTCCGCCAGGGCGACAATGCCGCCATGGCCGTGATCGAATTCGTTGACCGCGATGCCTATGCCAAGGGCGCAGCCGACAAGGCCCGCGTCGCCGCTGAAGAGCAGGCCGTCGCCGCTTAATCTTCCGCTCCGGCGGAAACAAAACAGCCGGGCTGCAAAGCCCGGCTGTTTTTGTTTCCGATATGGTGACGGGACCGGCTCCATTGCGCAAAATCATTCAGGTTCGCTCTCCGCAGTTCCTCCGTCTGGTCGCCCTGTTTCTTGTCATCGTTCTCGGGCTGGTGCTCCGCAGGTTTGGCTATGCAGCCGATCTGCCCTTCATCGTCGTCAAATATGGCGGATCGGCACTCTGGGGAGCGATGGTCTATCTGCTTGTGGCGCTCTTTGTCACAAAGTCACGGCCGGCAGCAATCGCTATCACGGCGCTGTTCATAGCAATCTCAGTGGAATTGTTCCGGCTCTATCAACGCCCTGGCTCGACGCGTTTCGGCTGACCACGGCCGGCGCCCTGCTGCTTGGGCGCGTGTTTTCGCTTTGGAACATGCTGGCCTATGCAATCGGCATAGCTGGGGCCTGCGCCTTCGATCCGGCACGCCGGACTGCGTTGCGTCCTCGCTAGAGCGCCGCGCGTCTTTTCAGACGCGCTAAGGACGCTCTATCACTTTGAATCTGCGCATAATCCTTTCCGAAAATCGATTCCGATTTTCGGGGTTATGCGCCAAACCTGCCGTCTCACGAGGCCGACGCCATTGCGCGATTGCGCGTCCGCCCTTTGCCCTTCTGCCTATTGCGTGCGATCGGCCGGTAGGAGCGATAGAGGATGAGCGCGATGATCAGCCCGACATAGATATATTGCTCGAGGTCGAGGATCTTGGTCGAGAGCGCGAAGTGCAACGCCCCGCAGGCGGCGATGATGTAGACGAGGCGGTGCAGCCAGATCCAGTTCTTGCCGAGGCGGCGGATCGAGAGATTGTTGGATGTCACCGCCAGCGGAATGAGCATCGCAAGCCCGGCCATGCCGAACATGATGAAGGGGCGCTTCAGCACGTCGTTGATGACGGCGGAAATATCCATCGCCTGGTCGAGGACCATGTAGACGGTGAAATGCATCAGCGCGTAATAGAAGGTCAGCAGGCCAAGCGCGCGGCGATAGCGCAGATAGTTCCAGCCGAAGAGCTCACGGGCAGGGGAAACGGCTAGTGTTGCGATCAGGAAACGGATCGTCCAGAGCCCAAGGAAACGCTCGAAGGTCTTGACCGGATCGGCGCCGAGCTGATCGGTTGCGCCGAGATAGAACGTCCAGGCCGCAGGCAAGAGCCCAACGACATAAAGCAGCCAGACGGAGGCGGGTTGCCAGCGCTTCGGGATGGCGAGCGACAGTTCCGCCATCAGAAATTCGCCTTCAGGTCCATGCCGGCATAAAGGCTTGCCACTTCGTCGGCATAGCCGTTGAAGGGCAGGGTGGGATGGCGGCTCGCGCCGAAGAAGCCGCTCTCGCCGATGCGCCGTTCGCTGGCCTGGCTCCAGCGCGGATGGTCGACCTCAGGGTTGACGTTGGCGTAGAAGCCATACTCCTGCGAATTGGTGACCTGCCAGGTATTCTTCGGCTGCTGGTCGGTGAGCGTGATCCTGACGATCGACTTGATGCCCTTGAAGCCGTACTTCCACGGCACGACGAGGCGGATCGGCGTGCCGTTCTGGTTCGGCAGCGTTTCGCCATAGAGCCCGACGGCCAGCAGCGTCAGCGGATGGCGCGCCTCATCCAGGCGCAGACCCTCGACATAGGGCCAGTCGAGCGACTGGAAGAAGCCCTTCTGCCCAGGCATCTCGTCCGGCCGCACGACGGTTTCGAAGGCGACGTATTTGGCGCTGCCCAGCGGCTCGACCTTGTCGAGCAGCGATGCCAGCGGAAAGCCGTCCCAGGGGATAACCATCGACCAGGCCTCGACGCAGCGCATGCGATAGGTGCGCTCCTCGATCGGGAATTCCTTCATGAGCGCCTCGAGGTCGAAGGTGCCTGGCTTGTTGACCATACCGTCGACCTTGATCGTCCAGGGCAGCGGCTTGAAATCGCCGGAAAGAGCTGCGGGATCGCCCTTGTCGAGGCCGAACTCATAGAAATTATTGTAGGTCGTGACGTCCTTGATCGGCGTCGCCTTCTCGTCGACCTTGTACTTGCTCTCAACGGCAGAGAGGGCCGCAGCGCTTGCCCTGCCAGCGCCATAGAGCGCCATGGCGCCAAGCGCTGCCGCGCCCAGGAATTCACGGCGGCGCACATAGATCTGGCGCGGCGTGATCTCCGACGACGCGATCTTCGGTGGGCGATAGCTTGGCATGTCGAAACCTCCTCGGCGGATATCCTGAAATATAGCCCTTAAACGAACCGCCGGCATGTCTATATTGCTGCATAATTCCTAATCAGAATCGATTTAGGAATTATGCAGCAATTCAAAGTGCTACTGCGTCCTGTGCGCATCTGAAAAGACGTGCGGCGCTATAGTGTCTAAGCCTTGAATATTGCTGACGGGAAGCCAATTTTTTGTGTTCGGTCGTGATGGAATAGGCTGTAACAAAACGCCGTGTCGAAGCGTATATGATCGATGGTCTCATGGCGCTTCTCCCCGGCGTACCGGATTTGGGCTTCCCGGTAGTGACAGCCCCCGTCGATTGGATTAGGACAATTCCAAAAAGCAGCGTTTGCTGCGGCCCGCAGGCTCCATGCCGCCCGGCTTCGCCTGATAATTCCGACACGTTGAGGAAGACACCGATGCCAGCTTACCGTTCCAGAACCACGACCCATGGCCGCAACATGGCAGGCGCCCGCGGCCTTTGGCGCGCCACGGGCATGAAGGATTCGGATTTCGGCAAGCCGATCATCGCGGTGGTGAATTCCTTCACTCAGTTCGTGCCCGGCCACGTGCACCTGAAGGACCTTGGCCAGCTCGTTGCCCGCGAAATCGAGGCGGCCGGCGGTGTCGCCAAGGAATTCAACACGATCGCCGTTGATGACGGCATCGCCATGGGCCACGACGGCATGCTTTATTCGCTGCCCTCGCGTGAGCTCATCGCCGACAGCGTCGAATACATGGTCAATGCCCATTGCGCCGACGCCATGGTCTGCATCTCCAACTGCGACAAGATCACCCCTGGCATGCTGATGGCGTCGCTGCGCCTCAATATCCCGACCGTCTTCGTTTCGGGCGGTCCGATGGAAGCCGGCAAGGTCGTGCTGCACGGCAAGACACATGCGCTCGACCTCGTCGATGCCATGGTCGCCGCGGCCGATGACAAGATCAGCGACGAGGACGTCCAGACCATCGAACGCTCGGCCTGTCCGACCTGCGGCTCCTGCTCCGGCATGTTCACCGCCAATTCGATGAACTGCCTGACGGAAGCGCTCGGCCTGTCGCTGCCCGGCAACGGTTCGACGCTTGCCACCCATCTCGACCGCAAGCGCCTCTTCGTCGAGGCCGGCCATCTGATCGTCGATCTCGCCCGCCGTTACTACGAGCAGGACGACGTTAAGGCGTTGCCGCGCACCATCGCCTCCAAGCAGGCCTTCGAGAATGCCATGGCGCTCGACATCGCCATGGGTGGTTCGACCAATACGGTCCTGCACATTCTTGCTGCCGCTCACGAAGGCGAGATCGATTTCACCATGACAGATATCGATGCACTGTCGCGCCGGGTGCCGTGCCTGTCGAAGGTCGCCCCCGCCAAGAGCGACGTTCACATGGAAGACGTCCACCGCGCCGGCGGCATCATGTCGATCCTCGGAGAACTCGACAAGGGCGGTCTCTTGAACCGCGATTGCCCGACCGTTCATGCCGAGACGCTGGGTGACGCGATCGACCGCTGGGATATCACCCGCACCAACAGCGAAACCGTGCGCAACTTTTATCGCGCCGCTCCCGGTGGCATCCCGACCCAGGTCGCCTTCAGCCAGGAAGCCCGTTGGGATGATCTCGACACCGACCGCGAGAACGGCGTCATCCGCTCGGTCGAGCATCCCTTCTCCAAGGATGGTGGTCTCGCCGTGCTCAAGGGCAATCTTGCGATCGACGGCTGCATCGTCAAGACGGCCGGCGTCGATGAATCGATCCTGAAATTCTCCGGCCCCGCCCGCGTCTTCGAAAGCCAGGATTCCTCGGTCAAGGCGATCCTTGCCAACGAAGTCAAGGCCGGCGACGTCGTCGTCATCCGTTATGAAGGCCCGAAGGGCGGCCCCGGCATGCAGGAAATGCTCTATCCGACGAGCTATCTGAAGTCGAAGGGCCTCGGCAAGGCTTGTGCGCTCATCACCGACGGCCGCTTCTCCGGCGGCACCTCCGGCCTCTCGATCGGCCACGCTTCGCCGGAAGCGGCAAATGGCGGCACGATCGGCCTGGTGCGCGAAGGCGACATGATCGACATCGACATCCCCAACCGCACGATCAGCCTGCGTGTCAGCGAGACCGAACTCGCCGCCCGCCGCGCCGAGCAGGATGCCAAGGGCTGGTATCCCACAGAAGTCCGCAAGCGCAACGTCACGACCGCGCTGAAGGCCTACGCCGCCTTCGCAACAAGCGCCGATCGCGGCGCCGTGCGCGATCTGAACGCCCGCTGAACAGCTTCAGCCTGCGACCCGCTGATTAAGAGTCAGCAGCTCTTCCAACCGGTCGCTTCAGAGCATGATGCCGAAAAGTGTGAAGCGGTTTTCGGACGACATCATGCTCTAACTATATAATGTAGAACAGGATTCAGGTCTTAGGCCGACCCGGCCTAAAATCATCCTGTTCTAGAGCGGCCGGTTGATGTTTTTATAAGTCTCGCCGAGTTGCTTCAGCCGCTCGTCATAGGCAGCCTTGATGCAGGCCGCATCCGCCCCGCATTCCTGCCGTTTCTTCAGCCAGGCCGTCTGTTCGTCCTGCAATGTTCCGCGCGAACCCATCGCCAGCAGGCCGGAGAGCAGCTCGAAGGTCGTCACCATCTTCACGTCGGCGTCATTGAGCGCGCGGTTGTCGCAGATCGCTTTTTCATCCGGCTTCAATTCTTTCGCATCGCAATCGAAGCTTGCTGCCTGTGCCAGGTCCGATGCAATGAGGGTCGCAAAGCCGAGCGCCGCTATCGTCGTTCTTGTCGTGATCATTCATATGTTCCTATTGCCGCCGGTCAGGCGAGCTTGCGCAGTGCCAGAGCCAGGAAGATGATGCAGATCAGCCAGACGGCAAGGATGAAGATCAGTCCGACCCGGCTGGAGGGGCGCTCGATGCGCCTTGTCGCCTCCGTACGAAGCTCGTTCATCACCTCTACTGGCACGAGCCGAATCGCCAGCATGATGCCGAGCGGAACGATCAGGAGATCGTCGAGATAGCCGAGCACGGGAATGAAATCGGGGATGAGATCGATGGGCGACAGCGCGTAGGCGGCAACGCCGCCGGCCACCGCTTTGGCATACCACGGCACGCGCGGATCGCGCGCGGCAAGCCACAGGGCCACGATGTCACGCTTCAGTGACTTCGCCCAGTTTTTGGCTTTTGATATCAGTTGCATGGCCGTACTTCCTGAATCAAATTCGCAATCGCTTTAAGTGGCACTTCCGCGACGTTCCGCTGCCTTATTCTTCCATGCTTCCGCCCTCTTTCCTTTCTAGCGTCGGGCGCTACAACGTTCCTCAAGAGGATTCAAAAGGAATACCCATGCAAGGCTTTTTTAAGCGCGCCTCCGTCTCGCTGTTCGCTCTGATGCTCGTACTGCCGGCTGTCGCCCATGCGCAGACTGCAAAGACAGTGCCCGAAAGCCAGATGCAAATGCAGCTCTCCTTCGCGCCGCTCGTCAAACAGACATCAGGCGCCGTCGTCAACGTTTATGCGGAAAAGACCGTCCAGCGCCAGTCGCCCTTTGCCGGCGACCCTTTCTTCGAGCAGTTTTTCGGCCAGCAGATGCCGAACCGTTCGGAAAAGCAGTCTTCGCTCGGTTCCGGCGTCATCGTCGAGGCGAACGGCACTGTCGTGACCAACAATCACGTCATCGAGGGCGCCGACGACATCAAGATAGCGCTGTCGGATGGCCGCGAGTTCCCCTGCAAGGTGGTGCTGCGCGACGACCGTGTCGATCTTGCCGTGCTGAAGATCGACACCAAGGAAAGCTTCCCGACATTGCCGATCGGCAATTCCGACGCGGTTGAGGTCGGCGATCTCGTGCTGGCGATCGGCAACCCCTTCGGCGTCGGCCAGACGGTGACGAGCGGCATCGTCTCAGCACTTGCCCGCAACCAGGTGGTCAGGAACGAATTCGGCTTCTTCATCCAGACCGATGCCTCGATCAATCCCGGCAATTCCGGCGGCGCCTTGATGAACATGAAGGGCGAACTGATCGGCATCAACACGGCGATCTTCTCGCGCGGCGGCGGCTCGAACGGTATCGGTTTCGCCATCCCTGCCAATCTGGTCAAGGTCTTCCTCACGTCTGCCGATGCCGGCGTCAAATCCTTCGAACGGCCCTATGTCGGCGCGAGCTTCGATGCCGTAACCTCGGAGGTGGCTGAGGCGCTGGGGCTAAACAAGGCCCGCGGCGCACTCGTCGTCAAGGTCTCGGAAGGTGGGCCGGCGGCCAAGGCTGGGCTGAAGGCCGGCGAAATCGTCACGGCCGTCGACGGAATTTCCGTCGAGCACCCGGATGCGCTGCTCTACCGGCTGACGACGGCGGGTCTCGGCAAATCGGTCAAGCTCACCGTCGTCGAGAATGGCCGCGAGCAGCAATTGCCGCTGACGCTCGACCGCGCCCCGGAAACCTCGCCGCGCGATCAGCGCACGATCAGCGGGCACACACCCTTCACGGGCGCTGTCGTCGAGAACCTGTCGCCGCGGGTCGCCGACGAGCTGCGCATGCCGCCGGAATCGGCGGGCGTCGTCGTATCCGAGGTGAAGGACGATTCGCCTGCTGCCCGTCTCGGTTTCGAACCGAAGGATATCATCGTTTCGATCAATGGCACGGATGTGAAGTCGACCAGCGAATTGTCTGAAATCGCCGATAGCGACCCCGGCCTCTGGCGGGTCGAGATAGAGCGCGACGGCCAGCGTATCCGGCAATTTTTCCGATGAGCAACGATCTCTTCGCGCCGCGTGTTCCGGAGGAGGTCGCTGCCAGGCGGCCGCTTGCCGACCGGCTGCGGCCGAAGACGCTTGCCGATGTCACCGGTCAGGAACACCTGACCGGTGAGGATGGCGTGCTGAAAAGAATGATCGAAAGCGGCTCGCTAGGCTCGATGATCTTCTGGGGGCCGCCCGGCACCGGCAAGACGACGGTGGCACGGCTGCTTTCGGGCGAGGCGGGACTGGCCTTCGAGCAGATATCGGCGATCTTCTCCGGCGTCGCCGACCTGAAGAAGGTGTTCGAGACAGCCCGTTTGCGCCGCATGGACGGCCTTCAGACGCTGCTCTTCGTCGATGAGATCCATCGTTTCAACCGCGCCCAGCAGGACAGTTTCCTGCCCGTCATGGAGGATGGCACCGTCATCCTCGTCGGCGCCACCACCGAGAACCCATCCTTTGAGCTCAACGCCGCTCTGCTGTCGCGGGCCCGTGTGCTGACCTTCAAGTCGCATGACGAGGAAAGCCTTGAGGAACTGCTGAAGCGTGCTGAGGCGATCGAGCAGAAGCCGCTGCCGCTGACGGAGGATGCCCGCGTCAGCCTGATCCGCATGGCCGACGGCGACGGCCGCGCGGTGCTGACGCTCGCCGAAGAAGTCTGGCGCGCGGCGCGCGAAGGCGAGAGCTTCGATACCGAAGGCCTGACACGCATCGTCCAGCGCCGTGCCCCGGTCTACGACAAGGCGCAGGACGGCCACTACAACCTGATCTCGGCGCTGCATAAATCCGTACGCGGCTCGGATCCCGATGCCGCGCTCTATTATCTCGCCCGCATGTTCGATGCCGGCGAGGACCCGCTCTATCTCGGCCGGCGGCTGGTGCGCATGGCGGTTGAGGATATCGGCCTTGCCGATCCGCAGGCGCTGGTGATCTGTAACGCCGCCAAGGATGCCTATGAGTATCTCGGCTCGCCGGAAGGCGAACTGGCGCTAGCGCAGGCCTGCGTCTATCTCGCCACTGCCCCGAAATCGAATGCCGTCTATACCGCCTTCAAGGCTGCCACTCAGGCTGCCAAGCAGAACGGCTCGCTGTTGCCGCCAAAGCATATCCTCAATGCGCCGACCAAGCTGATGAAGGGCGAGGGTTACGGCGACGGCTACCGCTACGACCACGACGAGGCGGATGCCTTTTCCGGCCAGGATTATTTCCCGGAGAAGATGGGACGCCAAATCTTCTATGATCCGCCGGAGCGCGGCTTTGAGCGCGATATCCGCAAGCGGCTGGAATGGTGGGCGAAGCTTCGCAAGGAGCGCAATCCGCGCTGAAACCCAGCGAACCTCAGGAGGCGCGCGGCGTCTTTTGATTTGCCGGCGCGGCAATCACTTTGACGGACGATTCCGCAAGCCCGTGATGCCCTTCCATATCGACGATGACATGCCAGTGACCGCTTTCCGGAACGGCGATCTTGATCGGTGATTTGCGCGCCACGCCGCCGATATATTTGAAATCGAGAACCTCGGTGAACCGCTGGAAATTCGGCGCCGTCATCAGGCGGATATTGTTCACCGCATTCAACGACACCTCGATGATCGTTCCGGCGCGTTGTTCCCTAAGATCGTAATGGGTGAAGCGGAAATTCGGTTTCATCGGTCTCGTGGCGTCTGAAGTCTCTGCGACGCGATTTTACCAGTATGTCGGTTAAGGAAAAGTTGGAACTCGGCCTTTCAGCTCACGTCTTCGCGCTCCGCCTCAGACCGCGCCGAAAATGACATAGAGTTCGACGCAGGCGAGCACTACGCCAAAGGCGATCAGCGCGGTTCGCTTCTCGCGCATCTGCTTACTGCCGCGGGTGATCCTGTGTGGACGAGGGAGCTGAAAATCTGAGGGCATGACTTTTCGCATGGCATTTGTCCTTTGCAGTGATGGCGAAAGGCTACTGCCGCTTGCGATAGGAAATCCATTCGGGGCGGGGCACGAAAATATAGGAATGGCATAAAGGCCGATGCGAGAAATTTCGAAGCGTGGTGTCGGAAAGACATGAGCGCCGCCGTCCTTGCGGTATCGATGCAAACATGGAGCAAGGACATGTCGAAGATGACGCTGATTTCGATGATCGCAACCACTGCCGCATTCTTGGCCGTGCCCGATATATCAGGCGCCGGAGGTGCCGCGCCGGCGAGCGAGGAGAAGAAGGCTGCAGCGCCGATTGTCAGGAAGGGAAGCGTGCCGGTCAACGGTATCGATTATTATTACGAGATCCGTGGAGAGGGCGAACCGCTGCTGCTGCTTCACGGCGGCCTCGGGCAGATCGAGATGTTCGCGCCCGTCATGCCTATCTTCACGGACCATCGGCAGGTGATCGCCGTCGATCTGCAGGGCCATGGCCGCACGCCCCTTGGCAAGCGGACCATCGAGCTTCCAGCCATCGGCGCCGACCTCGCGATCCTGGTGAAGCAGCTCGGCTACGACAGGGTCGACGTCTTTGGTTATTCCTTCGGAGGTGGGGTGGCGCTGAACATGGCGGCGAACGCGCCCGACCAGGTGCGTCGGCTGGTGATACTCTCGGCGCCTTATGCACAGAACGGCTTCTTCCCGGAAATGCTGCCGCAGCAGGCGGCCGTCGGCGCCGGTATGGCCGACATGATGAAGGACACGCCGATGTTCCTCTCCTACAAGGCGGTAGCGCCTGACGTTTCCGAATTTCCGAAGCTGCTCGATGCCATGGGCGCACTGATGCGCGAACCTATCGACTATAGCGATGCCGTCGCCAAGCTCACCATGCCGGTTATGCTGATCTATGGCGATGCCGACATGATCCGGCCCGAGCATATGATCGACTTCTACCACAAGCTCGGCGGCGGTCTGCGCGATGCGGGCTGGATGCGGGAAAACATGTCGAAGAACCGGCTGGCGATTCTGCCTGATCTCACCCACTACGAGACCTTCGCCTCTCCCCTGATGGCGAATATGGCAATGACCTTCCTCGATGGCGGCGGCAAGGCGCCGAACTGGGCCGAGCAGGTCGGAAAGTAAGGGAAGGCGGCTGGGGTTTTTCCCGGCCGCCCTTTCCTCTGCGATCAGTTACCGCGCTGGTTTTCCCGATCCAATTGCGTCACCAGCGCCAGGATCGTTTCCGAGACCGGGGTCGGCACGGCAGCGAGGCGTCCGAGCGCCACCACCATGCCGACCAGTGGCGTGATTTCGAGCGCCTTGCCGCCGATCAGATCCTGCAGCATCGACGTGCGCACGGCGCCGATATGGCGCGATTGTTCGAGCCGCTGCTCGACGGTCATGCTGAAACGCGCGCCTAAGGCCTCGCCGACGGCGCGGACCTCGTTCATCACCTTGCCGACTGTGGTCGAAAGTGCTGGATCTGCCATGATGTCGGTCATCAGCGCCCTGGTCAGCGCACTGATCGGGTTGAAGGCGGTATTGCCCATCAGCTTGCTCCAGATCTCGTCGCGAATAACAGGCGTCGTCGTGATGTTGAGGCCGGCGTCGGTCAGCACCGCGGCGATCGCCTCGAGATCGGGCGAGATTTCGCCCGAGGGCTCGCCGAGCACGAAGCGGCCGTTGTTGGCAAGCTGGATCTCGCCGGGATTGATCACCTCTGCGCCCTGATAAGCGACGCAGCCGATGACGCGTGCCGGCCCGATCAGCCGCCAGAGCCTGCCGCCGGAATCGAGCTCGTCGAACTGCAGCTCGGCATGCCGGCTTTGGGTATCGCGGTGAAAATACCACCACGGAATGCCGTTGAGGATCATGACGACGCGGGTGCCTTCCTTGAGGAGGCTTGCAATGCCTTCGGCAGCAGGCGCCAGCTGATGCCCCTTGAGGCCGGTGATGACGAGATCCTGCGGTGGCAATGTGCTGGGATCGTCGGTCGCAGTCAGGCGGACATTGAGCGGCCTTTCTGCATCGGCTTCGCGCAGGCTGAGACCGTTGTCGCGGATGGCGTCGAGATGCGCTCCACGCGCGACGACGGAGATGGTGGCGTCGTTTGCGGCTTGGCTTGCAAGCTTGACGGCGATAGCGCCGCCGAGTGCGCCAGCGCCATAGATGCAGATGGACTTGATGGACATGCTCGCCTCTTTGCGGTGATGATCGAACCTAGATCTAGGTCATTCCAGACGTGAGGCGAATGCTAATTTGCCGCATGATGCGCTTTCCTGCGGTCACAGCGGCGCTGCCCGCCGGATCCCCGAGATCTGGGGATACGACGGGTAATGCCGGTCTTCAGGCCGAGGTCGTTGCATCGCTCGGAAAATCGGGATTCGTATCCGTCATCCTTTTGACTCCGACGCGTGAACTGGCCAAAGATGCCGCCATGGCCACCACAGCCAACATCATCGGGAGAGGTTGATGAACCGTCGGATTTTGCCAACTGCCAATCGAAGAGGACCAAAGCGCCCCAGCAGTCTGTTTTCCGCGTTGGCTGTGCTGATGCTGCTTGCCTCGGCGGCGGTCGGGCGGGACATTGGGCCGCAAAGCCCGGCCTCGCGCGAACAGGTCGAAAAACTTGTCGGCCTATGGAAAGATCACTTTGCCGGCGCCGATAGCCTGCAGCAGCGGCGGACGGCCTTCAGGACGCTGATGGAGACGACGCCGGGGCCGACGCGCATCCAGGTGCGGCAGGTCGATGCCGACGGCGTCGACGCCGAGCTGATGTGGCCTGCCCGTCTTCATCACCCGATCGGCCAAAGGGTGATCCTCTATATTCATGGCGGCGGCTTTTCCAGCGGCTCCATTCGCACACATAGCCTGCTTGCCGGCTCGCTCGCCAAGGCCGCATCCAGCGACGTTTTTCTCATCGATTATCGGCTGATGCCCGAATATGGCTATCCCGCGCAGATCAACGACGCGCTGACGGCCTATCGCTGGCTTCTCGACAATGGCTACCGGAGCGAGAATGTCATCGTGGCGGGAGACGGCGCCGGCGGCAATATTGCGATCGAGACGATGCTGCGGCAGATGCGGGCGGCGAAACCGCTGCCGGCGGCGGTGATTGCGCTCAGCCCCATCACCGATCTTGCCGCGACGGGCGGCTCGATGACATCGAATGCCGAAAGCGATCCGCTGGTCAGCAAGATGTCAATCGAGAGCTTGCGCAAGACCTATCTCGGCAGCCGATCTCCGACCGATCCCCAGGCGTCGCCGCTCTATGCCGACATGACCGGCTTTCCGCCGCTGCTGCTGCAGGTCGGCGCCGGCGAAGTCCTGCTGGACGACACGCTGCGACTCGCCGACAAGGCGCGCCAGGCGGGCGTGGATGTCACCACCGAGGTCTGGCCGGGCATGCCCCATCAGTGGCAGCTGTTTCCCTCGCTGCTCGACGATGCCGATCGGTCGAGCCAGAATATCGCCGAATTTGCGATCCGGCATTTTGCGGACAAACCGCAGGAGTAGGGGCGGCAGGACCAGGCATCCTGGCACCTCCGTCATCGCATCATTGCGAGCGAGACGGTGACGGCGCCAGAGGCCGCTCGACTTCCCGGCCGACGCTGAGCGCCTTTCGCACATTCGGCTCCAGCCGCTCCATATAGGCGTGGTCGGGTGCAGCGCCCAGCGCATCCAGCATTTTCGAGAAGAAACACCGGGCCGCTGCCGCTGCCGTGACGTCGAAGACATCGGCGTCGCTCAGCCCGTGTTTCTTCAGCCCGTCGATGTCCTGCTGGGTCACCGACGTCGCATCGCGCGCCACCTTGGCGGCAAAAGCCATGATGGCGCGTTCGCCGGCATCGATTGGCGCCTTCTCCGTCTCGTTGACAACGGCCGTCAGCCCGTCGCTGGTGAAACCCTCGCGCAGCAGCACCGAGCCGTGCGCCAGCATGCAATAGGAGGATTTGAGCTCCTTGGCTGCCGCCAGCGTCACCAGTTCGTAGCGCCGCAAGCTCATATGGCCGCGAATGCTCGAAAGCAGCGCCGCCCAGCTCTCCATCACCTCCGGCCGATGGCCGAAGGCCCGATACATGTTCGGCAGATAACCATAATTCGCCTCGGCCGACGCATACATCGACGTCGTCTTCTCGCTGGCGGATGCGTTGGGGGTGTGAATGAAAGCCATGGCATGATCCTCCTCTATTGTGAGAAGGATAGGGTAGATAAGCAGGACAGCAATCCTGAAACGTCAGGCAGCGTCATTGGTCGCGGAAGCGTTACCACTTCTCCTGATCGGAAGAGTTACGGTGAATGTCGATCCGCATCCTCTTGCGCTTCGAACCTCTATCGAGCCGTTGTGCAGTTCGATGATCTGCTTCACCAGATTGAGGCCGATACCGGTTCCGGCAATCCCGGTCGAAGTCCGGGCACGAAAATAGCGCTGGAACAGCCGGGGCACGTCTTCGGCATCGATCCCCACGCCATCATCGCTGATCGAAACTTTGACGTTTCCCGTCTCTGCCCATGCGGTGACGCGAATTTCGGAGGTTCCAGGCGCGTATTTGACGGCATTGGAAAGCAGGTTGGTAAAGACCTGTCCCAAAGTCCGGGGATCGGCATCGATGAACTCCGGCAGGCCGTCGATATCCAACACAAAGCTGTGCGATTTTGCGATCGTCGATTGCCGCTCGCAACACGTTTTTATCAATGATCTCAATGCGCAGGCGTCGTAGTTGATATCGATCTTGCCGGTATCAAGGCGTCCGGCTGACAGGATGCTCTCCATAAGATCGACAATCCGGGTCACCGATGCGCGGATTTGATCGACCTTGTCGCTGAGAAATTCGGGCTCGACCGCCCCCCTTTTTCGCAGCAGCCGCTGGGCAGCAGCGTCGATGATGGCAAGCGGGGTCCTGAATTCATGGGATGCCATCGCCACGAATTGCCGCTGCAATTCGTTAATGTTCCGCTCCTGCGCCAGCATGCGCTCGAGCTCCCGCGCCTGCCGCTCGACTTCCGCCGTGCGGCTCTGCACCGTCGCTTCGAGCTGATCGTGATGCCGGCGCAGCTCTTCGGCAAGTCGCACGGTCTTTGTCACGTCCTCATGCGTGGCCACATATCCACCCGTTTGCATCGGATTGTGGGTGATTTTGATAACGCGTCCATCGGCCAGGACGATATTTTGGCTGGCCGGCGCACCGCGTGCTGTCGCTTCGAAGACCACGTCAAAATAGGCGGCGGTATCGGCCGGCCCATTTCCCTCCCGGCTGCGATAGGCCAGGATATCCACGAGTGGCGTTCCCGGTTGCGTCAGCAGGTCCGGCAGATTGTACATCCGTGCATAGGAGGCGTTGCACAGAATGAGATTCTTTGACGAATCGAACATGCACAGCCCATGCGGCATGTTGCTGAGGGCTGCGTCGAACCGGCGATGTTGCTCAGTCAGGCTGTCTTCGACGCGAATGAGGGTCGAGATGTCTTCGTAGCTGAGGATCCAGCCTCCATCCTTCGACGGCGCGCAGGTCAATGAGACCATCCCTCCGTCGGAGAGGGCAAATTGAGACGTGGGCGGCCCCCCTATCGTCGTCCGCCGGGATGCCACTGCACGGCAGTCTGCGGTGCCCGGCAATCCGTCGATATTCATGCCTTTGCGAATGGCTCCTTCCGCAAGGCCGAGAATATCAAGCGTGCGGGAATTGAAAGCCGTCACCGTACCGGCAGGATCAAGCAGAACGATGCCCTGAGGCAGGCTCTCCAGAATGGATTCAAACGAGTGTGACATCATCCCGCCCTGCTTCAGATCTGGCGCGTTGCACGTATCCATAGCATTCGTCAGAAACGATAAAGTTTCGCTAATGTCTATCGGCGGGAATTCCTCGACGGAAACCTGGAAGAGAGCGGTCGCCGCCACATCGCCCGCAGAAATGGCCTGCGCTGGCACTTGACGAATGGCTCATGTTAGTTTGCCGCTGATAGCGCCTGACAATGATCGTGTGGAGCGAAACCTCGAAATTCCAATAAGGATGATCGCTATGAGCAGTATGGAAACGAAAGAATTTTTTCTGTCCGGCGTGGTTATGAAACGCCTGCTGTCCGGCCAGCAGACCAACGGTCGGTTCTGCCTCTTCGAAAACATCAGCGCCGGAAACACGAAGACGCCGATCCATGTCCACGCCGAGGACGACGAAACCATCTACGTCATGGAGGGCGCCCTGACCGCCGTGGTCAACGGAGAAGGGCACAGATTGACCGCTGGTCAGAGCATCTTTCTTGAGCGCGGGGTGCCGCATCAACTGATGAATATGAGCGGCCGGCCGGCTCGCTATATCCTGATCGATACGCCGGCTCTCTTCGACAAATTCCTCGAAGAAGCCGGCCACGAACTCCGGCACGGCGAATTGGCCGGACCGCCGACACCCCAGGAGGTTGACCGCCTCAGGACGGCTTCCGCCAAATTTGGCATCACGCTGCTACCTGACTGGCCCGCTTAAATTGGTTGTCGCGACCATCTTGCGATAGCCGTACCAGGATTCAATGACGAAGCTGTTTTGCTTGCTCCGGCAGGCTGCTGCGAACCGTATGTCGCCTTCAGATGGAACACCAGGCTGAGCAGCAGATGGCCGTCCTTGCTGGACGAGCAACGCATCAGTCGGTCGTGCACCACATACAATTTTGCAATCAAAAAAACATCGATATATGCTTCAGTCAAGTCAGTTCTTAGATCGTTCCAATTTCTAATATGAGATTCCGGCCGTCGTAAAAGGCCGAAATTGCCGCCGAATACCCAAATGATAATGATCCGTACAAATTCCTCTTGACATATTTGGAACGTTCCAAATATTTAAGCAATCATTCGACGTTGGCGTCGGGAGGAAGACGTGACAAAGACGCGGGTAACCGTCATCGACATTGCGAAGGCCGCCGGCGTCTCGAAATCGACGGTTTCGCTGGTGCTTCAGGGCTCCTCCCTGGTCAATGAGGGGACGCGTGCCAAGGTCAATTCCGTGATGCGCGAACTGGGCTACGTCTACAATCGCGGCGCAGCCAATCTTCGGCAGGCCGGTGCCAAATCGCGGATCGTCGGGGTCGTCGTGAACGACCTGACGAACAGCTTCTTCGCGGAACTGGCAGTCGGCGTCGATATGGTCGTTCAGTCGGCCGGGTTCGTGCAGTTCCTGTCGAACACCAGCGAGAGCATCGATAGGCAGCGCGAGGTTGTCGCATCGATGCGGGAACATGGCATTTCGGGGCTCATCGTGTCGCCGGCGCGCGCCACCGATGCCGCAGACTTCAAGCCGCTTGTCGCAGCAGGGATTCCGGTGGTCGTCGTCGTGCGAAACCTGCCTGGCGCCAAAGTCTCGTCCGTCGTCTCCGACAACCAGGCTGGCATGATGTCCGCAGTCAAGCACCTGGCGGAGCTCGGTCACAAGAGCATCGCCTTTCTCGGCGGCTTTCCAGATACCGCCGTCTTCGATGACCGCCTTGCCGGTTACCGAAGCGGCATGGAGGCAGCCGGGCTCGACTATCACCAAGAACTTGTCATCTCGTCCGCGCCTTCGCGAGCCGGCGGGGTAGAGGCGATCGGAAAGGCAATCGTTCTTGCCGGCAAACCCACGGCAGCCGTCTGTTTCAACGATGCCGTAGCCTTCGGTGTTTGCGACGGATTGCGTGCGCGCCGACTGGAGCCCGGCTCCGACTTCGCGGTCGTGGGTTTCGACGACGTCATCGAGGCTCAGGCGGCGGTTCCCGCGCTCACGACGGTCTCGGTCGATCCGCAGGGCATCGGGCGTCGCGGCGCGCAGCTACTTCTCAAGCAGATCAATGCGGGCAAGGCCGAGGCGGAGACGGTGACGACTGCGGTTCGGCTGGTTGTTCGCGAGAGCTGCGGAGCCCGCAGGAGCGTAAAAATTGAAACAGGACTCTGAGTAGCGCTGATGAAGAAGCATCTCACCCCGACCGAAGCGGCCGCGCTGATCCCGGATGGCGCTGTTGTAACGGTGTCTTCCTCGAGCGGTCTCGGTTGCCCGGACCTCATGCTGAAGGCGATTGGCGAACGTTTCGATGCGACCGGCCATCCCCGGGATATCACGACCCTTCATCCCATCGCCGCCGGCGACATGAGCGGCATCAAGGGCGTCGACCATATCGCCAAGAAGGGTCTGCTCAAGCGCATCATCGGTGGTTCCTATCCGTCCGGTCCGTCGTCGTCAGAGCCGCCGCTGATCTGGCAAATGATCACCAACAACGAAATCACGGCCTACAACATTCCGTCCGGCATCATGTTCGACATCCATCGCGAAGCTGCCGCGAAGCGACCGGGCGTCCTGACCAAGATCGGCATCGACACATTCGTCGATCCGGAGCGGCAGGGTTGCGCGATGAACGGCTTGGCGTCGGAGCATCCGGTGGTCAAGCGCGTGCGCTTCGAAGGCGATGACTGGCTGTTCTTTCCCTCGATCGTCCCTGAGGTCGCCATCATCCGCGCCACCACCGCCGACGAGCGCGGCAACCTGACATACGAACATGAAGGCGCCTATCTCGGCGGTCTCGATCAGGCGCTGGCCGCACGCAACAACGGCGGCATCGTCATCGCGCAGGTCAAGCGGATCACCAAGGAAGGCTCGCTGAAGCCTCATGACGTCCGGGTGCCTGGAATGCTGGTCGATTATGTGATCGTCGATCCGGAACAGAAGCAGACGACGCAGACGGGGTACGATCCGGCAATTTCCGGGGAGATCTTCCGCCCGCTCGATAGTTTCAGCGTTCCGGAATTCAATGTTCAGAAAGTTATCGCGCGCCGTGTTGCGCAGGAACTGCAAGCGGGAAGCTGCGTCAATCTCGGCTTCGGCATATCGGCCAACGTTCCGCGCATTCTGCTGGAGGAAGGACTTCACGGCGCGGTCACTTGGGTCATCGAGCAAGGCGCGGTCGGTGGTGTGCCGCTGCTCGACTTCGCCTTTGGCTGCGCGTCGAACGCGGACGCCTACATGCCGTCTCCCTATCAGTTCACCTATTTCCAGGGTGCAGGTTTCGATGCATCGCTGCTGTCCTTCCTCGAGATCGGCAAAGACGGTTCGGTCAACGTCTCCAAGCTCTCCTTCCGGCCGCATGTGACGGCTGGCGCCGGAGGCTTCGTCGACATCACGGCGCGGGCAAAGAAGATCGTCTTCTCCGGCATGTTCAACGCCGGAGCAAAGCTTTCGATCGCCGATGGAGCTCTTCTGATCGAGAAGGAAGGCAAGCTGAAGAAGCTCGTGAGCGAGGTCGAACATGTCACCTTCAGCGGCAGGCGCGCGATCGAGCAGGGGCAGGAGATCACCTATGTCACCGAGAGGTGCGTGATGAAGCTGACGCCTGATGGCGTCGTCCTCACCGAGATTGCGCCCGGCGTCGATCTCCAGGCCCACATCCTCGATCAGTCGGAGTTTCCGCTGATCGTGGCGCCCGACCTGAAGGTCATGGACGCGGCGCTCTTTGCGGAGGCAAACGTCGGCCTGTCGCTTCCAGAAAAAAAGGCACGGACGCTGGAGGGCAGCTTCCATGGCTAGCGGAACCGTCAGGGTTGACGTCGATGGACATGTTGCGACGCTGACGATTTCTCGTCCGGAGAAGCTGAACGCGCTCGACTTGGATATGCTGAAAGCGCTGGCGGCCGCAGCGGACGAGGTGGAGGCCAACGCCAATGTGCGCGCTGCCATTCTCACCGGCGAAGGAAAGGGTTTTTCCGCCGGAGGCGATATCAAGGCCTGGGGCGGAATGTTGCCTCAGGAGTTCGGCCATCTCTGGGTTCGGCACGGCCACCGTGTCTTCGAAAGACTGGCGACGCTCCGGATGCCGCTGATCGCGGCTCTGAATGGCCATGCGCTCGGGGGAGGGCTTGAACTTGCAGGGGTCGCTGACATTCGCCTCGCAGAGGAACAGATTAAGATCGGTCTGCCGGAAACCGGCCTTGGCATGGTGCCGGGCTGGTCCGGGACCCAGCGTCTTGTGCGCCGGTTCGGGGCGCAGGCCGTCCGGCGTATGGCCTTGGGCGGGGAGATATTCACCGCTGAGGAGGCACGCCTGCTGGGGATCGTAGACGCGGTTGTCCCTACCGGAAACGCGCTCACTGCTGCCAGGGAATATGCTGGGCGGATTGCCGCAAGGGGGCCGGCTGCCATCGAGATCGCGAAGTTGATGATCGCATCGGCAAACGGCGAAGACAACGGAACCGCGGTCGAAGCCCTGGGCTCGATCCTCGCTGCGAAGACCGGCGATCTGAAGGAGGGCGTCGCATCTTTCAGCGAGAAGCGCCCGGCAATGTTCAAGGGAGAATGGTAATGACGGTCCTCGTCAACCCCACCGCGCTCAGCGCCCACAAAGCGCGTGATTTCAAGATGCTCATCGATGGCAAATGGGAGGCAGGCAGCTCTGATCCGATCGAGCGTGTCGCGCCAAGCCATGGTGTCGTGGTCAGCCGGTTCCCGACCGGCAGCAGGAAGGACGCCGAGCGTGCGATTTCCGCGGCACGCAAGGCGTTCGACCGCGGGCCGTGGCCCCGAATGACCGCTGCCGAACGTTCCGCCATCCTGCTCAAGGCGGCCGATCTGATTGCGGCGCGTGCAGAGGAATTGGCATTTCTCGATGCTATCGAGGCAGGAAAGCCGATCACACAGGTGCGGGGAGAAATTGCAGGCTCCGTTGACATATGGCGCTACGCGGCGGCTCTTGCCCGTGACCTCCACGGAGAGAGCTACAATACGCTCGGCGATGGCACGCTCGGCGTCGTCCTTCGCGAAGCGATCGGCGTGGTGTCGATCATCACGCCTTGGAACTTTCCGTTCCTGATCGTCGGCCAGAAGCTGCCTTTCGCCTTGGCCGCTGGCTGCACGACCGTCGTCAAGCCCTCGGAACTGACCTCGGGATCGACGCTGGTGCTGGGAGAGATCCTGCAGGAAGCAGGCATTCCGGATGGCGTCGTCAACATTGTCACCGGTACGGGACCAGAGGTCGGCGCGGTCATGACGTCGCATCCCGACGTCGACATGGTGTCCTTCACCGGCTCGACCGGCGTCGGCAAGCTGACGATGTCGAATGCCGCACAGACGCTGAAGAAGGTCTCGTTGGAACTGGGCGGGAAGAACCCGCAGATCGTGTTCCCGGATGCCGATCTCGATGCCTTCATCGATGCCGCGGTCTTCGGCGCCTACTTCAATGCCGGCGAGTGCTGCAACGCCGGCTCGCGGTTGATTCTCCACAAATCAATCGCTTCCGATGTCGTCAAGCGGATTGCCGAGTTGTCGAAGGCAGTGAAGGTCGGTGACCCGCTCGATCCTTCGACGCAGGTCGGCGCCATCATCACGCCGCAGCATCTCGAGAAGATATCAGGATACGTCGCCGGCGCGAGGAGCAACGGTGCCCGGGTCGCACATGGCGGCGAGACGCTTGACCTCGGCATGGGACAGTTCATGTCGCCGACGATCCTCGAAGCGGTCACCCCTGACATGGCCGTGGCGCGCGAGGAAGTCTTTGGTCCGGTTCTTTCGGTCCTGACGTTCGAAACATCAGCCGAAGCGATCAGGATCGCGAATTCCATCGACTACGGCCTGTCGGCCGGTGTCTGGAGCCGCGATTTCGACACTTGCCTGACGATCGGCCGGTCGGTGCGGGCAGGGACGGTCTGGATGAACACCTTCATGGATGGCGCCTCGGAACTTCCCTTTGGCGGTTACAAGCAAAGCGGCCTCGGCCGTGAGCTCGGCCGCCATGCGGTCGAGGATTACACCGAGACCAAGACACTCAACATGCATATCGGCAAACGCACCAGCTGGTGGATGCCGCAGACGGAAAAGCCGGCTTAGCCGGTAGTCAAACTACGCCTGAGGAGGCGGGTGATCGGTGCGGGAATAGGTCCCGCATCTTCCAAGATGGAACTGGGAGGTTCTTCGATGAATAGGTTTCTGACCACGACTGCCGTAGTCGCATTGGCTCTGGCCGGCGCCAGCGTGTCCGCCCATGCAGCCGACGTCAAGGAAGTGCAGATGCTGCACTGGTGGACGTCTGGTGGCGAGGCGGCTGCGCTGAACGTCTTGAAGCAGGATCTTTCGAAGGAAGGTTTTGCCTGGAAGGACGTGCCTGTTGCCGGTGGCGGCGGCGATGCGGCGATGACGGCGCTGAAGGCGATGGTTGCGGCCGGCACCTATCCGA
>NZ_JAAXDD010000009.1:0-309629 GCF_019798305.1 Rhizobium leguminosarum
TCACGGATCTTCTGGATGACTTCGAGGCGATGCAACTCTTTCTGCGACATGGTGATCATAAAGGACATGACGACTCCGACCGCTCATGGTCTCGACCAGGCTGAAGATCGTCATCCTTGCTCCCAACGTTGGCGTTGACCAGTGCGTCGAGAGGCGAGACTGTCGCATCTCTAACTGGCCCAACTGTCGCATTACTAAATAGCCCTTACAGCATTATGTCGCATAAGATAGATTATGGAACAATAGGATGCCCTTTTGATTACAATGGCATACCTTCGTCATCCATCTCATAGACCCACTCTTCTAAAATCGGCCTGCTCGAATTTGCATCTTGACGATCCAGCACATCGACGAGTTAACCTGCGGACATGCCCTCATAGAACAGCTGATCCCAGCCAACAGACTCTTTCGAAACCCGTGTCTCGGACGACGCGTGCTTGGCGACAACGTCAGGGTCAGACTGTTGAGCATTGACGGGGTTCGACGGAAAGCTCGCCGTTGCTACTCCTCAAGTGTCGGGATGACTTTCGATGGTCTTTGCAGCTCCGAGGCTGCAGCGGTTGCCGCTGCATCGGCGGGACCGCCGGAAACATGGACGGTCGGCGTTGCAAATTGGATGCCTTTTTCCGCGAATGTCTTCTTGAGCATGGCGAGCGCCTTTCGGCGGACGCCGAACTGCTCGCCGGGTTTCGTCATGAACTTCAGCCGAATCTGAACACCATAATCCGCCATCTGCTCGATCCCCTGCATTTTCAAGGGCTCGATGATGTTAGGCCCGAGTTCGGTATCCTCGAGAAGCTCAACGCCGATGCGTTTGATGGTCTTGCGGACCTCCTCAAGGTCGCTGTCATAATTCAGGGTGAGCGTGATGATGTCGATGACCCAGTCACGGCTGAGGTTTTGCACCGCTCCGAGTTCGCCGAAGGGAACGATGGTGACCGGACCGCGGTGATGGCGCAAGCGGATCGATCGCAGCGAGAAACCTTCGACCGTGCCTTTATATTTCGCCGCTTGGATGTATTCGCCGATGCGAAAGGCATCGTCGAACAGATAAAAGACGCCAGAGATGATGTCCTTGACGAGTGTTTGCGCACCGAAGCCGACGGCTATGCCGACGACGCCAGCGCCCGCCAGCAGTGGTCCGATCTGGATGCCAACGGCATCCAGGATCATCAGGAAGCCGACAGCGCCGATCGCCAGGAACAGCACGTTGCGAAGAATGGGAAGGAGAGTATTCAACCGCTGACGCCGGCGCGCATCGGCTCCGTCCTGATGTCCCCCCTGCTCGCTTCGCGACGCCACCGCCATCTGGCTGTCGATCAGCGTGCTTGCGAGCTTCCAGATAACGTCGGTCACCAGCAGCACGATAACAATGCGGATTCCTGCGCGGATCAAACGCGTGGTCACCGTTTCGGCTGCGGCAAGGTCGCTGAGATTGACATTCCACGCGCGGGCAATGAGCAGCGCGGCGACCACAATGAGGCCGTTCCGCAGCGTTTGCATGATGACAGCAGACCATCCGACGATAGCCGGATCTTCCACCGCCTGCTGGTCGCCGGATTGTATAATGCGACGAATGATATCATGAGCCACCGAAACGGTAAGCGGCAGAAGCGTGATGACAACCACTGTCCAGAATGCACCGCGGAGCCCGGATACCCATAACAGCCACGATAGCAGGATGCTCGCGCTGAAGCCGACACAGACCAGCCGGCTCACGGGCGGCCCGTCGGAACGAAAATGCCGCAGCCAGATCATGACGATCAATGCGATTGAAACGACACCAAGCCATGCTGCGGTAAAGAGATCGGCCATGATGGGTGAAGCCCGGATCGTCCCGATCACTTCGATGTTGGCCCAGCCAGCGGCCAGCACTGCGACGATTCCGAGGAGCCAGTAGTACCAGAACCAGGCAAGCGAGGTGACAAGCGTCAGAAGCCGCATATGCGGCAGGCGGGCGCCTGGCGCGATGACAATGCGGCCCACTAGCACGCCAAGGCGCACCATGAGCGCGGCTGACAGCAGAATGAGTGCGATATCGCGAAATACGGCAGGCCATGGAAAGAGGATAAACGCGCCGAGGCTTCCGATCAGGTAACCGACCAAGGCGAGAAGACCCATTGAAAGCCGGGCGGCGTGGAGCTTGATCCGCTGCCGGACAGTGTCGGCGGGTGCGTTCAGCACAAAATGGAGCAGCCCTCGCCCTGACCACCAGGCAAGGCGCTGGGCAACAAACCCGCCTGCGACGAAGAGTATGACCGCCAAGATCAGGCCGACAGGCTCGATACGATCATCCGTTTGGAAGACCCGGATCGCCGACTGGATCTGCCCTGGGAGGGTCGGAACGGCGTCGACAAGTGTGAGCAGCCTCTGGCGCAAATCCTGTAGTGACGTTGCAATCGATGTCGGTGCCGCCTCTTGCGAGACTACTACTGGCTGCGCCGGTTCCTGATTGCCAGGGACGATCCGATTCATCAGCGCTCGTCCGGAATCATCATTCGGCAATTCGATGATAACCCGGATTGGCGCCGAGGAATTGGTCGGCTCAGCCGCCGAGGCGGGGTTTGCACTCGCGAGCAGAAGCGTTGAAAGTACCAGCGTCAGGTATCCGCACACTCTGCGGAGGCGATGACGGTCATCGATGATGCGCATGTGGCCGTGGTCCCCGCGACGGTGTCGTCGCTTTTGCTGGGTTGGTCGAAACTTCGGACTTTGTGAAGCGTTGCACGACCAACGTCAATCGACGAACCGGTCTCGGGGACGCAGACTGCGAACCAAAGGCTAGAGCATGACGCCGAAAAGTGTGAGCGGTTTTCGGACGACATCATGCTCTGACTATATAATGTAGAACAGGATTCAGATTTTAGGCCGACCCGGCCTAAAATCATCCTGTTCTAGGCGGCGTCAAGACCGCAAGCTTCTGAAGGCCTCCCTGATCTCCTGACAGAAGAGTTCAGGCTCCTCCCAGGCAGCGAAGTGACCGCCCTATGCTCTAATCAAGCAGCTTCCGTATGGCCATGATCCCTTTTGCAGCATCCGACCAGGATTGACGCCAGATCAACACGCCGACGCTGAGGATGGTGGCAACAGCGAAAGGGATTGGCCCGAGAAACCAGAAAGCGGCCGCGAAGGTGAAGTAATAAGACCGGACGCCGACGCTGAACGATCGAAGTGCAGGGTTCAAAACCAGGGTCAGGGCGTTCGTCCAGCCGGCAATGTCCCTCTCCTCATCGCGGGATGGGCTCGCCCCGATCGCCGCCAGGCAGTAGTTGATCTGCCGGACCGCCCAGATGAAATCGGATAGTCCTCGCAGCAGGGTCGCCATGATCAGGAGGACCTTGCATTGGAAAAACCACGCCGGATCCTGGGCCGCAAACATCGTGATCAGGCCACCCGATCCATAGTTCGGCTCCATGAACAGCGCGCCGCTCAGCCCGACGATGACGATGAGATTGGCGGAGCCGAAGAAGGATGCCGAATTGATCGTGTGTCCGAGGATCGCGGCATCTCCGATGAAATTGTTGTCGCGCGTCAGAACCTCGCGCATCCAGGCCGCGCGAACGCGCACCATATCAACGGAAAGGCTATCGTTCCGTCGCGGCCACCCTGCTGCCATCAAAGGCTCGACCGCCACCCAGACGAGAAGGAAGAAAGCGATCGCCGCGACGTTGAGAAAATCCATGGTGCCCCCGAACTGAATCTGGATTTTCCTGAACAGTACTTCGAGCTGGTGGCAGCTCCAAGCGTCTATCGCCGCCCTGCCCTTCAGTTCATCAGCCTATATTCGGGTCTTCCAAGTCCCCTCGCGGACCGCCGCGAGGTAACGGGAGGTCGTCGAAACCCGAAGCCGAATTTGCTCGATCGCCTGCTGCGGCGTCACGGCCAGGAAACCGACATGGTCGCGTGGGCGCAGCTGGACGAAGGCGTCCAGATCCGAATCCACCACCGTGGCGATCTTGGGATATCCTCCGGTCGTCTGGTGGTCGGCCAGCAGAATGGTGGGAACACCGTCTCCGGCAACCTGCACCGAGCCCCGCACGATCGCTTCCGACGGCATGTCCAGCGCGACGCTTGGCGCAAGCGACGGACCTTGGAGGCGTACGCCCATGCGGTCATAAGCGTCGCTCAGGCGGAAAGGCGATGAAAGGAAATTCGACAAGGTTTCTTTCGAGAAGAATCGATCCTGCGGACCGACCACCACACGCAGCTCGGATCGCGGTCTTGCGATGACCGGACATATGATCGGACCATGTCGATCGTCTCGTACTTCCGGATCCGTTACGGTGATTGTCTGTCCGGCTGCAAGTCGCCCGCCGCCGAGGCCGGATAGACTGTGCGTCGACATGCTGCCCAGCCAGGTCTTCGCCTCGATATGACCGGCGAAGGCTAGATACGTCCAGCTTCCCCAGTATCCCGAACGGATCGCCAGCCGCTCCCCGGCCCTCAAGGTGGCGACCATCCATGCGCCGCGCTTGTCGCCGGCATGCTCTACGATGAAGCCTCCTCCGGCGACGGCGAATGTAACGTCCCCCGACAGGCAGTCGAGAACCATGCCGCCCATGGAGACTTCGATTGCCGGCTGACCTGCAGGATTGCCGACGGCGGCGTTGGCGGCGGCAAACGAGGTCCTGTCCATCGGACCGGAGGCCGGAACGCCATATCGCATCAATCCATGACGTCCTCCGTCCTGGACAGCGACGTGAGGACCCGCGAAGTTGATTGCAAGGACAGCTTCGCTCATGCGGGGCACCTCGCGTCGAATTCCGCCCTCGATATGCGGCGGAAACGCACCGCGTCGCCGACGTCGAAAAGGAACGGACGGTCGTTGGAAGCGGCGTCGAGGATCTTCGTCGGCGAGCGGCCGATGATCCACCAGCCGGTCGGCATGGTGAGCGTGCTCACCAGGCACTGCGGACCGGCGATCAGCACGCTTCCGGCGGCGATGCCGCGAACAGGCGCAGGCTTCCTCGGCTGCTGAATGGCTTTGGGCACGCCTGCAAGGTAAGCATATCCTGGAGCGAAGCCGTACATGAAGACGCTGTAGTCGCCGGAGAGATGGGCGGATATAAGTTCTTCCGGCGATAATCCGCATGCCTCGGCGACGGCGGCAAGATCGGGCGCAAGATCAGGATCGTAGCAGACTTCGACTTCACGCATCGCTCCGATCGTCTCTGGAACCTCAACCGCCAGAAGCTCGGCAATGGCCGCCTCCGTCGTCCGGTGATCGGCCACGAGCGGATCGAAGCATACGAGAATGCTGGCGTAGGCCGGAACGGCTTCGACGAATCCTGGAAAGGGTGCCGCCTTCAAGGCGGCATCCAGCTTGACGACCTGATCGTGGATCCGTTTATCGATGCTCGCGCCGAATTCGACGAGCACCGCGTGGCCGCCCACCGGATGGTAATTCGGAACGCTGCCGGACGCTGCGGATGGGTCCTGTGACAAATCAGTCGGCACCTTCGATCAGAATGAAATCCGCATCCGCGGCCCGCGCGCAGGTCCCGTAGGCGTCCGGATCGGTGACGGTAACCTCGGGGATAGGATGGCCTTTGGCCATCACCTGTTTTCCTTAGTCGGTTGGAGGAATGGTGCCACCTCGATGCCTGCCTTTTGCAATTCCTGGCGCACGTGGACGGCCATGGCGAGCGCTCCTGGGCTGTCCCCGTGAACGCAGATCGAGTGCGCATCGAGAGGGATCGGAACGCCGTCGACCGTCGGCATGAGGCCGCTGGACAGGTACTCGATCAATCTCGATGCTGCCTCCACGGGATCATCGATCATCGCTCCCGGCAAGTTGCGCGGAACGAGCCGGCCCGTGGAGAGGTAGCCACGGTCAGCAAAAATCTCGCTGAAGACGGTCATGCCGGCATCGCGGGCCGCATGCTCCAGCTCTGTCCCGGAAATCGCCAGTATGGCAAGTTCCGGCGAGACTGCTCGGGTGGCACGGATGATGGCGTCGGCGACCGGCCGTTCGTCGGCCGCCCAATTGGCGAGTGCGCCGTGCGCCTTGATGTAACGGACTCGGGCGCCCGCCAAAGCCGCAGCTCCCATCAGCGCACCTGTTTGCGTTGCGACAAGCTGCTCCACTTCCCGGATGCTTAAGGGGATCAGGCGTCGTCCGAAGCCCTCGCGATCTGCAAAGCCCGGATGGGCTCCGGCGACGACACCCCGCTCGCTTGCCAGGGCAAGCGTCTCCACCATGGTCGCCGGATCTCCGGCATGACCGCCACATGCAATGTTCGCACTGGTGACGACGTCAAGGATCGCCTTGTCGTCGCCCATGCGCCAGGGTCCAAACGCCTCCCCCAGATCAGAATTGAGATCGATTTTCGTCATGATTTCCGTCAACCCTTCGCGCCGGTCTTGTCAGCTTCGTCGCATTGTGGAACGTCGAAGCCGAGGTGGAGCACACCTTCGCCTTACTCGTCAAGAAACCGACGGCTGCTGGCTGCGCGCGGCGAGCTTATGTGGCGGTCTCGGGCCGTCTTTCGCGCGGGGCTTCGGTGGCAAACTTACCATTGATCCGGCACAGATCGAATCCATCAGGCGTGGGTTACTGCCAGGCGAAGAATCCTTAAATCGATTCCGATTTGAGGAATTATGCAGTAAGATCGGCGGCGAAATCGTCGAGCACGTCGTATTCTCTCAAGAGTCAGGTGACTTGATCGACCAGTAGCAGTGGCGCGCAGAATGTGGATGTGGAATGAACCTTGTCGACAGCATCGGCACGTCCGAATTTTCCGTTGCCGAAGAGCCTGGCATTTTCACCTGGGAATTGGCGACCGACAAGGTTTATGCGGATTCGGCGCTGGCAAACCTCTTTGGGCTTGATCCGGAACAGACCCTCACGGGGCTGCCGGTCATACGGTACCTCGACCGGATTCACCCGGACGACAAGCCATCTGTGGCCAAGGCGATTTCAGAATCGGTGATCACAGGAAATCCGTATCGCTGTGATTATCGTGTATTTGATCGAAGCGGGCAAATAGTAGCCGTGGCTGCCTTTGGCCGATGCTTCAGGGATGAAGCCGGAAACCCGTCGCAATATGCGGGCATCGTATTTCCGACGAATGATCACGCCCAGCAGGACGAATTATCTGCTCACTGCAGGGCGGCACTGAAAATTGCGCGGTCATCCGGCCTGCAGGCGACGGCCGATGCGCTTGAAGCGATTCTCAAGGAGCTTGCCAAGCCGATGCCATCGGACACCGTGCAGGTTCATTGATTCCTTCGGCGCACTGGTAGCTCTCAAAGCATGTCACGCTGAAGGGCGGCGTTGGCAATCAGGCTCTCACCTCCGTCACTGCCGTCTATCCTCCTGGATATGACCGGCAAATCCCGCAAGCAGGACGCCGAGCGGAAGACGCCGAACCAGCCTGGCTGCAATGAAGGTTGCGCCGATCGCCGCGGCAAGTTTCAGCCAGGGATAATCGCCAAGCTGGACATGAGCGCTTGCATCGACCGATACCGCCTTGGCTTTCAGCGCCGCTTCGGCATCCTCGCGCAGCACGCCTATGCGGGCATTCAGCAGCCTGACCTCATGCTGCAGGGCGTTCAGGCTCTCGTCGGCCTTCTCACGCGCCGTCTGCTCCGCTGTGTCGGCGAAGGGCGGATCACCTTCCGCGATCAGTTCGTCGGGGTCAGGCGCAAGGCCGTGGCGGTTGATGGATGATTGCATCGACATGTCCTCGAATAGTTGAGCGAGAAGAAATGAGGCCCGGCATTGCGGCCGGGCCTCGTGATATCAATGGTCGCGTCGGAAACCCTGGCTCTGATGAGATCCGCCTTGCGATTGGGTTTGGGACTGGCCTTGGGATTGGCGATTGGTTTCGTCCGATGACGGGGTGCCAGGGTCGGGCAAGGTATAGGCACGCACCTTGGCGCTTCCATGCGCGGTGTCCCGCATTGCCACCGGGCGCGCATCGTCGAATGCGCTCTCGGACACGGCGAGGTCTTCCGAGGCTTTGCCGCCATGCGCCGATCCGGCAAAACCGGTATTGGACGCGCCTTGCTGTCTGTCCTCCAACGACCAGAGATCCGCGCGCTCATCCATGTCGATGCTGCCCTCGTCGTCCAGAATATCGTGGACGGTCTCGTAGAGCGCGTCATCGACATCATTGACCTGAACGAGGAAACCGCCTCGCCGCAACCCTTCTGCATAGACCGCACGATCCTCGTCGGGGAAGAAGAAGTCTGCCAGCGCGTCGAAGAAGCCGCTGCGGTCTTCGCTCATCGCGCCGGTATTTTTTGCGCCCGCCTCATATCCGGGCATCAGCCTTATTCTCGCAACCGGCACGCCTGCGTCCTCAAGACGGGAGACGGCGGATTCGGCGTCCGATCGGTTGTCAAAAAATGCGGCAAGGCTGCTGCCGCCTGTCGGGCCTGAAAAGGCCGGGTTGGTATCATTGTAAATGCTGCCCATGGAACTGTCCTCTCGATGTCTGGATCCAGCCGCCAATCCGAAGTTTGGCCGAAGTCTGGTTTCCTGACTTGAAGAACCGGCGGCTGAGTTGAATGTTCCAGGGGAATGGCGATGCTCCGCCGTATCGCCTGCTGTTTCATCGCCGCCTGCCTTTTCGGCGCGCAGACTCGCAAATTACGCCGCTTGCGAAATCTCTCAGCGGTTGACGTCAAACCTTCGAGACGCTAGCACGGCTTTGACGCATTGGGGATAATTCATATGGACATGTTTACGGCAGCCGGTCTGACGGCTTTGCTGCAGGTCATTGCTATCGACCTCGTTCTCGCCGGCGACAACGCCGTGGTTATCGGTCTTGCCGCTGCCGGCCTCGAGGCGACGCAGCGCCGCAAGGCGATCATCGTCGGCATTGTGGCCGCGACCGTTCTGCGTATTCTCTTTGCCAGCGTCGCAGTCTATCTGCTGGCGATCGTCGGCCTGCTGCTGGCCGGCGGCCTGCTGCTGCTCTGGGTCTGCTGGAAGATGTGGCGTGAGCTTCGCGCCGGCCATGGCGAGAATCACGGAGCGGTGGGTGGCGAAGGCGCGCCGAAAAAGACCTTCTTCCAGGCGGCGACCCAGATCGTCATTGCCGACGTCTCGATGTCCCTCGACAACGTGCTGGCCGTTGCCGGTGCTGCGCGCGAACATCCGAGCGTGCTGGTCATCGGTCTTGCCCTGTCGATCGCGCTGATGGGTATTGCCGCAAACCTGATCGCCCGCCTGCTCTCCAACCATCGCTGGATCGCCTATGTCGGCCTGCTGATCATCCTCTATGTCTCGCTCGACATGATCCATCGCGGCGGCGTCGAACTGCTGCCCTACGTGCAAGCGAGCGGGTTCAAGCTTTAGAGCCTGACCTCGGTCTCAAAACTCATCTGGTCATACGCCGGCACCACATGGTCCGGCGTCTCAGCCATCACCACATCGTAGTCGAGCGGCGTGTGCATATGGGTGAGGATCGCCCGTTTGGGCTTCAGCCGGCCGATCCAGTCGAGCGACTGTTCCAGCGACAGATGGCTCGGATGGTAGGTATATTGCAGTGCGTCGATAATCAGCATGTCGAGATTTTGAAGCTTCTCGACGGTCTGCGGCGGGAAATCGCTGATATCGCTGCAATAAGCCACATCCCCGATGCGGAAGCCGAGCGAATGGATGTCGCCATGCTGCTGGATATGCGGATGGAAGGCGATCATTCCGCCGGGACCATGAATTTCGACGGGCGCGTCGAGGTTTTCGATGACGATCGGCAGCACGATCGGCGGGTAATTGCTGCCCGGCGGCGTTTCCAGGCAATAGCCGAAGGCTTCCCGCAATCTGTCCATGGTAAATTGGTCGGCAAAGATCGGCACCCGGCGGCGGGTATTATGAAAATAGCCGCGCAGATCGTCGATGCCATGAATATGATCCGCATGCGGATGGCTGTAGAGCACGGCATCGACATGGTCGGCCCCTGCCCTGATCATCTGCTCGCGAAAATCCGGCCCGGTGTCGATGACGACGGTGGTGACACCGCCATCGGGCGCGAATTGCTGCACCATGAAAGCAGCGCGCGTGCGCCGGTTCTTCGGATTGTCGGGATTGCAGGCGCCCCAGTCGCCGGTGATGCGCGGCACGCCCGGTGACGACGAACAGCCGAGAATGGTGAAACGCCGTCGGTAGAGCACGCCGCTAGATCCTCGGCATCTTCGAGAACAGCCGGAAAGCGTTCTCCGTCGTGATCCGCGCGACCTCTTCGGTGGCAAGGCCGATCGTATCGGCGAGCACCTCGGCCGTGTTGACGACATAGGACGGCTCGTTGCGCTTGCCGCGCCAGCGCTTCGGCGCGAGATAGGGCGCGTCCGTTTCCACAAGCAGCCGATCAAGCGGGATCGTCTTGGCGATCTCGCGCAGCTCGTCCGACTTCGGGAAGGTCAGGATGCCCGAGAAGGAGATATAGCCGCCGAGCGCGACGCCGGTCTTGGCAAGTTCCGGGCCTGCGGAGAAGCAGTGGAGAATGAAGGGGAAGGCCCCCTTCCCGCTTTCCTCGGTCAGTATCTCAGCCATGTCCTCGTCGGCGCTGCGGCTGTGGATGACGAGCGGCAGCTGGGTCTCGCGCGCCGCCGCGATATGGCGGCGAAAGCCGGTCTGCTGATCCTCAGGTTTCTGTGTGTCGTAGAAATAGTCGAGACCGGCCTCGCCGATCGCGACCACCTTCTCATGGGCATTGGCGAGCCGCACCAGCTCTTCCGTCTCAATATCCAGCTCTTCGTCGGCATTGTTCGGATGCGTGCCCACCGAGCAGAACACCGAAGGATATTTCTCTGTGATCGCAAGTAACCCGTCGAGCTTGCGCACCCGCGTCGAGATCGTCACCATCTGCGCCACACCGGCCTGATGGGCGCGCGCGACGATCTCGTCCCGCTCCGCCTCGAAGTCGGCGAAATCAAGATGGCAATGCGTATCGATCAGCACGGCCTCAAGCCTCCGGAGCCACGTAACGCGGGAAGACTGGCGTCGGCGCTTCGAGTGCCGTTCCGGCAACGAGACGGCCGGCTTGCCCAAGAGCGGCGAAGTCGCGCTTGTCGTCGGGGGCTGCGACCAGATCGAGCAGTTTGGCCGAAGATTCCGGCATGAAGGGCTGCAGCAGGATGGCGATCTGGCGCACGACTTCTGCAGTCACATAAAGCACCGTGCCCATGCGCTCGGGATCGGTCTTCTTCAGCGCCCACGGCGCCTGGCCGGCGAAATAACGGTCGGTCTCGGAAACGACCGAAATGATCGAGGCGAGCGCCCGGTGGATCTGCTGCTTGCCCATGTCCTCGCGGGTCGAAGCATGCAGCGCATCGACCTCAGCCAGCATAGCCTTGTCCTCGTCGCTGAGCGCCCCGTGTTCCGGGATCTTGCCGTCGCAATTCTTGACGATCATCGACAGCGAGCGGCTGGCGAGATTGCCGATACCGTTGGCGAGGTCCGAGTTGATGCGGGTGCCGATCGCTTCTTCGCTATAGCTGCCGTCCTGGCCGAAGGACACTTCGCGCAGGAAGAAGTAACGCACCTGGTCGAGGCCGAAATGGTTCACCAGGTTGACCGGATCGACGACGTTGCCAAGCGACTTCGACATTTTCTCGCCCTTGTTGAGCAGGAAGCCGTGGGCAAAAACCCGCTTCGGCAGCGGCAGCTTCGCCGACATCAGGAAGGCCGGCCAGTAGACGGCGTGAAAGCGAATGATGTCCTTGCCGATGATGTGCACGTCGGCCGGCCAGTATTTCGCCCGCGGGCCGTTCCTGTCCTCGATATAGCCTGTTGCGGTGATGTAGTTGGTCAGCGCATCGACCCAGACATACATGACATGGGCCGGATCGTTCGGCACCTTGATGCCCCAGTCGAAGGTCGTGCGCGAGACCGAGAGGTCCTTGAGGCCTGACTTGACGAAGGAGATCACTTCGTTGCGGCGCTCGGCTGGGCCGATGAAATCAGGGTTTTCTTCGTAATGGGCAAGCAGCTTCTCCTGATATTCGGAGAGCTTGAAGAAATAACTTGCCTCTTCCACCCACTCGACCGGCGTGCCCTGCGGCCCGTAGCGCACGCCGTCAGCGCGCAGTTCCGTCTCGTTTTCCTGGTAATAGGCCTCGTCGCGCACCGAATACCAGCCGGCATAGCTGTCCTTGTAGATGTCGCCATTGTCGGCCATCAGCTTCCAGATGTTCCGCGACGTCTCGTGATGACGCTCCTGCGTGGTGCGGATGAAGTCATCGTTCGAGGCGTTGAGCAGCGTCGCCATCGCCTGGAATTCGCCGGAGTTGCGGTCGGCAAGCGCTTGCGCAGTGATCCCCTCGGCGCGCGCCGTCTGCTGCATCTTCTGGCCATGTTCGTCGGTGCCCGTCAGGAAGAACACATCCTTGCCGTCCAGGCGCTGGTAGCGCGCCATCGCATCCGTCGCAATCAGCTCATAGGCATGGCCGATATGCGGCTTGCCGTTAGGGTAGGAAATCGCGGTGGTGATGTAGAAGGGTGTCTTGTCTGTCATGGCGGCCAATGTCCGGCTAACTCTATAAAAATGGTCAGCCGCTCTTAGCGCATGTCATCGTCAAGCGAAACCTCAACTTTCCAGTTGTCGATGATTTCCGGGACGATAGCGGCGTGAACTTGACTCAGCTTCTCGCCCAATCTACCGGTCATGAGAAAGAGGGCGGGACAAGAACGAAGTGCAAGTTTTCATCTACCGGAATGGTCGTGGCCGCGCGCCGGCGGGGGCGCCTGCTTGACATTCGAGCCGCTCTATTCGCTTTCCGGCCTGTTCGTCGGCGCCCTCGTCGGCATCACCGGCGTTGGCGGCGGTTCGCTGATGACGCCCCTTCTGGTGCTGCTCTTCGGCGTCCATCCCGCGACAGCCGTCGGCACCGATCTTCTTTATGCGGCGATCACCAAGACGGCAGGCACGGCCGTTCACGGCATGCATGGGCGCGTCAACTGGAAGATCGTCGGCAGCCTCGCAGCCGGCAGCCTGCCGGCCGCCCTGCTGATGCTCTGGCTGCTGGCCGGCGTCGATCGCAAAAGCATCGGCGTGACCAACACGATCACCACGGCACTCGGCTGGCTGCTCGTCATGACCGCGATCATGCTGGTCTTCCGTGGCCCGATCCTCGAATTGGCGCGGCGCGCCATCGGTGATCGCACGCCGCCGAAGCCGACGACCATCCTCGCCCTCACCGTCATTCTCGGATTCGTTCTCGGCGTCCTCGTCACCTTGACCTCGGTCGGCGCCGGCGCGCTGGGGGTGACGATCCTGCTGGTCCTCTATCCCCGGCTCGATGTGCGCGAGATCGTCGGTTCCGATATCGTTCATGCGGTACCGCTCACCTTGATCGGCGGCACGGGCTATTGGCTGATCGGCGAGATCGACTGGCCGATGCTGCTTGCCTTGTTGATCGGCTCTATCCCCGGCATCATCATCGGCAGCCTTCTGGCACCGAAGCTGCACGAACGCACCATCCGCATCGTCCTTGCCGCCACGCTTGCCGTCGTCGCACTGAAGCTGCTGACCGGCTGATCAAAGCGCTGTGCCGGAAAGTGTCAGCGGTGACGCGCTTTAAAGGCCCGGCTGCTTGATATCGGCAAGGATGCTGATGATCGTCTGCTTGCGGTCGAGATTGTAGCCATCGGAAATGGTGAGTCGTTCGGTGATCTCGGAATAGAGCCGCGCCAGCCTCTCCGCCGCGGCGATCTGCCCCTCGCCGGCCGCCGCGCGCGCCCGGTTCATGATGTCGTCGCCGACATGGCTGACGAAGAAATCGAAGATCGTGTCGCTTTCCCGGCCCGAAAGCGCGTCGGCCAGCCGATGCATCGCCTTGCGGGCCGTCGGCCCCTCGGCGGCAAGCATCTCGTCATAAGCGGCGATGATCTCGCCGCCGCCATAGTTCAGCAGTTTCAGCGCCTCGCCGACGCTGCCCTTGGCGGCCGAAAGCACTGCCCCGCCCTCGCCTGATATGCCGAGATGGGCAAGGGCGGCGACGAGCGCGTCATCGGCAAGTGGCGCCAGCTTCAGCGGCAAGCAACGCGAGCGGATCGTCGGCAGCAGCCGTCCTGGCGCATGCGACAGCACCAGGAACAGCGCCCGCTTCGGCGGTTCTTCCAGAATCTTCAGGATGGCGTTGGCCGCATTGCGGTTCATGTCGTCGGCAGGATCGATGATGACGATCCGCCAGTTGCCGGTGCCTGAGGTCTGCGAGAAGAACTTGCCGGCGCGGCGCACCTCGTCGACGGTGATCGCCGATTTCACCTTGCCGGTCTTTTCGTCCACCGGCCGGGCAAGGTGCAGCAGATTATGCGAGGCGCCCGACGCGATCTGCCGGCTGACGGGAGAGGCAGGATCCGGATCGCCGATCGTCTCCGGCGCTGTCTCGGGATCGGGATGCGAGAGCACGTGATTGGCAAAGCGGAAGGCGAGCGTCGCCTTGCCGATGCCTTCCGGCCCCTCGATCAGGATGGCGTGGTGGCCCTTGCCGGACCGATAGGACTGCGCAAGAAAGGCTTCCGCCTCCTTATGCCCGAACAGCCTGGTATTTTCCCCCGGCCAGATGGCACCGTCGAGCAGGCCGGGCCTGTCCTCACTCATGATGGGCCTCACTCATGATGGGCGGCTTCCGGCATTCGGGCATGGCCTGCCGGCGACAGCAGCTGCTTGATGATCGCCAGGATCTCGGCGGCGATCGCCTCCTCCGTCTGCATCGCGTTGACCACGTGGCAGCGCTCCGGCTCGCGGGCGGCGATATCGAGAAAGGCCTCGCGCCGTTTCTCGTGCGTTTCCAGCCGCTCCTTCTCGAAGCGATCGGGACCGTCGGCCGCGGCGCGCTTCTGCGCGCGCTCCAGCCCGACCTTGGCGGGGATGTCGAGGATCACGGTGCAATCCGGCATGACGCCGTTGATGGCGATGCGCTGCAGCGTCTCGATGAAATCGGGCTCGAGATTGCCGGTGATGCCCTGATAGACGCGGGAGGAATCCATGAAGCGGTCGCAGAGCACGACCTTGCCTGCGGCCAGGGCCGGCCGGATCACCTCTTCGACATGGTCGTTGCGCGCCGCCGCAAAGAGGATCGCCTCCATCCGCGTACCGAAGGCTTCGGCAGCCCCCGACAGCAGCACATGGCGCACGGCTTCGGCTCCCGGCGATCCGCCTGGTTCGCGCGTCATCAGCACGTCGTGACCTTCGCCCTTCAGCGCCTCGGCGAGGCGGCGGATCTGCGTGGATTTCCCAGCACCTTCCCCGCCTTCAAACGTAACGAACAATCCCGTACCGGATGACAATGACAACTTCCCGCATTCCAGGCGCCGCACGCGCCCCGCTCCTTCTATCTATCCGAAGATATCAGGGAGGAAAACCTTTCGCCGCGGCGACAGTTTCACCTTTCCCGGCAAATTGCATTGGAAACAGCTCGTCAGACGGGCGCGGGCTTGTCCCAGAGCCAGGAGAAGAACAGCGATTCGCCGAGTTCCAGCATGGCGTCGACCGCCCGGCTGCTGAGCGAGCCCTCGCCGACCGCCTGCACGGTATAAAGCGGCACTTCCCTGAGCAGCCGGCTGCCGGCGAAAATCCTCAGCGTGCCTGCCTGGGTATCCGGCGTGACCGGCGCCGTCAGCGGCCAGCGATAGATGATGCGCGCCGACAGACGATCGGGATTGCTGATCGGAATATAGACGCTGACCGGCGCCTTGGCGACGAGATCGACGGTGCGCGCCGTGCCACCATAGACGCTGGCGGCGCCGATCACTTCCTTCTCGCCGAAGATCTGCCGGTTCTCAAAGGCCGTCAGCCCCCATTCGAGTACGCGCTTGGCTTCCTCAGTTCGCTCCTTGTCGGAGGCGATGCCGGCAAGCGCCACAAACAGCCGCCTGCCGTCACGCTTAACCGAAGCGACGATCGAATAGCCCTCGCCCTCGGTAAAGCCCGTCGCCAGCCCATCGGCGCCGAGATCGAGCCCGAGCAACGGGTTGCGGTTGCGCTGGAAGATCTTGTTCCACTCAAAATCCGGCTGCGCGAAATAGGGATATAGGTTCGGATAGGTCTGCTGAAGGGCGGCGGCGAGCGTCACCATCTCGCGTGCCGTCACCTTGCTCTTGCCATCGGGAAGGCCGGTGGAATTGCCGAACTCCGCCTTCTCCATGCCGAGTTCGCGGGCGCGCCGCGTCATCGACACGGCAAATTGCTGCTCGCTTCCGGCCATGCCCTCGGCGAGGATGATGCAGCTGTCATTGGCGCCCTGGATGGCGACACCCTTGATCAGGTCCTCGACGCGCACGCGCGATTTCAGGCTGGCAAACATCGTTGCGGTCCGCGACGGTGCGCCGCCTGTCCGCCAGGCATATTCTGAAACGGGATATTCGGTATCGAACGTGATCTGGCCCTTCGTCACCGCCTCGAAGACCAGATCCATCGTCATCAGCTTGGCGAGCGAAGCCGGCGAAAAACTCTGGTCCTCGTTCTTGGCGAGAAGCACCGTGCCGGTGGCTGCCTCGATCATATAGGCCTGCGCCGCCTTGGTGGCGAAACCGGCGGCACCGCCATCGGCTGCAAAGGCTCCGGTGGCGAACGGCATCAGGCATGCAAGCAGGCGAAGCGCGGGCTTCAGCATCGCAATTTCCATTGATCGAGCGGCGTATTTCAGGAGGTTAGAACGCGGGGAAATCCGATGCAATTGCCAGTTCAGCGCGCGGCGAACTTTGCCTGCTGACGCTTGGCCGAGGCAAGGATGGACTCTTGGGTCAGCCCGTCATTGCGCACCATCACCGCGTCGAAGGCGAGATCGACGGTCACCGTCTTCACCTCTTCGTTCTGGTAGCCAAGCGCCAGCGAATTCTGGGGCCGCTCGTAGGGCATCGGACCGATCTCAGGCAGCACGACCATCTGGTCCATCGCCTGAGCGCCATTGTTGAAGGACGGCGCTGATGGCGCCACCAGAACATGGGCAGCCGGTGCCAGAGCGGGTGATGCGGCCGGTGCCGCATTGTAGCGCGCGCTCGGCGTCGAGCCGGCATAGGAGGTGGCCGACCTCGGCACCGGCACGTTGGCCGGCGTCTCGTAGCTTTCCGAACGCTGCAACTGGTCGCGGGTGATCTTGCGGCTGTTGGAGGCGACCATCACGCCGGTTGCGATCTGGCCTTCCGGGTTGACGCCGGGAATGCGGCTGCCCTTCGGCGCGTAGGAGGCCATCAGATAGGGCATGTCGTGCCCGTCCATGCGGGCGCGGCCGACATATTGCACGCGCACCTTGCCGGTGCCGCTGTGCTGCAGGTCCAGCATGTCGGCCGTCTTGTTGGAAAGATCGATTATGCGGCCTTCGTGATAGGGACCGCGATCGTTGACGCGCACGATGACCGAGGAACCACTTTCGAGATTGGTGACGCGCGCATAGCTCGGCAGCGGGAAGGTCGGATGCGCGGCGGAAAGATGCATCTGGTCATAAACTTCGCCGTTCGCCGTCAGGCGCCCGTGAAAGGCAGAACCATACCAGGAGGCGACGCCGACCTTGCTATAGGCGAAGTCTTCCTTCGGGTAATACCACTTGCCCTTCACCTCGTAGGGGTTGCCGACGATGTAGCGGCCGCCGCCCTTCGGGATATTGTTGCCGGTGGCGACCCGCGGGCTCGCCTTCACGCCATATTCGGATTCGGAGAAATATTCTTTGCCGTGGGCTTTTTTCTTCGGCACCGCCTGCGTCGTGCCGCAAGCCGCAACCGTCGCACACATCGCCGAGATCGCCAGCCACCGTGCTGCCGTTGCGAAAGACGCCGCCCCGTATTCCAGTTTCATGTGCCCCACGCCGCTCAAAGATCGTTATGGTTAAGGAACCTTGCCCCATCTTGGGCCAACAACGCCTTATTCCCGCCCGCCTAATGAGGCTTTAATCTTGCTAAGTTCGTGGCAATTTTACGAACAATTTCGCGGCGATAGCGACAATTCTAATAATTATGGTTTATAAATTACTAACGCGAACCCTCCCCGCCTGCCATTCCATCGCCGCAATAGGGCCAGAAATCAACGTGCCGATCCGGGGCATATGGTGAACATCTAGGCGCTTCCGAACGCTGCCAAAGCTCCATATTGAAACACGGCCTGCGCGTGCTTCACGAGCGGCACGGCATCCCGGTTGGTGCATAAGAATGGGTCAAATTTTCAAGTACTTGATCTTGCTGATGGTGATGACAGCCTCATCATCCGTCAACGCCGCGGCGGAGGGTCCCCGCCCATGGCGCAAGACGATGACCAATGATCCCTCCACGAATTTCTATCTCGCCAAGACCCTCAAAACCTTACTGAACGAGGCTGCCGAAACCTCAAAGTGCTGAGGCTGTCCGCCGATCGCCGGCAACCTGGGTAATGGCGTCGCCGATTGGATGTGATGCAACGCGGATCGCGTATTTGACGCTACGGCTGGGAACGAAATGGCCGCCGCGGGCTTTGAAGGTTAGACCTTTGGAGGATCACCATGAACGATGAAACCATTATGCAGCTCGACACGATCAGCCAGCAGTTGCACGCCAGATCTCGCGCGCTTACCCAGTTGGATAACGACAGCGACATCGCAATCCTGATGTCGGCGCTTGCCGCGACGATGGAGGCGGTCCGGTCTCTCTGTGAGGATATGAACCAGCTCAACGGTCCCAAGGGCCTTGGATCTGACGGACACTAAATCTCTTATGTCGCCGGCGCAATTCACAGAGAGCTTGCGCCGGGAACGATACGCGCGAAACGCTCATCTTCAACATCGATGGGAAGCGGTGGACCGCGCCTACGCTGCCGGTGGACGATATCGAATCGTCTTCGCCTTTTCCAAGGCTTCGATCGTATCCTCAACGCTGAGAAGGACGGTGGTCTCCATAGAGCTGAGCGCGCCTCCTGCGCCGATCGCAAGTGCGACGGCCGCCATCGATACGGTATCAGGCGCCTCCCACAAATTCCAACCATCATGCTCGCCGAAGGCATACCAGAACCCATGCAGCTTTCCGCCGACGGATTCAATGTAACTGCGCGCCGCCTCTCGGCGATCCTCGGGGTTTTCGATCATTCGCGCCCAGGTCTCGGGCGTGTAGCTGAAGCGTGTGAGATACATGGCCATGGTTTGCTTCCTCCGCCAGTACGGCACAGTAAACGCTAAAGCCGGGGAGAACGCGAGTCATTTCCAATATGCGGAACGGGCCTGCCCCGGCTCACGCTCGAATTTGTTCGCACGTCGCGCCAAGGATGCCGGCAAATGCTGCAGAGCAAGTTGACGCTGCTTTCAAAGCTGCTAGAAAGCCAGCCATTGAGTGATTGGGTAGCAAATCGGCAGCAACGGCCGGTTCACAGACATCAACAGAATGTTGGTGTCTCGACCTTTTCAATCAGATGGAAGAGTGTCCGAGTGGTTTAAGGAACCGGTCTTGAAAACCGGCGTGCGGGAAACCGTACCGTGGGTTCGAATCCCACCTCTTCCGCCACATCATATTGATTTTCTAGCATAAGTTCCGATTTCCGCCCGGAACTACACGCTTATCATAACGGCAGGTTCCATCTCAGTGGCATCGCCGCGATGTGGTAGGGCTTCCGTATTGCTGTCGCCCCGATGATCTACTGGACGGATCGGCATTGAAGCTGGAGCCCTCAGAGCGCGTGTCGTACACCTTGTCGTACCATAAGCGTTGTCTTGACGGGAGGTTCAGGCCAGTCATGCGCCACCAGCGGGAACTGAGGGCCCAGACTATATGGTAATGCGTCTCCTGAGTGTAATATGGCCGAACCTGCAGGAGGACGAGCATTGTCTCAGGCGTGGCGTGATCTGACCAATAGCGAACGTCAGCTCATTGAGCTGTTACTGGCAAAAGAGTTTCCTGGAGCGGAAGCTCTACGCAGCCAGTTGGAAACAGCGAGAGTGTCAGCTATCGACGCAGAAGGTAGCCTCCAGTTTAGGGTGTCCGGTCCACTCGCCAATGTACAACAGCGGGTTCCCACGGAGGGATATTACTTCGATACGGAAGGTGTGGATTATCGTCCTGCCGTGAATGTCCTTCTGCATGTCGTAGAGGGTAAGCTCCATGAGCTGGAAGTATATAAGGATGATGGGTCAGCAATTGAGACGTCGCTTGATGCAGTGGACATAAGCCGGTTCCATCTGCCGTGAGGGTTTTGATTCAAGGGACGAGAAGCGCCCGTATAGGCTTAGCTGAGCTTGGGCGCGGCCCTGTAATTCCACGGCAGAAGCTCGTCGATCCGGCTCTGCTTATGACCGTTGATGATAGCGGTGAGCGTGCTGGTCAGGTAGGCGAGCGGATCGACAGCATGCAGCTTGCAAGTTTCGATGAGCGAGGCGATGATCGCCCAGTTCTCCGCTCCAGCGTCATGTCAACGGAACCGACTATGATCTCGGGGCGACCGGTCTCTTTGGTCGGCGGCTCCGGAGCAGGCGGATCAACAATCACCGCTGCAAACTCCACCGCATCCTCAGGCCCTGCCGCACCATCGTGCGCCAAGTCGAAAGGCGGTTCGCCCGCAATCCATAGCGCTCGGCGACTTCATGCACCGCCGCGCCGGGTCGAAGGCTCTCCGAAACGATCCGCGCCTTCACCTCATTGGGCCTGTGCCGGTGAAACTCACGTCCAGACTTCCTGGTTGTGAGAACCTCCAACGTAGTCTCCATGGAGAAATTCCCTTCGCTCGTCCATGGAAAGGCGATCACAGATTAGGACGGACAGGACAATGTGGGCGCGGAGCACCGGTTATGTCGTACCGTGGTTACTGCGCCTCCATCATCTAGCCCTAAATCAGCACCCTCTAATCCTTGCGAAAATTCACGACGCGCATAAATTCAATCTATCAGATGGCTTTTGCTGGTGACCACGGATGTACTGGCACCGTGCTGACGCAATCAAAGAAGGGTCGGCGCGAGTATTCGCCCGGCCCTTTCTTTTTATCCAAGACCGTTCTGCGGCTACTGCCGATAATCCCCATCCCTGCCCTTAATCTCCTGGCAGCGCAGCTCGTGAGGCCGAAGGCGCACTGTGGCGCGCCAATGTTGGTGTCCGTGGCACTGCCGACTAAAAATCGAAATACACGGTCACACCTGACCGACGACGGTAGGGGTAATCGTCGCGATAGCCGTAATAGTCGCGGCTGCTGTAATAGTTGCGACTGCCGTAGTACCGCGGACGATAGCACGAGCCGTAATACCGGCAGTCGCGGTAAGCGTACCGCTGTTTCTTCCAGTGGCCATACGCATGCCCATTATCGTGGCGACGGTGTTTGATCTGCTCGACGTCGGGGGTGTGCATATGTGCTGCGTTCGGCACGACGATCGGCGCGGCGTTCAGCGGCAGGGCGAAAGAGGCAGACAAGATCATGGCTGCAAGTGAGGAAAAAAGCATGTTCATCGGCGCATCCTTTCAGGCTGCGATTTTGGGTTAATACGCATTAACCTGCGATGAACATCTGCGCGCTTCCAGAATAACACCAGCCGGCGCGCCGCTGGTATGGTCGCGGGTGGTGGTCATTCCTTCAGGACATTCTTGGCTCTATAGAGCGAAACGAAAGACTGCTGGATTATGCGCAGAGAGCAATCCACAAGCCCGACACCTTCGAATGCGTTCGCAAGTTCTGCTCCAAACACAAGAGGGGCTGGAAGGGACTGCAAAGCCCTAGTTCGTGAGGTGGCAGCCCCACTTGCGCATCTCGTAGCGCCTGAACCATATCTGCCAAGGTGAGCTTATTGCTGGCTGGCATGCGCTTCGAAAGCACTGCGGCTCATGGTCGTTGATCATGCCGACCGCGAGCATCCAGGCATGGACGGCCTTCCGATTGAGAGGGGATGAAGAGGCTCGATAAGCAGTCAGCCTTCGCAACGCGTCGCTCGAGAATCTCTGCATCCCCGCTTAGATCAGCCTGCGTTGCTCGGTACAGGCGTGTTGAGCAGCTGCTGCTCCCAGAGGTACGCGATGCCGCTACCAGCGGCATGCTGCTTGAGCACCTCCGTCAACTCTGCGGCGTGCTCGGTCCGGGCCCAGTCGCGCTGCCATTCGGAGGCCAGCGCCAGCCAGGTCATCATGTTCGCGCCAGCCGCGATCATGCGCTGGATGGCAACCTCGTGGGCTTCGACCGAAGTCCCGCCCGACGCGTCGGTGATGACAGTCACATCCCAGCCTTCGCCGAGCGCCTGGATCACCGGCATCGCGACGCAGATCTCGGTCCACAGGCCGGCGATGATCAGCTGCTTGCGGCCCGTCGCCTTGACCGCGTCCACGACCTTCCGATCCTCCCAGGTGTTGATGAACGTCCGGTCGATCACCTCCTGGCCCGGGAACACGTCGGTGATCTGCGGAAAGAGGAGCCCGCCCCGATCTGCGATCACGCTCGTCAGGATGGTGGGGACACCGAAGGCCTTGGCGACCTTCGCCAGGGCCGTCGAGTTGTTGACCACTGCCTGCGGATCGTGGCTGTTCAGGTTCGTGAGCTGGTATGGCTGGTGGTCGATCAGAACGAGTACCGAATCTTCGGGGCGAAGAAGCGAAGCAAGGCCATTACGAAAGGTCATTATTACTTCCTTTGCTGCCGCCCATGAGCGGCATTGGTTTTGCGGGAGACATGCGCCAGGGGCGACGTTGCCTGAAAGCAGTATTGCCGTTCCTACTCGAGATGCGGTAGCACCCTTTTATGGCAAGCTGTGTCGCGAAAAGGGGAACGCCAATGGACATCGAAGAACTGCAGACCTTCGTGGAAGTGGCTGATGCCGGGGGAGTTTCGCCGGCTGCGCTCCGGCTCGGCGTCTCCAAGTCAATCGTCAGTCGGCGGCTCTTCCGGCTTGAAGCGGAACTTGGTGTCCAGCTTCTTGCACGAACCACCCGGGGCGCCGCTCTCACGGAAGCAGGGGCCACGTTCCGAGATTATGCAGCGAGAGTCTGCGCCGAGATCGACGTGGCCAAGGAAACGATCTTACCCGCCGGTGACCTTCGCGGCCGCTTGCGAGTTGCCGTTCCACTTTCCTTCGGCGAGACTCACTTCGCTCCCATCCTCGCCGAAATGGCGCGCCGCCACCCCCAGCTCCAAATCCACACGTGCTACAGTGATCGCTTCGTCGATCTCATCACAGAGGGTTATGACTGTGCGATACGCGTTGGCTATCTTCAGGACTCCAACTTGATCGCAAGACGCGTCGGACCACTCTATGGGAAGCTCGTCGCGAGCCCGGACTATATCAAGGCGCATGGGTCGCCCGAGACGCCGGAGGAACTCGTCGCTCATGAGGCCCTCATGCAGGGCACCGAAGCCTGGCAACTCATGGATGGCGACAAGATTATCACGGTTCGTCCGCAGGGGCGCTTTAAAGCAGACAACGGCCCTGCACTAGTCGCCGCCGCGGCAGCAGGGCTCGGGATCGCTTACCTGCCCGATTGCCTTACCCATGAATTTATAATCTCCGGCGCGCTTGTGCCGGTCATGACGCATTATCCACCACCCCCGGCGGCTGCATATGTCATCCGCCCGCCAGGTCAGCATCCCGCACGGAAGATACGGGTCCTCACGGAATTGCTGATTGAGTATTGCGAGCCGGTTCCGCATCTTGCGCCTGCTCCTTTCCGTTGACGATGAGATGATATACAGGCTGCAGCAGGACGCGACCGCCATTAACTTAAGAATGGGGTCGGGCGGCAGATTGACGTCACGTCGCTGCCACGAGATCACGTGGCCGTCCTCTCGTCGGCGTCGCGAAGACGTCCAGAGATGACATCGCCGACAAGGGGAACGACTGTCACAGCAGCACCTCAACTCTTCGAGTTTCCAAATTTGAGATGCCCGGCGTCTTAAGCGGCCCAACAAGCGCGAGGCTCTTTTTATGATCGTTCAAGCTTGCATCAACGGCGCACGTCCGAGCGATTTCCATCCGCTCCTTCCCCTAACGATCGATGCCATGGTGCGCGATGCCGCGGCTTCGGTCGCTGCCGGCGCAGCGGAGCTCCACGTTCATGCGCGCGGAGCCGATGGCAAGGAGAGCCTTGCCGCCGTCGACGACACGGTCGCTGCGATTCGCCGCGTCTGTCCAGGAACGCTGATCGGCGTCTCCACCGGCGCCTGGATCGAAGGTGATCGGGAGAAAACGCGGGAAACCATCCGCCGCTGGTCCGTCCTGCCGGATTATGCGTCGGTGAACCTGTCGGAGGACGATGCGCCTGGCGTGATCCAGTTGCTCCGGCAGAAGGGTGTCGGCATTGAAGTCGGCCTGGCATCGGTCGCCGATGCGCAACGCTACATCAGCCGCGAAGATCATGACCGGGTCTTTCGCGTGCTCATCGAGCTCGATGACGAACAGGATCTGCAGCGCGCAAGCGATATCGCGGACGGCATCATCAAGGCGCTCAGGGATAGCCGGGTCAATCGACCCATTCTTCTGCACGGTTTCGATGACACCGTCTGGCCCTTCGTCAGGTTGGCGCGCGAGCGGCGCTACTCCACCCGTGTCGGACTGGAAGATGGCAAGCACCTCCCGGATGGGATGATTGCGAACGACAATGCTGCGCTGGTCACTGCGGCCGTTGCGATCTTCCGTGGCCACTCTATTTGATTCCGACCTGTCGGAGGCCAGGCGGCAGCCCGGATTCTCTTCGGCGCGCCATCGCTCCGGCATCGCCAAAGCGTAGAATGTTCCAAATACGGGTCAGCGATGCGGCCAAAGTGCACAAAAGTATGGAAGCGCGCCGAACGCGCGGTTCAATTATTCTCATTCCATGATACCAATGCGGCCTCGTGAAGCCGGATGCCCTGGTCGAAATCACGACCATCGCTCATATCGGCAGATAAGCGGGACGCGGCCGACCTCAGTCGATGATTCGCCGGGCAGCCCTCACGAGAAGTACGCGTATATCAGGACGCCAATAGAACCCCAGAAGATAAGCGGCGTCAGTATCATCCCCGCAACGATCATTTTAGTCATAGCAAAAACTCCGAACACCTCCGCACATGGCGCAGGAAGCTATCGCATTAACCGAGAGTCGCTATGGGCATGAAGTCCGGGATGGATCGGACCTTGGTCCGAGCTTCGCTCGCTCGGGCTAACCGAAAGCGTTCAGCCGGTCGATGAAGCCCCTTCTGAGCGTGGCGTTCACGGATCGAATGCAGGCGGCGGATGTGCCGCCATTTTGTTCGGCGATCGTCTTCAGGTCGGCGAGCTATCATAGCCGGAGGCGTTGCGGCGCTCGATCTCGGTCTCCATCTCGCGCCAGACAGCATCGCCCCGCTGGATGATCGCATTGAGCCGCGCGCGGCGGGCGCGGGCCTCTTCTGCCTCCTGCTTTTTTCGTTCTGTCGCCAGCCACTCGTTTTCCTTGCGCTCGCGGATATGGCGAATCTCGCCGGCATGGGTTTGCAGTTCCGCGACTGTGGGCGGGGCGGCGTCCGGTTTGCCTGCGGAGGCCGCGGCGGAGAAGCTGCGGGCGCTTTTCTGCAACTCGCTTGCCACATGCGGATCGCCCTCGATCAGACGGACGAGCATCATTGTCTTCTCGCTGTCGGGCAAGGCGGCGATCTTCTCGCTCGGCGATATGCTGATCCATCGTCGCTTGCCCGCCATATCCTCGGCCCATATTCATTGCTACCGAACTTTACCCTGCGAATTAGGCTGGATAATAAAATAGCAAGCCACTGAAAAAGCGAGCAGCGACGATGAAATTAGGCTGGCAACCACGGAAATGGCTCGAGAAAAAGAGCAAGCGCGGTAACCGCGGTTACCCCATGGGTACGATCGCCTTTTGTGGGCCCGACAACCGCCGCGCCAGCAAGGCCGCCGTCAGCATCATGCCGGCGCTGCATGCGGATCCGCTCGATCTGCGCCGATGGTTTGCCGAAACCGGCGATCTCAGGACGGACGAGACCGTTATCGCCGAAATCGCCGCATTCCTGCGCGAAAACGAAGTGAAATCGGTGGTGATGACGGAAGGAATCATCGGGTGCCCCCACGAGGAGGGAATCGACTATCCGGTCGGCGAGGCCTGCCCGGAGTGCTCATATTGGAAGGGGCGAAACCGCTGGACCGGCAAGCTCGAGTCCAGTTGATATCCGGGCATCTTGTGCTCGCACGTTCATACCAGGCGCCGATCATGCGCCTTCGGAATTGGTTCGGCGGCGGTAAGTCCCAGCCGCGATGGCGAGCGCGGCGATGATCAGCGCTGCTGCGAGGGCAAAGGTCATCCGCATGCCTGAGGTGACGGCCTCGGGATGCGCTGCTGTGATATCAGGTGTTCCCGAAGAGAACGCGAAGACGGCGCCCATCACGGATGCGCCGGTGATCAGCCCGAGATTTCGCGACAGATTGAGCATGCCGGAAATGACGCCCCGCTGGTCGGCGTGGACATCCGCCATCACGGCGGTGTTGTTGGCCGCCTGGAACAGTTGATAGCCGGGTGTCAGCATGGCAATTGCGGCGATGTAGCCTGATATCCCGGGGAGCACAGCCATGGCGATGGAGCCTGCTGCCATGGCGACGAGCCCTGCGACAACCACGAAGGACGCGTCCAGACGATCGACCAGGCGGCCGGCCGGGACACCGCTCAAGACGGAGATGACAGGGCCGATCGACATGACGATGCCGACGAGAGCCTGATTGAGCCCGAGCGCATGGGAGAGGTAGAATGGCGCCACCACCAGCGTCGCCATCATCACAGTCGAAACCAACATGTTCATCGCCAAGCTGGCAGTGAGAACGCGATTGCGGAACACTGTCACCTGGATCAGCGGCGATGCCGCTCTCGCCTCGGCGACGACGAACAAACCGGTGCCAAAGACGGCGGCCGAGAGCAGAGCGATATTCAGCAGTCCAAAGCGGCCGTGCCCGATTGTCATCGCCAGCGCATAGGCCGAAAGCGTCAGCGCAAGCAGCAGCGTGCCCGCCATGTCGAAGCCGGTTCGATCCGCCCTCACCCTGCCGGTATCGGCGGGTAGATGGCGATAGGCAAGAACGAAGGTCAGAATGCCGAGCGGCACGTTGACGAGGAAGATTGCCGGCCAGCCGAGCCCGGCGATCAGGAGGCCGCCGAGCGAAGGCCCAAGAGCGGTACCGATCGCCGACATCGTTCCGAGCAGCCCCATGGCGCTCCCTGTCTTCGCCTTCGGCACCGTTTCGCCGACAAAGGCCATGGTCAGAGCCATCATGATGGCCGCACCCAGGCCCTGCACAGCGCGCGCGGCAATCATCAGCCATAGTGTCGGCGCGACGCCGCAAAGGACCGAGGCCAGGGTGAAGAGCAGGATGCCGATGAGCAGCAGCCGGCGGCGGCCGGTGATGTCACCGAGCCGCCCGACGCTGACGATCAGAGTGGTGATGGCAAGGAGATAGGCGAGCACGATCCACTGGACGTCCCGAAAGGCGGCACTGAACGCCTGCGCCAGGCTCGGCAGGCCGACATTGGCGATGCTGGTGCCGAGCGACGGCAGCAACATCGATAGGGAAAGGCTGGCAAGCGCCCAGCGGGCAGAGGGTGGCTGTTCGGCGACTCTCTCGCCTTGCGCTGCAACGATCGATTTCACCGGTGAACTCCGTTTTCCCTTAGCTCCCCGAATGGAACTGATGAAAACCTAGTCCTCTGCTTGATATGGCGGAAGGCGCACGATTTGCACTTCATTCATGCGTTTGGCGCCACATCAGGATGAAACCGTGTTATACCTGATGGATGTCGACAGCCGATCTCAACCTGCTTGTTACCCTTGATGTGCTGCTTGCCGAAGGCAGCGTTGCGCGTGCGGCGCAAAGGCTGCGGCTCAGCCCGTCGGCGATGAGCCGGGCCTTAGCGCGATTGCGCGAAACGACCGGCGATCCGCTGCTGGTGCGCGCCGGCCGCAGCCTCGTCCCTACGCCCCGCGCGCTCGAACTGCGCGAGCGGGTCGCCCGGCTCGTCGAGGATGCGCAGGCGGTTTTGCGCCCTGCCGAGGCGCTTGATCTTCAACGCTTGGTCCGGACGTTCACGCTGCGCACCAGCGAAGGCTTTGCCGAGAGCTTCGGGCCTGATCTGATCGCTCGACTCGGCCGGCAAGCGCCCGGCGTGCGGCTGCGTTTCGTGCAGAAGCCGGACAAGGACAGCACCCCGCTTCGCGACGGGACCGTCGATCTGGAAACCGGCGTCGTCGGCGCGACGACCGGTCCGGAGGTGCGGGCGCAGGCCTTGTTTCGCGATCGTTTCATCGGTGTCGTGCGTCTGGGGCATCCACTTTGCGAGCGCGAAATAACGCCCTCCCGCTATGCGGCCAGCCAGCACATCTATGTCTCGCGTCGGGGGCTAGACAAAGGACCGATCGATGACGCCCTGAACGCGCTCGGGCTGGAACGGCAGATCGTCACCATCGTCAGCGGTTTTTCCACGGCGCTGGCGCTTGCCCGCACCTCCGATCTGATCGCCAGCGTGCCTGAACGGCATACCGGCGCCTTACGCCAGGGAATGCATAGTTTTCCCCTTCCCGTCCCGACGCCTGACATCACGGTCTCATTGCTCTGGCACCCCAGGATGGATGCCGATCCAGCGCATCGCTGGCTGCGCGGCTGCGTTCGGGACGCCTGCGCGGGGGGTGATTAAAGGCTCGCGCAGGATCTGAGGTCAGGTCGATTGATCCGTTCGCGTGGTTGACTATCCCGCGTCGCCATAATTTCCCGTCAGGATCACCAAGCGGGGACATCATGACCGACATCATTGTAAAGGACAGCAACGAAAGCCAGCTTCACGACGGCGATTCCGTAGCGCTCATCAAGGACCTCAAGGTCAAGGGATTCGCCTGACGGACAATCCGGGCGAGATCGAGTGTAGCACCAAGCAGGTCAAAGGCCTTGTGCTGAAAACCGAATTTTTGAAGAAGGCATAAAATTTCCCTCGCCCGCGATCCCGCGATCAGTCGGGTTTCACAGTACTTCCTCGGTGATCACCTCGAAACGGGAGAGCGTTGCCGGACCGAAGGCCGTCGACATGGCGACGTCGGTGGCGTCGCGGCCGGTCGCCATCAGGATCCGGCCGATCCGCGGCGTGTTGTGGCGGGCATCGACCGTATGCCAGTGACCGCCGAGAAACACCTCGAACCATGCGCTGAAATCCATCGGATTGGGATCGATCGGAACGCCGATATCGCCGAGATAGCCCGTGCAATATCGGGCCGGGATATTCATGCACCGGCAAAGCGCGATGGCGAGATGGGCAAAGTCGCGGCAGACGCCCGCCTTGTCAGTGAAGCCGCCATGCGCGGTCCTGAGGACGTCGGCCTTCAGGTAATCGAAGGTGATGTGGTCATGAACGAAATCGCAGATCGCCTGGACGCGCGCCCAGCCGAGCGGCGTCGACGAGAACCTGGCCCAGGCGAAATCCGCAAGCCTGTCGGTGTCGCAATAGCGACTGCCGAGCAGGAAGACCAGCACATCGTCGGGCAGGTCATTGATTGCGTGCTGGACAGCATCGTCGGGAACGATGTCGGGTTGGCCGCTGTCGTAGATCTCGAATTCCGTGGAGATCGTCGTCAGTCCCGGCGGGGCAACGATCCGGCTACAGGCATTGCCGAATACATCGGTATAGCCCCAGGCCTCGATCGGCCGGTCGAATGTCAGGATTTGGTCGCTGAGAAGATCGGCACGACGGGAGGGGTGAATATTGAGGACGAGCAGCATCGGCGTTGGCTGCATGCATTCGTAGCCCAGATGAAACCCGGCGCGTATCTTCATTGTGGCTTCCTTATCGCGTCTCTGCTTTGGCAGAGGTGAGTAGGGAACGCTGATCGCGCGGCCCGGTTCCCGCAAGCCCGGGACCGTCACCGCATGGCTAGCCATATGGCCTTGTGGTGACGTTCACCTGCACTGTCATGCTGTCGAAATCCTTCCCATCCCCGTCATAACTGCCGCTCAACGGGACTGCCTGGCGCGGATCGCGGGCAACGGCGACACGAATGAGATCGCGGTTGCCGACGATCCCGTTGGTCGGATCGAACTCCGTCCAGCCGGCGCCCGGAAGATAAATCTGGCACCATGCATGCGTGGAGCCGCCGCCGAGCACGGTGGAGCCGTCCCGGTCGGGAACATAGACATAACCCGTGACGAACCGTGCCGCGAGGCCGAGGACGCGCGCCGCCTCCATCATCAGAAGCGCGAAATCCCGGCAGGTGCCGGAACGAAGCTGTAAGGTCTGGACTGGCGTCTGCGTCCCATGTTCCTGGCGCCGCGCGTAGACGAAGCTTTCCCGAATGGCGTAACAGAGCGTCATCAGCAGGTGCCCGGTTTCGGTCGGACGCCCAAGGCGCACGAACTGGCGCGCCCAGCGTCCGACCTCGTCGTTTGGATCTGGATAATGGCGCTGCATCGCCGGCGTCAGATCGGCAATTTCATCCTTGTCGTAGGAGAATGGATAGGTCAGGGCCTCCTCGTCCACCTTAAGATCCAGAGCGACCTGGGGCGTATGATCGAGCGTGATCCAGGTTTCGAAACGAAGCTCGGACGCCGGCCTCGAAATATCGACGAGCGCCACGCAATTGCCGAAAACATCGTGGATCCAGCGCACATGATTTTCCTCAGGATAGATCGTCAACGACGCTTCGATCAGCCGCTGATCGAAACTGTCGCGCGGTCGGAACATCAAGCGATGCTCGCCGAATTCGACCTCCCTGGCGTAACGATAGGACGTGATGTGGCGGACGGAGAAAATCGTCATAGGCCGCCGTCCGGTAATCTGTTCACTTTGCTGCTCCAAGGCGGCGATGCCGCCTCTCCTCTGCGGAAGCGCCCTGCCGGCTTTCCCGCTCATCCCGATTTCTTGTCATATAAGCACGTTCGAAAGATTGCTATTGTATCTTCACCGATCGGCGGCGGGGCCGTCCAACCTAAGAGGATAACATGCATATCATCTGGGACGTTCTGACGCTTCTGCTGACAATCGGCTCGCTCTATGGCGGTCGCGAATACCGGATTATTCGCGCCCGTGCCCGCGCTCAAAACTGGGGTAACTTCTGACCCGACCCAGTACCATTGATTCGGTCCCGGCATCTCTGATTCGATTCCGAATCATGGTCGCATCGGATCGTTGCCGATCGCAGTTACGTCGAATGACGTAAAGCCACACGATTAAGGAAGTGCTTTATTAGTGGAGGCGGAGTCTATCCGTCCATTCTCCCTGTTATCCTAAGCCCGCCTCACCCCAGGCGGGCTTTTTTATTCCGTCGCCTGCATCACTTCTTGGCGCCGGCGGAAAGCACCCGATGTGTCGCGTTGTCCATTGCGTGGCTCGCTTCCTGTCCATCCTTCTTCAGCCCGTATGCGGTATTGCCGCAGCCCGAAAGAGTCAGCAGGCAGATGCAGGCGATGGCGATTGCAGTTTTTGACATCAAGTGTTTTCCCCGGATTGGATGGCGTTTCAGGGCATGATGCCAAAAGTGTCAGCCGTTTCGCACGACATCATGCTCTAACTCTTAATTTAGAACAGGATTTTAGGCTGACTGGGCCTAAAATCATCCTGTTCTAGGGAAGATGACGCATTCTTCGGCAAAATCAATCCGCAGGTAACAGGCGCGGACTGGCGGCATGGAACCCCGCGACGCCGCAGGCGTTAATGGGAGCTATCAAACCGGGGGTTAACGATATGGATTATCAGATTGCCTTCGCCGCAACGGTCGCAACGGCGTCTTTCCTCTTCTTCATGCTGATCGTTCACCGAACCTGATTGCCCGCCGGCCGCGTGATCACTGGAATAGCGCCGGCCATTTCCGGCCCGCTTGGCTGCGATCCGCAGAGATTGCATTTTCGGGTGCCGCTGCTTCTGCAGCCAATGTCGACGAGGCGTCGCAGACCGGAAGGCCTGGAGCGTAAAGATCGCAGATAATCGTCAGCTGACAGGGCAAGGCTGTAAAAAGAAACGTTTCGTCACCCGAAAGTATTACGGAAACAGTGAATGTATTTAATTTTAATTAATTGTCAGCTTTAACTATCTGTTAACAATATTGTTGCCCTCCGTCAGTTTCCGCTTATGCTTTACGCAAAAGGGGAGAGGAAAGATGTTTAGCAAAAGCTTGATTATGCCGTTCGGCTTCGCAATGCTCGCCATTGCCGGTCTCCTGTTCCAGATTGCTGCTCACGCTCTGCGCTCCCCGGTGACCTTGCTGCAGCCGTGAGTCACATAAGTTGCTGAACCCGCAAGCAATCTCAGTAACTGCGAGTGGAACTTCCCTTCATTTCGTGCATTCTGTGACTCGTTTTGCCAGGAGGGAGATAACCATGGAAGACGCAGGCGTGGGTTGGATTGCAGCTATCATTATCGGCGGTGTCGCTGGATGGCTGGCGGAAAAGGTCATGAGCAGCAGTATGGGCTTGCTCATGAACATATTGCTCGGCATCGTCGGCGCCATCGTCGCCAACTGGGTCCTGGGCCTGTTGCACATCCAGCCGCTTGCCGGTTGGCTGGGCTATCTGATCACCGGTTTCGTCGGTGCTTGCATCCTGATCGCAATCGGGCGCGTCATCCGCCGTTGAACCGGTCGCAATAACTGGCCTCTGTGGCTTTTGCTGTCTTCAGAAATATTGAAAGCCGGGCGTTCATGACGTCCGGCTTTTCTTCATCCTGAATTCCCGTTCAGCGGCGGCTGAGCATGCCGAACACGTAGGCAATGCCAGCCGTCACCGCGAGTGCCATGAGCGGTTCTTCGCGCACCTTGTCGCGCAGCCGTTCCGTCATCAGCGAAGCCTCGTCGGTCACGGCCGACTTCGCCCCCTGCCCCAGCGCCACTACGCTTTCCGTCAGGCGTGAAAGATCGTTGCGAAGGGCTGCGACCTGTGCCGACAGATCGTCTGCTGCTATGTCAGCCTTGACCCGCGCGGCGGTGGATTCGGCGGAAGCGGTTTTCAATTCTGCCATGGTCTGCTCCTGTTTCATGGGATGCCGCTTCAACGAAATGGCGGCCCGAAAGGTTCCGACGCAACCGATCTTTTGTTCGCCGCAAAGCCGCCGCGGCTGAGCGGCCGCCTTGTGCAGCTTTTCGCGCGACAAACCCTTCATTTCCTGTCGGGTTTGTTTTAAGGAACGTCGAATGTCCGCCCGCGCGCGGGTCAATGATACTGCGAGGTTTGCGTTTCTATGTTCCACATCCTGAGAAGAGCCGCTCAGACCTGGGTCGCCAAGCTGCTGATGCTTCTGCTGGTCGCGTCCTTCGGCATCTGGGGCGTCTCCCGGTCGCTGATCACGGGCAGTAACAGCACCACGGTCGTGACCGTCGGCGATCAGCATGTGGACGTCAACGAATTCCACCTCGCCTACCAGCGCCAGGTGGCAAGTGTGAGCCAGCAGTTCGGCACGCGCCTTACCCCCGAGCAGGCCCGCGCCTTCGGCATCGAGCAGCAGGTGCTCGCCCAACTCGTCGCCGGCGCCTCGCTCGACCAGCTCGCCGAAGACATGAACCTCGGCCTGTCGCAGGATCGCCTCGCCCAGCTGATCGCCGACGATCCGGCTTTCAAGGCCGTCAACGGCCAGTTCGACCGCGAACTCTTCGTCTCGCGTCTTCGCAATGCCGGCATCCGCCAGGACGATTACATCAAGGAGCGCAGCAAGGTCGCTGTCCGCAGCCAGGTGGTCGATGCTATCTCGAACGGCTTCACGGCGCCGAAGACGCTGGTCGACGCGCTGAAGCTCTATGGCGATGAAAGCCGCAGTATCGATTACCTGCTGCTCACCAACGCCAATATCGAGCCGATCAAGACGCCCGCCGACGACGCATTGGCGACCTGGTTCGAGGGTGTCAAGCAGCGCTACCGTGCGCCGGAATACCGCAAGCTCGTCTACCTCAAGCTGCAGCCCGCCGATATCGCCGATGCGGCGACCGTCACCGACGACCAGATCCACGAAGCCTTCGACAAGAGCAAGGACACCTATCGCACGCCGGAAAGCCGCACCATCGAGCAGCTGACCTTCGCCAGCAAGGATCTTGCCGCTGCCGCCGAAACGGCGCTGAAGAGCGGCACCAGCTTCGACCAGCTGGTTTCCGACCAGGGCAAGACGGCAAGCGATGTGCTGCTCGGCGAGTTCACCAAGGATAAGGTTCCAGACCAGGCCGTTGCCGATGCAGCCTTTGCGGTTTCGCGCGACGGCGGTACGACGCCTGTCGTCGACGGCTCCTTCGGCCCCGTCATCCTGCGCATCACCAATATCAAGCCCGAAACGACGAAGAATTTCGACGAGGTGAAGGAGGATATCCGCAAACAGCTGGCGCTTTCCAACGCCTCTCAAGAAGTGATCAACGTTCACGATCGCATCGAAGATCTGCGCGCGGGCGGTTCCACGCTCGAGGATATTGCCGGCCAGTTGAAGCTCACCGCCGTGGCCGTCGACGCCGTCGATATGACCGGCGCCGACAAGGACGGCAAGGAGGTCAAGGATCTCCCCGCCAAGCAGCAGTTGCTCGGCGAAGTCTTCAAGACCGAGGTCGGCGTCGATGCGCCGCCGCTCCCGATCGGCAATGACGGCTATGTCTGGTTCAACGTCCGCGAAATCACGCCGGACCGCGAGCGCCCGGTGGCCGAGGTGCGCGAAAAAGCCCTCGAGGACTGGACGGCGGAGCAGCAGAAGGCCGAACTCGCCAAAAAGGCCGCTGAATTGAAGGCCGAGGCGCAAAAGGGCAAGGCACTTGCCGATATCGCAACGCCACTCGGTATTGCCGTCGAAAGCAAGAGTGGCATCACCCGCTCCACCGATGATGCGGTCCTCGGCCGCGCCGGCGTCACCGCCGCCTTTTCCGGCCCGGTCGATACGGTCGCAAGTGCTGTCGGCGCCGATCCCTCGACGCAGATCCTGCTGAAGGTCACCGAGGTCAACACCCAGCCGACCGGCGATGTGCTGAACAACCGCGATGCCCAGATCACCGCCATGGCCAATGCCGCCGGCGACGATATTCTCGATCAGATGGTCAACCTGCTGCAGACGCAGTACGGCGCTCAGATCAACCAGACGCTCGCCGAACAGGCGACGGTCCGATAGGAGGCTTTATGACCGATCTGAAGCCGTTCCTGGCCAAGGCCGCAAGCCGCGAACCGCTGACGCGTGATGACGCCCGTGCGGCCTTCGACATCCTGATGTCGGGCCAGGCGACCCCCTCTCAGATCGGCGGCTTCCTGATGGCGCTGCGTGTGCGCGGCGAAACCGTCGACGAGATCGTCGGCGCCGTCACCGCGATGCGCTCGAAGATGCTGACCGTCGAGGCGCCGGCCGATGCGATCGACATCGTCGGCACCGGCGGCGATGCCAGCGGCACCTACAACATCTCGACGCTGGCAGCGCTGATCGTCGCCGGCGCCGGTGTTCCCGTCGCCAAGCACGGCAACCGGGCGCTGAGTTCGAAATCGGGCGCAGCCGACAATCTGGCCGCACTCGGCGTCAAGCTCGACGTCGGTCCCGAGATCATCTCCCGCTGCATTGCCGAAGCCGGCGTCGGCTTCATGTTCGCGCAGCTGCATCATTCCGCCATGCGCCATGTCGGCCCCTCAAGGGTCGAGCTCGGCACGCGGACGATCTTCAACCTTCTCGGGCCGCTCTCCAATCCGGCCGGCGTCCGTCGCCAGCTACTCGGCGTCTTCTCTCCGCAATGGTTGGTGCCGCTTGCCGAAGTCATGCGCGATCTCGGCTCCGAATGTGTCTGGGTGGTCCATGGCGACGGCCTCGACGAGATCACCACGACCGGCATTACAAAAGTCGCGGCACTGGAAGACGGCAAGATCCGCACCTTCGAACTCTCACCCGCCGATTTCGGCGTCAGCCCTTGCGTGCTTGCCGATATCAGGGGCGGTGACGGTGTCGCCAACGCCGCAGCGCTTCGCGAGGTGCTCGGCGGCGCCAGGAATGCCTATCGCGATATCTCGCTCGCCAATGCGGCCGCCTCGCTCGTCATCGCGGGCAAGGTCGCAACGATCCGTGACGGCATGACGCTGGCCGCGCAGTCGCTGGATAGCGGTTCCACCGCGCTCGCTCTCGACAAACTCATCGCCGTTTCCAACGATATCGATTAGGATTACCCGATGACCGATATCCTGAAAAAGATCGAACTCTACAAGCGCGAGGAGATCGCCGCTGCCAAGGCGGCAGTGTCGCTTGCCGATCTCAAGGCGATGCAGGCCGGCCAGTCCGCGCCGCGCGGCTTCCACAAGGCGCTCATTGCCAAGCATGATGCAGGCGGCTTCGGCCTGATCGCTGAGATCAAGAAGGCGAGCCCCTCGAAGGGTCTCATTCGCCCGGACTTCGATCCGCCGTCGCTGGCGAGAGCCTATGAGGCCGGCGGTGCCGCCTGCCTTTCGGTGCTGACCGACACGCCGAGCTTTCAGGGGGCGCCGGAATTTCTGACAGCCGCCCGTGCTGCCTGCGCGCTGCCGGCGCTGCGCAAGGATTTCATGTTCGAGACCTATCAGGTGCACGAGGCCCGCGCCTGGGGCGCCGATTGCATCCTGCTGATCATGGCCTCGCTGTCCGACGATGAAGCCGAACGTCTGCAGGACGAAGCCTTCGGCCTCGGCATGGACGTGCTGGTCGAGGTCCACGACGCCGAGGAGATGGAGCGGGCGCTGCAGCTTTCCTCCCCGCTCGTCGGCATCAATAACCGCAATCTGCGTACCTTCGAGGTCAGCCTGACGGTCAGCGAGGCACTTGCGCCCATGGTGCCTGACGACCGGCTGCTGGTCGGCGAAAGCGGCATCTTCACCCATGCCGATTGCAAGCGCTTGCAGGCCGTCGACATCAATACCTTCCTCGTCGGCGAGAGCCTGATGCGCAAGGACGACGTGGCGACCGCCACCCGCGCGCTACTCTTTGGCGAAGCCGCCATCGCGGCAGAATGATATGAGCGGCGCAAAGCCCGGTCTGACCCATATCGGTGCCTCCGGCGAGGCGCATATGGTCGATGTCTCCGACAAGGCCGAGACGGTGCGCATTGCCACTGCCGAGGGCCATGTGAAGATGGCGCCGGAAACGCTTGCTCTCATCGTCCAAGGCAACGCCAAGAAGGGCGATGTGATCGGCACGGCGCGCCTTGCCGGCATCATGGCGGCAAAACGCACCGCCGATCTCATCCCGCTCTGCCATCCGCTGATGCTGACGAAGGTCACGGTCGAGATCGAGGAAGATACCACCCTGCCCGGCCTGCGCGTTACGGCCACCGCCAAGCTGACCGGCAAGACCGGTGTGGAGATGGAGGCGCTGACAGCCGTCTCGGTCGCTTGTCTGACGATCTACGACATGGCCAAGGCGGCCGATAAGGCAATGGAGATCAGCGGCATCAGACTTCTTGAAAAGTCCGGCGGAAAGTCCGGCGATTTCCGTCATCCGGAGGCAAGATGAACCTTCTCCCGGTTGCCGAGGCTCTGAACCGCTTGCTCTCCAGCGCAAAGCCCATTGCTGCGTCCGAGACGCTGCCGCTTGCCGAGGCTGAGGGCCGCGTCCTGGCCGTCGATCTGACGGCCGGCCTGACCCAGCCGCCCTTCAATGCCTCCGCCATGGACGGCTATGCGCTACGCCGCGAAGACGCGCCGGAGCCGGGCGCCGTGCTGAAGGTCATCGGCATGTCTTCCGCCGGCCATGGCTTCGAGGGAAGCGTCAGCCGGGGTGAAGCCGTCCGCATCTTCACCGGCGCGCCTGTTCCGACAGGCGCCGATAGCGTCCTGCTGCAGGAGGATGCCGAGAAGATCGAGGGTGGCATCAGAACCAATTTCCCTGTGCGGCAGGGCCAGCATGTACGTCCCCGCGGCCAGGATTTCGCCGAAGGCGAAGCCGTGCTGCCGGCCGGCGCCGTGCTCGATTTCTCGCGGCTGACGGTCGCCGCCGGCATGAACCGGCCTGATGTCGAGGTGCGGCGGCGCCCGCTGATCGCCATCCTTGCAACCGGTGACGAATTGCTGCCGTCCGGAAGCACGCCCGGCCCGTGGCAGATCATCGCATCCAATACGTTTGGCATTGCAGCCCTTGCCCGCAAAGCTGGCGCCGATGTGCTCGATCTTGGCATCGTGCCTGACGACAAGGCCAAGATCACCGCGGCGATCGACACGGCGCGGGACGCCAAGGTCGATGTCATCGTCACGCTCGGCGGCGCTTCGGTCGGCGACCATGATCTGGTGCAGGCCACGTTGATCGAGGCCGGCATGCAACTCGATTTCTGGCGCATCGCTATGCGCCCGGGCAAACCGCTGATGGTCGGCAGCTTCGGCGAGACGCATGTGCTCGGCCTGCCCGGCAATCCGGTCTCCAGCCTCGTCTGTTCGCTGCTCTTCCTGGAACCGCTGATCCGCAAGCTCGCCTCCCTGCCGCCGGTGCAGCGCGAGGTAACGGTCGAGACGGCCGTCACACTGCGCGCCAACGACCACCGGCAGGACTATATCAGAGCGAAACTTTCGAAATCCGCTGCCGGCCGCTGGCTCGCCGAGCCTTTCGGCAAGCAGGATTCCTCGATGATGAAGGTCTTCGCCGAAGCCGACTGCCTTGTCATCCGCCCGCCGCATGCGCCAGAGCTGCCGGCAGGAGCGCCGTGCCCGGTCATGCTGTTGCGGCCGGACCTTCTGGCATAGGCCGTCATTTCAGCGGTCGCAGGAAAGCGTGAAGACGCCCGCCTGCGCAGACTTACCACCCGTGCCCGCGCCAAAATCCGCAACGGAGTGAGTGGCGATTCGGCTGAGTTCGCCTTGAGGAAGGTAGGCCCGCTCGGGATCGCCGATCAACACCTCGATACCGGCTGCCTCGCAACGCCGCAGGAAGGCCATTACCCGCGAGGCAAGCGAGGGATCGTAGAACAGGTCACCGACCACGAGGAGATCTGTCTCTGGCAGCGACCCCTCGATGATCTCGGCGGCGACGGCAATGACGCTCACGCCGTTGATCGCTGCGTTGAGCCTGATCGCGGCAATGGCATTGGCATCGATGTCGATCGCCGTCACCTTGGCTGCTCCGGCCTTCGCCGCGGCAATGGCGACGAGGCCGGAGCCGGCGCCGAGATCGAGGACACGGCGGCCCGCGACCGTTTCCGGCTGGTCGAGCAGATGGCGTGCAAGCACGGCGCCGCCGGCCCAGGGATAAGCCCAGTAAGGCGGCGGATCGGCCTCTCCACGACCTGCAAGTCGCCAGAGCCCACTTGCAGGCCCTGCCGTATGAAGGCGTATCTCAGGGATACAAGGAACGGGTGATATCGGCAGGTTGGCCTGGATGAAGGCGGCTGGAGCGGGTTGCGACATGTCCGGGCGTTTCATCGTCGTCTGCTCCTGTCGCTGAAGCTCAGTAGTTCTTCATGGCAAGATGCGGCATGCCACCGTCAAGAAATTCCGCGCCATAGGCAACGAAGCCGAAACGATCGTAGAGCGGCAGCTTGTCCGCCTGCGCCGTCAGATAGAAGCGGTTGTCGCGGGCAGCGCGGTGCAGTTCCATCGCCCGTCCGATCATTGCGGCTGCAATGCCTTGGCCGCGCCATTGGCTTGCAACCGCAACCCGGCCGATCTTCACATGTTCCTCGGCGTAATTGACTCGCAGCGTGCCGGAGACTTCGCCCGCCGTGATGGCGACAAGATGATGAGCGTTGAGATCGTCGGCATCGAATTCCTCGGCTTCGGGAACCTTCTGCTCATGCACGAAAACGGCGCGCCGCAGCCGGAAGGCCTCATTGCAGAGCGCACTGAAAACCGGAACGCTGAGAATCGCCGTTTCCACCGTCATCCTTGCCTCCCTCAGGGATACGACCCAAAGCCCTCCGCCAGACCAGCGAAGGGCTGCCGGCAAAATCAGCCGGGCTTCTTCTTTGAAAACTTGTTCTTCGGTGCGGCGCCGCCCTTGCCCTCATATTTGGGGCCTTCGGATTTGGGGCCTTCGAATTTCGGCTTGTCGAATTTCGGCTTGTCGGACCTCGGGCCACCGAAGGCGGGCTTGCCTGGCTTCTGGCTCCAGGGCTTGCTATCCCGTCTTTCCCCGCCGCTACTATCGGCGGCCGCATATCCGCCGCCCGGACCCTTGCCGAACTTGTTCTTCGGCCGCTCGCCGCGGAACGAATCGTCCGGCCGCTCGTCGCGGGATGGCTTGCCGGCATAGGGTTTTGACGCAGGCGCCCGGCTGAAATCCGGCGTGCCGGGAAGCCTGGTCACGCGGATGCCGCGTTCGAGCGCCTTGTTCGGACCGATCGCCGCCAGGAAGCTTTCGGCACTCGCCGCGGCGATCTCCACATAGGTTTCCTCGGGCTGCATCTTGATCGCGCCGATCTCGCGCTTCGTCACATTGCCGTTGCGGCAGAGCATCGGGATCAGCCAGCGCGGCTCGGCATTCTGCTTGCGCCCGACCGAGACGGAGAACCAGACGCTGGCGCCGAAATCATCGCGCGGTCCCTTCTGCGCCGGCTCGTATGGCTCGGCATTGTCACGGCGCTTGCGGCTGCGCTCGTCCTGCACGGTAACCTCGATGAGATCTTCCGGCGCCGAATGATTGGTGCGGTAAAGACGTAAGAAAGCGGCGGCGAGCTTTTCGGCGCCGTGGCTGGCGAGAAGCTGCTGTACCAGTCCCTGCTCTTCCTCCTGCGGCGTTTCGTTGAAGATCGGGTCGGCAAGCAGCCGCTCGTCGTCGCGCTCGCTCACTTCCTCGGCCGAAGGCGGTCGCGCCCAGGCAGCCGAAATACCGGCATTCTCGAGCAGGCGCTCTGCCTTGCGCCGTGCATTCAGCGGCACGATCATGGCGCTGATGCCCTTGCGTCCGGCCCGGCCGGTTCGGCCGCTGCGGTGCAGCAGCGTGTCCGGATTGGTCGGCAGGTCGGCATGGATGACCAGATCGAGCCCCGGCAGGTCAATGCCGCGGGCGGCAACGTCGGTCGCGATGCAGACACGGGCGCGCCCGTCGCGCATCGCCTGCAGCGCGTGGGTGCGCTCGTTCTGCGTCAGCTCGCCGGAAAGCGCCACGACGGCGAAATTGCGGTTGTTGAACCGCGCCGTCAGATGATTGACGGCAGCGCGCGTCGAGCAGAAGACGATGGCATTGGTCGCCTCGTAATAGCGCAGCACGTTGATGATCGCATTCTCGCGGTCGCTCGGGGCGACCATCAGCGCGCGATATTCGATGTCGATATGCTGCTTTTCCTCGGCCGCGGTGCTGATGCGCACGGCATTGCGCTGGTAGCTCTTGGCAAGCTTGGCGATCGCCGCCGGCACCGTTGCCGAAAACATCAGCGTCCGGCGTTCGTCCGGCGCCGCATCGAGGATAAATTCGAGATCCTCGCGAAAGCCGAGATCGAGCATCTCGTCAGCCTCGTCGAGCACGGCAGCCTTCAGTTCCGACATGTCGAGCGCCCTGCGGCGGATATGGTCGCAAAGCCGGCCGGGCGTACCGACGACGATATGGGCGCCGCGTTCGAGCGTGCGGCGCTCGCTACGGATGTCCATGCCGCCGACGCAGCTGGCGATCACCGCGCCGGTCATCTCAAAGAGCCATTCGAGCTCGCGCTTCACCTGCAGGGCAAGCTCGCGCGTCGGGGCGATGACGAGGGCGAGCGGCGCGCCGGCATTACCGAAGCGCTCCCTGCCTTCGAGCAGCGTCGGCGCCAGCGCCAGTCCGAAGGCAACGGTCTTGCCGGAACCGGTCTGAGCCGAGACCAGCGCGTCGGAAGCGGCGAGCGCCGGATCGAGCATCGCCTTCTGCACCGGGGTGAGTTCGGCGTAACCGCGCTTCTGCAACGCCTTGGCGATCGCCGGAACGACGCCGTTGAATTCTGTCATGGATTCGATCTTTCGGAGCTGTCAGGCGCGTTGCTGCGCCATGGCCGGAGCCAGCCGGCGGGGTATTTGCGCCGTTCCTAGCCCCTCCCGCGGCGATTGTCAAAGCGTACGGCTACGCCACAGCCAGGCGTCGATGCGGCTTGCCCGGCCGCGCAGCGCCGTTTCCAACGGTCCCTCCATCCGGCCGGACTGCGTGAGCACGCTATCGGGACCGGCGGCGCGGACGATTTCGGCGCTCAGCGCCAGCTCGACGCCATGGCGGGCGGCGACCTCCATCAGCCGGCTGCCGACATTGATGGTGTCGCCCGCCGCCGTGATTTGCTGCCGGTCGCCCGTGCCCAACCGCGAGGCGACGATCGGGCCGCAATGGGCGCCAACCTTGAAGCCGATCTTCTTCGGGGCAAAGCCCGCATGCGCTTGAAGCCAGGCTCGTGTGTGCTTGCATAGGCTGACCGCGCAGGCAGCGGCGCGGGCGGCATCGTCGTCGGCGGGTTCCGGCAGGCCGAACAGGATCATCGCGCCATCGCCCATGAAGCTCGTGATGGCGCCGCCGTGGGCGCGCGCCTCCTCGTCGACCAGTTCGAAGAAGCCGCTCAGCATCTCGCTGACCGCCACCGGCCCGACATTTTCGCTGAGGCCGGTGAAGCCCGAGAGATCGATGAAGATGACGGCAGCGTTCTGGCGCACCGGCGCGGCGAGGAAATTCGGATCGCGCGCCAGCCACTCGCCGAGCCCGGGCGCCTCGATGCGCTGCAGGAGTGCGCTCTGCTCGGCGAAATGACGGGCGCGGCCGCGGTCAAGCCAGAGCTCGGCCGCCCCGAAGATCAGCGCCGGCGGCAGCGCTGCGGCGATTGGCAGCGCCGCACTCAGCCAGTAGCCATGTGCATAGGCCAACAGATTGAGCATCGCCCAGACGATCAGCGTCAGCACGATGATGAGATAGCCTGCCGCACTCCGGCGCCAGGCGACCAGCGAAACGAGCACGATCGGCAGTCCGACGGCGGTGGCGACATCGATCATCCGCATCCTGCGGTCGCGCACCATGCCGTCACCGGTGACGAGATGGGTGATCGCCGTCGACATCACCTCGACGCCGGGCATGACAGGATCGAACGGCGTCGGGAAGACGTCGCCGCCGCCAGTCACCGTCGAACCGATGACGACGATGCGACCAGTGACCGCTTCCGCCGAAAGCTTGCCATCCAGCGCATCGGCGGCGCTGAAGGTGACGATGCTGCCATGCCCGCCATAAAAGGTCACCGGCAGGCGCTGGCCGATATCGGTGGGAATACGCAGCTTTCCGAGCATGATGGCATCGGGTTCGATCGTGGGATCGACGCCGAGCGCCACCGATGCGGCTCGCAGCGGAAAAGCCGGATCCAGCCGGTCGGCGGCACGCGAGATCAGCGGAATGAAACGCGGCGTGCCGGTCTGGTCGGTTGCGACATTGACGATGCCGACCGCAGCTGCCTCGGCAAAGCGGGGAAGCGGCAAGAGAAGCTGGTTTGCCTCAGGGATGGCGGCAAGCGGATCGCCGGCCACATCGGTGACCCGCTGGCTGTTTTGCGCGAAAGTGGCCGCAGCCGCAATCACGCTCGGCCCCTGGCGAAGGGCAGCAGTCAGTGCAGCATCACCCGCCTCCGGCCCCGGATCGACCAGCAGAATATCGATCGCCAAAGCCTTCGGCCTCAATGCGGTGATCGCGCCGGCGAGGCGCGCAAGTGTCGCCCGATCGAGCGGATAGCCGTGCGCCCGAGCGGTGCGGTCGTCGATCGCAACGATCGAGACGACGGGAGGCGGTGTCTTCGCCCCGACAATGGCGCTGCGGATATCGGCAAGCGAGGCCTCCATCCGGTCGAGAAGGCCGCTTCCGGCATTGAGATTGGTATAGCCGAGCGCTGCTCCCCAAAGACCGGCGAGCATCAGCGCGATCACGGTCAGCAGGCGATGGTTCATGGGATTTATTGGCCGAGCCGGGCAAGAAGGGCTGCAGCGCGCGGCGCCGGCCAGCGACGCACGACGAGAGGTTCGGTCCCGCCGCTGACGTCGACGCCCTCGCCGGGCGACAGCACCACTGCCTCGCCGGCCGGCCGGCGGACCGCGACGCTGCCCCTGACGACCAGCACAGAGGTCTTGCCGCCTGCGACATCGACAGCCCATTGGGTGCCGCGCACAGCCGCGATCGCCTGCGGCGTCACGACCTGGAAACCACCGGCGTGCTGGGTGTTATCGACATCGACGAGAATGGCCTTGCGGCGCAGCGATGCCGAATCGGGGCTGCCGTCACGGTTGCGGTCGACGAGGCTGTAGGCAGCGCCGGCCTCTGCCGTCACAGTGACGCCGCCTGGACAACTGAGCACCTGGCGGGCGCCGGCATCACGCGAGACCGTGCAGCCGGCAGACTGCGCAAAAGCCGACCCATGCGGAATGAGGCCGACAACGAGTATGGCGGCAAGCTGGCTGCGAAACGTCATATTCATGGAAAGTCCCCTTGACCGTGCGGACGGCTCTTTTCGAAAGCGTCCGCCAACCGTCTTCTTCCATGTGAAGCATGATAGCCGAATTCGGATATTTCCCTAGGTAAAAAAAGCTAACCGGCGCAACCGGAGGCGGAATTCTTAAGTCCTGGTGCCCGTTTCAGGCGCCGGTCCTGCATAACGAGCCCGCGGCCGGATCAATTCGCCGCTGTCGATCTGCTCCATCGCATGCGCCAGCCAACCCGCGGAACGGGCGAGCGAAAAGATGATGATCGGCGCCTCCCTCGGGAGGTCGAAGGCGGCGGCCATTGCGGCAAGCGCAAAATCGACGTTTACCTTCTCGCCGACCATCTCCTCGCCCACTTCACGGACCTCGGCAAATTGCGGCGGCAGGGGGAAGTGCGACAGCAGCGCTAAGGCCCTGACATCGCCATCGGGATAGAGCGGATGGCCGAAGGCCGAAAGGCGATTGCCCTGGGCAAGCGTACGGCGGATCGCCTGCTCCGCCCCAAGGGTGGAAGCGGTCTCGGTCAAGGCGTCGACGCCTTGCCAGGCGGCGCCATGCAGCGGCCCTGTCAGCGTCGCCAGACCGGACAGCACGGCGGCCGAAAGGGCCGCACCCGCCGATGCCGTGACCCGCGCCGCAAAAGTCGAGGCGTTGAGTTCGTGATCGGCAAGCAGCACCAGCGCGCGGCGCAGACAATCGGCGGCATCCGGCCGCTGCCAGCTTGTCGCAAGCCTGAGATGCAGCGGCTGGTCGAAAGGCCCCGGCGCCAGTGCATCGGCGATGGTGCGGAGAACGCCGCTTGCTTCGCGGCGAAGTGCTGCCTGCGAGCGGCCGAGCGACGTCAGATCCGATGTCACCCGCCCTGCCAGAGCCTGGAATGCCGCCTGAAGCGACGGATTGCCATGGCGGGTCTCGTTGCCACCAGAGAGTGTTTCCGCGCCGTTCCAGAGCAGTGTCGCCGTCTGCTCGAGCGTCGCGGCTTCCGCGAAACCGGCAGCATCCCTTCCGCGATAGAAAAGCCGTCCGCCGATGATGGTGGAGATTGCCGACGACAGAACCGGATCGCCCCACCGGATCGCCTCGGAGGCGACCGTTTCGGTCTTGCGGCGGCCGGCATGGCGTTCGGCAAGCCGCTGTACGTCGGTAGCTTGATAGAGGCTGCGGCGCGGGTCGGCGGGATCGGGCTTGGCGCGGATGCGTCCGCGGCTGACATTGGCATACAGCGTCTGTGGCTTGGTCTTCAGCGCCTGCAGCGCCTCCTCGGCGGTCAGCCACGACATCGGAGCCTCACATTGATCAATTGCGTCAAGATTGACGTCAACGACACTAGGTCGGATCATCCGGACCGTAAAGGAGAAACAACATGAAAAACGGCTTGGAAGATGTCATTGCTGCCGAAACGCAGCTTTCGGATGTCGATGGCGAAGCGGGACGACTGATCATCCGCGGCGTATCGCTGGATCACCTGGTTGCAGACGGCACCTATGAAGGCGTCGCCGCCCTATTGCTCGATGGGTTGATGGAAAAAAGCTTCGACGAAGCGGAATTGCGCGACTGGTTGGCGCAGGCGCGAATGAGGATTTTCGGCCATATCAAGGCCGCCGATGCCGCCCTGCTCGCTTTGCCTCCGGTCGATGCGATGCGGGCGTTGATCGCCCGCCTGCCCGACGGCGAGGATTTCGATACCGCTCTCAGCCTTCTGGCTGCGCCCGCAGTTTTCCTGCCGGCGATCCTTCGCAAGCAACGCGGCAAAAGACCGATCGCGCCCGACGCCTCGCTGCCGCAGGCGGCCGATATCCTGCGCATGCTGACCGGAAAATTGCCGACCAAGAAGCAGACAGCGGCACTCGACACCTATCTCGTGACGATATCGGACCATGGCCTCAATGCCTCGACCTTCGCATCGCGCGTCATTGCCTCGACGCAGGCCGGCCTCACCTCTTCCGTACTCGCGGCGGTCAGCGCACTAAAAGGGCCGCTGCATGGCGGCGCGCCCGGTCCAGTGCTCGACATGCTGGATGCGATCGGAACGGTGGAGAATGCTTACTCGTGGATCGAGGAAGCACTCGACCGCGGCGAAAGGCTGATGGGCTTCGGCCACCGCATCTATCGCGTCCGCGATCCGCGCGCCGATGCGCTGAAGGGCGCGCTGAAGCCGTTGATCTCAACGGGCCAGGTGAACAGCGCCCGCGGCGCTCTGGCGGAAGCCGTGGAGACCGCTGCATTGGCGATCCTGAAGGCGCGCAAGCCGAACCGGCCCCTCGACGTCAATGTCGAGTTTTATACCGCGCTGCTGCTGGAAGCGCTCGGCTTTCCCCGCGAGGCCTTCACCGGCGTCTTCGCGATCGGCCGCACCGTCGGATGGCTGGCGCATGCGCGCGAACAGGCGCTCGAAGGCAGGCTGATCCGCCCGCGCTCGGTCTATATCGGGCCGCTGCCGGCCGCTGCGTAAGCGCTGAATTCGCCAGCTGGGGGTATGTCGTCGCCGGCGATCGTCAACCGCCGACAAAGGCGGCGAGGTTGTCGAGTGTCGAGCGGCAGCCTTCTTCATTGTCTTCCAGGCGAATGCCGGAGGGGATGTTGTCGCAGACCATCGTCACATCGGTGCCTCCATCGGCGGGCGACAATGTCGTGCTGACCGTCATCTCGCCGGAAAAATCGTCCTCCTCGGAATCGAAGACCGTCGCCCAGACGATGTTCTCGTCAGGCACGAGCCGCGCAAAACGGCCCTGGAACGTGTCGATCTTGTCAGAGGTCTTGCCCGACTGCGACGCCTCGTCATCGGGATAGACGAGCGACATGCCGAAGGCGCCGCCTTCCCTGCCCTCGAAGGCATGGACGATGCCCTTCATCGTATCAGGCGGAAGCCAGGTGGCGACCGCCTCTGCATCGAGGAAGGCGCGGTAGATGCGCTCGCGCGGCGCCGCGATGAAGCGTGAGACGGTGGTGCTGCGTGAAGGGATCATGCCGGCAAGTTAGCGCAGGCATGGATATTATCCAGATCGCGCCTCAAACAACGCGATCTGGTTTGCATGCATCAGACGAGGCGGCTCTGTTCCGTCGCTGCTTCGATGAAGCTGGCAAACAGCGGATGCGGATCGAGCGGCCGGCTCTTCAGTTCCGGGTGGTACTGCACGCCGATGAACCACGGATGATCCGGATATTCGATCGTCTCCGGCAGCACGCCGTCCGGCGACATGCCGGAGAAGACGAGGCCGCAGTTCTCGAGCCGGTCCTTGTAGTCGATATTCACCTCGTAGCGGTGGCGGTGACGCTCGGAAATATCGGTGGAACCGTAGATATCCGAGATCTTCGTGCCCTTCTTCAGCGCCGCCTTGTAGGCGCCGAGGCGCATCGTGCCGCCGAGATCCCCGGCTGCCGTGCGCTTCTGCAACTCGTTGCCCTTGACCCATTCGGTCATCAGGCCGACCACCGGTTCTTTCGTCGCGCCAAACTCACTCGAGGAAGCACCGGACACGTCGGCGAGATTGCGCGCCGCCTCGATGACCGCCATCTGCATGCCGAAGCAGATGCCGAAATACGGCACCTTGCGCTCCCGGGCAAAGCGGGCAGCGTGGATCTTGCCTTCCGAACCGCGTTCGCCGAAACCGCCGGGCACGAGGATACCGTGCACCTTTTCGAGATAGGGCGCCGGATCTTCCTTTTCGAAGACCTCGGATTCGATCCATTCGAGGTTGACCTTGACGCGATTTGCGATGCCGCCGTGATGCAGCGCCTCGATCAGCGACTTATAGGCATCCTTGAGGCCGGTATATTTGCCGACGATCGCGATGGTCACCTCGCCCTCCGGCGTGCGGATGCGATTGCAGACCTCTTCCCATGGGTCGAGCCGCGGCTTTGGCGCCGGCTCGATGCCGAAGGCGGCGAGGACTTCGTCGTCCAGGCCTTCCTTGTGGTAGGCGATCGGCACGTCATAGATGTTGGCGACGTCGAGCGCCTGGATGACGGCGGACGGGCGAACGTTGCAGAATAGCGAGAGCTTGCGGCGTTCGGCTTCCGGAATTTCGCGGTCGGCGCGCACCAGCAGGATATCGGGATGAATGCCGAGCGCCTGCAGCTCCTTAACCGAATGCTGCGTCGGCTTGGTCTTGAGTTCGCCGGCCGCCGGAATGTAGGGCATCAGCGTCAGGTGGACGTAGACGGCGGTGCCGCGCGGCAGGTCGTTGCCGAGCTGGCGGATTGCCTCCATGAACGGCATCGCCTCGATGTCGCCGACCGTGCCGCCGATCTCGCAGATGACGAAGTCGTAATCGCCATTACCCTCGGTGACGAAATCCTTGATCTCGTTGGTAACATGCGGGATGACCTGCACCGTCGCGCCGAGATAATCGCCGCGCCGTTCCTTGTCGATGATGTTCTTGTAGATGCGGCCGGTGGTGATGTTGTCGGTCTTGGTCGCCGAACGCCCCGTGAAACGTTCGTAGTGGCCAAGATCGAGATCGGTTTCCGCGCCGTCGTCGGTGACGAAGACCTCGCCGTGCTGGGTCGGGCTCATCGTGCCCGGGTCCACGTTCAGATAGGGGTCGAGCTTGCGAAGCCGGACCCGATATCCACGGGCCTGCAGCAACGCTCCGAGAGCCGCGGCCGCAATTCCTTTTCCGAGAGAGGAAACCACGCCGCCAGTGATGAATACGTATCGCGCCATGGGAGTCACCGGATACCTTTTCAAAAACGATTCCACCAGCCCAAAAATTCTTTTCCAGAACTTTCGATGCGTGGCGCAGGAATCTGAACAAAAGAAAACCGGCAGACCCGAGGGCCTGCCGGCGGTTTATGTCGAAGACCGGCTTACTGTCCCGTCGGGACGCCGGAGGGCTGAGCCGGTGCCGGCGCGGCCGGAGCTGCGGGCGTTGCCGGGGCAGTCGTTGCCGGAGCAGTCGTTGAAGGCGCGGTGGCCGCCGGGGCCTGAGTTGCCGGAGTGCCAGTTGCCGGCGCCCCAGTTGCTGGAGCTTGAGCGGCGGGAGCCTGCGGTGCGGGCGTCGCTGCCCCGCTGCTCGGAACACCGTTGCCGGCTGGCTGATTTGCCGGAGCCTGCCCGCCGCCGAGCGAATCGAGAATGCCGTTGCCCTGGCCGCCTGTTGCCGGAATGCGGTCGAGAATGTCGCTCGGACGGCCCTCGTAACGCGTCAGGATGCCGAGGCCGAGCGAAGTCAGGAAAAACAGCGTCGCAAGGATCGCGGTGGTGCGCGTCAGTGCATTGGCCGTGCCGCGGGCCGACATGAAGCCGGAACCGCCGCCGATGCCGAGGCCGCCGCCTTCCGAGCGCTGAATGAGCACGACGCCGACAAGGGCGAGCACGATCATGAGATGGATGACAATCAATACGGTCTGCATGGGTCCAGTCCTGCCCGCCTCAAGACGGACAAAGTTAAGAATTCTGGCGGCTCTTTACATGAGGCTTTCATCTATTCCAAGCCCTTCGGCCAGGAATAAACTCGGGAATAAACCCAGCAATAAAAAATGTCTCAGGCGAGCAGCGCCTCATAGGCCCGGTAGATGGCAAGGAAGTCGGCCGCTTTCAAGCTCGCTCCGCCGATCAGCGCGCCGTCGACATTGGCAACGCCCATCAGCTCGTGGGCATTGGCCGGCTTGACCGAACCACCGTAGAGAAGGCGCATCTTGCGGCCGTCATCACCGAAGCGGGCCACAAGTTCTGCGCGCATGAAGGCATGGGCCTTTTCGACATCGGCTGATGTCGGCGTCACACCGGTGCCGATCGCCCAGATCGGCTCATAGGCGATGACCGTATTTTCGGCAGTCGCGCTATCGGGAACGGAGGCGGAAAGCTGGCGCTTGATGACGTCGAGCGCCTGGCCTGCCCGGCGCTCATCCGCCGTCTCGCCGATGCAGATGATCGCCGTCAGCCCGGCGGCGAAGGCTGCCTCCGCCTTGGCGCGCACCAGATGATCCGTTTCGGCATGATCGGTGCGCCGCTCGGAATGGCCGACGATGACATAGGTGCCGAAACAATCGGCAATCATCTCGGCCGAGATATCGCCGGTATGCGCACCTGATGGCTTCTGATGGCAGTCCTGAGCGCCGATCGCCAGCGGGCTGTCGGTGCACAGCGCCGTCGCCACATAGAGCAGCGTCGTCGGCGGGCAGATCAGCGCTTCGACCTTGTCGGCCAGCGCCGGGCGAACACCCTCGGCGATCGCTTTGATCTGATCCAGGGAGGCACGCATGCCATTCATTTTCCAATTTCCCGCCACAAGCGGGCGCACGTCAGGTGTCATGCCGGCCTTCCACAATCTGCATATGCCTTGGGCAATATCAAAAGCTTGCAGCAAAGAAAAGCATCATGCCCTTGACGTAAGGGGAATCTCTGCGATCCCGCGCATATTTCTGCCGAAAATCGTCCGCTACAGCGCCGCGCGTCTTACCGGACACGTCAGGGTAGCATTTTGAATCCATGCATCGGCCCGCTGCGCGCTAGCCGGCGAGAATCCAGTTCAACACCCTGCGCCAGTCGATCATCCGGATCGGCGTCCCGTGATTGCCGGTCTGAAACAGCGTGAAACGCGCCGGATACTTTGCCTTATGCAGGCTTTCGAACAGTGCCTGCTGGTCGGCGGCGGCATAGACCAGGTCGCGGCTGCCATGGGCGAACCAAAGCGGCAGCTTCGCCTTGTAGAGGGCGCTCCTGGTGAAATCGGGATCGGTCACGCCGCTCATGATCAGCATGCCCTTCAGCCGCTTGACGCTGTCGCTGTCACGCGCAATGCCCCAGCAGACCTGGGTGCCCATCGAGGCGCAGGAAAGGATGATCGGCCGGCCGGGTGATTGCGCGCTGGCATAGCGGATCAGGCCGGCGATCGCCGCAACGCCGCTGCTGTCGAAGCTTTTGACCGTCGGCGAATAATAAACGCCGCCATTGCCGGCGACGAGGTTCTTCAGCCGGTTGAAATTGCCGCCGAAGCTGTAGTCGTTGGCGCCGAGCCGCCGGTCACCGTCGCGCCCATGGATGAAAATCACCGTGAAGGCGGCATTTGCGGCTGGTCCCACCCTGGTGACATCGAGCTTGATGCCGTCGAGAGACAGCGTCTCGTCCGCTTGCGCCTTGCGGATGCCGAGCGCCACATATTTCTGCTGCACCCGCTTTTGCGGGATCTGGTCGCGGCCGTTGATATCGCGCATCTCGTCATAGTCGATGACCTCGAAGGCGCCATCATCGCCCGTCTGCAGCACGGCCTGCTTCGAAAACAGATCATCCTTGAAAGGCGGCAAGGCATCGGCTGCCTGCGCCGGGCCAACAGCGGACAGGATGGCCGCGGACAAGAAAAACGCCGCAATTGCGGTGAAGATGGTGCAATGACTTGTGGACATTCGCATTCGGATGGTTCCTGAAGCCTGGCGCCGCTTGCCATTCCGCGCCCGGCAACGCAAATCATTTGAGAAAAGCCCGCCAAAACAGGCGGTGTCGCGTATAGATGTGCTTTCTGGCAAAATCTGCCTGATTCGCAAACGTGGCATGAAATGCGGTGATTTTGGGTCGGCGGCGGATGCAAGCCCAGACCAGACCTAAGACAGGATGAAGATCTGAACGGCTCCATGGACGATAGCAACGACCTCTTTTCCGGAATGCCTCTCTCTGAAAAACGCGAGGAGGCGCAGAAGCCTGCGGCACTCGCCGAACGGCCGCCGGTGAAGGCTGCGCCCGCCGCCGCCGCCGCACCCCCTGCTGCCGGAGCCTCGGCGCGCCCGGCGCCCGCCGCCTCGAACTCGGATGATTACGGCGCCTCGTCGATCCGCGTCCTTGAAGGCCTTGAGCCGGTGCGCATGCGCCCCGGCATGTATATCGGCGGCACCGACGAAAAGGCGCTGCACCACCTCTTTGCCGAAGTCATCGACAATGCGATGGACGAGGCGGTCGCCGGGCACGCCAATTTCATCGAGGTCTATCTTGACCTCGAGGGTTATCTCACCGTCTCCGACAACGGCCGCGGCATTCCGGTCGAGAACCATCCGCAGGTGCCCGGCAAGTCGACGCTTGAAGTCATCATGACCAAGCTGCATGCCGGCGGCAAATTCGACGGCAAGGCCTATGAGACGTCGGGCGGCCTGCACGGCGTCGGCGTTTCGGTCGTCAACGCCCTCTCCGACGACCTCGAGGTCGAGGTGGCGCGAAACCGCAAGCTCTACCGCCAGCGCTTCTCCCGCGGCCTGCCGCGAGGAGGGCTCGAAGAGTTGGGCGACGTTCATAATCGTCGCGGCACCCGCGTGCGGTTCCATCCCGACCCCCAGATCTTTGGGGATCACATGAAGTTCGATGCCGCCCGCGTCTTTCGTATGGCGCGCTCGAAAGCCTATCTGTTCGGCGGCGTCGAAATCCGCTGGAGCTGCGAGGCGGGCGTGCTGCCCGAAGGTTCCGAGGTGCCTGACAAGGCCGTCTTCCACTTCCCCGGCGGCCTGAAGGACTATCTCCAGGCGACGATGGGCAAGGAGTTCACCGTCACCCGCGAGATTTTCGCTGGCAAGACGGAGAAGGTGAGCGGCCACGGCTCGATGGAATGGGCGATCACCTGGTATGGCGGCGATCCGCAGGTGCATTCCTATTGCAACACCATCCCGACGACCGAAGGCGGCACACATGAAGCGGGGCTGCGCATTGCGCTGACCAAGGGCCTGAAGGCCTATGCCGAGCTGACGCAGAACAAGCGCGCCGCGCAAATCACCACCGACGACGTGATGATCTCGGCCGTAGGCATGCTGTCGGTCTTCATCCGAGAGCCGGAATTCGTCGGCCAGACCAAGGACAGGCTTGCGACCGTCGAGGCGCAGCGCATCGTCGAGAACGTGCTGCGCGATCCCTTCGACCATTACCTTGCCGACAATCCGAACGAGTCGGCCAAGCTGCTCGACTGGGTGATCGAACGCGCCGAGGAGCGCCTGCGCCGCCGCAAGGAAAAGGAAGTCAACCGCAAGACGGCGGTGCGCAAATTGCGCCTGCCCGGCAAGCTCGCCGACTGCTCGCAGAACACCGCCGTAGGTGCCGAACTCTTCATCGTCGAGGGCGATTCGGCAGGCGGTTCGGCCAAGCAGGCGCGCAACCGCTCCAACCAGGCAATTCTGCCGCTGCGCGGCAAGATCCTCAACGTTGCCAGCGCCGGCCGCGAAAAACTTGGCGCCAACCAGCAGCTCGCTGATCTCGTCCAGGCTCTCGGCTGCGGCACGCGCTCGAAATACCGCGACGAAGACCTGCGCTACGAGCGCATCATCGTCATGACCGATGCCGACGTCGACGGCGCCCATATCGCCTCGCTGCTCATCACCTTCTTCTACCAGGAGATGCCGGAGCTGGTGCGCGGCGGCCATCTCTTCCTCGCCGTGCCGCCGCTTTACAAGATCACTCAAGGCTCGAAATCCGCCTATGCCCGCGACGACAATCATCGCGCCGAGTTGATGCAGACGGAATTCAAGGGCAAGGCCAAGGTCGAGATCAGCCGCTTCAAAGGTCTCGGCGAAATGATGCCCGCCCAGCTCAAGGAAACCACCATGGATCCGTCCAAGCGCACCCTGCTCAAGGTGCTGATCGACGAGGTGGATTTCGAAGGCACGCGCGCCGCCGTCGACGATCTGATGGGCACCAAGCCGGAAGCCCGCTTCCGCTTCATCCAGGATCGCGCAGCCTTCGCGGAGAACCTCGATATCTAGGGTATGCCATCGAGCGCGCCGAACGGGCGGATAGACACGGGTTCGGCGCGCCGCATTTTAGCATCCACGGTTTCACGGAACTGACGGAGAACCGTAACAACTCCGTCAAACAACCGGCGCATGAAGCGGTCGGCGCGTCTCCTCGGAGAGAGACCCTGCGCCGGTCGAACAGTTTTCAACTCCTTGCCGGATATTTGTCATGACCAAGCGTTTTCTCGCGGCCGCCGTTTTCCAAGGACGGCACCGATGTTCTCATTCTCGGCTCCGATAACAATTTTTCGACCAGCCAGAAGACGCAATTCTACGCCTTCAAGGTTCTCAGTCGTCCGCAGCAGTAAGACGCCCGGGTCTGCGGGCCAAATAGCGACGCTTTGTATACGCTTTCATGGTGCGGACCTTGAAACCGCCGGGTTGATGGCCCATAACCAGAGTACAAGAAAAAGAAGAGGCGCGCGTGGGTGTGTTCGACCGTCAGAAAAGCAATCATGAACCGCGATGGCTCGGATCGTCGGCGCAGACGCGCACGCCGCTGATTCCCTCCATTTCGGCGGCGCGCTGGCTGCTGGTCCTGGTCGTCGCTGCCGGCGTCTATTTCTTCTACGGCTTCCTCGTGCCGGTGCTCGCAGCCCTCGTCATCGGCTTCGCCAGCTGGCCGCTCTACCGCAAGCTTCTTGCTCGCGTCGGCGGCAATACGACGATCGCCGCGACCATCGCCATCATCATGATCATCACTTTCCTGGTTATTCCGATCGTGCTTGCGGTCACCTATACGACCGGCGAAGTTCGCACCTGGGTCGCCTGGGCGATCCATGCTAACCGCGCCGGTGCCCCGACGCCCAACTGGATCGTCGCATTGCCTTGGGCCGGCGCCTATCTCGATGAGGTCTGGACGAAATATATCGGCAGTCCCGGCGCTCTGGGCGATGTCATCCAGGCGGTCAGCGGCGCCAATATCGGCAACATCTACCGCGCTGTGCTGGCGGCCGGCGGCGGCGCCTTCCACCTACTGCTGACGCTGCTCTTCATGCTGATCGCGCTGTTCTTCGTCTATCGCGACGGTTTCTCCTTCTCCAAGCAGATCGATATGCTCGGCGAGCGCATCCTGCCAAACCGCTGGGAGCGCATTTCCCGCGTCGTGCCGGCGACGATCAGTTCCACCGTCATGGGCATGACGCTGATCGCGATCGGCGAAGGCATCGTGCTCGGCCTTGCCTACTGGATTGCCGGCGTGCCCTCGCCGGTGACGCTCGGCGTTTTGACGGGCGTGATGGCGCTGATACCGGGCGGTGCGCCGCTCTCCTTCACGCTGGTTTCCATCTATCTGCTGGCGAGCGGCTCGCATGTCGCCGGCATCGGTCTCTTCGTCTGGGGTACGGTCGAACTCTTCATCGTCGACAAGACGCTGCGGCCGAAACTCGTCGGTGGTCCGATCAAGCTGCCCTTCCTGCCGACCTTCTTCGGCCTCGTCGGCGGCGTCAAGACGATGGGTTTTCTCGGCCTCTTCATCGGTCCGGTGCTGATGGCGCTGATCGTCGCCATCTGGCGCGAATGGATCCACGAAGCGCGCAATGCCGACAAGAGCGAAACCGGACCGCAGATCATCATCGACGAACAGGCCCCGCCGCCGGTCCCCGGTTCGCCGAAAGCCATGCCGCGCGTCGCCGAAGGCTGAACATACCTTCGCAGACCGGCTATCCCAGCCGCTTTTCCATAAACAAGCTGAGCGGATCCGGCTGATAGCTGCCGAAAGGCTCGATTTGCCGATATCCGTATTTGCGGTAGAGCGCGATTGCCTCCGGCTGGTAGATACCCGTTTCGAGCCGGATCGCCGTCAGCCCCTTTTCCCCGGCGATTGATTCGAGCGCATTCATCAGGCCGTTGGCGATCCTCAGTCCCCTCGCCTCGGGATCGACGAACATACGCTTGATCTCCGCCGTGCCGTCGCCGGCCTCGACCAGCGCGCAGCAGCCGACGATCGCATCGCCGTTGCGCGCGACGAGGAAGCTCACCGAACGCTTCTCCAGCACGGAAAGGTCGACCAGATGGTTGCTTTCCGCGGGATAGAGCGATTGCGCATAGACATCGGAGAGATCGAGAAGGCGGATGACGCCCTCCTGGCGCGGCGGCTCAAGGGCGATGGTGACGGACATGCTGGCTCCCTTTGCTGGCGTGGGACTAAATTTTCCCCGACATGACGAAGAGTTAACGTCGTTGCCTTCATTCGGTTGGAATTGCGCCCTCTAACACGATGAAGTGCTCAATTAGTCAAGGAAGCAGAATATGCAAGCGGTGCTGATCGCGATGACCATTCTCGGCTGCGACGATTCCATCAGCCAGTGCAATTATGTCGCGACGGTCGATAAACGCTGGGAAACGGTTGCCGCCTGCGATGCCGAAGCCGAACGACGGCTGAAGACCTATTGAATGTCAATTTTCCCTCGGTGATAGCGGTGTGCGAGGCGCCGAAAGCCGTCGCCGAGCCACCGAAAGCGGCGCCAGTGCCTGCCGCTGCGCCCGAGGTCGTTGTGGCCGCGCCCGATGAACCCGCGGGGCGGATCGCCGGTTTTGCTGAAGGCATCGCCGGGCAGGTCCGCGCGCATCTGCCCTCGGGCAAAAGCGTCAGGGAAACACTCACCAAGCCGGTGCATTTTGTCTCCGCCAGCTATTCCTGGGTGGTGACGCGGCTCGCTGATTAGGCCGCCGCAAGCGACGCATAGACGCGGGCCGATTGTCGCTGCTCGGTGACACTCAGCTTTTCCACCATGTCGAGCAGTTCGCCGATCGCGCCATGCGCGTCGTGATGACGGAATTTTTCGAGAAGACGGCCGCAGACATTGCCGAGCACGCTCACCGGCGCTTTTCTGACGGCGTCGCGCCACAGCATCGTCGCCTCGACGAAGATGACGCTGATATCCCTAGGCAGGCCGGCGGACTCGTAAAGCGCACGCACGGCATGCATGCGCCCAGTTGCCAGGATCGAACGCACGCGGCGGTCGCTACACGCGGTCAGATCGACGATCGCACCGGCGAAGAAGTCCACCTTGCCGGCACAAAGCGCATGCATCAGGAAGGACGGCGTCAGTCGGCCGTTAAGGCGCAGATGCTGGACGAGGTCGGGTATTTCGCGTGGGGCAATGTCGCCGGCGATCGAGACGATGGCAGCCTCGGTTGCCTCGCGGCTGATGCGCTGGAGCCGCTGCAGGCCGATCGCCGCCTGTGCCAGCGGCAGGCCGACCAGCGCATTGCTGACATGCTCGGCCAGCAACTGGCGGGCATCGGCCGGAAGGTCGCTGCGGTCAAGAAGCAGGTTGCGGATATCGCAGCAGTCGCCGAGCCGTTCGGCGACGCGTTTCAGCGACAGGCTGGAGATCACCGCGCCGTCATTCTCGAGCAGGCAGAGCAGTTCTTCCTCGTCGCCGACCTCGGCAAGGGCCGCGGAAACCGGGCGCGTCACATGCGCCCTCGCCGCGATCAGCATGCGGGTGGCGCCGTTGCCGCGCGCGGCAAGGTCGACCAGATCGGCATCGCTCAAAAGCGGCGAACAGGTCACCGCGTGGCAGGCAACCTCGGGCTGGTCCTCGGCAAGCGAAAGGATCAGGCCGCGCGGCGCATCGGGCGACCAGGCGATCGCCTCGGCAAGCGCAAGCCGCACGCGCGGCGACGGATCGTCGAGAAGAAAGGTCATCGCCATTTCGGCCGCCGCCCGCTCGTCGGCGGACATTTCGGACTGCAGATAGGCGCGCCCGAGGGCGTTTGCAGCCCGGGCCCGGTCACCGGTCTTGGCCGTTTCGATCCAACGAAGGAAAGCTTCTATGATCACGCGACGCCCCAGCCCTTGAACGCGATTCCATCGCGCTCCATTCAATGCTGAGACCGTAGCGGCAAAAGGTTTAAGATTGGTTCACCATGTTTCTTAAGCCTTTGTACGCCTTGCCGGCTCGACTCATCCTTGATGTGGCTTCGGCCGGATCATCTCGAAAACATCGCTGCCTTCGCTGTAATCCATGTAGCCCATCCTGGCCAAAGGTCGGGCGATCGACATGTCGAGGCGGCCGTCCCTGACGATCGCTTCGTCGATGCGGATGCCGAGCACCTCGCCGAAGACCAGGACGTTTTCGGACGGTTCGCCCGATAGCGTCTTCGGCTCGATGATCTCGGTGACCTTGCATTCGAGCACCGCGAAAGCCTCGCCGACATAGGGCGCGTCGATCAAGTCGGCCTGCTTCGGCGTCAGGCCGGCGAAATCGAATTCGCTGTCGCCGTAGGGCAGCGCCGCCGAGGAAAGGTTCATCTTCTCGGCGAGATCGCGACTGACGAAATTGCAGGTGAAGACGCCGGTCTCGGCCGAATTGCGCTGGCTGTGCTTGCGTCCGGCGGAAGAAAACATCACCAGCTTCGGCCGGTCGGCAACGGCATTGAAAAATGAATAAGGCGCGAGATTGATCGAGCCGTCCCTGCCCTTGCTGCCGATCCAGCCGATCGGTCGCGGAGACACGATCGCCTTGAAAGGATCATGTGCGAGCCCGTGCCGGTTGCTGTCGGTGGTGTAGAACATCAATCGTCTCCGCCGACCCAGGTCACGGTATCGGCAAGCTCCGGCCGCGGCCGCTCGATTGCCGGAAATGTGGTCGAGCCGATATGGATGAAGCCTGCCACCTTTTCATCCGGCCCCACGCCGAGCAACGGATAGGCGCGCTCGTCATAGGCGAACCATTCCGTCAGCCAGTTGGCGACATAGCCGTTGGCGTTGGCGGCGAGAATGACATTGAAGCAAAGCGCGCCTGCCGACATCATCTGCTCCCATTCCGGGATCTTGATATGCGGCCCCGCCTTGCTGACGACGGCGACGACCACGGGCGCGCGGGTGAAACGGCTGCGCTCGACCTGGATCATCTCTTCGGAAAGATCGGGTTTTGAATGAAGTGCCAGCGTCAGAAGCTCCTCGCCGAGGCGGGCGCGCTGCTCTCCGCGATAGACGATGAAGCGCCAGGGCGCGATCTTGCCGTGATCGGGAACACGCGAGGCAAGACGCAGAATCTCCTCGATCTCGGCCTTCTCGGGGCCTGGTTCACACATCTGGAAAGCGGGGATGGAGCGGCGCACGGCGAGGTAGTCGATCAGCTTGATATCGGATTTCATACGGGAGAAGCTCTCATTTTTATGCTGCTGCAATGGGTAGGTCTTGAATTTGCCATCGCGTTGGTCTTGAAGTGACCTTTGCTATTTCAGAAGTCAATCGGTTCACGAAACAGATGTTTGGCATTTTGCCTTTTGCACGCATCGGCCTTGCCATTGCCCTGATGGTATTGATGCCCCTCGGCGCCGGCGCTCAGGATGCCTTCAAGAAATTCAAACAGCTTGAATCGACGCCGAAGATGCCGAAGCTCGATGCCTTCATCGCGCCCGGCACGGTGCCCGAAGGGGTCAAGCTGCGCGACGTCCCGATGGAAGCCAAGCTGACGGCGGACGGCACGCCGATTGAGGAAGGCCTCTCCTGGTATGTCTTCAGCCCGATCGCCGGATCCGACGGCAAGCTGCCGCTGATCGCCAGCGCCAAGGGCGGCCCCGCCGCCTTCCAGCTCGCTGCCGGCGATTATTTCGTCAACGTCTCCTTCGGCCGCGCCGGCGTCACCAAGAAACTGACCGTGCCTGCCGAAGGCGAGGTCGACAAGCAGGTGATGGTGCTCGATGCCGGCGGCCTGCTGCTCAATGCCGTCTCCGGCGCCGATGCCCGCATTCGCCCCGACCAGTTGAGCTTCTCGATCTATTCCTCGGACGTGCGCGACGACGGCGAGCGCGGCCTCGTCGTGGCCGATGTTTCGCCGAATACCGTCATCCGCCTCAATGCCGGCACCTATCACATCGTTTCCGAATATGGCAACGTCAACGCCGTGATCCGCGCCGACATCCAGGTCGAGGCCGGCAAGCTGACCGAGGCGACGATCCAGCATCGTGCCGCGCAGATCACCTTCAAGCTGGTCTCCGATGCCGGCGGCGAGGCGATTGCCGATACCGCATGGTCGATCCTGACGGCGGCCGGCGACAGCGTCGGCGAAAGTGTCAGCGCCTTTCCGACCATGGTTCTCGCCGAAGGCGGATATTCCGCCGTCGCCCGCAACAAGGACAAGATCTACCAGCGCGATTTCACCGTCGTCGCCGGCAGGAACACCGATGTCGAGGTTCTGATGAAGGACCAGCAGCCGCAGCCGCCGGTGGATGCTGCCCGCACGGTGCAACAAGTGCCAGTCGGCACGCCGCCGCCGCCAGGCGTCCAGCCGGCTCCGGTGGCGCCGCTACCCTCCTACGAACAGCTCGTGCCACAGCAGGGCGGTGACGACACCAGCCTCGATTGATTTTGTTGCGAGCGGTTTCTACTCAGCCGAGATGTTTGGGGAAAGGCGTACGGATCGAGGGCGCTTCAGATGCGCGTTCAATCATTGGCATCGGGAATTTTCTGGAGCATTGCAGCTCGCGGTGATCCGTTCTCGATCATGGCGGCAACATTGCGGCTCTAGATCAGACTTCCGACAGCGCCAATGCCTAGTGCTGTCGGATTCCGGTTATTTCAGGCGGCCTTGGCTTTTTTTGCTTCGGCCTTGCGACGAATGTCGGGCGGTGTCGCTTCGAGGGCAAGGCTCTCGACGGCGGCGTCAAGCCCCATCGAAACCTGTTCCTGGCTGCCGAGGCGACGGATGTTGACCGTGCGCTCTTCGGCTTCCTTCCTGCCGCAGACGATGATGACAGGAACCTTGGTGACCGAATGCTCGCGGACCTTGTAGTTGATCTTCTCGTTACGGAAGTCGGTCTCGACGTTGAGACCGGCCTCGCGCAGCGCCTCGGCCACTTCAAGCCCGTAGGCGTCGGCTTCCGAGGTGATCGTTGCGACCACCACCTGAAGCGGCGATACCCAGAGCGGCATGTGGCCGGCGAAGTTCTCGATCAGGATGCCGAGGAAGCGTTCCATCGAGCCGCAGATGGCGCGGTGGATCATCACCGGTTGCGTCTTTTCGGAGTTGCTGTCGATGTAGAAGGCGCCGAAGCGTTCTGGCAGGTTGAAGTCGACCTGCGTCGTCCCGCACTGCCATTCGCGGCCGATCGCATCCTTCAGCGTATATTCGAACTTCGGCCCGTAGAAAGCACCCTCGCCCGGCAGGATTCCGGTCTTGATGTTGTTGGACTGCTGCTGGATCGTCTCCAGCACGCCCATCATCATGCTCTCGGCGCGATCCCAGAGTTCGTCCGAACCGACGCGCTTGTCCGGCCGGGTCGAGAGCTTGATGGTGACTTCGTCGAAGCCGAAATCCTTGTAGACCGAAAGGATGAGATCGTTGATCTTCAGGCATTCGGCGGCCATCTGCTCGTCGGTGCAGAAGATATGCGCATCGTCCTGCGTGAAGCCGCGCACGCGCATCAGCCCGTGCAGCGCACCCGACGGTTCGTAGCGGTGGACATTGCCGAATTCGGCAAGCCGGATCGGCAGTTCGCGATAGGATTTCAGCCCGTGCTTGAAAATCTGGATATGGCCGGGGCAGTTCATCGGCTTCAGCGCGAAGACGCGGTCGTCGTCGGTGTCGTCGCCGGCGACCGTCACCTTGAACATGTTGTCGCGGTACCAGCCCCAGTGACCGGAGGTTTCCCACAGCGACTTGTCAAGCACCTGCGGCGCGTTGACTTCCTGATAATCACCGGCAAGCCGGCGGCGCATATAGGCGACCAGCGTCTGGAAGACGCGCCAGCCCTTGCCGTGCCAGAAGACGACGCCTGGGCCCTCTTCCTGGAAATGGAAGAGATCCATCTCGCGGCCGAGGCGGCGGTGATCGCGCTTTTCGGCTTCGGCAAGCATATGCAGGTAGTTGTCGAGCTCGGACTGCTCGGCGAAGGCCGTGCCGTAGATGCGGCTCAGCATCGGATTGTTGCTGTCGCCGCGCCAGTAGGCGCCGGCCACCTTCAAGAGCTTGAAGGCAGAACCGATCTGGCCAGTCGAGGCCATGTGCGGGCCGCGGCAGAGGTCGAACCAGTCGCCCTGGTAGTAGATCTTGAGATCCTGCCCTTCCGGGATCGCGTCGACGAGTTCGACCTTGTACTGCTCGCCCTTGTCGGCGAAGACCTGTTTTGCCTTCTCGCGCGACCAGACCTGTTTGGTGAAGGCGGCGTTGCGGGCGATGATCTCCTTCATCTTCTTTTCGATCTTCGGCAGATCGTCGAGTGTGAAGGGCTCGTTCTTGGCGAAGTCGTAATAGAAACCGTTTTCGATGACCGGCCCGATCGTCACCTGGGTGCCGGGCCACAGTTCCTGGACCGCCTCGGCCATGACATGCGCCGCGTCGTGGCGGATGAGTTCGAGCGCGCGGTCGTCATTGCGGGTGACGATCTCGATTCTGCCCGTCGTCACAGGATCGGAAAGGTCACGCACGGTGCCGTCGATAGCAACGGCCACTGCCTTCTTGGCGAGCGACTTGGAAATGGATTCAGCGACATCCCGGCCGGTTGCGCCGGCATCGTAGCCGCGCACGGAACCATCGGGAAATGTCAGGGAAATAGCTTGGGACATCGAAATTCTCCTTGTCCAGTCCCGCCAACGAATGCGGGTGGTTGAAACGAAAGCGCCTTCACGGAGCTGAATGCGCCGCCGCCTGATAGCCAGATTTCCTGCGTGAGTAAAGACGAAGCCGGGCTACATGATCATTTCAGTCAGCCCGCGCACGGTGTTCCAGTTGCGCATCGTGCCGACGCCGAGCCGCTTGGTCGTCAGTGCCGAAAGCAGCTTGGACTGGCTCGGCTTGCCGGCGAAATCGATCCAGAGATCGCCGCCGACGACGGCGATGCGCTGTCCCTCCGTCATCAGCGGTTTCAGCGCCTCCACCTTCTTGGGGTCGACCGGCAGGCGCATCACCCGGACGATGACTTGGTCACCATTGCCGTCCTTGAAGGGATTGGTGCTGCAAAGCGCCATCCAGGTGCAGTCGCTGCGCACGATGATATCGACATGTTTGCCGAACTTTTCTTCAAACCCCTCCTCCAGGGCTACTTCGAGTTCGTGCGGCCGCATCTCGTCGGCCTCGAAGACGAGATTGCCTGTGGCAACCAGCGTGCGCGGCTCGCGATAACCAAGCTCTTCGGCAAGTTTGCGCAAATCCTGCATGACGACGCGGCGGTCGGGCGTCAGGACAATGCTGTGCAGAAGGGCGATGAAGGTGCTCACGGCCGCCAGAACTCCTCTGCGCCGTCGGGCAAGGTCTTCAGCACTCTGTCGAATGCCGCGGCGTCGGCATGTTTTCGAACGGCTATCGCCACGTCTCGGATGGCTGTGTCGGGGGAAAAGTTATGGTCACCGCGCAGTGACTGCGCCTCCCGCGTCATCGCCGCGCGATCCTCGAAGGACCGTTTGGCCTCGTCGGGATTCCAGTCGGCGACGAAGATCGCGCGCAGCACGGGCGGCAGCACATCGGCAAACCGGAGGGCGTCTGCGACATCGAGGCGGCGGCGGAACGTTTGAAAGACCCCTTGGGTCATGGTGTAGACCACATTGCGGCTGTCGATCAGCGTATCGGCTTTGATATCATCGAGATAGTGGTCGAAGTCTTTCGATGCACGCCTGTATTCGCCGGGCATCGTCATGGCCGTCAGCCTCTCTTGCGTCCAAGGGCGAGATAACGCCACGGCGTCCACCAGCGGAAGCTGTCGCCGAGCATTTCCGGCACCTGGTCGAGGCCGCTGGTGCCGCCCGGGCCGCAACGGCCGACGCGAAACAGCGTCATCCAGCCGCCGGCCCAAAGGCCGTGGCGGGCGATCGACTCGTAGCCATATTCGGAGCACGTCGGGATATGGCGGCAGGAATTTCCGATGAAGCCGGACAGCGTCAGCTGGTAGAGGCGGATGAGCCCCATGCCGAGCAGACGATCGGGGGTCTTGCGGAACGGGCCGGCATAGTTGCGGGAGTAGCGCGCGGCCTTTTCGGGTCCGGCGGCGCCGCCATCATCCTCATCGTCAGCCTGCGGAGCACAGAACTCGCACATCTCCGTTATGCCTCGACAACTTCCGCCCGTTTCGCCTCGATCTGCCCGATCGCATCGACGACAGCATCGAAGGTCAGCATCGTCGAGGCATGGCGAGCCTTATAGTCCCGCACCGGCAGCAGATAACGCATATCTTCGAACCGTCCGTGGGGCCCCGCCCCATCCGCCTTCAACATGGCGAGCATGTCCTGGCGGGCCTGCCGCAATTCTTCCGATGTGGCGCCGACGACATGCCGGGCCATGATCGAGGACGAGGCTTGGCCGAGCGCGCAGGCCTTCACGTCATGGGCAAAACCCGTCACAGTGTCGCCATCCATCTTCAGCCAGATCCGCACCTTCGAGCCGCAGAGCTTGGAATAGGCCTGGGCGCTCGCATCGGCATCATCAAGCGTGCAGGTCAACGGAATATTGCCGGCGAATTCGAGGATTTTGCTGTTGTAGATATCGTCCATGCTGGATTTCCGCTCCAAAATCACTGCGGATCGGCCTCTGTGGGGGGCGTTATTGTCGTCAAAACAAAAAACACACCGTGTCGTGTGAGGATACTTACATACGATGGCCGTCTTCCTATATGTATGTCGTTCGAAGGCCATGAAAATGCAATGGCCTAGTGTAAGTTTGATTGGGAAACCGTGCCGGACGGGCTGAAACCGCCCTGAAAGCCCCGGAGCCTGCCAAAGGTGCATGAATTCCCGCATGGGATTGACCAGTGGCGATTCCGACAGATGGGTCCGCGGTGCGGGCCAGGAGACCATTGTTCATGGACGCCATCGTAAAGAATTTTCCGCAGACGAACCGCGACTCGGATCGCCCCTCCCAGCAGGAGGCGGAAGAAGCCGTTCGCGTTCTGCTGCGTTGGGCCGGTGACGACCCGACACGCGAAGGCCTGCTCGAAACGCCGGCCCGCGTCGTCAAATCGTACCGCGAACTTTTTTCCGGTTACGACATGGCGGCGGAAGACGTGCTCGGCCGCACCTTCGAGGAGGTCGCCGGTTACGACGACATGGTCCTCGTCAAGGATATTCCGTTCTACTCGCATTGCGAACACCACATGGTGCCGATCATCGGCAAGGCCCACGTTGCCTACATGCCGGATGGGCGTGTGCTCGGCCTGTCGAAGATTGCCCGTGTCGTCGAGATCTTTGGCCGCCGCCTGCAGACGCAGGAAACGATGACCGCGCAGATCGCCCGGGCCATCGACGATACGCTTAATCCGCGCGGTGTCGCCGTGTTGATCGAGGCCGAACATATGTGCATGGCGATGCGCGGCGTTCAGAAGCAGGGCTCGACCACATTGACGACGACGTTTACGGGAACGTTCAAGACTGAGCCGGCCGATCAGGCCCGTTTCATGACCATGGTGCGGAGCCGCTGATACCGGCTCCCTCAGGAGGGCCGCGATGAGTCAACTGATCTTCAATCAACCATCCGAGGACAAGTCGGCGTTGGAAGACGCCGGCGATTTCACGCCGCGCTTCGACGACCGTGGCCTGATTACCGCGATCGTCACCGACGCCGGCGACGGTGAGCTGCTGATGGTGGCGCATATGAATGCCCAGGCGCTGGCGCTGACCATCCAGACCGGCACGGCGCATTATTTCAGCCGTTCGCGCGGCAAGCTCTGGAAGAAGGGCGAGACCTCGGGTAATCTCCAGACGGTGAAGGAAATCCGCACCGATTGCGATCAGGACGCCATCTGGCTGAAGGTCGAGGTCGCCGGCCACGACGCCACCTGTCACACCGGCCGCCGCTCCTGCTTCTACCGGACGATCACGCTTCGAGACGGAAAGCCGATGCTTGATATCGTCGACGACGAGCTTCATTTCGATCCGCAGGATGTCTACGGAAAATAGCCTGAAATTCCCCGGCATTTGCTCCTTATTGCGCCAGAAACCGCTTCTATATACCATTTGGAAACTGATCGGGCACACTATCGAAAATCAAGTGTTCTGCTGGGAGGGGAGAGCGCCATGCTGAGCTGGAGTCTGCATCGTCAAAGCTCTGAAGGCGAGGGTTCCGGTTCCGGCATGTCGACCACGCTCGAGACGATCCCGCCTCCCCCGCCCCTGAAGAAAATCAAGATTGCGCTGGCACTCGGCGGCGGCGCCGCCCGCGGCTGGGCCCATATCGGCGTGCTGCGCGCCCTCGACGAGGCAAACGTCGAGATCGGCATGATTGCCGGCACCTCGATCGGCGCGCTGGTCGGTGGCTGTTATCTCGCCGGCAAACTCGATGAACTCGAAAGCTTCGCGCGCTCGCTGACGATGCGCCGCATCGCAAGTCTCCTCGATCTCACTATTGGCGGCAGTGGCCTGTTCGGCGGCATGCGGCTGACCAAGCGCATGCAGGAACATCTCGAAGGCCTGAACGTCGAGGATCTCGATCGGCCGTTCGTCGCGGTCGCGGCCGAAGTCAATACCGGCCATGAGGTCTGGATCGCCAATGGTTCGCTGATTACGGCGTTGCGCGCCTCCTATGCCCTGCCCGGCATTTTCGAGCCGGTGCGCAGCAATCACCGCACACTGGTCGACGGCGCGCTGGTCAATCCCGTCCCCGTCTCCGTCTGCCGCGCCTACGAGCAGCCGCTCGTCGTCGCCGTCAATCTCAATTACGATCTCTATGGCCGCTCGGCCGTCGTCCGGCACAATGCCAGCCTGTCGGCCCAGGAAGTACAGAAACAGGAAGAAGCGCCCTATGCGCGCCTCGGCATGACCGGCGTCATGGTGCAGGCCTTCAACATCATCCAGGACAGGATTGCCCGCGCCCGCCTTGCCGGCGACCCGCCTGATATTTCGCTGCAGCCGCGTCTCAGCTATATCGGCCTTTCCGAATTCCACCGGGCTGGCGAGGCGATCGAACGCGGCTACGAGGAAGCCAGAGCCAGGCTCCCTGAGATCAAGCGCATGCAGGAAGTCTACGCCAGCCACCCCTGATGCATGGCGTCCAAAAGCCTGCAGCGGTTTTGCGGCTACGACATCGGTCAAGTACGGCCGGCGAAAACCTCAGCCGGCGATATAGGCCTTGATTTCCTCAGCCTCACGCTCGACTTCGGCGATGCGCGATTTCACCACGTCGCCGATCGAGATGATGCCGGTAAGCTTGCCGTTGCTTTCCACCGGCACGTGACGGAAACGGCGGCTGGTCATCAGCTCCATCAGCTCGTTAACGGTCGTCTCCTCATGGCAGCGGTAGACCTTCGCGGTCATGACCTGGGCCAGCGGCTGGTCGAGGCCTTCCTTGCCGTGTTTGGCGATCGCATGCACGAGATCGCGCTCGGTGAACATCCCGGAAATCCGGTTCTCCATGCCGACGACGACGATGGCGCCGATCTTCTTCTTGCTGAGGATGGCGGCCGCCTCGGCGACGGTGGTGTTCGGCCCGGCAGTGACGACGTTCCTGCCCTTCAGGTCGAGGATTGCTTTGACTGAACTGGTCATTCGAACCTCCTATGTCCGTGAAACACTTGTCACAGGCATCCGCGGCGGTTTCTCCCCCCATCGCGGATATAGGTCGATCGTGCACTGCCCGGCTCAGGATTGCAACACATCCTTCTCCGTTCCGGCAGGTTCCATCACCGGTGGGCGCGGCGCCCGATCGAACAGCGAAAACAGCAGGAAGCCGAAGACGAAGCCGCCGATATGTGCGTCCCAGGCAATCGGCTGGTCGCTATCGCCGACGAGAGGGATGCCGACGGCGATCAGCGCATTGCCGACCAGCCAGAGCAGCATGAAGATGATGACGGTGCGGCTCTTCAGCGCCTCGACGATGGAAAGCCGGTGGTTGAGATGCGCCGGCGCCATCGGCCGCCGTTCGGCCGGAAAGGCGAATCGGCAGGCGGCGCCCATCAGCCCGGAGATGACGCCCGATGCGCCGATCAGCAGCGACACGTCCCCCCAGTTCAGGATCGCATGCAGGGCGGCTGATGCAATGGCGGAAAAGACCCAGAAGAGCACGAAGCGTAGCGTCCCGATGCGGCGCACGACCGGCGCGCCGAAGGCCATCAGCCAGAAGGCGTTGAAGAGGATATGCTGGACGCTGCCGTGCAGCAGCGAATAGGTGACCGGCGTCCAGAACAGCTCCGGTCCCTGCTGCGACAGCGGAATCACGTAACGGGCGGGAACGAAGCCGAAGGTGAAGAACAGCCAGTTCAGCCCATCGTCAGACAGCACGAGTTCCTGCACCGCATAAATCACGGCCAGCAGGCAAAGGCTGAAGAGCAGTGCCGGTGGAAGGTTGAAGATCGGTTCGCGCGGTGGCCGTCCCGGCGGCTGGACCTCGGGAGGTTCTAGCGCCTTATGCGGCTCGGCCGTCTGCTCATTCATCTGTGTTTTGCCTCGTTGAGGCCACAGCCATACAGGAGCGACTGTCAAAAAAAAAGCCGCCCGAAGTGCCGGGCGGCGGACCGGGAGCTCAAGGAAAGACCTTGGGCCCGGGCAGGTTGTGCTGAACTTCGAAAGTCGAAGCGATGCGGGACAGTGTCACGACAGGCACTGCATCTCAACCGAAACCATCTCTTAACCTTAACCGCCGTGATTTGGCATGAAATCCGCAAGGTAGAGTCTGTACGGGCAATGACTGCCCGAAAATGCTCCGGAATGGGACAGGTTGGTGTGAAATGCGTGTGCAAACGACCATCGAAATTTTTGACTACTGGAACCGTATCCGCGGCGCTGCCGATGCGCCGTTGAAATCACAGGTCGAACCCTCTGCCGTCCCGCACCTGCTCCAGAATCTGTTTATTCTTGAGAGGCGCGACGGCGGAGACATCGGTTTCCGGCTGGCCGGCACCCGAATCTGCGATCTGTTCGGGCGTGACCTGCGCGGCGAACGTTTTTCGTCTCTCTGGGGAAACGGTCAGCACACGGACATCGAACGCACGGCGATGGGCGTCATGGACCATGCCCTGCCGGCACTGTTTAACGCCACCGGCTATAGCACCGTCGGCCATCAGGCCTCCTTCGAGATTATCATGATGCCGCTGCGTTCGCCGGACGGCGCCTGCGACCGGCTGCTCGGTGCAATCGCGCCGACAGCGGCCGCGAGCTGGCTGGAGATCGTACCGCTCGAATTCCTGGCACTCGACCGCAGCCGCCTGCTGCCCGGAAAGTTCGCCAATGCAGCACCGGTCGAGCTGCGACCGATCAACAAGATCGTCGCTGGCAAAAGCATCCATTTCGGCCAGGTCATGCGCCGCATGGTGTCGCAGTTGCTGAGCGTGGAGGCGCGCTGAGGATCCCGTTTTAGGACATCGGATATACTCGTTTTCCGCTATGTCGGGACGGGGCGAAACAACCTTCTGTTAATGGATTGCAGGTAAAGATCGGTCTCTGCGATTTTCATGAAGAAGCCCTTTGATGCACTCGTTCCAGCCAGCTCAGACGCAACGACCTGCGCCGCGCCCTGAACAGGGCGTTTTCCAGCGCGTGCCCATCAACATGCAGGGCCGGCTGATGCTTGCGAACTACGAGGAATTCGAATGCATGGTGATCGACATGTCGCCTGGCGACATGTACGTCACCTGCCCCGGCCGGCCGCGCGCCAACGAACGCGTCGTCGCCTATATCGACCATCTCGGCCGCGTCGAAGGTTATGTCCAGACCATCGATGGCCGCGGCTTCACCATGTCGATCAACGCCACCGACCGGAAACGCGAGAAGCTCGCAGCGCAGCTCACCTGGCTTGCCAACAAGCACGAACTCGGCCTGCCTGAAGATCGGCGGCACGACCGTCTGACGCCACGCGACACGAAGACCGATCTGACGCTCGAGGACGGCACGCGTTATTTCTGCCGCATCATGGACCTTTCGCTGTCGGGCGCTGCCGTCGACGTCGAGATGCGCCCTTCGATCGGGACGGCCGTGCGCCTCGGCAACATGCGCGGTCGCGTCGTGCGCCACTTCGTCGAAGGTGTGGCAATCGAATTCCTGTCGATCCAGTCCCGCGAGACGCTGCGCGAATTCCTTTAACAGCTGCGGAAAATAGCGCTGCCTTGCCGGGGATTCCGCGGCGGGGCTCAATTTTCGACCGACCTCCACCGAACGCGATTTGCCAGCTCCGATGCACACCCGGTCAGGTCGTGTTGAAAAGCCTGCACCTCACGGCAAGAGATTTGGAAGCGGCAACGAATCTGGCTTTGGAAAGCAGGCGCGAAATCCTGTCGCAAGTCGTTCCACCCAGTCGGTAGACAACATTATGAGTGGAACAAGCTGCGACACCGATCGGCACCCAATGAAGTCGCCCAAAATTGTGCGGTGATTTTGCGTCCGGGAGTGCCCCGCGCTTGCCCGTCGTCCCTTGGTCAGCGCCACTTCGACCGCAGGCGCACCGATGTCAGCTCTCTATCCCGAAATCGAACCCTATGATCACGGCCTGCTCGATACGCGCGACGGCAATCTGATCTATTGGGAGGCCTGCGGCAATCCGGCGGGCCGCCCGGCACTGGTGCTGCATGGTGGCCCTGGCTCCGGCTGTTCGACCACGGCGCGGCGCTATTTCGATCCCGATGCCTACCGAATCATTCTTTTCGATCAGCGCCATTGCGGCCGCAGCCTGCCGAGCGCTGCGGATCCCGAAACCGATCTCTCCCTCAACACTACCTGGCATCTCGTCGCCGATATCGAACGGCTGCGGTCCTGGCTCGACATCGACACCTGGCTCCTCTTCGGCAATTCCTGGGGTTCGACGCTGGCGCTGGCCTATGCCGAAACCCATCCGGACCGCGTCGCGGCGATCGTCCTGTCAGGCGTGACCACCACCCGGCGCTCGGAAATCGACTGGCTCTATCGCGGCATGGCGCCGCTCTTTCCGGAAGAGTGGCACCGATTCCGCCAAGCGATTCCCGTAGGCACGCAGGGACGAGATGACGACATGGTTGCCGCCTATCATCGCCTCCTCAACGATCCGCACCCGGAGACGCGCCTCAAGGCAGCGCGCGACTGGCATGATTGGGAGGCGGCCTCGATTCTGCTCGCCGATCCCCAGGGCCCGCCGCGCCGCTGGGGCGATCCGGCCTACTTGCTGACGCGCGCCCGCATCATCACCCACTACTTCAGCAATGGCGCCTGGCTGGAGGATGCCCAACTTTTGAAGAATGCCACGCGGCTCACCGGCATCCCCGGTATCCTGCTGCAGGGAAGGTTCGACATCGAGGCGCCGCTCGTCACTGCCTGGGAACTCGCCCGCGCCTGGCCGCAAAGCGAGCTCAGCATCCTTGCGCACGCTGCCCATTCCATCGCAAATCCCAATATGAGCGCGGCGATTGTCGCCGCCACCGATCGATTTCGCGATTCTCCTCAAAAATAATTTCTGTGCCAGGATCGGCGATCCGAGCGATATTCCGCTTCTGAACCGGCCGCATCGGTCGATTTCGGCGGCGTCGACGGTCGACCGCACGTCGCCGGCCGGCTGCCGGAATTTAACCGACTCAACGAAAATCCTTAACATGCGGACGGCAACGCAACCCTTTCACGGGCGAAAGCCTTGTTGCGTGGATTACAATTTTAATCGAATTCGAGACAAATCCGCATCGAATTTTAGTCGCATTCAAGTTTGTTTTTAGCCAAGTTTTATCGGCATTTGAATCAACTAAGCCTTTAATTCTATTACGTAATTTTCCGTGAGATAAAAACGTCTGTGCCATTGTCACCTCGACTTACGGGGAGATGGCAATGACAACTGCGAATATCCTGAAAGGCGGCCTTCTGGCCGGAGCCATCATGATGGCAATGACGGGTTCGGGACAGGCAATGCCCGCCAGCATGGCCCTGGCAGGCAATGCCAGCCCGCCGATCGGCCATTACGAATTCTGCAAGGCGAATCCGACGGAATGTGTCGAAGTCGGCGGCGATGCCGGACCGGCCATTCTCAACGAGGATCGCTGGAAGGAAATTCTCAAGGTCAACTACACCGTCAACTCGACGATCCAGCCGATGACGGACGAGCAGATCTACGGTGTCGAGGAGCACTGGGCGTATCCGCGCACCGTCGGCGATTGCGAGGATTACGCCCTGCTGAAGCGCAAGATGCTGATCGACGACGGTTTCTCGCCGTCCGACACACTGATCACCGTCGTGCTGCAGCCGAATGGCGAAGGCCATGCCGTACTGACGGTTCGCACCGATCACGGCGACTTCATCCTCGACAACATGCGCAACAAGGTGCTGCTGTGGTCGGATACCGAATACACCTATCTGAAGCGTCAGTCCGCCGACGATCCGGCCCGCTGGTCGAAGCTTCAGGACGGCCGCGCTGTCGCGGTCGGTAGCGTCAAGTAAGAACAGCCTGCCGGCTAGAGCATGATGCCGAAAAGCGTGAGCGGTATTCGGACGACATCATGCTCCAACCATCCAATTAGAACAGGATTCAGATTTTTCGGCCGCCCGGCCTAAAATCATCCTGTTCTAGCCGCTGCAGCCTGCGGCCCGGTCAGTCCCCGCATCCCGTCCCCGACCGGTGCCGAAGAGCCGTTCCCGCTGTCCCGGGAACGGCTCGCCCTCTTTTAAAGCCTTACCTCACCAGCATCTTAGCGAATTGTTAACCTTGCCGGCTCGATCATAGCGATGAGATTCATCATCGGCACCGGCGGCTCATGTTCTTCCTGCGGCGGACCGAAACGCGAAGAACCGCCATGAGCCATGCCGCGCCCAGCGCACCCGACGAGCAGCCGCTTTTTTCCATGGGGTTTCTCCTCCGCACGATGGCGGCGATCGCTATCCTGGCGGTCCTGACAGTTGCCATCAGCATCGGCGGCCGTTGGTTCGGCCGGCACATCTCGCTTGCCGGCAACACCGACAGCACGGTTGAAATCATGCTGGCCATCGGCCGCGACGCCATGAAATTCCCCGAGAACGCCATCCGCTTTCCGAGTCAGAGGCATGAAGGCGCCGCCGAACGCGTCGATCTCTACCTCGCCTGGCCTGAGATGCAGGGTTACGGCAAGGAAAACCACCTTCGATTCGACGATGTCGCCCAATCCTCCGGGCTGATCTTCCTGCAGGTTACCCAGAGCACCATGTCGCGCGACATGTCCGGGCGGCTGGAACCGATCTATTCGCATCTGCTCGAAGGACCGGCCGAGCCCTTCCGCAACGGCCTGACGTTGCATCGTCTTCGCGCCGATGCGGGTTATGGCGACGAGGTACTGCTGACGGCGCCCGTCGAGGGCGGGCCGGATTACGTCGTGCGTTGCATTTTGCCTTCAGCCCCGGACAAGGCGGCGAGCGGAGATTGTCAGCGCGATATCAAGGTCGGCAGGGATCTCAGCGTTCTCTACCGCTTTTCGAGCAGCCATCTCGACGACTGGGAACATATTGATGCCGCTATCCGCACCTTTGTGGAAACGCGTCTTGTGAACCGTTCTGCGACAAGTCCCCAAAATGCTCCCCGGACAGCGAAATAAACGATTCATCATAAACGGATTGGTAACGCCCGGCCGGTAATTTTAGAAGACGAGCTGTGCGGCGGGGGGTGTGCGGTTCCTGCCAAAATCTGAAATGCCAAATAACTGAAATGCAAGAGAAGAGTGGAATAGTGTCAAGGTCAGTCTCCTCCGTATCATCGTCCCGATCCGGCAATTTTCTGGCAAAGCTGCTGGCGATCCTTTCGGTGGCCGTCACGATCGTCCTGGTCGATTCGGCGAATGCCGACGCGGAAGCGGCGAATTCGAAATATGCAGGCATCGTCGTCGACGCCAAGACCGGCAACGTTCTCTACAGCGAGAATGCCGACCGGCTGCAATACCCCGCCTCCCTGACCAAGATGATGACCATCTACATGACCTTCGAGGCATTGGAGCAGGGCCGCATCCGCCTCGATACGCCGGTCCCCTTCTCCGCTCATGCGGCAGCCCAGGCGCCGACCAAGCTCGGCGTCCGCGCCGGCGGCACGATCACCGTCGAGCAGGGCATTCTCGGTCTCGTCACCCTGTCGGCCAATGATGCCGCAACCGCGCTCGGCGAAATGCTGGGCGGCGGCAGCGAGGATCGTTTCGCCCAGCTGATGACCGCCAAGGCGCATGCGCTTGGCATGACGCGCACCACCTATCGCAACGCCAATGGCCTGCCGAATACGGCGCAGATGACGACGGCGCGCGACCAGGCTCGCCTCGGCATTGCCCTTCGCCAGCATTTCCCCCAATATTACGGCTATTTCTCCACCCGCGCCTTCAAGTTCGGCAGCCGCACGATCCGCAGCCACAACCGCCTGGTCGGTTCGGTGCGCGGCGTCGACGGCATCAAGACTGGTTACACGCGCGCCGCCGGTTTCAATCTGGTGAGCTCGGTACAGGTCGACGGCAAGTCGATCGTCGGCGTCGTGCTCGGCGGCGCCTCGACGCCCGCCCGCGATGCCCAGATGCGCAATCTGATCGCCACCTATCTGCCGAAGGCATCGAGCCGCGGCGGGTCGTCGGCGCTGATTGCCCAGGCAGCCCCTGCCCCGGCGATGATCGAGACACCCGCTCCGGTCCAGCCGCAGAAGGTCCAACAGAAAGCTCAGCCGCAAATGGCCCAACAGCAGGTCGCAAAGACGATCACCGCAGCGCAGCCGCCGGTTTCGGCCGCAGCCGCCGATCTCAGCCTGCCGCACAAAGGCCCGCTGCCGGATGCGCGTTATCAGGTCGCCGAGACCGAGGTCGCCTATGCCGAGACCGCTCAGTCGAAATCCGACAATCCGCTGATAGCCCAGCCGATGCCGGCGCCGACCAAAGTCAAGACCATGACCTTCAAGCAGCAGGCATCGGTCGCCGTGCCGACTGCGGCGCCCGCCTATATACCGCCGGAACAGGGCGATACCTCGATCGATGAGGTCACCACCGCCTCGACCACTCCCACTTCGCCCACTCCCACTTCGACCGGCGCCGCTTCAACCAGCGATGCTCCCAGCGGCTGGGTTGTGCAGGTCGGCGTCTCGCCGAACCGGCAGATGGCCATGGATCTCCTGGAGAGCGCCAAGAGTAAGGGCGGTAGAGCGCTGGCATCGGCGAAGCCCTTCGCGGTCGCCTACGCCGCTGGTGGTGATCAGCTTTACCGTGCCCGCTTTGGCGGCTTCGACGATCAGCGCGATGCCATCAATGCCTGCAAGGCCTTGAAGAAGGCCGGCATCAAGTGCTGGGCGGCTGCCCAATGAGCTATTCGATGCTGCCTGCAAGATGGCCGGCGGCATTGGTGACGGCCGGAATCGGTGTTTGCGTTTCCGGCCACCATTCTTGAACTCGATCAGTATTGCGTACGGGGAAAACAATGGCGATTAATGAGAACTTTCCAGGAATGCCTTCAGACCGCCGCATGGCGGCCAAGGGGCGCTCACCTCTGCATCCGCTGCACGAGGCGGCTTTGCGCCTTGCCGAGATTGGCCTGCAGCGACCGAAGGCGAAGTCTCCGAAGACCCGGGATCTCATCAATCTGCTGCTGTGCCATGGTGCGCGCGCCTGGCGCTATTCCCAACCCGAAGCCCGCATCCATCTGCATGTGACATCCCCCGACGGCAGCGCGCCGGTGCAGCTGCGCCTGCGCTGAACTGCGGAGTGCCGCGTGCCCGAATGGGGCACGCCGTCACCTTCAATCCATGCATAAACCTTTCCGGAAGTCGGCTTCGATTTTCGGGGTTTAGAGCAGACCAAGGTCCGTGAGTTCGCGGCGAAGATCAGCGGGCATTTCGGCAATGCCGGCGCCAAGGCTTGTCAGGTCGCGCGGCACGTCGTCCTCAGTGTAATAACGCCAGCCCTGGAAGGGACGTTTCGGCTGCACGGCCGTCTCGATGACCTCCGGGCCGAGCATCAGGCGGCAGCGCGAGATGCCCTCGCCGTCCGTGAAGGTCTCGATGTCGAGCAGCTTCTGCCTGGCCTGCACTTGCCCCTTGATCACCCAGTAGAGCGAGCCGCCATCAAGCAACTCCTCGATGCGTTTCGGCGCCATGCGCGTTGTATGCACCGAATGCGGCTCGAGGCCGGCGGCAATGGCGCGCAGCGAGCGTTCCGCCACCCATTCGCGCAGATCGTCGATCGAGTCGGCGCCGACGCAGAGTTTGATGAGATGCAATGCCATGCCGCCGTTGAAATCCTTTTGGCAGCGAGCGTCAAGCACCTCCAGCATAATTTTATTCTTAGGCCGGAATCGATCTAAGGATGAAATTATGCAGTATTTCAAAGTGTTACAGCGTCCTTTGCGCCTCTGAAAGGACGCATGGTGCTGTAACGTCAGGCGTCCAAAAACTCAGCATTCAACGACGTTGACCGCAAGTCCTCCAGTCGAGGTCTCTTTGTATTTCTCGCTCATGTCGTGGCCGGTCTGGCGCATCGTCTCGATACAGGCATCGAGCGGCACGAAATGCTGGCCGTCGCCCTTGACGGCAAGCGATGCCGCGGTGACCGCCTTGACCGCGCCGAGCGCGTTGCGCTCGATGCAGGGAACCTGCACCAGGCCCGCGACCGGATCGCAGGTCATGCCGAGATGATGTTCGAGCGCAATCTCGGCAGCGTTTTCGATCTGCTCCGGCGTGCCGCCCATGACGGCGGCAAGGCCCGCGGCGGCCATCGCCGCAGCCGAGCCGACCTCGCCCTGACAGCCGACCTCGGCGCCCGAGATCGAGGCATTGTGCTTGATGATGCCGCCGATGGCAGCAGCCGTCAGCAGGTAGTCGCGGATGCCGTTCTGGTCCCAGTCCTCGTGGAAGTGCTCATAGTAGCGGATCGTCGCCGGAATGACGCCGGCCGCCCCGTTGGTCGGCGCCGTGACGACGCGCCCGCCGGCTGCATTCTCCTCGTTGACGGCCATCGCATAGACGCTCAGCCAATCGTTGGCGAGCAGCGGATTGACGCGGTTGCTGCGCCACTCCTCCTCCAGCTTGTCGTGAATCCTGCGGGCGCGGCGCTTGACGTTAAGGCCGCCGGGCATGATGCCCTCGACCTTGAGGCCGCGCTCGATGCAGGACCGCATCGCCTCCCAGATGCGGTCGAGCCCCTGATCGAGCTCCTCGCGTGAGCGCTGGCTCTCCTCGTTCGCCCGCTTCATCTGCGCGATCGACAGACCGGAGCGCTCCGCCATTTCGAGCATCTGCTTGGCGGTGGAGAAGGGATAGGGTACGCGCGTGCCGCCGGCCGCGTTCTTCTTCGCCCGCATCTGTTCCAGCTCGGTGTCGGTGACGACGAAGCCGCCGCCGACCGAATAATAGATGCGCTTGACGAGCAGCCGGCCGTCCCTGTCATAGGCGGAAAAGACCATGCCGTTTGCATGGCCGGGCAATGGCTGTTTCTTGTCGAACACCAAGTCTGTTTTCGGCTGGAACTGATAGGCGGGATGTCCCTCCGGCGTAATGCGACCGGTGCGCTCCACCGTGTCGACGATGCCATCCATCCTGTCGGGATCGACGCTGTCAGGCGCCTCGCCCATCAATCCGAGAATGACAGCCCTGCCCGTGCCGTGGCCGATACCGGTATGGGCGAGCGAGCCGTGCAGGCTGACCTTGATGGCCGTGACCTGCGCGCCCGATGACGGGCGCGGCCATTCGTTCGACAGGATCAGCTCGAGGAATCGGTTGGCGGCCGACATCGGACCCATCGTGTGTGAACTCGACGGCCCGACACCGATCTTGAAGACATCGAATACCGAGAGAAACATGGGTGCGCCTTCTGAATATGAGCATGCAAGCTTAAGCGAGGCCGGTTTCGAATCCGTGCGGCGCACCGACATCGCATGGAGCCGGTGCGACATTCGGACTGCAGATAGAGCGCCGCGACTCCCATAGGACACGCGAGACGTTCTAGCACCTTGAGCTTGCGCATAATCCTTACCAAAAATCGAATCCGATTTTCGGGGTTATGCCGATATCGGCGTGGAACCCATTGGACAAAGCGTAGGAAAAGACTGGATCGCGATCTGAGCGTAAGCGCTGGGGTAATGAGGGCTATGCGGCAGAAGTAATGGTTGCCTTATCTTGACAGTCTGCACCGACTCCCAATGTCCTAGAGACGTCGATGCAACAGGACTGACGGAGGCATTATCCAGGCCGGCCGCACCGCTCCCACATAATTGGCGGAGGCCGGCTTGAATAGCGCCGGGCAAGTTGAACAACCTGTCCATTGTTAGACGACACCTTGCAAGATTGGGAGATTGGACACATGGCGCTCAAACGGATGGACAACGTGGGAATCGTCGTCGATGACCTCGAAGAGACGATTGATTTTTTTCGCGAGCTCGGCCTCGAGCTCGAAGGGCGGGCTGAGATTGAAGGAGAATGGGCTGGACGGGTCACTGGACTGGGCGATCAGCACGTCGAGATTGCCATGATGCGTACGCCGGATGGCCATAGCCGGCTCGAGATCTCCCGCTTCCTCACGCCGCCTGTCGTCGCGGATCACCGGAACGCGCCGGTCAACGCGCTCGGCTACCTCCGCGTCATGTTCGCCGTGGATGACATCGACGAGACGCTTGAGAGGCTCCGCAAGCGCGGCGCGCAGCTCGTCGGGGAAGTCGTGGACTATCAAGACACCTATCGGCTCTGCTATATCCGCGGGCCTGGAGGGCTTCTCATCGGACTCGCCCAAGAGCTTAGCTGAGCTATGCGCGAAGCTTCCCGTTGCGATCATCTTGAATGACCGTGCCGTCGCCTCCATCCGAGGGTTCGGCCGTCGCTGAGATTTGTCGTTGATCGGCCATGGCTGACGTTGCGCCGTTCACCAGGCGCTGTTCGATCTCCTGCAGGCCAAGAATTGCGCGGTCCATTTGGTCGGCCGGAGTTTCGCGCGAAACCAGACGCCAGCGATTGTCCTGCCATATCAGGACCAGCAGCCGCCGGCCTGGAACCTCTATCGTCTCGTGGATGAACCATGCCCCGACGACCGCAATGCAAAGTGTCATCACGATGAGCGCCGGTTCGGGCATCAAGGCATCAAAGGTCAAACGCGCCAAAAACATGATGAGGACATGGAAAAGGTAAAGCGAAAAGCTGATCTTCCCTAGAAACCGTACCGGTGCCGCTGCCAGGACATCTGCTGCGATCGGAGGTTGTCGAGCGACGAGCCCGACAATGACGGCAGCGGCCACCGCACTTTGCAGACCCCAAAATTCAGGGGAAAAGCCGGGCAGGATATGCCGGTAAGTGAAAAACACCGCCAGAAGGAAAAGCGTTAAAATGCCTGTGAGGGCAGATGGAATCCAGCTGTTCCAGTGGGAATGCATCATTCCGGCCAGTGCCCCGAAAAGAAAGTACGGGAGCTTGGAGGCGAGCAAGATTCCCGGGCCAGGCAATTCAACCAGGCCATCCACGACGACGACCACGGCGAGGCCCACGATCATGCCGCCATGGCGGTGCGGCTGAGCCAAGCAAAGCCACAGGACGGGAAAGAGCAGATAGAATTGGATCTCGGGTGGTATCGACCAGAAAACACCACTCGAGCCGAGAAGAAAGACATGACGGACAAAATCCGTGCCGCCAACGATCGGCTGAACAAAATCCAGATTTTGCATGCTCGACAGCATCGCTACGAGAACGACGGCTGCCAGATAAACCGGATAGATGCGGGCAAAGCGGCTCACAAGAAAATCCAGCACGTTTTCTCTCGTGACCGGCCGTGAGCCGTAGAGATGAGCCATCAGGAAGCCGCTGAGAGCAAAAAACAAACCGACAGCTTCGTCGCCCATCGTCACGAGATGCGGAGCTGTGATCGGAAAGATAAGGCCAATATGGGCTCCAACGACCAGAAGCGCAGCGACACCGCGCAGGCCATCGAGACTCGGGATGTAATCCGGCCGACTCATGGGGTCACTTTTGAATTTGGAGTTCAGGTTCAGCCCCGAAGAATTGGCCATCACGACTTTAAAACCGGTTAACGCGGCGCGCTGTTCGTGCACCTCTAGACTGGTGTGGCGCTAGCATGCATCGTCAGGACGGCAAATTGCTTTGGAAAACGGAACCACTTCTCCATGACAGCCACCAACCGCATCGCCCTCTCCAGCGACCACGCCGCCATTCAGCTCCGGCAGGCCATTGCCGGTCATATCGCGCGCGAGGCTGGATAGCGGTCGACATCGGACCGACAACGCCGGAGAGCACAGACTATTCTCAGCAAGGCCAAGCAGCGGCGCGTCTCGTCGCCTCCGGAGATTGCCGGTTTGGCATCATCCGATGCGGCACAGGCCAGGGCATCATCATGGCGGCGAACAAGGTAAAGGGCATCCGTTGCGGCGTCTGCGCAGACACATTCTCGGCTCGCATGATCCGCCAGCACAACGATGCCAACATGCTTTCGATTGGCGTGCGCGTGGTGGGCGAAGGACTGGCGCTCGATATCGTGGATGCATTCCTGACCGCTCGTTTCGAGGGCGGCCGACATGCGATGCGAGTGGGGATGATTGAGACGCGGGAGGGGTAGCGCCGTCCTTTTCTCCTTCTTTGGGTTCCATCCCTAATCCCCAGGCTGACGGATCGCATTGATCCATTTGGGTCCAGAAGATGCCGGTCGGCTGTCCGCGAAGCCTTGTCGTTTCCCGACGGCTCGATTATGCCGAATTGCCGCATAGCCAAAAGCTCGCGTAAAGCCGCCGAACTCGGCCAGGCGGGCATAATCCGGCTTGCGGCATAATGGCCGTGTTCATGCGGAGACTGAATCACTGATGACGACGGCGGATTATATCGCTCTGGCCTTCTTTGCCTTTGTCTGGATGGGCTATTCCTGGCTGCTGCACGGCCGCACCTTCTTCGGACGCACCAGCCTGACCCATGCGATGACCGAACGGCGCCGGGAATGGATCTACAATTCGCTGCGCCGCGACCTGAAGATGATCGACACGCAGATCATGGCCGGCCTGCAGAACGGCACCGCCTTCTTTGCCTCGACCTCGATCTTCGCGATCGGCAGCTGCTTTGCTTTGCTGGGCGCGACGGAGAAGGTCGACGCCGTCTTCGCCGACCTGCCCTTCGTCTTCCATGGCGGCCATGCCGTCTTCGAGATGAAGGTCGGTGGGCTGGCAGCACTTTTCGGCTATGCCTTCTTCAAATTCGGCTGGTCCTATCGGCTGTTCAACTACTGCACCATTCTCTTCGGCTCGATCCCGATGATGCGCGACAGCGAGCGCGACGTCATCGCCGCCGAGCGGGCAGCCGAACGCGTCATTCGCATGAACGTCATTGCCGGCAGCAATTTCAACGAGGGCCTCAGGGCGATCTTCCTGTCGATCGGCTATCTCGGCTGGTTCATCAACCCCTATGTCTTCATGATGACGACGGCGATCGTCATCTTCGTGCTGACGCGCCGGCAATTTTTCTCGCAAGCGCGACTGGCCATCATGGATGCCGGTCCGCCATCAAATCTCCACCTTTCTGCTATCCGCGATAGGCCGTCGAGCGGCGGAAATGATTTGCCCGAGGGACTTTGATGACATTGCCGGCAACGAAAGCCGATGCGGCGGTAAAACCGCCGCGCATCGGTCTATTGGATACGGCGCGCGGCGTCGCGCTGATCGCCATGGCGAGCTACCATTTCAGCTGGGACATGGAGTTCATGGGCTATCTCGCGCCGGGTACGGCCGAAACCGGCTGGCTGAAGATCTATGCGCGGGGGATCGCCACGACCTTTCTCTTCATTGTCGGCATCAGCCTGGTGCTATCGAGCACGCCCGAGATTCGCTGGCCCTCCTTCTGGAAGCGCTTCGGCATGATCGCCGCTGCAGCCGCGCTCATCTCGATCGCCACGCACATCGCGATGCCGAACGAGTGGATCTATTTCGGCATCCTGCATTGTATCGCGGTGCTCACGTTCATCGGCGTCGTTTTTTTGAGGCTGCCGCTCGCCTTCACGCTCGTCGCCACGGTCGCGCTCTTTGCCGCCTGGATCACCGATAATTTCGGGCCACCCGGCCTGCTTCGCTCATCCGTCTTCGATCCCAGATATCTCGCCTGGATCGGCCTTGCCGTGACGCCGGAACGCTCTAACGACTACGTCCCGCTGTTTCCCTGGGCAGTGCCCTTCTTCGCTGGATTGAGTATCGCCTCGATCGCCATCAAAACCGGGCTGCCGCAGCGGCTTGCCGCCATTGGCACCGGTTCCTGGTGGCCGGCAAGGCTCGGTCGCCACAGCCTTGCTTTCTATCTCATTCATCAGCCGGTGTTGATCGGCATCGCCTACGGGCTTTCCCTCGTCGTCCCGCCGCAGGCGCCGGATCCGCTCGCGGCTTACCTAAGGCAATGCAACGCCTCTTGCGTCATGCAGCAAGGCGAAGCGCTTTGCCGCGGCTTCTGCCAGTGCACGCTGGACAAATTGCAGGCCCAAGCCCTGTTCACGCCGCTGCAGGCGGGAGAGATCGATATTCGGAACGACGAGCGGGTCCAGACGATCGCCGCCGAATGCAGCGCCGAGGCACAATAGAGGTTGGCAATCCCGTAGCCGCTTTTCAGGTGGTGACGCCGATTTCGGCGAGGCGGCCGAGGCAGGTCTCTTCGATAGAGTCGAGTTCCGCCAGCGTGTCGTCGATATCCTTGCGCTTCTGGCGCAGGTCGTCGCGCTTCTCGTCGACGCGCTTCATCAGGAGTTTCAGCTGGCCGAGTTCGCCCGGCGGCTCCTTGTAGACCTGAATGATCTCGCGAATTTCGGCGATGGTGAAACCGATGCGCCGGCCGCGCAGGATTTCCCCGATGAGGCGCCGGTCGGCTTGCCGGAACAGACGGGTGCGCCCGCGCCGCTCCGGATGGATCAGTCCCTCGTCCTCGTAGAAGCGGAGCGTGCGCGTCGAGACCCCGAATTCGCGCGTCAGCTCCGTTATGCTATAATATTTGTTCACCGGCATGTGTTCCCCGTCGTCGGACAGACTATAATATTGACTTTTACGTAATAGTCAATTTTTGGCCGTTCAGATGCCGAACCACCAGGTGGCGATGCCGAGAAAGGCGAAGAAGCCGGTACAATCGGTCACCGTCGTCACGAAGACGGACGAGGCGATCGCCGGGTCGGCGCCCATCTTGTCGAGCAGCAGCGGCAGAAGGATGCCGGCAAGAGCGGCTGCCATCAGGTTGATGACCATCGCCGCTGCGATCACCGCACCGAGCTGGTAACTTTGGAACCAGGTCCCGGCGATGGCGCCCATGATCGTCGCGAAGACGATGCCGTTCAGGATGCCGACACCCGCCTCTCTGCGGATGATGCGGCCGGCGTTGTAGATATCGAGATCGCGGGTCGCGAGCGCGCGCACCGTCACCGTCATCGTCTGCGTGCCGGCATTGCCGCCCATCGAGGCGACGATCGGCATCAGCACGGCAAGCGCGATCATCTTCTCGATCGAGCCGTCAAACAGCCCGATGACGCTAGCCGACAGCATCGCCGTGCCGAGGTTGATCAAAAGCCACAGGAAGCGCGAACGCACTGTCGAGAGCACATTGTCCGACAGCTCTTCGTCGCCGACGCCGCCGAGGCGCTTGATGTCCTCGTCCGCCTCCTCGTGGATGACGTCGACGACGTCGTCGATGGTCAACACGCCGACCAGCCGGCCGTTCTCGTCGACGACGGCGGCCGAGAGAAGGTCGTACTGCTCGAAGAGCTGGGCAGCCTCCTCCTGATCCATCTCGGCCGGAACCGGATGGTTCGTCTCGCGCATGATCTGCTCGATCTTCGTCTGCCGCTTGGTGCGCAGGATCTGATCGAGATCGACGGCGCCGAGCAGCTTGAAGGTCGGATCGATGACGAAGATCTGCGAGAAGGAATAGGGCAGATCCTCCTCGTCGCGCATGTAGTCGATCGTCTGTCCCACAGTCCAGAATGGCGGCACGGCGACGAATTCCGTCTGCATGCGGCGCCCGGCCGAGCTTTCGGGATAGTCGAGCGCCCGTCGCAGCCGCACCCGCTCGGTGAACGGCAGCTGGGCGAGGATCTCTTCTCGATCCTCCTTGTCGAGGTCTTCGAGAATGTAGACGGCGTCGTCCGAATCGAGCTCGCCGATCGCGGCGGCGATCTGGTCGTTCGGCATCTGGTCGACGATCTCGCGGCGGATCGCCTCGTCGACTTCGGTCAGCGCCGTCATGTCGAAATCGTCGCCGAGCAGGCGCACCAGCGCCAGGCGCTGATCCGGCTGGATCGCCTCCAGCAGATCGCCTATTTCGGATTCGTGCAGCCGGGCGACGTTCTGGCGCAGGAACAGCGTGTCGCGATCGGCGATTGCGGCGCCGACAAGCGCCAGGAAATCGCCGCGGACATTGCCGTCCTCGTTGTAGATATCGGCTTCCTCGTCATCGGGACGCCTGCGAATGCGGTCTTCCCCGTCGGTCGTCGTCATCTGCCGCCCTCGCATCTGGTTCGAATTTCAACGACTGCCGCGCCGCATTCGCAAATGTTGGCCGAAAACACATTATCAACAAGCGGATAAGCGAATCCCGCGCGAGGCTCCCGCAGCCGGAATTCTTGACTCCTGCTAGCCCAAAGCACCCGTGTCGTAAAGCGGCAAACCGTGCTTCGTGATGACAGTGCCCGCGGCCGGCGGTAGTTTCCTCACCCGTCCAAGCAGAGGAAGCCTGCCCCATGCCCATCCGTCCGATTCTGCGCTATCCACATCCGGGCCTGAAGACTGCCTGCGCGCCGGTGACGGCCTTCGATTCCTCGCTCGCCACGCTTGCCGACGATCTGCTGGCGACGATGCGCACAGCCCCCGGCGTCGGCATCACCGCCGCCCATATCGGTGTCTTCAACCGTGTCACGGTGCTGGAACTCGACAAGGCCGACGGCGTGCGCCTCTACGTCAATCCTCATATCACCTGGTTTTCGAAGGAGACGGTGAGCCATACCGAAGGCAGCGTCTCCATGCCTGGCGCGACCGACGAGGTGACGCGCCCGCGAGCGATCCGCTTCCGCTATCAGGATGCCGAGGGCGCCGTGCACGAAGACGGTGCCGAAGATTTCCTTGCCATCTGCATCCAGCACGAAGTCGACCAGCTCGATGGCATTTTCTGGCTGCAGCGCCTCTCGCGGCTGAAGCGCGACCGTCTCGTGAAGAAATGGGAGAAGGCCCAGGGCTGACAATCACGGCTGACAAATCGCCATCCGCACCGAACCATTCGCCGCTGCCGGCGTTTTTCCAGTAAAAGCAACAAGGAGCGACTGCAATGGCAAGGATCGGTGACAAAACCCCGATTTCCCGGGAAAAGCCTGAGCTTTCCCGTGAAGAGGATTATCGCGACCTCGAAGAACGCAACCTCGATGACGGCTGGCCCTATGCCGATGGCAGCGGCGCCGGCACCGGCGGCCCGGATAATCGCCCTTACGGCGAGACTGCGGCCAATTTCGACAGCGATCCCAACGAGGGCTTCCGGATAGACGGCACGGATGAGGACGGCAACGAGAACCGCCTGAAGGATTCGCTGCGCGCCCATACGATCGACCGCGATGAAAGTGACGAACTGGAAGCGCGGGTGAACGACAATCTCGAAAACATCCCTGAGGTCGATATCGACAGCATCGAGGTTCATGCAGACGGTCACGTCATCACCCTGGAAGGGTCGGTGGAGACGATCGGCATCGCTCGCAAGGTCGAACTCGGCGCACTTTCGGTGGACGGCGTCCATCATGTCCGCAACAAACTGCGGCTGACCGGTGTCGACGCGCATATCCCGAACGAGGACTAACGTCACGCATACGGACAATCGGCGGAAGGCGCCAATGCCTCCCGCCCGCCTGTTACATTACCAAAATTTAACAATTTCAGATTGCAGCCAACGCGTCTTTAGAGGTACCATATTTTGTCGCTTTACTGAGGCGGCTCTTTGTAACGCGAACGTCAATTTCGTTGATAACACCGTGATTTCATGTGGACAGAAGGTCGCGGCTGCGTCGCCATATTATCACAAAATTGCCTGAATTGGGGCGCGAACTCGTGTTTGCCGAGGGTTAGTTTATGTTGTGGAATTCAACAGCAGATTGAGGAGATAGACCCATGCGCATCAAATTTGCCCTTGCCGCTTCCCTGTTCGCCGTCAGCCTTGCAGGCGCTGCCTTCGCCCAGCCGACCTATTCCAATGACTACACCAACGACAGCGACGGCTTCGCGCCGAACCCGACGTCGAAGCCGGCCCCGGTCCACTACAGCAGCCGCAAGGCCCCGGCCTATTCCAGCGACTATACCAATGACAGCGATGGCTTCGCACCGAACGCCATGGCAGCCCCTGCCGTCGACAAGACCGTAACGGCCAGCATCACGCCGCTGCCCCCATGCCACAGCATGATCGGCCCGAAGGGCTCCCACACCAAGGGTGCCGACAGCGGCGCCTCTCGCACCGAAGCATGCCGCGCGACGCACTGATCCGATAAAAGACCGGGATCCGATAAAGGAAAGGGATCCGATAAAGGGAAGGGATCCGACAAAAGAAAGGGCCGGAAACCGGCCCTTTCTTTTCAATCCATCTTTATGTCGTCTTAGAATACCAATGGAACGAGCCGGTAACGGGTCATGGCCATGAAAGCCTCGTAAGCAGGATCCTGCTTGAGCAGACGTTCTTCCGCCAGGAGGCGGAAACATTGTGCGGCCAGGGCCGCCGCATAGATGGCGAAATTCCAAAGGCTCGGATGGGCTAGGAAGAAGCCGATATGTGTCATCAGATACCCCGCATACATCGGGTGGCGGATAAATTTGTAAGGCCCGCCGATCTTGACGCCGCGATTGGCCGGCACCAGGCCGAAGCTTCGCCGCAATGTCAGCTTTGCCGATATCTGCAAGATGAAACCGAGCGCCATCACCGTCCCGCAGAATGCGAGCGGCGCTAGCGGCTGCGTCGCGGAGGGCGCGGCAAGCAGCGGGAGGATCGTGCCAATGGCGGTAACCGTCCAGTCGAAGAAGCGTAGCGACGCATTTCTCGTCGGCCGGCGGGTCAGGATGAGGAATGCGGCAGCTCCCTCCGAAACGATCAGCAGGCAATCGATGATCGCGCGATTGTCCTGCAACTGCGGCAGGACACGCATGACGATCCCTACGAAGAAATAACCGATGAGAACCTTCTCGATAATATCGAGAACGAAATACACATCGAGGAACGACCAGCTTGCCGCTGCTTTTTTTCTCATTGTCCTCGGGCTTCCATATTCACACTGCTGTGGTGTCCTATATATTTTCCACCGCTAATTATCGGTTAAAACGCTGGCTCAGATCTAACGGTGAAGCGATTGCCGAGCCTGACGGCAGAAAGACTCGAACGTCCAAGGGTTCCTCGACAGCGACCTCAGCGCTACGCGACCGCCAAAGCTTCGACGAAGCATTGTTCCCCTAGGAAAAGCCGAAACCAGCCTTTCTTTCCGATACAAATTGCCTTGGTCGCCGCGATCAGTCAGGTTTCGCCGGTCGTTTCGCCGAAAACCGCTTCGAAGGCGGTGCGCAGCCGGATATCGACGTCAGCCATCATCACCGGCAAGCCAAGATCGACGAGGCTGGTCACGCCATAGGCCGATATCCCACAGGGCACGATGCCGCCGAAATGATCGAGATCGGGATCGACGTTGAGCGACAGTCCGTGGAAGGTCACCCATTTCCGCAGCCTTATGCCGAGAGCGGCGATCTTGTCCTCGGCCATCGTCCCATCGGCCAGCAATGGCTTTTCCGGCCGGCGCACCCAGACTCCGACGCGATCTTCACGTCGCTCACCGCGCACATTCATCATGTCGAGCGTGCGGATGACGACATCTTCAAGGGCGGCAACGAAGGCGCGCACGTCCTGACGCCGCCTCTTCAGATCGAGCATGACATAAGCCACGCGCTGGCCGGGCCCATGATAGGTGTATTCACCGCCACGCCCAGTCGCAAAGACCGGAAACCGGTTCGGCTGGACGAGATCCCTCGCATTGGCGCTGGTGCCGGCGGTATAGAGCGGCGGATGTTCGACGAGCCAGACGAGTTCATCACCGCCATCTGATATCACCGCCGCCTCGCGCTCCATCGTCTCCACCGCCTCCTCATAGGGAACGAGGCCATCGGCGATGCGCCAACGGACCGGCCGCGTGCCGAGTTGGGGAAGCATGGAGAATTCGAGATCGGTGCGAAGCATGGCCATTCCTTGCCGCTCTCCCCGAAATGCCTGTGAAATAGGGGCGGCAGGACAGCTATATGGACCCGTTTCGAGGCCAATTCAAATGCTGTGACCGGTTTTCAAAAAAACTGTCATATCGCCCTTGTGCACCCCAGATGCTTTTGCTACATGCTGCCCCGCCGACGCAAATCGGCACCTACCACGATGCGGTCGTGGCGGAATTGGTAGACGCGCAGCGTTGAGGTCGCTGTGGGGCAACCCGTGGAAGTTCGAGTCTTCTCGACCGCACCATTTCCCTTCAGGGAAACGCTTTCTAAGCGAAGATTTCGTTTTCACCTCGAAGCCATTTGCGATTGCTCGGCTTGATTGCCCGGCCTTCTCATGGTTGATGGCGTCATCCTCGCAAGAATCAGCGGCCATGTCAGAGTCCCATCAAAATCCCCTGCAGGGCATGGCCATCATGTCCGGCGCCATGCTCATCCTGCCGACAATGGATGCGATCGCCAAATATATGGCGACCTTCGAGGCGATGTCGCCGGGTCAGGTCACCTTCTACCGATTCTTCTTCCAGATTGCCTGCACCCTGCCGATTCTTTTCGCCCTTTTCGGGCTGAAGGCGCTCTCGGCCAAACGGCCATGGATGAACCTGCTGCGCGGTGTGCTGCACGGTGCTGCGAGCCTGCTGTTCTTCGTCGCCGTCAAATACATGCCGCTCGCCGATGTCTTCGCCATCTATTTCGTCGAGCCCTTCATGCTGACGGTCCTGTCTGCGCTGTTTCTCGGCGACAAGGTCGGCTGGCGGCGCTGGATGGCGATCGTCGTCGGTTTCGCCGGCGCGATGATCGTCATTCAGCCAAGCTACGAAATTTTCGGCTTGAAGGCGCTGCTGCCGGTCGCCTGCGCCTTTCTGTTCTCGCTCTATCTCTTCCTCAACCGCGCCATCGGCGAGGCCGATTCGCCGCTGACCATGCAGACAATGGCCGGCATCGGCGGAACGGTCTTCATGGCCGCTGCCCTTCTCGTCGGCAGCAGTTCCGGCAATGCCGATTTTACCGTCTCCCTGCCCTCCTCCGTGCTCGGCCTTATCCTGCTTCTCGCCCTCGGCTCGATCTCGGGATATGCGCATCTGCTGGTGGTCCGGGCCTTCCGGCTCGCGCCGCTGTCGCTGCTTGCGCCGTTCCAGTACTTCGAGATCATCTCGGCGACCGTTCTCGGCTATGCGTTGTTCAACGATTTCCCGAGCTTTTCCAAATGGATCGGCATCTTCATCATCGTTGCGTCAGGCCTTTTCATCATCTGGCGCGAGCGGCTGCAGGCTCAATCGTTAAAATCTTCCTGACCCCGGGAATGTCGGGTTAACTCCTCTTCTTGAGGGATCGTCAATTCGCAGGCACTAAAACTGTCTCCGGTTTCATGACGAAGCCTGGAGTTAAAACATGAGCGAATTTCGTCTCGCTTTTCCGGCCTGTGTGGTGGCCGGCAAGCATCGGCTGACGGCCGAAGATATAGTACTGCTGCGCAAACATGCTTTCCCGGAGGGCATCCGGACATCCGACGATGTCGTGGCAATGTTGGCGCTCAACAATTCCTGCCCTGAAAAATGTGCCGCTTGGAACGCTTTTTTCGTGGAGCAGCTCGCCGGCTTCATCGTTCATTATACCTATCCTCAAGGCTCGCTTGATGAAATCAACGTTGCCTGGATCATGCGCATGTTTACGACCGATGGTGTCGTCAACTCGGCGCTGGAACTCGAGCTCATTCTTCACGTCATGGAGATCTCGGCCGATGTCCCGGGCGAGTTGAGAGCGCTCGCCCTCGATCAGCTCCGCCTGGCGATCACCGACAATATCGGTGGCTACAAGCTGTCGCGTGCCGTCGATCGCCGGGGCATCACCCGTCAGGACATCGATTTCGCGATGCGCATCTTTAGAAGCGTCGCCGAAGGCGGCGTTATCCCCGTCTCGTCGGTCGAATATGGCGTGCTCCAGCAGATCGAGCAGGCAACTCTGGCCTGCGCCAATCATCCGCACTGGGCGGGGATCGTGGCCGCCGTCAAGTTGCGCGACGATGCCGAGCCGCGGCGCAGCCGCTGGCTGCGCATCGTCGACGAGGAACCCGTCTCGGAAGCCGCTGTCGCCTGAGCTCCGCAAGCCTGATTGTGCGTTCCGGTGTTTTATGCGTAAAACTCCGGGATGCATTTCTGGGTGGAGTCTCGATGTTCAAGAAAATCCTGATCGCGAATCGCGGCGAAATCGCCTGCCGCGTGATCAAGACTGCGCGCCGCATGGGAATTCAGACCGTCGCGGTCTATTCGGATGCGGATCGGGACGCGCTGCATGTCGAGATGGCCGACGAGGCTGTTCGTATCGGCCCGGCCGCAGCGTCGGAGAGTTATCTGGCTGCCGAAGCGATCATCGCGGCCTGCAAGGCGACGGGCGCCGAGGCGGTGCATCCCGGCTACGGCTTCCTATCCGAACGCGCCTCCTTCTGCGCCGAACTGGAAAAACAGGGCATCGTCTTCATCGGCCCGAAGCCGAAGGCCATCATGGCGATGGGCGACAAGATCGAATCGAAGAAATTCGCCAATGCCGCCGGTGTATCCACAGTGCCCGGCCATCTTGGCATCATCGAGGATGCCGCCCAAGCGGAGGTTATTGCTGGCGGGATCGGTTATCCCGTCATGATCAAGGCGTCGGCTGGTGGCGGCGGCAAGGGCATGCGCATTGCGTGGAACCAGGCAGAAGTGCGCGACGGCTTCGAACGTGCCCGCTCCGAGGCGAAAAGCTCCTTCGGCGACGACCGCGTCTTCATCGAGAAGTTCGTCGTCGAACCCCGCCATATCGAGATCCAGGTGCTGGCCGACGCGCATGGCAACGTCGTCTATCTCGGCGAACGTGAATGCTCGATCCAGCGGCGAAACCAAAAGGTGGCGGAAGAGGCGCCCTCGCCCTTCCTCGACGAAAAGACCCGCAAGGCCATGGGCGAACAATCGGTGGCGCTGGCGAAGGCCGTCGACTACCAGAGCGCCGGCACCGTCGAATTCATCGTCGACCGGGACCGCAATTTCTATTTCCTCGAAATGAATACTCGCCTGCAGGTCGAACATCCCGTGACCGAACTCATCACAGGCATCGACCTTGTCGAGCAGATGATCCGGGTCGCAGCGGGAGAGCCTCTTCCCCTCGCCCAGAAGGACGTCAGGCTCGACGGCTGGGCGATCGAGAGCCGGCTCTATGCCGAAGATCCCTACCGCAACTTCTTGCCCTCGATCGGCCGCCTGACGCGTTACCGCCCGCCGGCGGAAGGCAGGACCGGCAATGTCGTCGTCCGCAACGATACGGGCGTCTTCGAGGGTGCCGAGATTTCGATGTATTACGATCCGATGATCGCCAAGCTCTGCATCTGGGCGCCGACACGGCTCGAGGCGATCGAAGCCATGGGCCGGGCGCTCGACGGCTTCGTCGTCGATGGTATCGAGCACAATGTTCCTTTCCTGTCGGCGCTGATGAAACATCCGCGCTGGCGCGAAGGCCGGCTGTCCACAGGCTTCATCGCCGAGGAATATCCCGATGGTTTTGCGCCGATGAAACCGGACCTGGCGGAAGAAGCCGTGCTTGCAGGCATTGCCCTCTCCGCCTCGCTGATCGAGGCGAACCGCCGCGAACGTTTCGCCGATCGTCTGCGCGCCGCATCGGGCGCGTTGCGCGAAGATTGGGTGGTCAAGATCGGTGACAAGTACGTCGCGGCACGATTGCTCGACGGTCTCGTCACCATCCCCTTCGATATGGACATCGCGATCGAGGGCGAGAACAACAACGTTGTCACCGATTGGAGACCGGGCGACCCGGTCTGGAGCGGCAAGGTCGGCGGTCGCGACATTACCGCGCAGATTCGCCCCGTTCCGAGCGGGTTGCGTATCGACTGGCAGGGGCTTTCGGTGATTGCCAAGGTCTTTTCGCCGCGTCATGCCGAACTCGACAAGCTGATGCCGGTAAAGCTGCCGCCCGATACCTCCAAGCTCCTGCTCTGCCCGATGCCCGGCCTCGTCGTCGCTATCACAGTTGCCGAGGGCCAGGAGGTCAAGGCCGGTGAGACGCTTGCGATCGTCGAAGCGATGAAAATGGAAAACGTGCTGCGCGCCGACCGCGATCTCGTCGTTTCGAAGATCAATGCCGCGGCCGGCGAAAGCCTGGCCGTCGATGCCGTGATCATGGAATTCGCCTGAGAGGATAAGCCAAATGGGCGGCTTTCAGCCTAGCTCACAGACTCTGCCAAGCCCAGCCCGATAAGCAGCTGGGAACCAATAAAATCAGCAGGAAGGACATCAAAATGGACGTTCGCGCCGCCGTTGCCGTTCAGGCAGGAACACCGCTGGAAGTGATGACCGTGCAGCTGGAAGGGCCGCGAGCCGGCGAAGTGCTGGTCGAGGTCAAGGCGACGGGCATCTGCCACACCGATGATTTCACTTTGTCGGGCGCCGATCCCGAAGGCCTCTTCCCGGCCATTCTCGGTCATGAGGGCGCCGGCATCGTCGTCGATGTCGGTCCCGGCGTCACTTCGGTGAAGAAGGGCGACCATGTCATTCCGCTCTACACCCCGGAATGCCGCGAGTGCTATTCCTGCCTTTCCCGCAAGACCAATCTCTGCACCGCGATCCGCGCGACCCAGGGGCAGGGCTTGATGCCGGACGGCACCTCGCGCTTTTCGATCGGCAAGGACAAGATCCACCACTATATGGGCTGCTCGACCTTTTCGAACTTCACCGTGCTGCCGGAGATCGCCCTTGCCAAGGTCAACCCGGACGCGCCGTTCGACAAGATCTGCTACATCGGCTGCGGCGTGACGACCGGCATCGGCGCGGTCATCAACACTGCCAAGGTCGAGATCGGCGCCACGGCGATCGTCTTCGGTCTCGGCGGCATCGGTCTCAACGTGCTGCAGGGCCTGCGTCTTGCCGGCGCCGACATGATCATCGGCGTCGATATCAACCCTGACCGCAAGGCCTGGGGCGAAAAGTTCGGCATGACCCACTTCGTCAATCCGAAGGAGGTCGGTGACGACATCGTGCCTTACCTCGTCAACCTGACCAAACGCAACGGCGACCTGATCGGCGGCGCCGACTACACCTTCGACTGCACCGGCAACACCAAGGTGATGCGCCAGGCACTGGAATCTTCCCATCGTGGCTGGGGCAAATCGATTATCATCGGCGTTGCCGGCGCCGGCCAGGAGATCTCCACCCGTCCGTTCCAGCTGGTCACCGGCCGCAACTGGATGGGCACCGCCTTCGGCGGCGCCCGCGGCCGCACCGACGTGCCGAAGATCGTCGAATGGTACATGCAAGGCAAGATCCAGATCGATCCGATGATCACCCACACCATGCCGCTCGAAGACATCAACAAGGGCTTCGAGCTGATGCATTCCGGCAAGAGCATCCGCGGCGTGGTGGTGTACTGAGCGATGTCGCAAGAACGAGTCGATCGGCACCGGCCTCGGCGCAAAATTCAGCGGCGATCGTTTCGAAATGGGTCCGGCCAGCGACGAGCACACGGCCATCTCCGTCGGCTACGTCTCGAAGGAGAATTTCGGCATCGCCATGTATTTCGAGCAGCCGGACGGCAGTTGGCAGGGTGTCTGGACCTATGGCGGCTCGGAAAAAGGTTTCGAGCGAAATCTGGACTCGTGAGTAAACCGCGCGTATCAGGCGTCGGCATTGGATCCGGAAGTTTTTAGGTCGGATCGACCTAAAAGCTAAATCCGGATCTAAATCAGAGAATTAGAGCATGATGTCTTCCGAAAACCGCTCACACTTTTCGGCATCCTGCTCTAAGTGAGGAAAGCAGCCCTTGATCTATGTTGACGCCGATGCCTGCCCGGTGAAGCCGGAAATCCTGAAGGTGGCCGAACGTCACGGCCTTGAAGTCACCTTCGTTGCCAATTCCGGTCTGCGCCCCTCGCGCGATCCTATGATCCACAATGTCATCGTCTCCAACGCCTTCGACGCCGCCGACAACTGGATCGCCGAACGCACCGGCACGGGCGATGTCGTTGTGACGGCAGATGTGCCGCTCGCCGTGCGCTGTGTCGCCACCGGCGCCTTCGTCAGCGGCCCAAGCGGGCGCGTTTTCGACGAGACCAATATCGGCATGGCGAGCGCCATGCGCGATCTCGGCGCGCACCTGCGCGAAACCGGCGAGAGCAAGGGTTACAACGCCGCCTTCAGCCCGAAAGACCGCTCACGCTTCCTCGAAACCTTCGATCGACTCTGCCGCCGCGCCAAAAGCCTTGCCGCCGAGGCTGGCGGGCAGCAGTAATGCAGCAGCGCGCGGCGCTGTAGGCCGCAAGAAACGGCTGGCATGGCAGCTGTGCCGATTCCGATCTTGAACACCGCCGCTTCCTCACGCATATAGGCTTCATCGCAGACGACTGCGGCATCCTCCAGGATGCAACTGTCGCGGGGACGGCCTCGCTCTTGAACAAGGAGAGTCGCATGGCCTGGTTTCTGCTTTTTCTCGCTGGTCTTTTTGAATGTGGTTGGGCGATCGGCCTTAAATATACCGATGGCTTCACCCGGCCGCTGCCGACGGCGCTGACCGTCATATCGATGGTGATCAGCATCGTGCTGCTCGGCTTGGCGGTGAAGCATCTGCCAATCGGCACCGCCTATGCGGTCTGGACTGGCATCGGCACGGTCGGCACCGTATGTCTCGGCATTTGGCTGCTTGGTGATGAGGCAAGTGTCTCCCGTCTTGCCTGCATCGCGCTGATCGTCGGCGGCATCGCCGGTCTGAAGCTTACCGCCTGATGTGAGGTTGAGGGGCGTCGCCGACGCCCCTCAGTCTCTCGTTCAGGCTGTCTTGCGATTATCCACGGCAAAAGCGCCGGGACCCGAGAAGAACAGGTAGAGGAAAACGAAGCAGAACAGGATCGCGGCATCGCCCTGGTTGACGGCTGGGAAGAAGCTGTTCGGGGCATGCGCCATGAAATAGGCGACAGCCATTTCGCCGGCGAGGAGGAAGGCGACAGGACGCGTCAGCAGGCCGACGAGAATGAGGATACCGCCGATAAGCTCAAGAAGGGCGGCGAAAAGCATCAGCGGCGGCAACGGGCCGGCCATCTGCGCAGCCGGGAAAGCGAAAAGCTTCATCGTGCCGTGTTCGATGAACAGCAGCGCGGTGATGATTCTGAGAGCGGCCAGCCCATAGGGGCGATAGGCAGAAAGACGCTCGAAAGTTGACATTAAACCTCTCCTTTAAAACAGTAAGAGTCGAGCGTTAGCCTGTCCTCGGCAAGGATTGAACACACGGATCGCTGACGGCCGTTCACATTTTCGACAGTGGCTAAACACCTGACCGAACACTTTTATTCGGCCAGCCGTCAAAGCGGAATGTTGTCGTGTTTCTTCCAAGGATTGGCGAGATCCTTGTTCCGCAGCATCTTCAGACCGCGCGCCAGCCGCCGGCGGGTCGAGTGCGGCATGATCACCTCATCGACATAGCCGCGCTCGGCGGCAACGAAGGGCGAGAGGAACCGGTCCTCGTACATTTTCGTGTGCGCAGCGATCTTCTCGGGATCGGCAATATCCTTGCGGAAGATGATCTCGACAGCACCCCTGGCGCCCATCACGGCGATCTGCGCCGTCGGCCAGGCATAGTTGAGGTCGCCGCGCAGATGCTTTGACGCCATCACGTCATAGGCGCCGCCGAAGGCCTTGCGGGTGATGACGGTGAGCTTCGGCACCGTCGCCTCGGCATAGGCAAAGAGCAGCTTGGCGCCGTGCTTGATGAGGCCGCCATATTCCTGCGCCGTCCCCGGCAGGAAGCCCGGCACGTCGACGAAGGTGACGATCGGAATGTTGAAGCAGTCGCAGAAGCGCACGAAACGGGCCGCCTTGCGCGAGGCGTCGCTGTCGAGAACGCCGGCCAGCACCATCGGCTGGTTGGCGACGAAACCGACGGTGGAGCCTTCGACGCGGCCGAAGCCGCAGACAATGTTTTTGGCAAAGCTCGTCTGGATCTCGAAGAAATCCCCCTCGTCCGCCACCTTCCGGATCAGTTCCTTGATGTCGTAAGGCTTGTTGGAGCTCGCCGGCACCAGCGTATCGAGAGACATGTCGACCTCGGTCACCGACTGGTAACATTCGACCTCGGGCAGCGGCGCGGTATTCGAAAGCGGCAGGAAATCGATCAGCCGGCGCACCTGCAGCAAGGTTTCGACATCATTGTCGTAGGCGCCGTCGGCAATCGACGAGCGCACCGTATGCACGATAGCGCCCCCGAGTTCTTCCGCCGTCACCGTCTCGTTGGTGACGGTTTTCACCACATCGGGACCGGTAACGAACATGTAGGAGGTGTCCCGCACCATGAAGATGAAATCGGTCATGGCAGGCGAATAGACATCGCCGCCGGCGCAGGGACCCATGATCACCGAGATCTGCGGTATGACGCCGGAGGCGAGCACATTGCGCTGGAATACCTCGGCATAACCGCCGAGAGCCGCCACGCCCTCCTGGATACGGGCGCCGCCCGCATCATAGATACCGACGATCGGCGCGCGGTTCTTCAGCGCCATGTCCTGCACCTTCATGATCTTCTCGGCATGCGCTTCCGATAGCGAGCCGCCGAAGACGGTGAAGTCCTTGGCGAAGACGAACACCGTGCGGCCGTTGACCGTGCCCCAGCCGGTGACGACGCCGTCGCCGGCAATACGGCTCTTATCCATGCCGAAATCGGTGGAGCGGTGTTCGACGAACATGTCGAACTCCTCAAACGAGCCTTCGTCGAGGAAGAGATCGATACGCTCGCGCGCCGTCAGCTTGCCGCGCTTGTGCTGGGCGTCGATGCGCGCCTCGCCGCCGCCAAGGCGGGCAATGCCGCGGCGCCGTTCCAGTTCCTCGAGAATTTCCTTCATGCGATCTCCCTCGCCGCTGCGGGCGGCAATCCGGCGGTTAGAGCGTCGCGCTAATGAGCGCGCCCGCTGAGCGAGAAAACCGAGCGTATCCTTGCAGCGGCGTCCTCAGCCAGGATCTCGTCGGCAAGCTTGGGATCGGCAGCGATGCTGGTGACGTCGAAGGCGCTGACTGCGATGACCGAGCCGTCCTCCACCGAGGCCGCGTCGATGCTGATCTTGACGACGTTGCGGTCCTTCTGGAAGCCGAGGCCTTTCTGGATGGAAACCACGCGGATCGTCAGCACCACCCGCGGCAGCACGGTGTCGCGCACGGTGGCGTTGATTGCGGCGTTGACGCGATCGTTGATGCCGGAAAGCAGCTCGGCCGGCATGTTCGGGCCGGAGAGAACGACGGCACTGCGCACATCATAGACCGGCGCCGCCGGCTTGGTGACCGAGAGGCTGCCGCAGGCCGTAAGCGCGACACAGACGAGTGTGGCCCGGCAAAAACACGACCTCAGCCAATTCATTACAAAAATCCCGCACCACCCCGTTGGAGTCGCAGACTTCGTCATAATGCATTGGAAGGCAATATGTTTCAGGCGCTTAGGGCGAAAAAAACATCCGCCGCGGCCTTGAACTCGGCAAAGCGCTTGACCCGCCGTTGCTCGGCTTCCTCGTCGCTGCCCCAATGCTCGATCGTCCAGTCCTCGTCGAGATGGGCAAGCGACCAAGCCTCCTCCACCGTCACCCGGCCCTCGGCGAAGGCGAGCGCCAGGATCGCCGAGCCGGTCAGCGTGGTGACTGTGTGGAGCGCTGCAAGGGCCATCGGGCTATCATATCTGGCGAGCGTGACGGCGAAGGCGGCCGTCGCCTCGCGCGGCTGCTCATGAGGCATCACCCCTTCGACGAGGATGAACCGGGCGCCGAGATCATTCGCCGCCCAGTCGATCACAGGATCCCAGCGCTCGGCCTGGCGCTCGACCAGCAGTTCCGGCTCCTCGGCGCGGTAGCAGATGAGATCGCTGGAGGAAAAGCGCAGGATATCTTCGAAGATCGCCTGCGCATTGGCGGCAACGCCGTCGAGTGCGGTGTTGACGAGCCGCGTCACCGGCATGCTTACAGGATTGATCTCCTCGCCCTGCGCCTGCCATTCGGCAGCGACAAGCCGCGCGAGCGCCTCGGTCGGCACGGCGAGAACCTGCCGCGCCGGCGTGCGCACCATCTTGCCGTCGAGCGTAATCGCAAAACCGCCCTCGTGCTCGGTAACGGCGACATCGGTATAGAAACGCTTCGGCAGCGGCTTCTTCATCTGGATCTGCGCGCGGCGGATGGGATCGGGATGGCTCAGGCCTTCGGAAAGGTCGTTCAGCAAATCGCGCATGGGCTCACCTCAGGAAAAATGACGCAATATCTCGTTCGGATGGTAGGCGATCGCATTAGCGCCGTTGGCGATCAGCTCATCCACGCTGGCATAGCCCCAGGCAACGCCGATCGCCTTGGCGCCGGCAGCCTTTGCCATCTGCATATCGTAAACCGCATCGCCGATGACAATGGTGTCGGCAGCATTCATGCCGGTTTCATCGCAGCATTCCGTCACCATGGCCGGATGCGGTTTGGAGGGGCAATCGTCGGCGGTACGTGCAACGACGAAATGCTTGTCGAAACCATGCGTCTCCATCACCAGCTTGAGCCCGCGGCGGGATTTACCCGTGACCGCGCCGATCAGCAGGTCGTCGCGCCCGATGATCGCGTCGATCATTTCGCCGATGCCGGGAAACAGCGGCTCTTTGTAATCGAGATCCTGACGCACGATCGAGAACAGCGATTTGTAATGCGCCGTCATGTCGACGTCTTCCTGCTCCACATGCGGCCTGCCCAGCATGCGGGCAATCGCAATATCGAGGGACAGGCCGATAATGGCCTTGGTGTCTTCAAAGCGCGGTTCCGGCTTGCCGAACTTATCGAAGGTCCTGCGCATGGTTTCGTGGATCAGACCGGCGCTATCGACCAGTGTGCCGTCGCAATCAAAAAGCGCCAGTTTCATTCGGCGTCCCTTTCGGCACCGGCAAGGTCGAGGCCGAGAAGGTTCCAGGTCTGCACCATATGTGACGGCAACGGCGCAGTGACGCGCAGGCGCCCGCCGGAGGGGTGCGGGATGTCGATGCGACGTGCGTGCAGATGCAGCTTCTTCTGCACGCCGCCTGGAAAATCCCAATTCGGATCCTCGTCGAAATATTTCGGGTCGCCGATGATCGGATGGCCGATATGCAGCGCGTGCACACGCAACTGATGCGTACGGCCGGTATAGGGCTCCATCTCCAGCCAGGCGAGATTCTGGGCGGCGGTCTCCAGGACGCGGTAGAAGGAAACGGCGTGATCTGCTCCGTCCTCGCCGTGTTTGGCGATCCGCATGCGGTCGCCGTCGACCGTCGGCTCCTTGACGAGCCAGGTCGAGATCTTGTCCTCGTGCTTGCGCGGCACTCCCTTGACCAGCGCCCAGTAGGTCTTCTTGGTATCGCGCTCGCGGAAGGCCGCCGTCAATTTCTGCGCCGCACCGCGGGTGCGGGCGATGACGAGAACACCCGATGTGTCGCGGTCGAGACGGTGAACAAGCCGCGGCTTCTCGCCCTTCGGGCTGGTCCAGGCTTCGAGCATCTGGTCGATATGCCTGGCCACACCCGAGCCACCCTGCACCGCAAGACCAGGGGGCTTGTTGAGTACGATCACTTTTTCGTCCTCGTGCAGCACCATGCGCGACAAGAGTTGGAAATCCGTCGAATGTTTGAGATCTTTGCCGGCGATCGGTCCGGATTTCAGCTTCGCATCGACATCCATCGGCGGCACGCGCACCGTCTGGCCGGGCTGCACGCGCGCATCCGATTTGACACGTCCGCCATCGACGCGCACCTGGCCGGAGCGCAATAGCTTCTGCAGCGGACCGAAGCCGAGCCCCGGAAAGTGCACCTTGAACCAGCGATCGAGCCGCATGCCCGCTTCGTCGGGTTCAATCTTGATATGTTCTATGCCAGCCATAAGAAATCTTTCGGAAATTGCAGCGCAGGCCGAGCCGGCGTTCTTGCCGCAGCCTTTAGAGCATTTTCACGCAAAACGGAAACCGGAATCGAAATCAGGCCAAAGCGCGCGTGACGGCGAGCCCCGCGATGACGGCCACCATCGAAAATCCGACGCTCGCAGCGATATAAATACCCCCGGCGACAGTCTCGCCGCGCTCGAACAGCGAGATGGCGTCCAGCGAGAAGGCCGAGAAGGTGGTGAAGCCGCCAAGGAAGCCGGTGATCAACAGGAGGCGCAATTCCACCGAGGCGTTGAACTTGCGCGCGATCAGCTCGGCGAAGACGCCGATGACGAAGCAGCCGACGACATTGACGGCAAGCGTGCCCCAGGGGAATGCCGGCCCCATCAGTTTCAGCGCCCACCGGCCGACATAATACCTGAGAACGGAACCGATAGCGCCGCCGAAGGCGACAAGGAGAGCCTGGATCATGAGCCGGATTTACCGCGTTGCGAAAGTGATTCCAATCAAGCTCATATGAATTCTTACCATTTTGTAAAATGCCAATGATTTTCTTATGAGGGCACCAAGATCATGCCGATACGGTGACTGGCATGACCCAGCTCCTGTCCGTATCGGCCAATACCGCTGCCATTGCTTTCGATTCGCTGCGAATTCCGCAGCGTGTCGCGACGAGCACTGCGGCGCGCGACGCACGGCGCGTTGCCGACCGGCAGTTGAAGGCCGAAGGCACTGAGGAAATAGACGAGCCCTCCAGCATCATCCAGTCGACCGAAGTGGCACTCGACCTGATGGCCAAGGGCAACCGCCAACCGCAGGCCGGCCTGAAACAGGCGCTGCGATCCTACGAAGACTTCTGAGGCGACTGCCTTCCAAACGACAGACCGCGACTGCGTTTCACAGTCGCGGTCTTTTCTTGTTTAACCGGTCTGCTCTCACCTGCCCTGGGCGGAGAGCACCTGGAGGACCAGGTCGACCTTGCCGGCCTTTTCGAAGGTCAGCGTCACAGGCACCATGTCGCCCTGCTTGAACGGCGTCTTCACCTTCTGGAACATCAGATGCAGGTTGCCGGGCACAAGCTTGATCGTCTCGCCCGCGGCGATGGCGATACCGTCCTTCAACTGGCGCATCCGCATGACGTTATCCTTGGTCTCCATCTGGTGGATCTGAACCTCGCCTGATAAAGGCGACGTCACGGACAGCAAGCGATCGTCCGTCTTGCCGTTGTTTTTCACCGTGAAAAAGCCGCCGCCGACCGGCTGGCCGGGAAGCATTGCCTTGGCGAACCCGCCGGAGATTTCGAGATCGCCGACCTTGACCGTTTCGCCAGCCGGTGTAGCAGCGCCCGTCGTCCCGCTCATGTTCATACCGGACATGTCCATGCCGGCCATATCGTCATGATCGTGACCGTGGTCTTCGCCGGCCACGACCTTCAAGAGCGGCGCCGGGCTTTTCAGCCCATGCGCATCGCCGCCTTCTTTTGCCACCTGGTCCCAGGCCGTGACCATATCGCCGCACATCTGCGTCACTGGAAAGGCGAGCGAGGTGCCGGCCTCGAGGCCTGATACTTTACCCTGGATGATGAAAGTGTCGTAGAAATCGTCGGAGAGATTGCCGTTCTTCCAGCGCACTTCGATCGCGCCCTTGTTCACCTTGTCGCCGTGATTGTCATAGGTCTTCTGATAGTCGCCCTTGATCACCTCGAGCTCCCAGCCGGCCTTCGGTTGCGGTTTGGCGAAGACGAAGCCTTCCGGCAGCTTGACCCGCACTTCCGTGGTCGCCTTGCCGTCGCAGCCGTGCGGCACCTGCAGCGTAGCGAGAATGGTGCTGTCCTGCGTCGCTTGCTTGTCGAGGAAGCTCACATGGGCCTCGGCGTCGGCAAAGGCGCTTGCGGAAAGAAGGGCGGCAAGCCCAAGCGTTTTGCCAAATGTCTTGATGGTCTTCATCGGATATCTCCTCGCCGGCCGCGGATTTTTCTCGGGCGGACCGGCATGCTGAATCATAGGCGGTGGAGGAAGATCAGACGAGAATGGGAGGCGCGCGCGAATTCGGCCGCCAGACGGCGCTTGCGCCTGAAACGGCTGATGTTTCGATCGGCGCGTTGATCAGCGAAGCGAGTTCGCGCTCGAGCCAGGAGTCCGCATCCGGCGTCGGCAGGATGGTGGAGGCCGACAGCCGGCAGGCTTCGCAATTAGGCTTGAAGGCGATGGTCTTGCCGTCGGCATCCTTCACGGTGACGCAGAGCGAGGCGAAGGTGCCGTCGGGCAGCACATAGGCCGCGGCATCGTAGCCTTCGGCGGCGACAGCCTGCGGCGCCTGATGGGCAAGGCCGAGCAAAAGCAGGCTCAATGCGCAAAGCATGCGCAGGAAGAGCGTCGCTTTCAGTCCGGTCTGCCGCATGAGATCCCCTTCAACAGAAGGCCGCGATAGCCGGTTTTAGCACGGAATGCAAAAGCAGATTTGCCTGAGATCAACGCTTGCTGGGAATAAGGCGACAAAAATTTGCCCGGTCACGACATTTGGTCTTGCCAAGTGCTGCACCCACCGGATAATTGCGCCAACCTTGTTGGGAGAAGCCGGTGCGTTTTTTGCCGGTGCCGAAGGAGCAACCGCCCCGGAAACTCTCAGGCAAAAGGACCAGCAAGGGGCAGACGGAACTCTGGAGAGAAGCGTTCTCGAAACGCTCGCCGAAGGGATAACAATCTCAGGCAAAGGGACAGAGGGGGCTCAGGAGAGAAGTGCGCAGCCGCGCCTTCAGATTTGAGCCCGCGCCTTCGTGAGAAGGCGCAAACCCCGGAGGCGTCTTTTGGACGATACTGCTGCCCTGAAGAAAACCCCGCTGCATGCCCTGCATCTTTCGCTCGGCGCCCGCATGGTGCCGTTCGCGGGCTACGACATGCCGGTGCAATATCCCGGCGGTGTGATGAAGGAACATCTTCACACCCGAGCCGAAGCCGGCCTCTTCGATGTCTCCCATATGGGCCAGGTCATCGTGAAGGCGAAGTCGGGCAGCTATGAGGATGCAGCGCTGGCGCTCGAAAGCCTGGTGCCGGTCGATATCCTTGGCCTTGCCGAAGGCCGCCAGCGCTACGGCTTCTTCACCGACGATACCGGCGGCATTCTCGACGACCTGATGATCAGCCATCTCGACGACCACCTCTTCGTCGTCGTCAACGCCGCCTGCAAGGAGGCCGATCTCGCCCATCTGCAGACCCATATCGGCGACCAGTGCGACATCACGCTTCTCGATCGCGCCCTGATCGCGCTGCAGGGGCCGCGTGCGGTTGCGGTTCTTGCCGAACTCTGGGCCGACGTCGCGGCGATGAAATTCATGGACGTGCGCCACTGCCGCCTGCACGACGTTTCCTGTCTTGTTTCCCGCTCCGGCTATAGCGGCGAGGACGGCTTCGAGATCTCGATTCCATCAGACAAGGCCGAAGATGTCACCATGCGGTTGCTCGAACATCCCGACGTCCAGGCGATTGGCCTCGGCGCCCGCGATTCGCTGCGCCTCGAAGCCGGTCTCTGCCTCTATGGCAACGATATCGACACGACCACCTCGCCGGTCGAGGCGGCACTCGAATGGGCCATGCAGAAGGCAAGGCGTGGCAACGGTGCGCGCGCCGGCGGCTTCCCGGGCTCCGGCCGCATCCTGTCCGAACTCGAAAACGGCGCCGCGCGCCGCCGCGTCGGCCTGAAGCCTGAAGGCAAGGCGCCGGTGCGCGGCCATGCCAAGCTCTATGCCGATGCCGAGGGCAAGGTCGAAATCGGCGAAGTCACCTCAGGCGGCTTCGGTCCCAGCGTCGAAGGCCCCGTCGCCATGGGGTACGTGCCGGTCTCCCACGCTGCGCCAGGCACGCTCGTCTACGCCGAGGTGCGCGGCAAATATCTGCCGATCACCGTCAGCGCCCTGCCCTTCGTCACACCGACCTACAAACGCTAAACCTTTTCCAGAGAGGACGAACAATGCTGAAATTTACCGAAGAACACGAATGGCTGAAGATCGAAGGCGGCGTTGCGACGGTCGGCATCACCAACTATGCCGTCGATCAACTCGGCGACCTGGTTTTTGTCGAGCTGCCGGAAGTCGGCGCGACCTTCTCCAAGAACGGCAATGCCGCGACCGTTGAATCCGTCAAGGCTGCTTCCGACGTCTATTGTCCGCTTGATGGCGAGATCACCGAGGTCAATCCGGCCATCGTTGCAGATCCGTCGCTGGTCAATTCCGATCCTCAGGGCGCCGGCTGGTTTTTCAAGCTGAAGCTTGCAAATGCTGCCGACGCCGATGGCCTGCTCGACGAGGCGGCCTACAAGGAGCTCACTGCGTAATGACGACGCCGACAGAATTCCAGTTCACCGACTATCAGCCCTACGATTTCGCCAATCGCCGTCATATCGGCCCCTCGCCGGCCGAGATGACCGACATGCTGAAGGTGATCGGCTATAACAGCCTCGACGGCCTGATCGACGCGACGTTGCCGCCCTCGATCCGCCAGAAGGAGCCGCTCGTCTGGGGCGCGCCAATGACCGAGCGCGAGGCGCTCGACAAGCTGCGCGAGACCGCTAACAAAAACAAGGTGCTGGTCTCGCTGATCGGCCAGGGTTACTACGGCACCATCACGCCGCCGGTCATCCAGCGCAACATCCTGGAAAACCCCGCCTGGTACACCGCCTATACGCCTTATCAGCCGGAGATCAGCCAGGGCCGCCTCGAAGCGCTCCTGAACTACCAGACGATGATCTGCGACTTGACCGGCTTGGACGTCGCCAACGCCTCGCTGCTCGACGAGGCAACCGCCGCCGCCGAAGGCATGGCGATCGCCGAGCGCGTCGCCAAGTCGAAAGCGAAGGCGTTCTTCGTCGATGCAGACTGCCATCCACAGACCATCGCCCTCATCCGCACCCGCGCCGAGCCGCTCGGCTGGAGCGTCATCGTCGGCAATCCCTTCACCGATCTCGATCCCGTCGACGTCTTCGGCGCGATCTTCCAGTATCCCGGCACGCACGGTCACGTGCATGATTTCACCGGCCTGATCTCGCGCCTGCACCAGACCGGCGCCATCGCCGTGGTCGCCGCCGATATTCTGGCGCTGACGCTGCTGAAATCGCCCGGCGAAATGGGTGCCGATATCGCCGTCGGCTCCTCGCAGCGCTTCGGTGTCCCGGTCGGCTACGGCGGCCCACATGCAGCCTATATGTCGGTCAAGGATACCATCAAGCGCTCCATGCCCGGCCGCCTCGTCGGCGTTTCCGTCGATGCCCGCGGCAATCGCGCCTATCGCCTGTCGCTGCAGACCCGCGAACAGCATATCCGCCGCGAGAAAGCGACGTCGAACATCTGCACCGCCCAGGTGCTGCTGGCCGTCATGGCCTCCATGTACGCCGTCTTCCACGGCCCGAAGGGCATCAAGGCGATCGCCCAGCAGGTGCACCAGAAGGCCGTGCTGATGGCCAAGGGCCTGGAAAAGCTCGGCTATAAGGTCGAACCGGACACCTTCTTCGACACGATCACCGTCGATGTCGGCCATATGCAGGGCCTCATCCTGCGCGCCGCCGTCGCCGAAGGCGTCAATCTGCGCAAGGTCGGCGAAACCAAAATCGGCATGAGCCTAGACGAACGCACCCGGCCGGCGACGCTCGAAGCCGTCTGGCGCGCCTTCGGCGGCAATTTCACTATCGCCGATTTCGAGCCTTCTTATCGCCTGCCGAAGGGCCTGCTCAGAACCAGCGATTACCTCACCCATCCGATCTTTCACATGAACCGCGCCGAAAGCGAGATGACGCGTTACATCCGCCGGCTTTCCGACCGGGATCTGGCGCTCGACCGCTCGATGATCCCGCTCGGCTCCTGCACGATGAAACTCAATGCGACGGCGGAAATGCTGCCGATCACCTGGCCGGAATTTTCCGACATCCATCCCTTCGTGCCGGCCGACCAGGCGCTCGGTTATCGCGAGATGATCGACGACCTGATCGAAAAGCTCTGCGCCATCACCGGCTACGACGCCTTCTCCATGCAGCCGAACTCGGGTGCGCAAGGCGAATATGCCGGCCTGCTGACGATCCGCAACTATCACCTCGCCAATGGCGATACCCATCGCGACGTCTGCCTGATTCCCACCTCGGCGCATGGCACCAACCCGGCTTCGGCCCAGATGGTCGGCATGAAGGTCGTCGTCGTCAAGGTGCGCGAGAATGGCGATATCGATCTCGACGATTTCCGCGCCAAGGCGGAGCAGCACGCCGAGAACCTCGCCTGCTGCATGATCACCTATCCCTCGACGCACGGCGTCTTCGAGGAGACGGTCAGGGAGATCTGCGATCTGGTGCATGAGCATGGCGGCCAGGTCTATCTCGACGGTGCCAACATGAATGCCATGGTCGGCCTGTCCCGCCCCGGTGACATCGGCTCCGACGTCAGCCACCTGAACCTACACAAGACCTTCTGCATCCCGCATGGCGGCGGCGGACCTGGCATGGGCCCGATCGGCGTCAAGGCGCATCTGGCCCCCTACCTGCCCGGCCATCCCGAAACCGACGGTCGTTCGGGTGCGGTTTCAGCCGCCGCCTTCGGCTCCGCCTCGATTCTGCCGATCTCCTGGAGCTATTGCCTGATGATGGGCGGCGAAGGCCTGACGCAGGCGACCAAGGTGGCGATCCTCAACGCCAACTACATCGCCGCCCGGTTGAAGGGCGCTTATGACGTGCTCTACAAGTCGGAGACCGGCCGCGTCGCGCATGAATGCATCATCGACACCCGTCCGCTGGTCGATAGCGCAGGCGTCACGGTCGACGACGTCGCCAAGCGCCTGATCGACTGCGGCTTCCATGCCCCGACCATGAGCTGGCCGGTATCAGGCACGCTGATGATTGAGCCGACGGAAAGCGAGACCAAGGCCGAACTTGACCGTTTCTGCGAGGCGATGCTGGCGATCCGCGAGGAAGCCCGCGCCATCGAGGATGGCCGCATGGACAAGGTGAACAACCCGCTGAAGAACGCCCCGCACACTGTGGAAGATCTCGTCGGCGATTGGGACCGCCCCTATAGCCGCGAACAGGCCTGCTTCCCGCCCGGCGCCTTCCGCGTCGACAAATACTGGTCGCCGGTCAACCGCGTCGACAATGTCTATGGCGACCGCAACCTGATCTGCACCTGCCCGCCGGTGGAAAGCTACGCCGAGGCGGCTGAGTAGCGGTCAAGCCCGGTGAAGCGAAGAGCCGAGCAACCCGAGCCCCTTCCATCATGGGAGGGGCTTTTCTATTCCGATAGAAATGTGCGGCTAACCTTGCTCTTTAAGCGTCTATCGAAGTTCCGTTCGTCTGCGAGGGTAATTTCTGGAATAACACGCTACGCCCCGCGTAGCTCAACGTAAGAGCAGCTGTCTGGTTAGCAGCCCGATCCAGGTTCAATTCCTCGGCAGGGCACCAGTTTCCCAATTCCCCTGCTCTCTATCAGCGTCGAAGCGTGCCGATTTACGGTCTAGAAGCGCTCGCCGACCATATCCTCGCTTTTGGCCCACAATGCGCTGGCCGTCTCGGGGTCGAGCGCGTAGGTGCGCACGCCTTCGGAAATCGGGCTGATCTCCGCATCCGTCACTTCGGAGACGTGGCAATTCTCGCAATATCTGCCGCCGACCGCGTCTGCCGGGGCGACGAAACCTGCCCAGACCGAGGTAGCCGCACCCTGAGGAATCGTCTTCCACTGGAAGCGCGGCTTGCCCTCGGCGGCGAGTGCTGCGTTGATCTGCGCTATCATGCCTTCAATCATGTCACGGTCGAGATGACGGTCGAGCTCGGTCTGGATGCCGCCGGGATGCAGTGCCGTTGCACGGATGCCGCGCTCCTTGAGGCGCCGGTCGAGTTCCACCGTGAACAGGATATTTGCAGTTTTCGACTGGGCATAGGCCGCCCAGGGCTCATAGGTCTTGTACTCGAAATTAAGGTCGTGGAGGCTGAAAGGTGCCATGCGATGGCCCGAGGATGCGACGATCACCACTCGGCCGCCCGATTTGACGAGCGGTGCGATGCGGTTGACCAGCACGAAATGACCGAGATGATTGGTGCCGAACTGCGTTTCGAAGCCATCGGCGGTGCGGCCGAAGGGAGCGGCCATTACGCCGGCATTGGCAATGACGACATCGAAGGGGCGGCCATCCGAAATGAGCGCATCGGCGCAGGCGCGCACGCTTGCCAGAGAGGCAAGATCAAGCTCGACGATATCCAGGCTGCCGCCATTGGCCGCACCGGCGCGCACGACTTCTGTTGCCGCCCTCGCCTTTGCAAGGTCACGTGCCGTACCTGTCACCTGCGCTCCATGGGCTGCCATCACACGCGCGGTTTCCACGCCGAGGCCGGCCGAAACACCCGTCACCAGAACGCGCTTGCCCTTGAGATCGACGCCGGCGAGCACTTCATCGGTGGTTGATGTCGCGCCAAAAAGTCCACTCATGATTATCTCCTTGATCATGGACGCACCACTCCAGGCAGGTGGACCATTGCCCGCCGGCCTCAAATGAAATAAAAGGAGGGTGCCTCCAGATAAATGTGGAGGGTACCTCCGCTTATCAAGGGGACTTCTCGGAAATGGCCGAAAAAAGTGACGAGCCCACCGTCCGAAAGCCGCGTGCGGATGCCGAACGCAATCGTCTTCTGCTGATGGAAACGGCAAAGACCGTCTTTGCCGACAAGGGTTCCAGCGCCAGCCTGGAGGAAATCGCCCGCATCGCCGGCGTCGGTATCGGCACACTCTATCGCAATTTTCCGACGCGCGACGCACTGGTTTCCGCCATCTACCGCAACGAGACGGCGCAGCTTGCCGCTGCCGCCAAAAGCCTTGCCGAGACACATCCGCCTGTCGAAGCACTTCGCCTGTGGCTGGTGCAGTTCGTCGACTATGTCGTAACGAAACACGGCATGTCCGAGGTGCTGAATTCTTTGGTCGGCGGCACCTCCGAGCTCTATGCCGATTCTGCCGATTTGATCATAGGTGCCGTCAATCTGCTGGTGGATCACGCAGTCGCCACCGGTGAAATCCGTCTGGCGATGGACCCGCTCGATATCTTGCGCGCGCTGGCGGGCGGCGCGAGCATCAGCTGTGGCCCCGCCTGGCGGGAGGCGGCAAGGCAACTCATCGATATTCTGATTGCGGGCATGAGAGCCAGTCGCTGAGGCTCTCGTACCATTGCGGCACGGCTGTCTCAGATGGAGCTGCGCGAGAATGGCGACATCGACATGGAGGATTTCCGCGCACACGGTGGAAGACCTCGTCGGCGAGTGGGATCGCCCCTATAGCCGCGCCGAGACGGCTGAGTAGCAACGTTAGGCAAACCTCCTTCCCCAGGTTGGGAGGGGCTACATGCTTTTGGCGCGCAAGGATCAAATTTAACCTTTCTTAGCAAGTCTCTGTTAGCAATTCAGAAAGGCGGCTTCCATCAACATGGATCACCGTCGATCCCTTGTTTTGCGTGCAGGTTCTTATGCGTCCCTCGGCAGTGCCAGCAATCCTCCTCGCCGCCCTGATTCTGTCGGGATGCGCTGCCAGTTCTGGCGCCGAAGATGTGCTGGGCAATGTGCCATCGCCGGAAACGACCAATGCCATCGCGCAGCCGGGCGGCCCGATCCCTGCCGCCGCCGTGGGCGATGTTGCGCCGCAGGCGAGCCCGCCACAGCAGGCGTTGAGCTGGGCAGGGCAAGTTCCCGAGCCGCAGGCGCTCGTGCCCGCAGACAGGCCGGTCGGGATGCCGCTGCCGACGGAGAAGCCCGTCGCCCTGCTGATGCCGGCCAATCCGGCGGGCAATGCAATGCCCGATGTCGGCACGAGATCGCCGACACGTGGGCAAATTTACGGCCACCGCTTCCGCGATGCCAAGCCCATCAACTTCGGCTCCACCTCGCCGAGAAAGCTTGCCGTGCACGGCGTCGATGTCTCGCGCTGGCAGGGCGAGATCGACTGGGAGACGTTGCGGGGGCAAGGCGCCAATTTCGTCTACATCAAGGCCACGGACGGCGGCGACCATATTGATCCGATGTTCAAGAAGAACTGGCGCCGGGCCAAGGAAGCCGGCCTGAAACACGGCGCCTATCACTTCTTCTATTGGTGCCGGACAGCCGGTGAGCAGGCCGACTGGTTCATCCGCAACGTGCCAAGGGAAGCCAACGCTCTTCCGCCTGTGATCGACGTCGAATGGAACGGCGAATCGAGCTGCAAGAGGCGCATCTCTCCTGCACGTGTCCGGGAAAAGATGCAGGTCTTCATGGACAAGCTGGAGCGCTATTACGGCCAACGCCCGATCATCTACACGGCGCCGGACTTCTACCGCGACAATTTGAAGGGCCAACTGCTCGACTACCCCTTCTGGCTGCGCTCTGTGGCCGCCCACCCTTCCAAGGTCTACCCCGGCCGCAAGTGGCTGTTCTGGCAGTATTCCGGCTCCGGCCTTTCCGAGGGCGTCGACGGCAAGATCGACCTCAACGTGTTCAACGGCAACGAAAACGATTGGCACGACTGGGTGGCGACGCGATAGCGACGCTGTCCATGGTTCTGCGTCCCTCCGATATCCTTCCGTGCCGATCCGGAACAGATGGATGGCAAGACGCGCTCAGCTATAGGTCTTTGCTAACGCAACGCCTTCAGCATTCTCTAAGCCCTTGCATGTACAAGAATTTCATCCAGTTCTGGGGAAACGGCTGATGAGCATATCGGGCATTACGAGCACTGCTCTTTCGGGGATGCGAGCACAGACGACGCGTGTCGGCGCAATTGCCAACAACATCGCCAACAGCAGCACGCCGGGCTATGCCAGGCTGAACACCAGCCTCACCTCCGCTGTGTCAGGCGGCGTCCAGGCCGTCATCAACCCGAGCGCGTCAGATGTCGATCCGGCCACCGAACTGACCGACCTGATTGAAGCCGAACAGAGCTATAAGGCAAACGCCGTTGTCTTCGAGACTGGCGCCGACATGTGGGAAATGCTGATGAGCATCAAGCGCGACTGAGCACGCCCGGTTTCATCGGAGACTTGCTAGTGGAATTTTCCACCCAGCCTGAGGACGACCGTCAGGAATGCGCCGGCTCGCTCTGGCGCTGGGCGGCAAGGGCTGCGAGATCGGCGGGCTTCAGCTCGACGGATTCGCCGCAGCCGCAGGCCGATGTCTGGTTCGGATTGGTGAAGGTGAAGCCGGAGCGCAGCGTCGTCGTCTCGAAACCCATTTCGGTGCCCAGCAGATAGAGGGCTGCCGACGGCTCGACCCAGACTTTGGCGCCGTCGCGCTCGATCAAATCGTCCTTGGCATTGGGCTCGGTCACCAGGTCGATGGTATATTCCATCCCGGCGCAGCCGCCCTTCTTGATGCCGACGCGAATGCCTTTGGCATCCGATCCTGAGTTCTCGACGATCGCCTTGACGCGGGCTGCAGCCCCGTCCGTCATGCTCATGATTGCAAAGCCCATTGGCTCATTCTCCTTCCGCAACCGGGGTCAAGATCCGGCGCATCGTCACTCAAATGTAGTACCCTGAAGTAAACGGATCAATACCGCGGGATGTCAGTACCAGCCGACGGCGACTTGCGCCTCCTCCGACATGCGGTCCGGCGACCACGGCGGATCGAAGGTCATGGCCACCTCGACCCCGGACACGCCTTCGACGGCGCCGACGGCATTTTCGACCCAGCCGGGCATCTCGCCGGCAACCGGGCAGCCGGGGGCGGTCAGCGTCATCATGATCTTCACCATCCGGTCGTCTTCGATGTCGATCTTGTAGATCAGACCAAGTTCGAAGATGTCGGCGGGAATTTCCGGATCGTAGACGGTCTTCAGCGCGCTGATGACGTCATCGCTCAGCCGCGCCAGCTCATCGGCCGGAATGCTGGAATGCACGATGCCTTCGCGCACGTCGATCTTCTGTTCGCTTTCGTCCAGGCTCATCACGGACACTCCTCAAGCAAAGAACTTGCGCGCATATTCAAGCGCATCGGCCAGGGTATCGACCTCGGCGCGGGTATTGTACATGCCGAAGGATGCACGGCATGTGGATGTGACGCCGAAGCGTTTCAAGAGCGGCATGGCGCAATGTGTGCCGGCCCTGACCGCAACACCCTGCCGGTCGATCACCATCGAGACGTCATGGGCATGGATGCCGGCAAGCTCGAAGGAAAAGATGCTTCCCTTGTCGGGTGCCGTCCCGAAGACGCGCAGCGAATTGACGGATTTCAGCCGCTCGACCGCATAGGCGGCAAGATCGCCCTCATGGCGGGCGATCGCCTCGCGGCCAACCTTCTCCATGTAGTCGAGCGCATAACCGAGCCCGATCGCCTGCACGATCGGCGGCGTGCCGGCCTCGAAGCGATGCGGCGGGTCGTTATAAGTGACCATATCCTCGGCGACCTCGAAGATCATCTCCCCGCCGCCCTGGAACGGCCGCATCTCGAAAAGCCGCTCCTTCTTGCCGTAGAGCACGCCGATGCCCGACGGGCCGTAGAGCTTGTGGCCGGTCATCACATACCAGTCGCAATCAATGTCCTGGACATCCACAGGCAGATGCACGGCGCCCTGGCTGCCGTCGATCAGCACCGGGATGCCGCGCTCATGCGCGATCCGGCAGACTTCCTTGACGGGAACGATGGTGCCGAGCGCATTCGACATATGGGTGATGGCGACGAGCTTGGTGCGCTCCGTCAGGCTTTTCTCGAAATCTTCGATATGGAAGGCGCCTTCGTCATCCACGGGCACCCAGACGAGCTTGGCGCCTTGCCGCTCGCGGATGAAGTGCCAGGGCACGATGTTGGAATGGTGCTCCATGATCGTGAGCACGATCTCGTCGCCTTCGCCGATCTTCGGCATGCCCCAGCCGTAGGCGACGGTGTTGATGGCTTCCGTCGAATTCTTGGTGAAGACAATGTCGTTGACAGAGGGGGCATTGAGGAAACGGCGCACCTTCTCGCGCGCTGCCTCATAGGCGTCCGTGGCCGCATTCGAGAGATAGTGCAGGCCGCGATGCACATTGGCGTATTCATGCGAATAGGTATGCGAGATGGCGTCGATCACCACCTGCGGCTTCTGTGCCGATGCGCCGTTGTCGAGATAGACCAGCGGCTTGCCGTGCACCTTCTCCGCCAGGATCGGAAAATCCCGACGGATGGCTTCGACGTCGTATGGCGTGGCCGGCACTATCTTGTCCATTGATATATCCGATCAGGCGTGCTTTTCGAGCCAGGCCGAAATCACGCCTTCCAGCGCCTCGACCAGGGCTTCGTCTTCCAGTTCCTCGACGATCTCGGCGACGAAGGCGTTGACGAGCATCGCCCGCGCCTTGTTCTCCGGAATGCCGCGCGCCATCATGTAAAAGAGATGGTTGGCGTCGATATCGGTCACAGTGGCGCCGTGGCCGCACTGCACGTCGTCAGCGAAGATTTCGAGCTCGGGCTTGACCGAGAATTCGGCATCGTCGGACATCAACAGCGTGTTGCAGGCCATCTTGGCATCGGTCTTCTGCGCATCGGGCGCGACCCGGATCATCCCCTGGAACACTCCTTTGGCGCGGTCGAAGACGACGTTGCGGATCACTTCGGTCGAGCCGGTATTCGGCACGTCATGGCCGAGCACCATCGTCACGTCGGTATGGCTGTCGCCGCCGAGCAGATTGATACCGCGCAGCGTCAGATCGGCGCCCTCGCCCGTCACCTTCATGTTGAGCTCCTGGCGCACCAGCTTGCCGCCGGCATTGATGACGAAAAGCCGAAGCTTGGCATCAGCGCCGAGATCGATGCGGATCTGGCCGAGATGCGTATCGTCGGCTCCCTGCTGCTGCAATATGATCCAGGTCAGCTCCGTGCCCTCGCCCACAACGATGTCACTGACGTGAGACACAAAGGCTGCGTCGCCAGTCACCGCAAGGTGACGCTCGATGACGGTCGCCTTGACGTTGGCGCCGAAGGAAACAGGAAGACGCGTATGCGTCTGCCCGCCCGCATGGATGAACTGGATTTCGAGCGGGTTTTCAAGCTCGGTCTCAGCAGGCACGTCGATGACATAGCCGTCGCGCACGAAGCTGCCATTGATGCGGCCGACCGCGTCGTCGCTGCCGAGCGCATCCAGGCCGTCGGCGGCGGAGCCGTCGAGCAGACGTTCGGAATAGGGCGAAACGCCAAGACCGTCAGCGGCAGCCTTCTGGTTGGAATGGCCCTGGATCACCGCCAGCACGGTGGCCTCGGCAACGAGCGGCTCCAAAGCGCCCGAGCCGGCATCACCCGCCTGCGACGGGACAGTGCGCAAAAGATTCTTGAGATCGGTATAGTGCCAGGCCTCGATCCGGCGCGTCGGCAGGCCGGCCCTCTTCAGATCGTCGAGAAGCCGGTCCCGCAGTGCTGTTACCGCGCCATTGCCCGGCAGCTCACCGATCTGCTGGTTGAATGCCTCGATCAGCGCCGCCTCGGCCGCGGTCAGGCGGCTTGTCGTCTGCATGTTCATGGACGTCGTCCTTTCCGCCCGAAACTCAGGCTGCCGCACCGATGATGTCGGCATAGCCATTGGCTTCCAGCTCATGCGCCAGCGTCTTGTCGCCCGACTTGATCACCTGGCCCTTGTAGAGCACATGGACGGTATCAGGCACGATGTAGTCGAGCAGGCGCTGGTAGTGGGTGATGACGACGACCGCGCGGTCCGGCGAACGCAGCGCGTTGACGCCGTCGGCGACGATCTTCAGCGCGTCGATGTCGAGGCCGGAATCGGTTTCGTCGAGCACGCAGAGCTTCGGTTCGAGCAGCGCCATCTGCAGGATCTCGGCCCGCTTCTTTTCGCCGCCGGAGAAGCCGACGTTCAGCGGACGCTTCAGCATCTCAGTATTGATCTGCAACTTGCCGGCGGCATCCTTGACGCGGCGCATGAAGTCCGGCGTCGTCAGCTCGTCCTCGCCGCGCGCCTTGCGCTGCTCGTTCATCGCCACCTTCAGGAACTGCATGGTGGCAACGCCCGGAATTTCGACCGGATACTGGAAGGCGAGGAAGATGCCCTTGGCGGCGCGTTCGGCCGGATCGAGCTCGAGGATGCTCTCGCCATTGTAGAGAATGTCACCCTCGGTGACTTCGTAATCGCTGCGGCCGGAAAGGACGTAGGAGAGCGTCGACTTGCCGGAGCCGTTCGGCCCCATGATCGCGGCAACTTCACCGGCCTTCACCGTCAGGTTCAGACCACGGATGATCTCGGTGCCGTCTTCGGCGATACGGGCATGGAGGTTCTTGATTTCAAGCATCTTTGGTTCCTGGGTTTTCTCTGCGTAGCTCATCAGAGCCTCGCGTAATTTCTAAGGGCGTCGACATGATGCTTGGCGCTATCGCCAAAAACAGATCACAACGAAACCGCGTCTGCTACATCCTGAAGACATTCAATAAATTCTCCGACAGACAGAATAACCTCTCCCGGTTTTTCCACGCGCTGCCGGAGAAACACGTAAGGCTGCTCCGGCGGCGTTTCTGTCTCGTCTCTTTGCTCACGGGGCTGTATCTTCGACAATATCTCCCCGCGCATATTTGCTAGGCGAGCAACAACGAGCTCCTTGGTCATTTCGGTCATCTCAGCCCTCAGTTGTTGCGCCTGTCATCCTCGGGACAAGCCCGAGAATGACGGAGGCCGTGTTTAACCGACCGAGCCTTCCAGCGAGATGCTAATCAGCTTCTGCGCCTCGACGGCGAATTCCATCGGCAGTTCCTGCAGCACTTCCTTGACGAAACCGTTGACGATCAGCGCGATCGCCGCTTCGGTCGGGATGCCGCGCTGCAGGCAGTAGAACAGCTGGTCCTCGGAGATCTTCGAGGTCGTCGCCTCATGCTCGAACTGCGCCGTCGAATTCTTCGCCTCGATGTAGGGCACCGTATGAGCGCCGCACTTGTCGCCGATCAGCAGCGAATCGCACTGGGTGAAGTTGCGCGCATTCGACGCCTTGCGGTGAGCCGAGACCTGGCCGCGATAGGTGTTGTTGGAAACGCCGGCGGCAATGCCCTTGGAGACGATGCGGCTCGACGTGTTCTTGCCGAGATGGATCATCTTGGTGCCGCTGTCGATCTGCTGATGGCCATTCGAAACGGCGATCGAGTAGAATTCGCCGCGGCTGTCGTCGCCACGCAGGATGCAGGACGGATATTTCCAGGTGATCGCCGAGCCGGTTTCGACCTGCGTCCAGGAGATCTTCGAGCGGTCGCCGCGGCAATCGCCGCGCTTGGTCACGAAGTTGTAAATGCCGCCCTTGCCGTTTTTGTCACCGGGATACCAGTTCTGCACCGTCGAATATTTGATCTCGGCATCGTCGAGCGCAACCAGCTCGACCACGGCGGCATGCAGCTGGTTTTCGTCGCGCTGCGGCGCCGTGCAGCCTTCGAGATAGGAGACGTAGGCGCCCTCTTCCGCGATGATCAGTGTGCGCTCGAACTGGCCGGTGCCCTTCTCATTGATGCGGAAATAGGTCGACAGCTCCATCGGGCAGCGAACGCCCTTCGGCACGAAGACGAAGGAACCGTCGGTAAAGACGGCCGAATTGAGCGTCGCATAGTAGTTGTCGCTGGTCGGAACGACGGAACCGAGGTACTTCTTCACCAGTTCCGGATACTCGCGGATGGCTTCCGAGATCGACATGAAGATCACACCGGCCTTCTTCAGCTCTGCCTTGAACGTGGTAACGACCGAGACGCTGTCGAAGACGGCGTCGACGGCGATCTTCGGTTTCTCGACGCCGGCAAGGATCTCCTGCTCACGCAGCGGGATGCCGAGCTTTTCATAGACCTTCAGCAGCTCCGGATCGACGTCGTCGAGCGACTTTGGACCCGGCGTGCTTTTCGGCGCGGCGTAATAATAGATGTCGTTGAAATCGATCTTCGGATAGTCGACGCGCGCCCAGGTCGGTTCTTCCAGCGTCAGCCAGCGACGATAGGCCTCGAGACGCCATTCCAGCATCCACTCCGGCTCCTGCTTCTTGGCCGAAATGAAGCGGATGATGTCCTCCGACAGGCCTTTCGGCGCCTTGTCCATCTCGATGACGGTCTCGAAACCGTATTTGTACTGATCCACATCGATCAGGCGCACCCGGTCGATTGTTTCCTGCACCGCAGCCATCTCATTCTCCAATCTCGCCGGATACAAGGTCCGGCAGCTTGTAGCGTTTGGGCAATTGTCTTGCCCTTTATGTAAGAGGCCAAAAGGGACTTTTCAGCCCGATTGGCAAGTAGAAATTTGCGTTTCCGCAAGTTTTGACAGCGGGCACGCCGCCTCCCCAACCGACCTGCGCCGGTTGGCGATCTTTGTGAAAGCCGCAATCGCCCTGTCGATATCCTCTTCCGTCGTCGAAAAGCCGAGCGAGATGCGCAGAGCTCCGAGCTTGGCGTCACGGCCCATCGCCGTCAGCACATGGCTTTCGCCAAGCCGACCCGATGAGCAGGCCGAACCTGCGGAAAGTGCGACGCCTTCGAGATCGAAGGCGATCTGTCCGGTCTCGGCTTTCAGCCCCGGCAGGGTGAAGAAGATCGTATTGGTGACACGCTCGCCACCCTCGCCGTGGATCATCACATCGGTTGCTACCTCGCGCATGCCGGCTTCGAGCCGCTCGCGCAACGCGCCGATTGCCGCATTGCGCGCCTCGAGTTCGTCGATGGCCGCTTCAGCTGCCGCGCCGAAGCCGATCAGCGCCAGCGAATTCTGTGTCCCTGAGCGGTGACCCCGCTCCTGCCCGCCGCCCTGGATCAGCGGCCTGGGCATCAGCGCTTCGCCCTGCGCAATGAGCGCGCCGGCACCCTTCGGCCCGCCGATCTTGTGCGAGGAAACGATCATGAAGTCCGCGCCGATCCGATTGATATCGAGCGCGATGCGGCCGGCCGCCTGCACGGCGTCGACGACGAAGAGCCCGCCATGGGCGTGGACGATCTTTGCCGCCGCCTCGACCGGCTGAACGATGCCCGTCTCGTTATTGACGAGCATGACGGCGACCATCGGCAGGCCGGCAGCCTTGTCATGCGCATCGAGCAGGCGGCCGAGCGCATCGAGATCGACGATGCCGGCTTCCGTCACCGGGATCTCTGTCATCTTCTCCTTGGCGAAGCGACCGCCTTCGCGCACCGCCGGATGCTCGATCGCCGAAAAATAAAGCTGGCCCAGCCGCAGCGGCGTGCGCCCCATTCGGAAATCCGGTGTCAGCACCAGATTGGCGGCCTCGGTCGCGCCGCTGGTGAAGACCACATTGCCGGCATCCGTGCCGACAAGCGCTGCCACCTTGCGTCGCGCGCCTTCGATGGCGGCGCGCGCGGCGCGACCCTCGCCGTGCACGCTGTTTGGATTGCCAAACACGTCGATGGCGCGCATGATCGCCGCGCGTGCTGCGGGGTGCAGGGGCGCTGTGGCATTCCAATCGAGATAAAGGCGTGGCGGCGCCATGATCTTCAGTCCTGCGCTTGACGAGCTTGCTTCAGCGGCCGCGGTTCATTTTTCTTGAAATTTCCGCCGGGCTTGGCTTATGACACGTTCCACGATGCGTGGATCGCCATGCAAGTTTCGAATTGTTCTAAACTGCGTTTTAGAAAAGCTGACAACATTAGTCAAGTCATGTTGTCGTCCAACGCAGCGCGAACGCGAAATAAAACCCGGAGTACCAATGCCCGAAGTTATTTTCAACGGCCCAGCCGGCCGTCTTGAAGGCCGCTACCAGCCCTCCAAGGAAAAAAGCGCGCCCATCGCCCTGATTCTGCATCCGCATCCGCAGTTCGGCGGCACGATGAACAATCAGATCGTCTATCAGCTCTTCTACATGTTCCAGAAGCGTGGGTTCACGACGCTGCGCTTCAACTTCCGGGGCATCGGCCGCAGCCAGGGTGAATTCGACCACGGCGCCGGCGAACTCTCGGATGCCGCCTCGGCGCTAGACTGGGTGCAGAGCCTGCATCCTGATTCCAAGACCTGTTGGGTCGCCGGCTATTCCTTCGGCTCCTGGATCGGCATGCAGCTCCTGATGCGCCGGCCGGAGATCGAAGGTTTCATGTCGATCGCCCCGCAGCCGAACACCTACGACTTCTCCTTCCTGGCGCCCTGCCCCTCCTCCGGCCTGATCATCAACGGTGAGGCCGACAAGGTGGCGCCGGAAAAGGATGTCAATGGCCTTGTGGAAAAACTGAAGACCCAGAAGGGCATCCTCATTACCCACCGCACAGTTGCCAACGCCAACCACTTCTTCAACGGCCAGGTGGAAACGCTGATGGGCGAATGCGAGGACTATCTCGACCGGCGCCTCAACGGCGAACTGGTGCCGGAACCCGCCGCCAAGCGGATCCGCTGACACCACGAAATCCAGGCCTCGTCGATGCCATGACGGCCCGGAACACAACCGGGCCGGATGTGCCAGAACAGATCACCTATCGTGTTGCAATCCATATTGCAGTGCGGTAGGGTCCTCGCGATCCTAACAAAAGCGAGGTCCGCAATGGCCAAGTCGTTCGGGGAAGTCCTGGATAAGTATAGGGGTATTGGTCCGGGGTTCGATTTTCTTCGAATAGGGCTCGCCTTTTCCATCGTATTGACCCATTCCTTTTTGTTAACCGAGAACAATGACTTCATCAGGGGGTCGGTATTCTGGTTCACTGAATACGCTCTTGTTCCGATGTTCTTCGCTTTGAGCGGATTTCTGATCGCCGGCAGCGCACAGCGCCTCAGCCTCCGGAATTTCCTGATCAACCGAGGCTTGCGCATCGTCCCGGCCCTTGCGGTCGATATCGTCGTCTGCTCCTTGATTATCGGGCCGATCATTACGGTCGTGTACCACTCCGAATATTTTACCGATCAGCGGTTTTTCAAATACTTCCTGAATATCGTCGGCTGGATCCATTACGAGCTGCCGGGCGTCTTCCAGGATAATCCGAGCCAGCGCGTCAACGGCGCTCTGTGGACGGTTCCCTGGGAAATCTTCTGCTACATCATCATGTCGTTCCTGATGATCACCGCCATCGTCAAGACGCGCTACAAGCTGCTCGCGGTGACGATCACCTACATCGTCATCGGCCTTATTGTGCAGAAGATGCCCTATCTGTTGCCTGATACAATCAAACCGACCGCTAGCTTCCTGTTCATGAGCCGAGGTTCCCAGCTGATAACGGCCTTCATGATGGGCATCGTCGCCTTTCAATTCAAAGCGGTCATTCCGCATTCCCGCTGGATATTCGCCGCCGCTTGCCTGGTTTGCATCGTTGCTATCCTCACCCTGGACAGCCGGGCGACGGAGTCGGTGATGAACCGGCCCCTGGTCATCACCTCTCTCGTTTACATCACCGTCTTCGTCGGCCTGTCCGAGGTGCCCATCCCGGCCTTTTTCAGGAAAGGCGACTATTCCTACGGCGTCTATCTCTATCACGACCCGTTTTTGCAGATCTGGATCAGCTCGTTCCCGTCGGTTTTCCTCTATCCGAAATATGGTGCGCTGGCGCTCTATCTCGTCGGCCTGCCATCGGCTCTCGCCGTTGCGGTGCTGTCCTGGCATTTCATCGAGAAGCCCATTCTTGGTCTTCGCAAGAAGTTCTCGTTCATCGCCCAGGTCAGGGGCGTCGAGGACGGCAATCAGGCTGGGCGCGAATCCCATGTCCGGCCGGTCGCCGTAAAGAGTTAGAGCTTTGCCGGCCGTTTATCGGCGGTGAGTTCGAAAGCCGTGTCCAGCACTCCATCGATCAGGATCGGCGCGCGTTCGCGCATGCCGATCTTTCTGAGGACGCGCTGCGAGGCGGCGTTTTCGGGATGCGTGAAGGCGATGAAGCCCGATGCAAACTTTCTTTCGAAGAACCAGTCGGCGAGCGCACCCGCCGCTTCCGTTGCCAGACCCTTGCCCCACGCCTCCTCGCGCAGGGAATAGCCGAGTTCGAATTGCACGTTCCTGAACTTTGAAATCCCGGCACGGCCGAGAAACTGACCGTCTTGGGCGAGGAGCTTGTATTTGGTCGTGCCGTCGCGCGCCTGCTCCTCGAACCAGCCGCGCAGCCGCTCCTCAGCCTTCTCCAGGCTCCACGGCGCGCTACCGGACAGATAGCGGGTCGTCGCCATCGTCGAATGCAGCTGTTGCACCAGGGTCGCATCGCCTTCTTCCCACATGACGAAGGTGAGCCTTGGCGTCTTCAGTATGATCCTTTGCTCTTTCATGGAGTTGCCAGTGCGCCGCCGGTGACCGGCGCACCCACTCCCGTCGTGCCGGGAAATGTCAATGGCAGCCCGTCCAGCGAGCGGACGGCGAGATAGGCCCAGGCCTCGGCTTCCATCGCATCGCCGTCGAAGCCTGCCTCCTCGGCGCTCAGTACTCTTGAGCCCAGCCTTTCGGCCATGACCGAAAACTCCGCCATCAGGGTGGCGTTCAGCCGCCCGCCGCCGCAGACGATATAGATCGACGGGTTCTCGGGCAGGAAACCGGCGGAATTGATGATCGAGGCGGCGGCGACATGCGCGAGCGTCCGGGCGCCGTCTGCAAGGCTCGCCTCCTCGGGCCGAAGCGGCGCGAAATCGCCGCGGTCGAGCGAACGGCGAACATTGCCGCGGAAGAACGGGCTTTGCAGATAACGCTCTGCCAGGCTGGCCACGACCTTGCCGCGTCCGCCGATTTCCCCACCGGGATCATAGGTTCTGCCGGTCTGCATCTCCACCCACTGGTCGATCAGCGTATTGCCCGGCCCGCTGTCGAAGGCCGATATCCGGCCGTCCGTGCCGATAAAGGTGAGATTGGAGATGCCGCCGATATTGACGAAGCACACCGCCTGGCCCTGCTGCTGGAATTTTCCCGCAAGTGCGGCGTGATAGGCCGGCACAAGCGGTGCACCCTGCCCGCCATGGACCATGTCGTTGGCGCGCATGTCGTAGACCACCGATATCCCGGTTCTCTTCGCAAGTTCCTGCCCATCGCCGATTTGGATCGTCAATCCCTCATCAGCGCGATGGACCACCGTCTGGCCATGGAAGCCGAGAACACCGACGGCAGCGGCAGAAAGCCCGAAACGCTCCAGGAATGCCGTTACGGCAGTTGCATGCCGCAGGGTGAGTTCAAGCTCGATGTCACGAAGCTCGGCGGGTCGTTCGCTCCTGTCGCTCAGTGGACGTGCGATTTCCAGCGCCCGTTTGAGCCGACCGCGAAAATCCGCGTCATAGGGCACGCCCATGAACGGTCCGCGCTCGATGAAGCCGCGGCCGTCGGTCCTGATCAGCGCGACGTCGATTCCGTCCATCGACGTGCCGCTCATCAACCCGATCGCGGTCCTGATGACATCCATGAGGCTTGCCTCCCATGCGATTCCCGGATGCACTTTTATAAAAACAGTGCTAAACGCGCCGCGACAGATCAACAACAACGAACTTGCGTCAAGCCCGCATGGGGTGCGGCGCAGATATCAAGAGACGAAACCCATGTCCGAGTTCAAGTCCGATTTCCTCCGCACGCTGAAAGAGCGCGGCTTCATTCATCAGATTTCCGATGAAAGCGGCCTCGATAACCTGTTCGCGAAGGAAACTGTGACGGCCTATATCGGCTTCGATCCGACGGCGCCCAGCCTGCACGCCGGCTCGCTGATCCAGATCATGATGCTGCACTGGATGCAGAAGACCGGTCATCGCGCCATCTCGCTGATGGGCGGCGGCACCGGCATGGTCGGCGATCCCTCCTTCAAGGAAGAAGCGCGCCAGCTCATGACCGTCGATACGATCGAAGGCAACATCGCCTCGATCAAGCGCGTCTTCTCCAACTACCTAAACTACGGCGACGGTCCCAAGGACGCGCTGATGATCAACAATGCCGAATGGCTGCGCTCGCTGAACTACCTCGAATTCCTGCGCGACGTCGGCAAGCACTTCTCGGTCAACCGCATGCTGTCCTTCGATAGCGTCAAGACGCGGCTCGACCGCGAACAGTCACTGTCCTTCCTGGAATTCAACTACATGATCCTCCAGGCCTACGACTTCGTCGAGCTTGCCAAGCGCTACGACTGCCGCCTTCAGATGGGCGGTTCGGACCAGTGGGGCAATATCGTCAACGGCATCGATCTCGGTCACCGCATGGGCACACCGCAGCTCTATGCGCTGACATCGCCGCTGCTGACGACATCGTCGGGCGCCAAGATGGGCAAGTCGGCGACGGGCGCTGTCTGGCTGAACGCCGACATGCTCTCGGCTTACGATTTCTGGCAGTACTGGCGCAACACCGAGGATGCCGACGTCTCGCGCTTCCTGAAGCTCTACACGACGCTGCCGATGGATGAAATCGCCCGTCTCTCGGCACTCGGCGGTTCGGAGATCAACGAGGTCAAGAAGATCCTTGCAACCGAGGTAACGGCAATCCTGCACGGCCGCGAGGCCGCTGAACAGGCCGCCGAAACCGCGCGTAAGACCTTCGAGGAAGGCGGCCTTTCGGAAAACCTGCCGTCGGTCGACGTGCCCGCCTTCGAGCTCGACGCTGGCATCGGCCTTCTGTCGCTGATCGTTCGTGCCGGCCTTGCCTCATCGAACGGCGAAGCCCGCCGCCACGTCCAGGGCGGCGCAGTCCGCATCAACGACGAGGCGGTCAGCGACGAGCGCAAAATGATCGGCAGCGGCGAAATCACGACCGATGGCGTCATCAAGCTTTCGCTCGGCAAGAAGAAGCACATCCTGATCCGCCGCGCGGCGTAAGCGGCTTCAATTCCGAACCGATATCAAAGCCGGCGCCTGCGCCGGCTTCTTCTTTGCCTCACTATTCGGGTCGGCGAGCAAGATCATTCAGCTCACCACCGGTATTTCGGGGCATCTCGTCTGGTTTCTTAAGAAGATAGCCCGGCGGATCGACGCTTGAAGCGGGCTTCACCCGCGACCACCAGCTGATCGAGAAGATCGGCGGCGTCATCTCCGCGTCCAGAGGAACCATCAGGACGTGGTCGGAACGGATGACCGCCTCTTGCGATTTCAGCGGCACGCCCTTTTCCGCGGAAAGCGACACGTCGGCAATCGTGACCGCCATCATGGCGGCCGATGCGAAAGAAACTGTCCGGGCGCACTGCATGGCATCCTCCGACATCGCACCGGCCGTTGCTTCCTGGCCGGGACAGTATAGTACATCAGATTTTCCTAAAATAGGCAAAGCATCAATGCCGGATTTGTCAGCCTGGCTGGGAATTGGCTTTGTCGTGGAGGAACCCACGCACTTTCTTTACTGCGAAGCGCCACGACCCGCATAACGAATACTTTGTCGGAACCTTTTCCGCCCGCCGGGATTTGCGACCTGATTGGATTGGAGCGCCGGCATGATCAACGACCTCTGGTATAAAAATGCTGTCATCTACTGCCTGTCCGTCGAGACCTTCATGGATGCGAACGGTGACGGCGTGGGTGATTTTCAAGGCCTGATGCGGCGCCTCGACTATCTCTCCGGCCTTGGCGTGACAGCGATCTGGCTCATGCCGTTCCAGGCGTCGCCCGGTCGCGATGATGGTTACGACGTCTCCGACTATTACAATGTCGACCCGCGTTATGGCTCGCTCGGCGATTTCGTCGAATTCACCCACGGCGCCAAGCAGCGCGGTATCCGGGTGCTGATCGATCTGGTGATCAATCATACGTCCAAGGACCATCCCTGGTTCCAGGACGCCAGGAGCGATCCGCGCTCGCGCTATCGCGACTGGTACGTCTGGTCCGAGAAAAAGCCTGATAATGCCGATCAGGGCATGGTCTTCCCGGGCGTCCAGAAGACGACCTGGACCCATGACGACAAAGCCAAGGCTTATTATTTTCACCGCTTCTACGATCATCAGCCCGATCTCAATACGTCGAACCCCGAGGTGCAGGCGGAAATCCTCAAGATCATGGGCTTCTGGATCCAGCTCGGCGTCTCGGGTTTCAGGATGGATGCCGCTCCCTTCATCATCGCGACGAAAGGCGCCGACGTTACCAAGCCTGTCGAGCAGTTCGACATGCTGAGGAAATTTCGCGAATTCCTCCAATGGCGCCTGGGCGATTCCATCGTGTTGGCGGAGGCCAATATCCTGCCGAAGGACAATTTCGAATATTTCGGCGATGACGGTGACCGCATGCAGATGATGTTCAATTTCCAGGTCAATCAAGCGCTGTTTTATGCCTTCGCCAGCGCCGATACGCGCCCGCTCACGAAGGCCCTGGACGCCACGAAGCCGCGCCCGGCGACCGCGCAATGGGGCCTCTTCCTCCGCAACCATGATGAACTGGATCTCGGCCGGCTGACGGACAAGCAGCGCGGCGCGGTATTTGCCGCTCTCGGACCCGAAAATGACATGCAGCTTTATGACAGGGGCATTCGCCGTCGCTTGGCGCCCATGCTCGGCGGCGACCGCCGCCGGATCGAAATGGCCTACAGCCTGCTGTTTTCGCTGCCGGGAACGCCCGTTATCCGCTACGGCGACGAGATCGGCATGGGCGATGATCTAAACCAGCCGGAACGTGACTGCGCACGCACGCCGATGCAATGGTCGACGGAACCGGAAGGCGGCTTCACCAAAAGTAAAAAGCCGGTCTCGCCCGTCATCAATGACGGTCCCTATGGCTTCCAGTATGTCAACGTTGCCGAACAGCGTCGTGATCCCAATTCCTTGCTGAACTGGACCGAGCGGATGATCCGGATGCGCAAGGAAGCCCCTGAGATCGGCTGGGGCGATTTTTCTGTGATCGACACCGGGAACGATGGCGTGCTGGCGCTTCGTTATGACTGGCGCGGCAATTCGGTGTTGATCCTGCACAACCTGCACCCGCAGCCGACGGAAGTGACCTTCGATCCCGACATCGGTGAAGACGGACGACAGTTGATCGATATTGCCGATGGCGCGAGCAGCAAGGCAGACGGAAAAGGATTTCATACCGTCATGCTCGATGCCTACGCTTATCGCTGGTATCGCGTCGGCGGTCTCGACTATCTCCTCAGGCGGAGAGAGATTTAGCTACGTCACGCCACGACAACTGCCGTGACTGCTTCCCGCCTCACTGGAATTCGAAGATCTGCCGGAAAACACCAGGTGCGATGATCGACAGCGGGTTGATCTGCAGGTTCGGCTGGTCGAACTTGCCTGTCAGCTTAAAGGTGATGCCGATCAGGCCGCGGTCGCTGCCATTGCCGAGGATAACGCCGATCAGCGGCAGTTCGGCAAACAGGCGGTTGAGGCCGTAGGCCGGCATGAAGGTGCCGGTCATGTCCATGTTGCCCTTGCGATCGCGCACGATGCCCTGGAAGGTTGCGCCGATCTGGTCGCCCCGCAGCACGCCGTTTTCGATGCCGACCATGCCATTGCGCGAGACGACGCGTGCAAAGCCGCGCTGGAAGCGCTGTGACGAGGTATCGATATCGCGCTTGACAGCTTCGTTGAGGCTGCGCTGCTCATTTCCGACAGGTGTTGAGACAATCGAGCGCAGCCGTTGTTCGTTGACGATCGCGAAGCGGCGCACGTCGAGCGAACCATCCCAGCCGCCCTCCGCCCCCAGCCGGATCGCGAGATTGAGCAGGCCGCCCTGCATGTGCTGGTAGAGATCGGCGAAACGCGATACCGCCCCGGCATCACCGCTGGTGATGTTGATGACGCCGCCGTCCTTCATCTGGCTGACCACCGCCTCGCCGCTGTCGGTAACGGCGGAAAAGTTGAGCGCCTGCAGCTTGTCGCCGCGCAGTGATATTTGCGCCTGGAAATTGCCGACCTTCTCGTCGTTGAAGCCGGTGACGTTTTTCAGCCTGGCGCGCACCGATACGCCGGTGTCGCCGGCATCCCCATCACCATCGTCACCCGAGCCCGATTTCAACCGCTGGATGACCGGTCGCGCATCGGCGCTGTCGCCGGAGACCGAGACGTCGAAATTGCCCTTGCTGCGTTTCACCGACAGGGCGAAATCGTCGAGCGAGGAGAGCTTGACGCTATCGAAATCGGCCGAAATCAGCCCGCCCTTGCCGATGTTCAACGATCCGCTGGCACCGAAACCGTCGCCCTTCAGGCGGAAGTTCCTGATCTGGGTATTGTCGGCCGGGCCTGATGTTTCGAATTCGGCCGTGGCGGCAATGCCACTGCCCTTCGACCAGCCTATCCAAGGCAATTCGAGCAGCGACTTGGTGAGGTCGAGCTGGACGTCCTGCCGGTCGTCATCGATCCGCGTCAGCACCATCTTCACACTGCCGCCGACGATGCCGGAAAGGCCGGGTATCAGCTTGTTGCGCTGGTCCTCAGAAAGGGTCGCAGTGATCACCCGTTGTTTGGCCGCTGTGTCGGATGCCTCGACCGGTTCGGTAAGATCGATATCCGCCGGGACGCCGTCGATCTGGGCCTTGGCATCGAGCGTGATCCGCTTCGGATTGCCGTTCAGCGTGCCGTCGAGATTGCTGATCATCCGGCCGGAAAACGGCTTGGCAAGATCGACGTCGGTGAGCTTCATCGCAACAGTCCATTCGGCCGGCGGCGGATTTTGCGAGGAGAGCAGGCCGAAATGGGCCTTCACATTCGCCTCGATCCGGCCCTTGAGATCGTCGGGCGTAAAGCCGGCCCGCTGCAGCACCCGGATCGGCCTGTAGGTCAGAAGCTCGCCGACGGCATCTGCGGGGCCGGACACCGCAAGATCGATATCAGCCATCAGTGGCTTATCGTAGTTGGCGGGCAAGATGAACGTCCCTTGGCCGAGAGCGACGGACCGGCCGGACGGGAAATAGGACGTGCCGTTCTTGATCGCGATCGTCGCAACCGGGCCGCTCAGATCGAAATGCGCTGACGTGTCGCGGATCGGCGGAATGTCGCCGGCGACGTTCATCCGCGCGCCCGCAATGTCGAAGCCGATGCGGATCTGGTTGGCGTCGAGTTTCAATCCTTTGCCGCCGGCTGCCTCGTCCAACCTGCCGAACGGAATGAAGACGGAAATGGAAGCGTTGGTGACGGTGCCGCCAAAGAGATTGCCGTGCAGCCAGGTGCGCACCTTGGGCGCCATCCAGAACGGCCAGAGCTGCTTGATCGCTGTCGTCTGCAGCTGCGCCGACTGGCCAGCGAAGCTGATTTCCGGCGATTTGTTGCCGAGCTTGACGTGCAGGGATCCGTAGAGCGCGCCGAGCGGGCTGGAAGCGGTTATGTTGGGAAACTGGAATTCACGGCCGGCGACCATGTAGCGCCCGGTCGCCTGGATGTCGAAGGAGAGCGGCGGCTCGCCGGAGCCGCCGGGGGCTGCCGTGCCGCCGCTGACGAGCAGGTCGATGCCGAAGCCCTTGCCGGCCTGCGGGTCGAGCTTGTCGAGATCGATCAGCGCGCCGTTGATGGGAAGCTTGGTCGCGCCGAATCGAGCGTTCGATCGGGCGATCTCGATCGTCTGCTTGGCGAAATCGTAGACGAGATTGATTTGCCCGCCCGACAGCTCCTGCGGATCGCCATCGGCATAGATCTGGCCGGGATCGATGTCGATTGTCGCCGCAAGCGCCGGCTGCACGCCATCGCGCCCTCTGGTGGCCGACACCGTGAGGTCGGCAAAGGCGCTGAGCCCCTGCCGTATTGCGCCCTGATCGTTGCGTTTCAGCCCGAAGGGCGTGAGGTCGGCATGCTTCAGCGTCGCAACGACCTTCGACACGTGGCCGCCGTCCTTCTCGGCCAGCACATCGAGCTCCGCCACTTCACCGTTGAGCGCGACTTCGCCGGTCAATTGCAGCGACGACGGACCGGCATGGGCAAAGACGAGATTGTCGATGACCAGCGACAGCGGGCCGTTGGCGGTATCGGCAAGCTTGATGTCGATGCCGGAGATGCGCATCGAATTCGTCGAGCCGCGCGTCACGATGCTGTCGAACATGTCGAACTGCGAGAAGATCTTCTCCATCGCCGCCGGCACGGCGTCGATGCGCAGATCGTCGAGCTTGACGGCATTGCCGGAGGGCAGAAGCGCGGTATCGAGCGCGATATCATCTGCTTCGATATCCGTAACGGCGATGCGGCCGCGGAAAAGCTGAAGCGGATCGAGCCCCAGGCGCACCGAACCCGTCGTCGATACGTGCTGGCCGCTCTCCTGGTCGATCATATTGACGTTGCGTGCTTCCAGCGCCAGCCGGAAGTCCGACGTGAAGCGGATGACGGTGGAGCCGACCTCGGCGCGATAGCGCGGTCCGGCCGCGCCGTTCAGCACCGCCTGTGCCTGCTGCGACAGCGGCTTGTCGAACATGCCGCTCTCGACGGTGAAAACGATGGCAGCAAGAATAAGCAGGATCAGTCCCAGAAATCCTGAGCTCAGCTTCGCCGTGCGGCGCATCGGCGAACGCGGCGGCGGGCAATGGACGATGATCGGATTCTCGGCCTGGGCGGACGGCAAGCGGTCCAGCGCAACGATATCCTTCTTGCGAAACGTGACCTTTTCGCCGCGGATGGCTGACATGCGCGCCCTCGGGCTCTCCCTTAAGTGAAGAATTGAACCCGGCCATGCTGGACGGGTATCCGTCCACTATATAATTCGGGGAGAGAAAGTGTCATCCACAAACCCGGCAAAAGAAAGGTTTTCCCAATGGCGGTTCCCGGCATCGGCGTCTCGGCCCCTGATTTCAACCTTCCCCGCGACGGCGGCGGCCGCGTTTCGCTGGCCGAATTCCACGGCAAACCGCTCGTGCTGTTCTTCTATCCCAAGGACGACACCACGGGCTGCACCGCCGAATCACTGGCTTTTACCGCGTTGGCGGCCGAGTTCGAAGCGGCGGGTGCTGCCGTCATCGGCATGTCGCCCGATTCGGCCGCCTGCCATGACAAGTTCATCAAGAAGCACCGTCTTTCGGTGGCGCTTGCCTCGGACGAGGAAAAGACGACGCTGCAGGCCTATGGCGTCTGGAAGGAAAAGAGCATGTACGGCCGCAACTTCATGGGTGTCGAGCGTACCACCTTCCTGATCCGCCAGGACGGCACGATCGCCACCATTTGGCAGAAGGTGAAGGTGCAGGGCCATGCCGAAACCGTCCTTGAGGCCGTGAGGAACCTGACGGCGTGACTGGGGATCTCACGATATCCTCGTTGCGCGGCGGCGCCATCGATGCGATCAGTTCGGCCGATCTCGACCGCAAGACGGCAGTTGCGCAGGAAAGCGCCACCCGCTGGTTCGCCCGCCGGGTGTCGCTGCGCTCGCCGCTCGATGCGGCCCTGCCCGACAGGCCCGGCCGTCCCGAGAAACCGATGCTGACGCCGCCGACCCAGGTGGAGAAGCGCTCGCTGCATACGCTCAAAGGGCGGATCGCGCTGCTCCACGCCATCGCCCATATCGAGCTCAACGCCGTCGATCTGGCGCTCGATATCGTCGCGCGATTCGCGACCGAGCAGGTGCCGAATTCCTTTTTCGACGGCTGGATGCAGGTCGCCTTCGAGGAGGCGAAGCATTTCCGCATGGTGCGTACCAGGCTCAACGATCTCGGCGCCGATTACGGCGATCTTCCCGCCCATGACGGGCTCTGGCAGGCTGCCCATTCGACCCGCAACGACCTGACGGCAAGGCTCGCCGTCGTGCCGCTGATCCTGGAGGCCCGCGGCCTCGACGTTACGCCGTCGCTGCAGGCGAAGATGCGTCAGACCGGCGACCTCGAAAGTGCCGATGTCCTCGACGTCATCTACAACGACGAGAAAGGCCATGTCGCCGTCGGCGCCAAATGGTTCCGCTTCCTCTGCGCCCGCGAGAAGCGCGACCCTGCAAAAGCCTTCCAGGAGCTGGTGCGGGCGAATTTCCGCGGACCGCTGAAGCCGCCTTTCAACGACCTTGCCCGCGCCGAGGCTGGGCTGACTCCGTCCTTCTACCGCTCGCTCGCATCGATCAGCCACGCTTGAAGTCACTGAAATTTATGATGCGACGGCGACAATGAAAGCATTCATTAACCATAACGGTGTCTAATTTCCGAAAGAGGCGTAGAGCATCAATCGGGAGAGCCTGCGTGAACAGCGGACATCAGCACCGGGTATTCGGCAGGCGGGCACAGGAACATATCCTCATCCTGGCAAGCGGTGACAAGGTCCGCCATATGACGGTCCGGCCGTGGATGGCTGCGCTGGCCCTCTGCTTCGTCGGTGTCTTCTCGATCGGCTATCTCCTGGCCACGTCCTATCTCGTGCTGCGCGACGATCTGATCGGCGCCACCATGGCCCGCCAGGCGCGCATGCAGCACGACTATGAAGACCGCATCGCCGCCCTCCGCGCGCAGGTCGACCGCATCACCTCCCGCCAGCTTCTCGATCAGCAGGTGGTCGAAGACAAGGTCGACAAGCTGATGGAGCAGCAGATGGCGCTCACCTCGCGCCATGGCAAACTCGACAATCTGCTCGACCGCGCCGAAAGCTCGGGCCTGACGGAAAAGGACGGCGCCCTGCCCGCGCCGACTTCCCCGGTTCAGTCTTATGCGCCCGATATCAAGGACAAGCGTGCATCACTTAACCGTGGCGGCATCGAGGCGATCGAGAAACAGCTGGCGAGCGGCGCGCCCGCCGATGCGACACCGGACAATTCGACGCTCGCCTATGTGCCGGCCACTGACACGGTTGGCGACCGTGCCGACCGCATCTTCTCCAAGGTGACGCTGTCGCTGAAAGATGTCGAACAGGATCAGCGCAGTCGTGTCGAACAGTTGACGAGCGATGCCGGCAATGCCGCCAACGCCATCGAGACCGTGCTGACCCGCTTCAAGATTCCAATGCCCGAGAGCGCTGCCGAGAAGGACGACGACGATGCGGTCGGCGGCCCCTATGTCGAGCCTGAAAGCAACGACGGCTTCAACAATTCGCTGGTTGCGCTCGACGGCGCACTGACCCGGCTCGAGGCAGTGCGCAGCACCGCCGAATCCCTGCCCTTCCGCAATCCCGCTATCGGCAAGGAAGTGACCAGCCCCTTTGGCAACCGCCGTGATCCGTTCCTCGGCCGCCTCGCGCTCCATTCCGGCATCGATTTCCGCTTTTCGCCGGGCGAAAGGATCCGCCCGACGGCGCCCGGCAAGGTGATCTCCGCCGGCTGGACCGGCGGCTACGGCAACATGGTCGAGGTCGATCACGGCAATGGCATCTCGACGCGTTACGGTCATATGTCGGAGGTTATGGTCAAGGTCGGCGACACGGTCGATCGCAATCACGTCATCGGCCTTGCCGGCAGTACCGGCCGCTCGACGGGCACGCACCTGCATTATGAAGTGCGCCAGGACGGCCACGCCGTCGATCCAGTATATTTCATGAATGCCGGCCTTAAACTCGCCACCTATATTAAGTAACTCCTGCCCGGTAACCAACGCTTCACTCTGCAATGGGTGCGGCGTCTCTATTTCTTGACTTGCCGGCCATTCGGGGCTATGTCGCGCTGCATTGCGGCATGCAATCCCGCCGACTCGTTCAGAGCTCGGCCGAACGGAATGGAAACAGTTTTCCCTTTGACGACATTTGCTGACCTTGGCTTGAGCCAAAAAGTGCTATCCGCTGTTACGGATGCGGGCTACACGATCCCCACGCCCATTCAGGCGGGCGCCATCCCGTTTGCGCTCGAGCGCCGCGATATTTGCGGCATCGCGCAGACCGGCACTGGCAAGACGGCATCCTTCGTGCTGCCGATGCTGTCGCTTCTCGAAAAGGGCCGTGCGCGCGCGCGCATGCCCCGCACGCTGATTCTCGAACCGACGCGCGAACTCGCCGCTCAGGTCGCCGAGAATTTCGAAAAATACGGCAAGAACCACCGCCTCAACGTCGCCCTCCTGATCGGTGGCGTTTCCTTCGAAGACCAGGACCGCAAGCTCGAGCGCGGCGCCGATGTGCTGATCTGCACGCCCGGCCGCCTGCTCGACCATTTCGAGCGCGGCAAGCTCCTGATGAGCGGTGTCGAGATCCTCGTCATCGACGAGGCCGACCGCATGCTCGACATGGGTTTCATCCCCGATATCGAACGCATCGCCAAGATGATCCCGTTCACCCGCCAGACGCTGTTCTTCTCGGCAACCATGCCGTCGGAGATCCAGAAGCTCGCTGACCGCTTCCTGCAGAACCCCGAGCGCATCGAGGTCGCAAAGCCGGCTTCCGCCGCAGCGACCGTGACGCAGCGTTTCGTCGCCTCGCACGGCAAGGATTACGAAAAGCGCGCCGTCCTGCGCGAACTCGTCCGCGCCCAGACCGAGCTCAAGAACGCCATCATCTTTTGCAACCGCAAGAAGGATGTCGCCGATCTCTTCCGTTCGCTCGAACGCCACGGTTTCTCGGTCGGCGCCCTGCATGGCGACATGGACCAGCGTTCCCGCACGATGACGCTGCAGAGCTTCCGCGATGGCAACCTCCAGCTTCTGGTCGCTTCCGACGTCGCCGCCCGCGGCCTCGATATCCCCGATGTCAGCCACGTCTTCAATTTCGACGTGCCGATCCATTCCGAGGATTACGTCCACCGCATCGGCCGCACCGGCCGTGCCGGCCGCTCGGGTGCCGCCTTCACTCTCGTCACCAAGCGCGACACTAAGTTCGTCGATGCCATCGAGAAGCTGATCGGCGAAAAGGTCGAATGGCTGAGCGGTGACCTGACGTCACTGCCGCCGCCGGCAGAAGACAGCCGAGACAGCGAACGCCCGCGCCGCAACAGCCGCGAGCGTGGCGCCAGAGACGGTGCAGGCCGAGATCGTGCACCGAGAGAGAATGGCGACAAGGATCGTGGACGCGGACGCGGCATTCGCGCCGCCGCGAGTCATAAATCTGACAACGACATACAGGATAATGGCGTCGACGTGATTGAAGCAGCACCAGTAAAGGCCGACATCGTGAAGAACGAGCGCAAAGCAGAGCAGAAGCCGCAGAACAATGCGCGTAACAGTCGGCCTTACCCGGCAAATGATGACAGCCGCGACCGCCGCCGTCATCGCGACCACGACGACGGCCCGACCCCGGTCGGCTTCGGCGACGATATTCCCGCCTTCATGCTGATCGCCGGCAGCGCCAAGGTCTGAACGTCCAATGGGCAGGCCCGGTCTCGATTTTCCGGGCCTCGGTGTCGGCCTGGTGATTCTGCGCGACGCCAGGATCCTTCTTTACAAACGCATGCGTCCACCTGAAGCCGGCTATTGGAATATCGTCGGCGGCAAGGTTGATCATATGGAGCCGGCTGAGGAAGCTGCGCGTCGCGAGGCCGAAGAGGAAACCGGCCTGACAATCGGTCGGATCGAACGCCTCTGCATGAGCGAGCAGATCATCGAGGCCGACCGCCAGCACTGGATTTCGATCCTCTATCTCGCCCGCGACGTCGAGGGCGAGCCGCAATTGACCGAACCGGACAAGCTCTCGGATTTCGGCTGGTTTCCCCTGACCGATTTGCCCGAGCCGCTGTCGGCCTTCACCAAGGCCGCGATAGCAGCCTTGCCGGCTGCAACACGGGGCGAATAGCTATTCGGCGCGAAGCGACGCCTCATAGGCAAGCCTCACCCATTTCGCCATCAGATCGGGATCGTCATAGGCCTCGTCGGGGATCGACCAGTAGGGCATTTTTACCGGCTTGCCCTTCTTGCCCTCATAGGTCCATTGCGTGGCCCCGGCGGCGGCAAATTCAGGCGCGCTCGTCTCGTCGGCCTTCAGCAGCATCTCGTCACGCACTTCGAGCGCGATGATGCGCCCGAGATGATAAATGCCCTTGCCGCCGAACATGCGCTTGATGGTGACAGGGCCTAGCCCCTGAAACATTTCCTCGATCCCGGCATTGTCCATTCTCTAATTCCCTCGAAATCCCGGCCACTCCGATCACAGCGCGTGATAATCCCGGTTCATATAGATGAGCGCCGGGTGTTTTTCGCTGAAGCGGACGGCCGCGACCTCACCGAAGACGACATTGTGCGTCGGCATTTCCTTGATATCGATCACCCGGCAATCGAAGGCGGCAAGCGCATCGAAGAGAACCGGCGCGCCGGTGACGAGTGTGTCGAAACGGGCGCTGGCGAAGCGGTCGTCATTGGTAAGCGCGGTGCGCCCGGAGAAAGCATCCGCGACGGCCTGGTGATGGGCGCCGAGCGTGTTGAGCACGAAGATGCCGCTGCGGAAAAAAATCTCGTTCTTCGGATTGGTATTGTTGAGGCAGATCAGCACAGAGGCTGGATTGTCCGAAACAGAGCAGGCGGCGGTAATGGTTACGCCACGGCGCAGGCCTTCCATCGCCGTCGTCACGAGCTGCACATGACCGGCATAACGGCTCATGGCGTCGCGATAAAGGCCGGGGTCGATATGCTGCCTGTTCAACACGTGCTTCTCCCGTGCGCGCTATTCTGCCTGGATCGACTTGCTATCGCGCCAATATGGCGAGCATCGGTTACCTTTTCTACAATAGGACCGGTGAAAAGCGCCGTGTTGCGCTTGTTTTTCTTTGACGATCGCGGCCTTGCGGATAAAAGGGCATGGACGATGGCTAGGGATCTCCGCCTTTCATGATCAACCTGCGTGGCATAGCAGCTTTTCTGGCGCTGCTGGGAGCGGCGGCTGAAAGCCATGCGGCTGGCGTGACGATCGGCGTCGTCGCCCCTCAGAACGGAGCGCTCGCCCTCCTCGGCGCCCAGATCGCCGCCGGCGCCGGCTTCGAGATCCAGCAGTCAGGAAATACTCTGGTCGCCATCAACGAAACCTGCGAAGACAATAGCGGTGCTGCCGTTGCCGATGCGCTTGTCAACGCCAAGGTCCAGGTCGCGATCGGCTTTCTCTGCAGCGAAACGCTCGAAGGCGCGCTGCCGAAGCTGAAGGATGCCAATATTCCCGCAATCACCGTCTCCGTGCGCTCCCGCATCCTGATGGAGGATGCGTTGAAGAACGGCTGGCCGCTCTTCCGGGCGGCGCCCGCCGACGGTGCCGAGGCGGCAAAGATCATCGAGGTGATCCTGAAGGACTGGGCCGCCGACCCGATCGCCCTGATCGAGGACGGTACCATTCATGGCCGCGAACTGACGGAAGCGGTGCGCAATGCGCTGGAGCGGAACGGCCTGAAGCCGGTCTTTACCGATACCTACCGGCCGGGACAGGAGCAGCAGATTGCCCTTGTCCGCCGCCTGAAACGGGCCGGCGCCACCAGGGTCTTCATCGGCGGCGACCGCAACGACGTCGCCGTCATTGCCCGCGACGCCAAGGCGGAGAATATCCCGCTGTCCATCCTCGGCGGCGATGCCATGCGCGCTGCCGACCAGCCGCTGCCGCTGAATTCAGGCGTGCGTGCCGTCGCCCTGCCCGAATACGCCCTCCTGCCGGAAGGCACGGCTGCGGCCGACGCGCTGCACGCCAAAGGCATCGAGCCGGAAGGTTATGTCCTGCCGTCGCTGGCCGCAGCCCTCATTGCCGGCCAGGCCGGGCAAGCCGCCGCTGCGGCGGGCAAGCCCCTCCAGGAGACGCTTCTCAGCACGACATTCCAGACGCCGGTCGGCACTCTTGCCTTCACCGGTGCGCATGAACTTTCGCAAAACCCCTACCGCCTGCTCGAATGGCGGGGCAACGGCTTTTTTCCACCCGCCGCGCCGACGCGATGAACGGCGCGCCTGCTTTGAATTCAGGCCCCGCACTCTGGCGGCCCAAACGGAGTAAGATTTGATGACGCTGCCCATTCGCATTGCCCCCTCGATCCTCGCGGCGGATTTCGCCAGGCTCGGCGAGGAGGTGCGCAACGTGACGGCCGCCGGCGCCGACTGGATCCATCTCGACGTGATGGATGGGCATTTCGTACCGAACATCTCCTTCGGCCCCGATGTCATCAAATCGCTGCGCTCCTATACATCAGCCACCTTCGACTGCCACCTGATGATCTCGCCGGTCGACGATTATCTCGAAGCCTTCGCCAAGGCCGGCTGCGACCGTATCACCGTCCATGCCGAAGCCGGACCACATCTGCACCGCTCGCTGCAGACCATCCGCAATCTCGGCAAGAAGGTCGGCGTGACAATCAATCCTGCGACACCGCTCAGCGCCATCGAGAACGTGCTCGACGATGTCGACCTCATCCTGATCATGTCGGTCAATCCCGGTTTCGGCGGACAGAAATTCATTCCGGCAATGGCCGTCAAGATCGCCGCGGCGAAGTCACTGATCGGTGATCGGCCGATCGAACTCGAGGTCGACGGCGGCGTCACGGTGGAAACGGCGCCTGAAATCGCGCGGGCGGGCGGCAACGTCCTTGTCGCCGGCTCGGCAATTTTCAAGGGCGATACGGTCGAGGATTATCGCCGGACTGTCGCCGATCTGCGTCAGGCAGCCGAAGGGGCACGAGCATGAAAAAACGTCTGATCATCGGTGGCATGCTTGCCGTCGCATTTGCCGGCCTGCCCGGCCTGTCACTTGCCGGCGACATCGCAAACATCCAGCCGATCGGCTTTTCCGCCGACGGTAAGGTTTTCGGATTCCAGGAATTCGGCATCGAGGAGAGCGGCGGCGTCCCCTACTCCAACACCTATTTTATCCATACCGAAGACGGCCACTATCTCGAGGGCACGCCCTTCCATACCGAGCTGACCGACAAGGACGCCAATCTCTCCAAGGCGCGGCGGCAGAACCTGACGGCGGCGCGCAGCCAGATGGACAAATATGATCTGCTGACCAATCCCGGCCTGATCGCCGCCTTCAATCCGCCGACCGAGCTCGGCTCCCCTTCGAAGACGATCCGCTACACGACGCTTGCAACCGACGGTCCGCCGAAAGCGCCTTATACGCTCTCGCTCGGCGAGATGCCGGTGCCGACGCCGAAGGATTGCGCTGCGGTCGACAAGCGGGTCATCGGCTTCAGACTGCAGATGATCGAGAAGGAAGGCGCTCCGAACCGGCAGGGGGCGCGCCAGGCCACCGCAGTTCCGGCCGAGCGCGTATGTTCCGTCGAATACCGGATCGGTGGTGCCGTGGTCTATCAGCCGGAGGCCGGAAACCAGGTTCACATCGCCCTCGTCCTGGCCTTCGATGCCGACAGGAACGGACGCTGGATCGCAATTCCGGTTCAACCCTGAGCATGCATCGCCCGAGGACGGATCGCCCCCGGATGGATCGTCTAAGAGCTGCACGGCCGCCCTACCCCGATCTGATCGCCGGCGCGTTGCTTTGGGGCATGCAGATGCTTGCCGCCGCCATGCTCGGCCTTTACCTGCGCAACGGCCTGCAGACGAGCCGCCTTGCTGAGGTCGCCGCACTTTATTTCGCCGGCGGCCTGTTCGCCTGGCCGTTCGCCCTGCCGCTCGCCCGCTTCCTCGCCTTTGACAGGCCGCTGGAAACGCGTTTTGCCGCTTTTTTCGTGACGCTGGCAGCGGCCACGATCCTGATGACCGCCTTCCTCTTCGCCATGGAATACCGGATGTTCTATTCGCGCTGGCACGCCCCATTCGGCAGTATCGTCTGGGCTTTCCAGTTCGTCTTCACCAGTATCAGCGCAGTCTATCAGTTCCTGGTGATCGGCCTGCGCCTCTTCCTGCCGCTCGGCCTCGTCTGCCTTGTCGCAAGCAGCTATCATCTTGCCAAACGCATGCGTTGAGATTGCCGCCCGTCTTTGCTACAGGGGCGCTAACAAACCTCTTGAAAGGCAGCCGCCCATGATCCCGCGTTATTCCCGGCCCGAAATGGTCGCCATCTGGTCTCCCGAAACCAAGTTCCGCATCTGGTTCGAGATCGAGGCGCATGCCTGCGACGCGCTGGCCGAACTCGGCGTCATCCCGAAATCGGCTGCAAAGACGATCTGGGAAAAGGGCGGCGCCGCCACCTTCGATGTCGACCGCATCGATGAGATCGAGGCCGTCACTAAACATGACGTCATCGCCTTCCTCACCCACCTCGCCGAGATCGTCGGCCCGGATGCGCGCTTCGTTCACCAGGGCATGACCTCGTCCGACGTGCTCGATACCTGCTTCAACGTGCAGCTGGTACGCGCCACCGATATCCTGCTTGCCGATATCGACCGGCTGCTCGAAGCGCTGAAAAGCCGCGCCTTCGAACATAAGGACACCGTCACCATCGGCCGTTCGCACGGCATCCATGCCGAGCCGACCACCTTCGGCGTCAAGCTGGCGCTTGCCTATGCCGAATTCGAGCGCTGCCGTCAGCGCCTCGTCGCCGCCCGCGAGGAAGTCGCGACCTGCGCCATATCGGGCGCCGTCGGCACCTTCGCCAATATCGATCCGCGCGTCGAAGAACATGTCGCCGAAGCGCTCGGCTTGAAGGCCGAGCCGGTCTCGACACAGGTCATCCCGCGCGACCGCCACGCGATGTATTTCGCCACGCTCGGCGTCGTCGCCTCGTCGATCGAGCGGCTGGCAACCGAGATCCGCCACCTGCAGCGCACCGAGGTGCTGGAAGCCGAGGAATATTTCTCGCCTGGCCAGAAGGGCTCCTCTGCCATGCCGCACAAGCGCAACCCGGTTCTGACCGAAAACCTGACCGGCCTCGCCCGCATGGTCCGCTCCTACGCCATGCCGGCAATGGAAAACGTCGCCCTCTGGCACGAGCGCGATATCTCCCACTCCTCGGTCGAGCGCATGATCGGCCCCGATGCCACCGTGACGCTGGATTTCGCACTTTCGCGGCTCGCCGGCGTCATCGAAAAGCTGCTGGTCTATCCCGAAAATATGGAAAAGAACCTCAACAAATTCCACGGCCTCGTCCACTCGCAGCGCGTCCTGCTGGCGCTGACCCAGGCCGGCACCTCCCGCGAGGATGCCTATCGCCTCGTGCAGCGCAACGCCATGAAGGTCTGGGAACAGGGCAAGGATTTTCTGGAAGAGCTGCTGGCGGATGCGGAGGTCCGCGCTGCACTGTCGGAAGAGGATATTCGGGAGAAGTTCGACCTCGGCTATCATACCAAGCATGTCAATACGATCTTCCGCCGGGTCTTTGGGACGGCTTGAGGGTCGCGGTCAACGCAGTGACGGCGCCCCTGCTCGGCGCCGTCTTCAACATATCTCGCTGTTGTTATTTATTAGCTGGTTTCTCCTTACCCGCAGCCTCAACATAATTGGGAAAGCGATACAGGCGACGAGGACAGAAGGAAGGCAGTAGGCCAAAACGAACAACAAAAAGACGAGCTCTTTTTCTCCGAAACCAGACAACGACAGAAACACTGCTGCAATCAAAGACAGCGTGCCAATAAAAACAATAAACGCCCAGAAACACGGCCGCGAATTCATTTCGATATATTTAATACGATAGGAAATAAACAATATAAAAATGAAGGGAAGCGAAAAAATAAACTTCGCGATCAAAGTGCCCATGGCCAGATCTCCGAAGAAAAATGGCAGATGACCAACCGTTATTCCAAGCAGATAGGCCTGAAAAAACAGCTCAGTCTGGGGCTCTCTTAGTTCGGAATCGACCATCTTCCCTACGCAATACGAACTCATCGTCTTGGAACTGTATTTAGCGATTCAATTTTTCTCAAGTGGCCGCTGCTTCTGCTTCGATGCCTTGGCAGCCACAGAGCGCTTAGGTGCATCCGCCTTTTTCGGCGGTGCCGCATTCGCTGCCTCCGATGTCCTGCAGGCCTCCGTCTCGCCCCTGCCCTTTGCGGCCTTGGCGACCAGGTGGTTGAGGTGCTTCAGCTCCTCCTCGTCGAGATTTTCGATACCGATGAAACGGTTCTCGGCATGGCTGGTTAGGATGATTTCGTTGAGCTTGGCCTGGATCGCCCGCGTGTCGCGCGTCTGGGCGTTCTGCAGCACGAAAACCATCAGAAAGGTGATGATCGTCGTGCCGGTATTGATGATCAACTGCCAGGTTTCCGAATAGTCGAAAAAGGGGCCAAGTGCCGCCCAGATAACGACGACGATCAGTGCCAGGATGAAGATGATGGGCTTGCCCGCCCATTCCGATACCTTTGTCGCGAAGCGGGCGAACAGATGCTTCATCGTCACCTCTGCAATCCTCCCTCGAAGCCACCGGAGCATGATGTCGACGACATCATGCTCTCGGCTAAACAAACTCCGAGGCAGGATCGAGGTTCCGTCAGGGATCCCAGATTCCGGGGATTCCCCGCAGGCGGGGCCCTGGTTACGCTGTGGCTTCCCGAGCAATCAGCTTGCGATAGAGATGCCAGGTCGCATGGCCGAGGATCGGGATAACCAGCGCAAGCCCGGCAAAGACCGGGATCGTGCCGATGACGAGCAGCGCGGCGACGATCAGGCCCCAGAGCAGCACCGGCACCGGATTGAGAATCGTCGCGCGGATCGACGCCGTGACGGCGGCGACTGCCCCGACATCGCGGTCGAGCAGCAGCGGAAAGGTAATGACAGTCATTGCCAGCACGACGAGCGCAAAGACGAAGCCGATGAGATTGCCCCAGATGATCAACTGCATGCCCGCTGACGTGCCGAAGACCTGGCGGAAAAAATCCGCCATGCTGCGCGGAAAGACCTCGCCCAACAGATTGCTATAGAGCGTCTGCGCCGTCACCAGCCAGACGACGAAGAGGCCCAAGAGCATCAGCCCGACCGCCACGATCGACGGCAGCGCCGGCGAATGGCGCACGTCCAGTGCATGCGTCCACGACGCGTCGAGGCCGGCCTCGCGCCGGCGGCTGATCTCATAGAGGCCAATCGCCGCGATCGGGCCGATCAGCACGAAACCCGCCATCAGCGGGAAGACCATCGGTAAAAGGTTGGCGCCCGAGGTCCACAGCGTCAGGAAGACGCCGGCGATCGGGTACATCAGGCACAGGAACACATAATGGGACGGTTTCTCCATGAAATCTTCATATCCGCGCTTCAGCGCGTCGAATACGTCAGCGATACCGATGCGATTGACGACGGGCCGCGCGAAGCTTTCGCTTGCACCCGTCATGACGTGAAATGCCGCCATGGCTTTCTCCTCCTCAGCCGAGACCTGATCGGCGGCGGACAGCATCGGCGGGCAAGCCGACACGAAATCCGCAACCGGCACTGGAGGAATATAGCAACTTTCACGGCCCGTGTCGCTCCCTCCCTTGATATCCCCCTCTTGACATCTTGGACCAGCTTTCTCACATCGGCGGCATCATGAAAGCCTCAGACGCAGATATCCTCATCATCCCCGGTTACACCAATTCCGGCCCGGGCCACTGGCAGAGCCGCTGGGAGGCAAAGCTCAGCACGGCGCGGCGCGTCGAACAGGCCGAATGGACGAAGCCGGTGCGCGAGGACTGGATCGCCCGCATCGCCGAGGAGGTGAACGCCTCAACCCGTCCGGTCGTTCTCGTCGCCCATTCGCTGGGCGTGCCCTCGGTGATCCATGCCATCCCGCATTTCCGCAACCGGGTGGCCGGCGCCTTCCTCGTCGCCCCGCCCGATGTCGCCAATCCCGATATCCGCCCGAGGCACCTGATGACCTTCGGTCCCTATCCGCGCGATCCGCTGCCCTTCCCGTCGATCACCGTCGCCAGCCGCAACGATCCTTTCGGAAGCTACGATCATGCCGACGATGTCGCCAGCAGCTGGGGCTCCTTCCTCGTCGATGCCGGCGAAGCCGGTCATATCAATGCCGATTCCGGTCACGGGCCCTGGCCGGAAGGCACCATGGTCTTTGCCCAGTTCCTCGGCCGGCTCCCTGCCTGATCGAGGAAAAGGCGCCATCCCGCTTGTTGAGCAAGTGCTTTCTAAGTCTTTCTTAATGGAATGACAGCAGACTGCACCGAGGTGACATAAGCGAGAATGCCCGTGAAGAAAGCCCATCCAGAGGCCGGTGATCCGCATGGCGATGCCGCAGCGGTTGAGGCAGGCATCGGCAATGGGGCAGCCGACGATCCCGACCTGGCCGAGCGGGAGAGCCGCTGGAATTATGCGCTTGTCGGCTCGGGCCTTGGCGTATGGGATCATAATTACCGTCTCGACCGGAAATATTACTCGCCGACATGGAAAACCATCCGCGGCATGGCGCCCGACGAGGAAGCCGACGGCGATTACGAGGCTTGGCTGCAGCTCGTCCATCCCGACGATCGCGATTTCGTCGTCCATGCGATCGACCAGCAGAACGCCGGCGATCCCGATTACCAGATCTTCGAATATCGCGAGCGTCACAAGGACGGTCACTGGGTCTGGATCGAGTGTCGCGGCGCCTGCGTCGAATGGGACGAGAATGGCGTGCCGACGCGCATCATCGGCACTGATACCGATATCACCGCCCGCAAGCAGGCCGAGGAGACACTGTCGCGTTTGTCGCGCCGGCTCGATCTGGCGCTGGAGATTTCCCGCATCGGCGTCTTCGAAGCCGATATCGAGCATGATACCGTCGAATGGGACGACCGCCTCATCGCCATTTATGGCCTCCAGGGCGCCTCGCGGCAGATCGCCAGCGACGCCTGGGCGAAAAGCCTGCATCCCGATGACCGCGAGCGCGTGCTTGGCTTGTCCGACCGTAGCGTCGAAAGCGGCCGCGATTTCCAGCAGGAATACCGCATCATCCGCGGCGACGGCGTCGAACGTGTCATCCGCGCCCGCTCAGCCTTCTTCATCGACGGCAACGGCCACCGCAAGCTGATTGGCGCCAACTGGGACGTGACCGAGGAAGTCGCGCTCCGCAACGAGCTGCAGCGCGCCAAGGATCTGGCCGAGGCGCGCAACCGCGAGCTCGAGCTCGCCAAGGAGAGCATCGAGCACCTGGCGCTGCACGATTACCTCACCGGCCTGCCGAACCGCCGCTATCTCGACAAGATGCTGGGCGAGCGTTCGGCCGAATGCCGGGCCAAGGGCCTGGCACTGGCGATCCTCCATATCGATCTCGACCGCTTCAAGCAGATCAACGACACGCTCGGCCACCGGGCCGGCGACGCCATGCTGCAGCATGCCGCAAGCGTGCTGAGGAATTCCGTCCGCGCCGCCGATTTTGTCGCCCGCATTGGTGGCGATGAATTCGTCATCCTCTGCGCCGTCGATCCCGCGTCAAAGAAGATCGGCGGCCTTGCCGAACGTGTTATCCGCGAATTGCGCAAACCCGTCAGATATGAGGGGCACGACTGCCGTTTCGGCGCCAGCGTCGGCATCGCCATCGACAGCGGACCGAAGCTCGACGCCAAGCAGATACTGCTCGACGCCGATATCGCCCTCTATCGTGCTAAAGGCCTCGGCCGCAACCGCTTCGAATTCTTCTCGGCCTCGGCCCGCCGCGACATCATCTCCGCCAAGCATCTCGCCGACGAGATCCTGATCGGCCTCGAGCGCAGTGAATTCGTGCCCTTCTATCAGCTGCAGTTCGATGCCCGCACGCTGGATGTCACCGGCGTCGAAACGCTTGCCCGCTGGCAGCACCCGGTGCACGGGCTACTGACGCCTGACCGCTTCCTCGATATCGCCGAGGATCTCGACGTCGTCTCGACCATCGACGCCCTGATCCTGGAGCGCGCCATTGCCGACCGGAAGGCGTGGCTGAAGGACGGGCTACCGATCCCGAAGATATCGGTCAACGTCTCCGCCAGGCGGCTCGCCGATCCCGATCTGGGCAAGAAGCTTCGCGCCCTGAAGATCGAGCCCGGCACATTCTCCTTCGAACTGCTGGAATCGATCTCGCTCGACGATTGCGACGAGGCGGTGGCCGCCAACCTGAAAAAGCTGCGCAAGCTCGGCATCGACATCCAGATCGACGATTTCGGTACTGGCCATGCCTCGATCGTCAGCCTGCTGCGCCTGAGCCCGAAGACGCTGAAGATCGACCGCGAGCTGATCCGCATGCTGCCGCAATCGGCCGAGCAGCGCAAATTGGTCGGCTCGATCATCGATATCGGCCGCTCGCTGAACATCCTCGTCATCGCCGAGGGCGTCGAAACGGCGGATCATATCCGGATTCTCGAAGAACTCGACTGTGACACGCTGCAGGGCTACGCGCTCGCCCGGCCGATGCCGGCGATGCAGATCCCCTCCTTCATCCGCGCCGGAAGCTGGCGCCACGGGCAAACCGCCGCTCGCGCGCTGCAGACGCAGCTTCGCCGCGCGCTGCCAGGCAGAGCCGCCAAATAAAAACCTGCATAAGCGGCCCGCCATTTCGCCTTCATTCCACAGTAGAGGAAAAGGCGCTAAACTCCTCTTGCGAATTCATTCGATTCTCTTGGCGGTATTCCGTAAAATTGGAAACCAAGGCCGCGAAATCCGGAAACAAGGGAAGGAGCGACAGGCGGATTGTGAAACCCTCTCTTTTCCTTTAAGGGGACGCCACGAGATCGATCCACTCGCGCTATCCCAAGAGCGCCAACAATAGAGAATGACCACGATGAACCGTCGCCGCCGTATCTACGAGGGCAAGGCAAAGATTCTGTATGAAGGCCCGGAACCGGGCACTTTGATCCAGTTCTTCAAGGACGATGCCACTGCCTTCAACAAGAAGAAACACGAAGTCATCGATGGCAAGGGCGTCCTCAACAACCGCATCTGCGAATATATCTTCAGCCATCTGAACAAGATTGGCATCCCTACTCATTTTATCCGCCGGCTCAACATGCGCGAGCAGTTGATCAAGGAAGTAGAGATGATCCCGCTGGAGATCGTCGTGCGCAATGTTGCGGCCGGTTCTCTCGCCAAGCGCCTCGGCATCGACGAAGGCGTCGTGCTGCCGCGCTCGATCATCGAATTCTATTACAAGTCCGACGCGCTCGACGATCCGATGGTCTCCGAAGAGCACATCACCGCCTTCGGCTGGGCAAACCCCGCCGAGCTCGATGACATCATGGCGCTTGCCATCCGCGTCAACGACTTCATGACCGGCCTCTTCCTCGGCGTCGGCATCCAGCTCGTCGATTTCAAGATCGAATGCGGCCGCCTCTTCGAAGGCGATATGATGCGCATCATCCTCGCCGACGAAATCTCGCCGGACAGCTGCCGGCTGTGGGATATCGAAACCCACGAGAAAATGGACAAGGACCGCTTCCGCCGCGACCTCGGCGGGCTGCTCGAAGCCTATTCCGAAGTTGCGCGCCGTCTCGGCATCATCAATGAAAACGAGCCCGTGCGCGGCACCGGCCCGGTTCTCGTCAAGTAAGGCAGGAAAGACAAAGTGATCAAGGCTCGTGTCACCGTCACGCTGAAAAACGGCGTTCTCGATCCGCAGGGCAAGGCTATCGAGGGTGCGCTTGGCGCCCTCGGCTTCTCGGGCGTCGGCCATGTAAGACAGGGCAAGGTCTTCGACCTCGAGCTGGAAGGCGCCGACAAGGGCGAGGCCGAGGCCGACCTCAAGGCCATGTGCGAAAAACTGCTCGCCAACACGGTGATCGAGAATTACGCAATCGCGATCGACTGATGATCACAGACCCGTCGTCCGGCGGACTTTGAGGATTTGGCGTCTTGATGAAAGCAAAGCTGGAGACGGAAGTCTCGAAATATATGAGCTATGTTTTGCGTCATGCGCCTGATGCCGCGGGTTTGACGCTTGATAGCGAGGGTTGGGTGTCGTTCGAAGAGGTCGAAAAGGTGTTGGCGTCGAAATACGACGTTTCCCGCGCCGACATTATCGAAATTGTCGACAACAATCCAAAGAAGCGCTTCACGCTCGCCGATGGCAGAATTCGCGCAAACCAAGGTCATAGCGTCGATGTCGATCTCGCATTGAACCAGGTTGAACCGCCCGCCGCTCTTTTTCACGGCACGTCGCTGACGAACTGGCACTCGATCGAGCGCGAAGGCTTGAAGAAGATGCAGCGGCACCACGTTCATCTGTCGGCGGATGTCGAAACGGCGAAAATTGTTGCAGCCCGCCGCAAGGTTGAAGATATCATCCTGCGTGTGGACGCCGCCCGCATGTTTTCAGAGGGTCATTCTTTCTTTGTCTCCGACAATAGAGTATGGCTCGCCGAAAGTGTTCCAGTTCAATATCTTTCGCTAGATGCAGGGACCCCATGAAATCAGCCGTCGTTCAACTTCCGGGCCTCAACCGTGACCGCGACATGATCGCCGCCCTGACCAAGATCTCCGGCAAGCCGCCGGTGACGATCTGGCAGACGGAAACCGAGATCCCCGATGTCGATCTGATCGTCATTCCCGGCGGCTTCTCTTATGGCGATTACCTACGTTGCGGCGCGATCGCCGCCCGCATGCCGGTCATGCAGGCGATCATCGACAAGGCTGCAAAGGGCGTGAAGGTGCTCGGCGTCTGCAACGGCTTCCAGATCCTCGTCGAGGCCGGCCTGCTGCCCGGCGCGCTGATGCGCAATGCCTCGCTGAAATTCGTCTGCCGTGAGATCAAGCTCGAAGTCGTCAACGCCGAGACGGACTTCACCCGCGCCTACGCGCAGGGCCAGGTCATCCGCTGCCCGGTTGCCCATCACGACGGCAATTATTTCGCCGACGAAGCGACGCTGTCCGCGATCGAAGGCAATGGCCAAGTGGTGTTCCGTTATGCCGAGGGCACCAATCCGAACGGCTCGATCAACGACATCGCCGCGGTCATGAATGAAAAGGGCAACGTGCTCGGCATGATGCCGCATCCCGAGAACCTGATCGAAGCTGCCCATGGCGGCTCGGACGGTCGTGGCCTCTTTGCCTCGGCGCTCGACGTCATCGCCGCCTGAGCCTCGGCATACGAAAATCCTTCTGTTCGGATCTGGAGCAATCGATGCGCCCTCGCCTCTCCGTCGCAAACGCCGCCCTGTTGACCGCTGTCGCAGCCATGGTCGCAGCCTGCCAGACGCCGGCGCCGACAGGCCCGAACCGCGCCGCGCTGCCGACCATGGAACGCGTGGCGCTCGCTGCCAACGCCTGCTGGTTCAAATCGGGCGATCCGGCCTTTGCAGCCTATAAGCTTGCGCCGGAACTCAATTCCTTCTCCGGCCGGCCGCGCATTCTGCTTGTCCACAAGGGCAGCCCGGAAAGCCGGCCGTTGCTCGTCGTTCAGGCGGAAGGAAGCCCATCGCGCCTGCAGGCCTTCGGTCCGATGATGTCGGAACCGGTCGCCGGCCGCATCACCACCGACGTCAACCGCTGGTCAGGTGGCAACAAGGCCTGCAACTGACCGACCCGGTCAGTTCCGAATCACGTTTCAGTCCCAAAAGAACGACTTGCCGACTTCGCGCGCCGCATCTGACTGCGACACCCCGATATCCTTGAGTTCGGTCGCCGTCAGCCCTCTCAGCGCGCGCCGGCCTTCCCGCTTCTGATGCCAGAGAAGAACTGCGGCCCAGATCCGGTCCAGGCGCGTCGTCGCCTCGGCAGGCGCGTCCGGGAGGACGAACTGCCTCCTGTCCTCATAAGTGACAATCGGTACAATTGGCATTTTGATCTCAGGCAGGGCAGACATTCCATGAATCCTCTCGGTTCGTCCGTTGGATTGTCTCTTACTCTTGACGGGTACAATGTGCCAATATATACAATTGTCACCATGACAAATTGGCTTCCCGATATTTCCCGCGGTTCCGGTCCGGTCTATCTCCGGCTTGCCGACAGCATCGAATCCGCCATATCAAGCGGCGCCCTGCCCGCCGGCAGCAAATTGCCGCCGCAGCGCAATCTCGCCTACGACATCGGCGTGACGATCGGCACGATCGGCCGTGCCTATGCGCTGGTACATGAGCGCGGCCTGGTCGCCGGCGAAGTGGGGCGGGGCACCTATGTGCTGAACCGCTCCGAGACGCCGCCCGGAGAACAATTCGATCCGCTGACCGTCTCGCTCGGCGGCACCCGCATCCAGGATGCGCCTGGGAACAAGATCCGCTTCGACACGACAGCCGCCCCCGATCTTGGCCAGGGAAAGGTCATAGCAGGCATCCTTGCCGAGATCGGCGAGCAGCATCTCTCGGAGATCTCCTCCTATTCCCGTAGTTTCCCGCGCAACTGGTTCGAGGCTGGCCGCCTGTGGCTTGCCCGCAGCGGCTGGACGCCGGACACTGAAAACATCGTGCCGACGCTCGGCGCCCATGCAGCGGCGATATCAGTCGTCGCCGCCGTCTCGGCGCCAGGCGACAAGATCGTCTTCGAGGATCTCACCTATACCCAGGTCAGCCGTAGCGCCCGCCTCCTCGGCCGCCGCACGCTCACGGTAGATTCCGATGAGCTCGGCGTGATCCCCGAGGATTTCGAGCGGCTTTGCCAGCAGCAGCATCCGAAGATTGCCTTCCTGATGCCGACCGTCCACAATCCGACGCTGGCGATCATGTCCTACGAGCGGCGCGCAGCCATCGCCGCAATCGCCAGGAAACACAGTGTCTGGCTGATCGAGGACGACCTCTACGGCGGCATGGCCGACGACGACACGCCGCTGCTCGCCTCGATTGCGCCCGATCGCACCTTCCTCGTCAACGGCCTGTCGAAAGCGGTCGCCGCCGGCGTGCGCGGCGGCTGGGTCGCCTGCCCGCCGCATTTTGCCCAGCGCATCAAAGTGACGCACAGGATGATCACCGGCGGCCTGCCCTTCATCCTGGCGGAGACCTGTGCGCGCCTTGTTGAAAGCGGCATGGCGCACGAGATCCGCAAGGCAAGTGTCGAGGAACTCTCCCGGCGCGTCCGGCTCGCCCGCGAACAGTTGCAGGGCTTCGATTTCGAATCGCACCCGCACGCGCCCTTCCTCTGGCTGAAACTGCCGGAGCCCTGGATGTCGGGCACCTTCAAGAATGCCGCCTTCCGCGACGGCGTGCTTGTCGACGACGAGGACGAGTTCAAGGCGGCGCGCGGAGAGAGACCCTATCATCGCGTTCGCGTCGGTTTTTCCTCGCCGAAAACAGGGCAGGAACTGATCTCGGGCCTGATGATCCTGCGCCGGCTGCTGGAAAATGGCGGCTCGGCCTATGACGGCGAAATATGACCTGTTGCAAATACACGTCATAAGTCGAAAAAACACCAAACCCTGTGCCTGAATACTTCGCGAATCGTACCTTCATGCTAGCTCTTTGTCATTCCGCCGGGTGAACGGAATCATAAGGACAGCAGATGAGGATCGACTTCAAAAAGGTCGTTCTGCGATTGTTTGTTATAGCGTCAGTGGCAGTGATGGCAGGCTCGGCAAATGCCAGCGAACAGATATTCGATGAATTGCGTTTCGGCGCTTCGGCCTCGGTACAATCGGGCCATTCCAGGGAAGACGGTATCTTTCCCGAAATTACCGCTCTCTTCGATCCTTTCGGCTACGACACAGCGGTCGGCTGGCAGCAACAATTGCTGCATCCCCGCGTTCATCTCGGCACCTCGATCGGCACGTCCGGCGAGGCCACCCAGTTCTTCACCGGTTTCACCTGGACGGTCGATTTCAACGAGAAGCTCTTTGCCGAAGCCGGCTTCGGCGGCGTCATCCATACCGGCGATCTCGAGGGCGATGATGACGGCCCGGAACTCGGCTGTCGCGTCCTCTTCCACGAATATCTGGGCGCCGGCTATCGTTTCAACACTCACTGGAATGTCATGGCCCAGTTCGCCCATTCCTCGCATGCCAATCTCTGCGACGGGCCGAACGACGGCATGACGCGCGCCGGCTTGCAGGTCGGCTATAAGTTCTGACAGTCCGTTCGACAATTTCAGCGGGTTGGCCGACGGATGATTGAACTGCTCATTGCGGCCGTCTGATCGACCATCGGCAGGCGGGGAACCGTTCAGTCCCATGTGGGACGAACAAGCTTCAACTCGCCCTGACAAGCCGCCGCGACGCAGTCCGCCAAGCTGCCAAACCGAAGCGCCTTACCCAATCCAGGACCGTAGTGAGCGAATTTCGCGGAATTGGTGATAATTGTATCGACCGATTTTGGGATGACAGGCTCCGCAAGTGTGCACCAGCACGCATCGGTTACGAATTCTACGCCGAAGTCCGCCAATTTGCCGACGAGATTCGCAGCGGAAGCCCTTTCGAACGTCGCACGGTTGCAGGTAACCAGAACCTTGACGTCAGGATGTTTCGCCAGGCCTTCGCAGAGCGCGGCCAGCCGCGCGCATTCGTCGAAAGAAAAATGGGGATTGCCCAGCGCGACGAACTCGATGGCATCCACAGACCCGCCGTTGAGTTTCCTCCAGTCCGCCACGACGTCCTTGGGACAGATTTCGTACCTCGCCTTGATCTTGCTTCCGACAATGCTCTCAAGGCTGTCGGCCTCCGGCGTGACACCGACGATATGGAACATGGGAGAGCCTGATGTCGTCGCAAAACCCGCCCCGAACGCCTTTAGGTCGTCCAGATTCGGCTTCCACGTCTCGAGGCCGATCACGACCGGAATTTCATCTCCGACAAGCTTGCCGATGTGGTAGCCGAGAATGGGGTAGACCATGTCATCCCGCGACACGAAGCCCGACACATTGACCACGAGGCTGGCGCGGCTATTGTCGGCGATATGCGGCCCGGTCAGCGGCGCGCGCCCGGTGAGAGCGATGCACAGATCCAGGTAGTCAGGATACTTGGCAGTGCGAGCACCCAAAACGCTGTTGGCGAATACGACGGCGTTCGACTCCGCCCAGGCGACCTGCTCACCCTGCCTGGGTGCGGACGACAGCTGATAGGGCGCGCAGGTGAACGTCTTTCGTGCTCCCATGGAGGCATAGGCCTCACCCAATTCGGATGCGGGTCCGGCGACGTCGGGAGACACGCCCTGCTCCCGCCAACGCATCTGGTCCACCGATATCGAGTTCAGGGTCGTTGGAACGGCAACCCTACCCTCCCAGTCCCGCATGCGTTTCGCGAATTCCAGGCTGGTCGGCCCGGTGTAGATGCAGCCGTCGATATGGACCTGGGAGATATCGATGAGTTCCGTCGCTCCCTGAATTTCAGCCATGCGCGTCGTGGCCCTCATTGCCACCTGCACGGCCTTGCCCATTTCCCCGTTCAAAGCCGACCGATCCCTCGATGTCAGCGCTATCGAATTTCCATAGGTGCGATCGGCGGCATCGAAACCGGGGGCGGTTTCGATCCGGCTCGCGATGACCTTGTCGCCGATGAGGGTGACTTCAGGGATAGAGTGCAGCTCGGCGAAGTCGTCTTCGGAGAGCTGGACAACGGGGATCGATCGGCCGAACACTTCGTCAGCGACGATCACGCCGAGCGACAGTATTTCCTCCTGGCGCGAGACCACGATGCCGGCGGGAGCGTGCCCGTTCATGATCAGCTCCATGAGCACGCTGCTGCCCGTACACGAGCCGCGTCCGCCGGGGATGGCGAGAATTTTTCCTGTCAGGACCTGTGTCGACAGGGGATGGTGGCGGTCGATGACTTCTCCGGTCCGGAGTCGACGCCGCCCCAGAAGCTGAGCGCCGTGTCGCTGAATACGATCGACCCCGTAGCGAAGCCAGCCACAAGCGCGCGCCCGGCAAATACCTTTTCGTCTGCCTGTTGTTGTATGTCCGGCATTGTATCTCGATACCATCAACCAAGAAGAAAAGTTTCCAGAGGAAACATCATCGGCACAAAAGCTGAGGCCGGAGCCTTGCCCCATTGCTATCGATCGAGAATCAAAAGCAAGTTGTCAAACAGACTCTGAGAAGCGGCCGCCCGTACGGGCCGAAGAAGTCGCCCGCCCTCTGTTGACGGCGGGCATTTTCCTGTCGCGCGCCGTCCCTACATAGGTTAAAGAGCGGAAAACGCGCAACGGCAGGGACTTTCGAGAGCTCATGACCATTCCAAACACCATCCCGATCACGCCGGAACTCATCGCGGGCCATGGCCTGAAGCCCGACGAGTACCAGCGTATTCTGGATCTGATCGGCCGCGAACCGACCTTCACCGAGCTCGGCATCTTCTCGGCCATGTGGAACGAGCACTGCTCCTATAAATCCTCGAAGAAATGGTTGCGCACGCTGCCGACCAAGGGGCCGCGCGTCATCCAGGGCCCGGGCGAAAATGCCGGCGTGGTCGACATCGATGACGGCGATTGCGTCGTCTTCAAGATGGAGAGCCACAACCACCCCTCCTATATCGAGCCTTATCAGGGGGCTGCGACCGGCGTCGGCGGCATCCTGCGCGACGTCTTCACCATGGGCGCGCGCCCGATCGCCGCGATGAACGCGCTGCGCTTCGGGGAGCCGGATCATCCGAAGACCCGCCACCTCGTCTCCGGCGTCGTCTCCGGCGTCGGCGGCTACGGCAATTCCTTCGGCGTCCCGACGGTCGGCGGCGAGGTCGAATTCGACGCTCGCTACAACGGCAACATCCTCGTCAACGCCTTTGCCGCCGGTATTGCGAAGTCCAACGCCATCTTCCTGTCCGAAGCCAAGGGCGTCGGTCTTCCGGTCGTCTATCTCGGCGCCAAGACCGGCCGTGACGGCGTCGGCGGTGCGACGATGGCCTCGGCCGAATTCGACGAATCGATCGACGAGAAGCGCCCGACCGTTCAGGTCGGCGACCCCTTCACCGAGAAGTGCCTGCTGGAAGCCTGCCTCGAGCTGATGCAGACCGGCGCCGTCATCGCCATCCAGGACATGGGTGCGGCCGGCCTCACCTGCTCGGCCGTCGAGATGGGCGCCAAGGGGGATCTCGGCATCCTGCTCGAACTCGACAAGGTGCCGGTCCGCGAAGAGAGGATGACGGCCTATGAGATGATGCTGTCGGAAAGCCAGGAGCGCATGCTCATGGTGCTGCAGCCGGAGAAGGAAGAGGAAGCCAAGGCGATCTTCGTCAAGTGGGGCCTCGATTTTGCCATCGTCGGCTGGACGACCGACGATCTGCGCTTCCGCGTCATGCACCAGGGCGAGGAAGTCGCCAACCTGCCGATCAAGGATCTGGGCGATCAGGCCCCCGAATATGATCGCCCCTGGCGCGAACCCGGCAAGCATGCCCCCCTGCCCGCCAATCTTGTCGCCGCACCCGAGGATTACGGCCAGGCGCTGCTGCAACTCGTCGGCTCCGCCAACCAGTCGAGCCGCCGCTGGGTCTATGAGCAATACGACACGCTGATCCAGGGCAATTCGCTGCAGCTTCCGGGCGGCGATGCCGGTGTCGTGCGCGTCGACGGCCATCCCTCCAAGGCGCTCGCTTTCTCCTCCGACGTCACCCCGCGTTATGTCGAGGCAGACCCCTTCGAAGGCGGCAAGCAGGCGGTCGCCGAATGCTGGCGCAACATCACCGCGACAGGCGCCGAACCGCTCGCCGCCACCGACAATCTGAACTTCGGCAATCCCGAAAAGCCCGAGATCATGGGCCAGTTCGTCGAGGCGGTGAAGGGCATCGGCGAGGCCTGCCGCGCGCTGGATTTCCCGATCGTGTCAGGCAACGTCTCGCTCTACAACGAGACCAACGGCGTCGCCATTCTGCCGACCCCGACGATCGCAGGTGTTGGCCTGCTGCCGGACTGGCGCAAGATGGCTCGCATCGGCACCGCCAACGACGGCGACAAGGTGATCATGATCGGCGTCGACGGCAGCCATCTCGGCCAGTCCGTCTATCTGCGCGACGTGCTTTCCAGCCGCGAAGGTCCGGCACCGGAGGTGGATCTGTTTGCCGAGCGCCGCAATGGCGATTTCGTTCGCTCCGTCATCCGCAATGGCCAGGCGACCGCTTGCCACGACATCTCCTCGGGCGGCCTTGCCGTGGCGCTCGCCGAAATGGCGATGGCCTCGGGCCAAGGCCTGACGATCGATCTGAGCGAAGGCAAGGGTGCACCACATGCGCTGCTCTTCGGTGAGGATCAGGCGCGCTACGTCCTCACCTTGCCTGCCGATGTCGCCGATTTCGTCTGCATCAATGCGGAAGGTGGCGGCGTTCCTTTCCGCCGTCTGGGCACGGTCGGAGGAACGGCGCTCGTCGTCGGCGATCTCATCTCGCTGCCGATTCAACAATTGCGCGATGCCCATGAATCGTGGTTCCCTGATTTCATGGAAGGCCGCGGCGAACTTGCCGCTGCGGAATGATGCGCAAGGAGTAACGATCATGGCCATGAAACCCGGCGATATCGAAGACATGATCAAGGCTGGGATTCCCGGTGCCAAGGTGACGATCCGCGATCTGGCGGGCGACGGCGATCACTACGCCGCCGAAGTCGTGGCCGAAGCCTTTCGCGGCAAGAGCCGCGTGCAGCAGCACCAGATGGTCTACGAGGCGCTGAAGGGCAATATGGGCGGCGTACTGCACGCTCTGGCCCTGCAGACTTCGGCGCCGGAATAGAGCCCGACGCAAATCTGGATGACGATGCCCGGCCCTCAGCCGGGCATTCTCTTTTCATCGGGATCGGCAAAGACCAAGGCCGGCATTGGCCCGGATGTCAAAAGCGTAAAGTCGAAGGGCGCCTGCAGATCAGGCCCAAGCACATATTGACGGTGGACACGAAGCTGGTCCGTGCGGATCTTGCGATAGTGCTCGCGCGTCAGCATCTGCTTGACGCGGATCAGGATCATCTTCGCCTGGGGCGCATCCGCATGGCCGGAGACGGCGACGACAGGCACTTTGTAGAAATTGATCGAATCCGTCAGGCACTGCACGTCGAGCCAGGAAATCTCGGGACAGCGGGCGATCAGCCCGACGCGGGCGCGAAGCAGTGTCGCCGATGACATGAGCGCACATTGCAGGATGGCGCTGCCGAGGGTGGCAAACACCACGTGCTTGCCTTTGAATATCTCCGGCTCTCTTTCCAGCAATATGCCGATGACATGGGCGGCGACGCTCGATCCCATGCTGTGCGAGGAAATCACATATTCGTCCGCCTCTTCGTCAAGCGCCGTGCGTACGGCGGTGGCCCGATCCTCCAGCCAGCCGTTGAAATCTGTCCGGTCCATGCGGCCGAGCGCCACAGCCATTTCCCAATCGGCAAAGAGATGCAGCGTATGGAAACGCTCGGAAAACGGCAGGAAGGCGAAGACGAAGAAACAAAGCGCCAGCGGTCCGCTCCACAGCATGTGCCAGGGCGAAAAACCGAGAGCATAGGGCAGGATGGCGATCTGCGCCGTCAGCGCGATCGCCAGTGCCGTCAGCACGAACGGGAAGAGGAAGAACAGGCCGAAGCGCCAGGCGTGGCGAAAATATCCCCGCATCCCGCCTTCGAGCATGATCTCGGCGCAGCTTCGGAAGCCCGCAATGATCTGGCTCAGCGTGTTGCCGCTGCGCAACCTGCTTACCAGCGTATCGTGATCGACCATGTGGATCCGGCTCTTCGTCTGCCAGCCAGCGGAACCGGCCCCTGCCTCCGGCGCTGTAGCCTTCTCACCCGTCGTGACCACGAAACTGACGGGGTCGCTCCTCCCGTCCGCTGCCCCTGTCTCAACCGAATAGCCCCAGACGGCGGCACTCTGCCTCGCCGAACGCTCGTAGCGCGCCCTGTGGGCAACGCCGTCAAGCGGCTCGAAGCCCGGGAAATGCAGGACGACCCGCTTCTCGATCAGTTTCATTCCGCTCTTCCGGCCGGGCAGATGGCCGGCATGTTGCTGCGATCCGGCTGCTGTGCCGCTGATATGGGCAAAAAAGCAGCTATGGTCTCGAAGCCGTCTTGCTAACCGAACTCTTCCGGAATTCAATAGCATCCATGTCGATTCCATCACGAACGGAGTGGTTTTGTGGCCGACCTAGTCAAAGAATTTGATATCAGGCGTCGTCGACAGCGTGCTGAAGGAGATCCTGAAGAAAACCACCGGCCGCGCTACGACGAAGCGCAAGAGGCGTAAGACACGCCCGGCCGCGACGACGACAGCTGCGCGCAAGGCGACCTCGGCCAAACCCAAGCCTCTCCGCAAACAAGTCAGCAAGCGCCGCACCGCCGCCGGCCGCAGCCGTCAACGCCGCAGTTGAGGTACAATGAAAATGTGAGCAGTTTTCGGACGAGTTCTGCGGCGCTATTGGGGGCATGAAGCGATGATGCGCATTGTGAAAATTATTCTCGCGGCCGTTGTCGCGATCTGTCTCATCGCCGTTGCCGGCGTATACGCCCTATCGGAGATGCGTCTCTCCAGGACCTATGACGTCGCAGCGGCCGATTTCACCGTAAAGACGACGCTGTCTGCGGAAGAAGCCGAACGCCGCGCCCGCACGCTGATGTGCGGCGGCTGTCATCACGATGCCGGCAACGTGCTCATCGATGAGCCGGGCGTCGGCCGCATCGTCGCGCCGAACCTGACCCGCTTCGTGCCCATATACAGCGATGCTGAACTCGTGCGCCTCATCCGCCACGGCATCAAGAAAGACGGCACCGGTGTCTTCATCATGCCGGCAAGCAACTTCGCCAATATCACCGATGACGACATGGCGGCGATCATTGCCTGGCTGCGCAGTCTGAAGCAGCTTCCCGACGCGGTGGTGGGAACGACACAATGGGGACCGCTCGGGCGAATCGGCCTGGCGCTCGACAAAATCCCCTTCGAAGCCGATCTGGTGCCCGCCGTCATCGCCCCTGCCGCCACGCGTCCGGCCGATATCGGCGAATATGCCTTCAGGACCGACTGCAGCCATTGCCACAATCTCGATACGGCAAAGCAGTCGGAAGCCTTCCTGGCACCGGCGCTTAAGCCCCTGGCACAATCCTATTCGGCTGCCGATTTCAAGACGCTGCTGCGCAGCGGCAAGGGTGTCGGCGGCCGCGATCTCGGCGTGATGACGCAGGTTTCACAATGGGATTTCAGCCACTTCACCGATACTGAAATCGAGCAGATTCAGATCTATCTGGCCCACCGACCGTAACGCGACGGCAACAACCCGGCAACGGCCTGCCCGAATTGGTCTTTTTTTGGTTCGGGCGGCTGGAATTCCTGCTGTCGCATGCTATCTAAAGGCAACGATTGAAACGGCGGGCCTTTAACCCGCCTGTTGAAAGGATTAGGTCCCATGAGCGGTATTCACGAATTCATCGACAACGAAATCAAGAGCAACGACGTCGTCCTCTTCATGAAGGGCACGCCGCAGTTTCCGCAGTGCGGTTTCTCCGGCCAGGTCGTACAGATTCTCGATTACATCGGCGTCGACTACAAGAGCGTCAACGTGCTCGCCGATTCGGAAATCCGCCAGGGCATCAAGGAATACTCCAGCTGGCCGACAATCCCGCAGCTTTACATAAAGGGCGAGTTCGTCGGCGGCTGCGACATCGTCCGGGAAATGTTCCAGGCTGGCGAACTGCAGCAGCACCTCCAGGAAAACGGCATCGCGGTGCGCGCCGCCTCCTGACCGGTCACCGGGCGTCCGCCCGGTTTCCAAATCTGTATCTTGAGTCCGAGGCGCTGCGGCAAGCAGCGCCTTAGCCTGTTTATGGGAATTTCATTGTGACAGATTCATCACAAGCCGTGTCCGCGGGCCGCCTGCCCATGGGCAAGCGAGAATTTATCGCGCTCGCCGCCTTCCTGATGGCCGTCAACTCTCTGGCGATCGACATCATGCTGCCAGCCTTGCAGCAGATCGGCGCCAGCCTCGGCGTCGAGAGCGAAAATCACCGGCAATTCGTCGTCTCCACCTATCTGCTCGGCTTCGGCTGTGCCCAGCTGTTCTACGGGCCGCTCTCTGACCGTTTCGGTCGCCGCACGCCGCTTTTGATCGGTCTCGTCATCTATATCCTGTCCGCTATCAGTATCGTCTTCGTGCCGTCCTTTGCAGGGTTGCTCGCCCTGCGCTTCGTGCAGGGCGTCGGTTCGGCCGCAACCCGCGTCATCACCGTCTCAATCGTTCGCGATATCTATGGCGGCCGGCAGATGGCCGAAGTCATGTCGCTGATCATGATGGTCTTCATGATCGTACCGGTCATTGCGCCCGGCACCGGCCAGATCGTCATGTTCTTCGGCAACTGGCACCTGATCTTCCTCTTCATCGCCACCATGGCGACTGGTATTGCCGTCTGGGCCTATCTCCGCCTGCCGGAAACATTGCATCCCGCCAATGTCCGTCCCTTCACCTCCCGCTCCATCTTCGGCGCCTTTAAGCTGGTGCTGACCAATCGCGTCGCGCTCTGCTACACCATCGCCAGCACCTTCATCTTTGGCGCGCTGTTCGGCTTCATCAATTCGGCCCAGCAGGTCTATGTCGGCATTTACGATCTAGGCGTCTATTTCCCCTTCGCCTTCGCCGGCGTGGCGATCTTCATGTCGCTGTCGTCCTTCTTCAATTCGCGCTTTGTCGGCAAGCTCGGCATGCGCCGCCTGTCGCACGGCTCGCTGCTCGGCTTTATCGCCATCAACGCCATCTGGCTGATCGTCCAGATAGCCAGCACCGAGCCGATGCCCTTCGCGCTGTTCATCTCGTTCTTCGGCCTTGCCATGTTCCAGTTCGGCTGGATCGGCTCAAACTTCAATTCGCTCGCCATGGAGCCGCTCGGCCACGTCGCCGGCACCGCCTCCTCGGTCCTCGGCTTCATGAGCACGGTCGGCGGCGCCCTCATCGGCGCCGGCATCGGCCAGGCCTTCGACGGCACCGCGCTGCCGATGGTCGCGGGTTATTTCTTTGTGTCGATCATTGGCCTTGTCTTTGTGCTGATCGCCGAGAAGGGCCGCCTCTTCCAACAGCAGAACCCGGCCGTCTGAACGGCCGGCCTCCCTCGCATCCGGGATCTCAATAACATGACGTCGCCGCATAAACCGCACCAGGAAAACCAGGGCTCCCGCCGCATCGGCATGGGCTTTGGCGAATTCGTCGTCACCATCGCCATCATGACCGCCAGCGTCGCCATGGCAATCGACAGCATGCTGCCGGCTTTGCCCAATATCGGCCATTCTCTCGGCGTCACCAATACCAACGACGGGCAGCTGATCATCGGCGTGTTCTTTTTGGGATTCGGCGTCTCGCAGATCTTCTTCGGCAGCCTTTCGGATACCTTCGGCCGCCGCAACATCCTGCTCGGCGGCCTCGCCTGCTATGTTGTCGGAATGTTTGCCGCCGCAGCAACCGGCAGCTTTGAAATGCTGCTCGTCATGCGCTTCGTTCAGGGTGTGGGCGGTGCTGCTGTGCGCATAACGACCATGGCCATGGTTCGCGACTGCTTCGGTGGCCGCGAAATGGCCCGCGTCATGTCCTATGTGATGATCGTCTTCATGATCGTGCCGATCGTTGCCCCCTCCGTCGGCCAACTCATCATCCTTTATGCCAACTGGCACTGGATCTTCATCCTGCTCGGCATCATCGCCACTATCCTGTTCGTCTGGGCTCTCCTGCGGCTGAAGGAATCGCTGCCGCCGGAAGAACGGCTGCCGCTGTCGGTCGGCTCTGTCGTCGATGGCTTCAAGACCGTGCTCACCAACCGGATCACCTGCGGCTATATGATCGGCCTCACCATGTTCACCGGCGTCATCAGCGCTTATGTGATCTCGGTGCAACAGGTGTTCGGCGAGGTCTACGGCCTTGGCGACTGGCTGCCGATCGCCTTTGCGGCCACCGCCGGCGGCATCGCCGTCGCCAATTTCGCCAACGGCTTCTTCGTGCGCAAATTTGGCATGCGCCGCATCTCGCACGCTGCCCTGCTGATCTTCACGGCGCTGTCGGCCATCGGCTTTTTCCTCGCACTGGTCGGCAAGCCGGATTTCGCCGTCGCCTACGGCATCTTCTCCATCGTGTTGATGATGTTTGCCGTGATCGCCACCAATTTCACCGCGATCAGCCTCGAGCCGATGGGCAATCTCGCCGGTACGGCGACCGCCATCACCGGCTTCGTCTCGACGACGGCCGGCGCTATTCTCGGTGGCCTGGTCGGCCAGATGTTCAACGGCACAGTGCAGCCGCTCTTCGGCGGCTTCGCGTTTTTCGGCGCGGTGACGATCGCAGCCACCCTCTGGGCGGAAAATGGCAAGCTGTTCACCCACCCCGGCGACAGTCCACAACTCGATCCGGGTGCTGCCCATTTCTGAAATGGAAATCTGTCCGACCGACTGGTCTCCGGCGGCATTGCATTAAGTGGCACTCTGCCGTTTCTGAATCTGGAAGCCCCTGGACGAAGGAGCCTGATTTTGGATGCAGAATATCAACGTCTCCCTCCGCCATTGCAGGGCGAGATAATTCAAGTCAAACCGGATGCCAGCACAGGCATGGTGGTGCTCGGCGGCTCCAGTGGCCGGGTCGATGTGGCCCGCGCCAGGTTGTTTGCAAGCCAGGGGGCAACGGTCATAGCGCTTCGCTGGTTCGGCGGCGAAGGCCAGGTGCCAGGCATTTGCGAGGTGCCGCTGGAAACCTTTTTCGCTGCCACTGATTACTTGATCGAACTCGGTTGTAAACGCATCGTCCTGGTGGGGACATCGAAAGGCGCCGAAGCTGCGCTGCTCACGGCGGTATACGATCCGCGCATCAGCGCGGTCGTGGCAATAAGCCCTTCTTCAGTCGTCTGGGGAAATATTGGTCCCGGTCTTGATGGCATCAGCTGGCCCGAGCGCTCGTCGTGGACATTGCGAGGTACACCGCTTCCTTTTGTTTCGTCAGATCCAGAATGGGCGCGGGAATACAGAGACGGCTTGGTCGCCTATAGGGATCTGTTCGAAAGATGTCTCGATATGCACGAGTCTGAGATCGACGCAGCGGCTATCCCTTTGGAGAAAACGAATGCCGAAATTCTGCTCGTAGCGGGATGCGATGACGCGCTCTGGCCATCAGACAAATTTGCCGTGTCGCTTGTTCGAAGGCGCGCAGCTTCCGGCTTACTCACCCAGCTTGTCTTGGGAGAAGATGCGGGCCATCGCATTCTGCTGCCGGGCGAAACGACTCCCCGATCATCTGTGCGCGCTCATGGTGGAAGTGACGAGGCCGACGCTCAATTGGGACGACTCGCGTGGGAACATATTCTTCAGATGCTATAGCGTGAGCGCTGCAGTGATTTGATCGATAGTTCAATCCACGGCAGTGCGCGGAAAGGCACCCTCGATGGACGACCGAATTCTGATCAGGCCTTACGCACCACTCGACGTGGACGCGACGATTGAAATTTTTCTGCGCGCCATTCGAGAGGTCGCGTCGAAAGACTACTCACCCGCTGAAATACAGGCTTGGGCAAAGGTGGAAGATCGCGAACTATGGGCAGAGCGAAGGATAAGCAGGCCTGCCTGGATCGCAGAATTTGACGGAGAGCCTGTCGGGTTTTCCGACCTGACCGGCGACGGATGCCTGGACATGATGTTTGTGCACCCCGAATTCCAGGGCCTTGGAGTCGCAAGTCGGCTATTGAGCAGGGTCGAAGACGAAGCCCTGAAACTGGAGGTTAGCCGAATCTATACCGAAGCCAGCAGAACGGCCCGACCGTTTTTTGAGCGCAAAGGCTTCCGCGTCATAACGAAACAAATCGTCGAGAAGCGTGGGCAAGGCCTGGAAAACTTTCTCATGGAAAAGCTCTACCAGTAACATGCGGCAGGTCGAGCCGTTGTTCAGACCGTGAACACCGCACGCCGCAGCACCTCCCAGGAGGCCTTGTCGGGGGTAATCAGCAGCCCGCCATCGAGATGATGCGGCAGGTAGGGCGAACCGTCGAAACGCGCCGCATAGGCGCCGGCCTCCTGCGAGATCAGCGTGCCGGCAAGATGATCCCAGGGCATCAGCTTGTTGTACATGAGGTAATGCACATGGCCGCCGGCAAAAGTGCGGTATTCGTGGGCGGCACAGCGATAATTGGTGAGGAAGCGCACCTTGGCGAGATTGGCGAGCACTTCGGCGCGCTTTTCCTTCGGCAAGTAGCCGGTCGAGGCCATGCCGACCATGTGCTCCAGTTCGACCGGAGCTGCGACCGAGAGCCGCTCGGCGCCGCCGTCCGGCCGCCGCAGCCAGGCACCGCCGCCCTTTTCCGCCATCACCCAGTCGTCGCCCATTGGATCGTAGATGATACCGGCAATCGTCTCGCCGCCGGAGATAACGGACGCCATGACGCCGAAGGCCGGGATGCCGGCGGCGAAATTGAAGGTGCCGTCGACCGGATCGACGACGATCGCGAGATCGGCATGCTCGAGGCTGCCGAGCAAATCCGGATCGGCCGCGACCGATTCCTCGCCGAGGAACAGTGCGCTCGGCCAGAGTTGCGCAGCTTCCGCCTTGATCATCCGCTCGGCCTGCTCATCGGCCTCGGTGACGAGATCGGTGGCCTCGCTCTTGGCGCGCACGTCGTCCTGACCAAGCCGGCGAAAGCGCGGCAGGATCTCCGCCTTCGCCGCGCGGCGCAGCAGATCCGCAAGTACGGTCGCATCGACAGTCGAAGTCATGTCAAATCCCCAGGCTTAGGTCTCTCAGGAGAAGCTTGAATCAGATGCCGACGATCTCGCGCCGGATGAGTTGCCAGCTCTCCCGGTCGGGCGCGGAGATGATGCCGCCCGTCGTCTCACCGGGGCGATAGGGCGTGCCGTCGAATTTCGCCGTATGGCCGCCGGCCTCCTGATGCGCCAGCACGCCGGCCAGGTGGTCCCAGGGCATCAGCTTCGCATGGCCGATGAAATGCATCTTGCCGGAGGCAACCATCCAGTATTCGTAGGCCGAGCAGTTGAAGGCGAAGGTCATCCGGATCTTCGCCATGTTGGCGCAGATGCGCGCGCGATCCGGTTCGTCCATGTGGCTCCATGACAGGCCGCCGACCATCTGGTTCAGGCTAGCAGGCTCGGCGACCTTCAACTTTGTCGACTGCCCGTCCCGACGTGTCAGAAAGGCGCCTGCCCCCCTGATCGCGGTCACTGTGTCGCCGAGAACGGGATCGTGAATAATGCCGGCGACCGTCTCGCCCCTGACGGTCATCGCCAACATGGTCCCGAAGACAGGAAGCCCGGCGGCGAAATTGAACGTCCCGTCGACAGGGTCGATGACGAAGGCGAGCTCGGCATCGGCAAGTGCTGGCACGACGGACCGGTCGGCGTCATAAGCCTCCTCGCCGACGACGAGTGCTGCGGGAAAGCGCTCTCTCAGCGCCACGGTGATCCGGTGTTCGGCAAGCAGGTCAGCCTGCGTCACCAGATCGATTGCCGAAGTCTTTTCCGAAACATCGGCAGCGTCGAGATTACGGAAGCGCGGCATGATTTCGGCGCGCGCCGCCTCCCTGACGCAATCGCCGAGAAAGAGAATATCCTGATCTGAAATAGTCATGCGAAATCCTGTCCTTGATGCAATGGCCAGCCTGCTTACAGCGCCGCGCGTCTTTTTAGACGCGCAAAGGACGCTGTAACATTTAAATTGCTGCATAATTTTATCCTTAGATCGATTCCGATTTAAGGAATTATGCAGTAGCCGCCCATTCATGAAGGTTCGGTGACACCAAGGGTGGAAAAGTCGAAGAGTTTCGGATCGAGCAGATGCGACGGGTTCACATGCGAAAGCGCCCGCAGCATCGTATCCTTGCGGCCCGGCATCCGCCGCTCGATATCGGCGAGCATGTCCTTCATCGCATTGCGCTGCAGCCCGTCCTGCGAGCCGCAGAGATCGCAGGGGATGATCGGAAACTGCATGGCGGCGGCGAATTTCGAGAGGTCGTCCTCCGCGGCATAGGCAAGCGGCCGGAGCACCATCAGATCGCCCTCGTCGTTCAGAAGCTTTGCCGGCATCGAGGCGAGCCGGCCGCCATGGAAGAAATTCATGAAGAAGGTTTCGAGAATGTCCTCGCGATGATGACCGAGCACCAGCGCATCGCAACCCTCTTCCCGCGCGACGCGGTAGAGATTGCCGCGCCGCAGCCGCGAACAGAGCGAACAATAGGTGGCGCCTTCAGGCACTTTCTCCTTCACGATCGAATAGGTATCGCGATATTCTATCCGGTGGCGGACGCCGACCTTCGTAAGATAAGCCGGCAGCACGTGCTTCGGAAAATTCGGCTGTCCCTGATCGAGATTGCAGGCGATGAGTTCGACCGGCAGCAGGCCGCGCCATTTGAGATCGAGCAGCAGCGCCAGCAGCCCGTAGGAATCCTTGCCGCCCGAAAGGCCGACCAGCCAGCGCTTCTGGCCCTTCAGCATGTCGAAATCGTCGAAAGCCTGGCGCACCTGCCGGAGCAGGCGTTTGCGCAGCTTGTTGAAGGAGACCGAGCGCGGTGCATCGGCAAACAGCGCATGGCCGCCGGTGTCGGCTTCGCCGGTTTCCAAATCATCGGCGATGTTGGCTGCGATATTCATTGCTTCGTCCTACGGAAATTCCACATTTGCTCTAGCAGAAACCCATCTGGCAACACAGCGTCAATCGCCGAAAACCGACCAGCCGGTGCGCGCTGCGAGCATTTCCAATGCCGCAGCGCCGAGCTGTGAATTGCCGACCTTGTTCAGCCCCGGCGACCACACCGCGATCGAGGCGATGCCGGGCGCCACCGCGAAGATGCCGCCGCCGACGCCGCTCTTGCCGGGCAGGCCGACATGATAGGCGAAGTCGCCCGAGCCGTCGTAATGGCCGCAGGTCAGCATCAGCGCATTGATGCGACGCGCCCGCTTCGGCGAGACCACCGAATGGCCGGTCGTCGGATTGCTGCCGCGCGCCGCCAGGAACAGCCCGGCGCGGGCCAGCTGCTCACAGCTCATCGACAAGGCGCATTGATGGAAATAAACGCCGAGCACGTGATCGACGGGATGGTCGAGATTGCGGTAGGCGCGCATGAAGTTGGCAAGCGCGAAATTGCGGTATCCCGTCTGCGTTTCCGAGCGCGCCACCTTGTCGTCGATGGTGATCGACTCGTCATCGGCGAGATAGCGCACGAAACGCAGCAGCTCGCCGATTGCCTCGCGCGGCGCATGGCCGGCCATGACGACGTCGCTGACGGCGATGGCGCCGGCATTGATGAAGGGGTTGCGGGGGATGCCGCTCTCGTGCTCGAGCTGGACGATTGAGTTGAAAGCCGATCCGGAAGGTTCGCGCCCGACGCGCTTCCACAGCCCCTCGCCGACCTTGCCGAGCGCCAGCGTCAGCATGAAGACCTTCGATATGCTCTGGATCGAAAAGGCGATATCGGCATCGCCGACACGATAGACCCTGCCGTCGACGGTGACGATCGCCATGCCGAACTGCTTCGGGTCGACCTTGGCGAGCTCGGGAATATAATCCGCGACCTTGCCCTCGCCGATCCGCGGCTGGATATCGGCGTAGATGCTATCGAGGGTCGCCTGCAAATCTGCCATTGCTTCTCTCCAGGTCGCAAAAAAGCCGCTCGAAAGAGCGGCTTTCCGTATATCGACGCATGCTGTTGTCTCGCAATCGGTTTCGACTGCGAGACGAATGCATTAACGCGAATAGAATTCGACGACCAGGTGCGGTTCCATAACGACCGGGAACGGAACGTCGCTGAGTGTCGGGACGCGGCCGAAGGTTGCGACCATCTTGTGGTGATCGACTTCGATGTAATCGGGAACGTCGCGCTCGGCGAGGCTGACGGCTTCCAGAACGATCACCAGCTGCTTCGACTTTTCGCGAACTTCGATGACGTCGCCGGCCTTGCAGCGGTAGGAACCGATGTTGACGCGTACGCCGTTGACCGAGACGTGGCCATGGTTGACGAACTGACGGGCAGCAAAGACCGTCGGAACGAACTTGGCGCGATAGACGATCGCGTCGAGGCGCGATTCCAAGAGGCCAATCAGGTTTTCAGAGGTGTCGCCCTTGCGGCGGTCGGCTTCGGCGAAGATCGCGCGGAACTGCTTTTCGCGCAGGTCACCGTAGTAGCCCTTGAGCTTCTGCTTGGCGCGCAGCTGCACACCAAAGTCCGAGAGCTTGCCCTTGCGGCGCTGGCCGTGCTGGCCTGGGCCGTATTCGCGGCGGTTCACCGGGGACTTCGGACGGCCCCAGATGTTTTCGCCCATACGGCGGTCAATTTTGTACTTGGACGATTCGCGCTTGCTCATCGTATTTCCTTTCAAAGGTTTAAGACGGTTTGTTGCCAAACCGCACGAAGGAAACACGCCCTCCTCTGATCTCTGCCGAGATCTGACAGGATGTTCCGGTTAGCGAACAGGAACGATCCACGGGACATGTCAAATGAAACACCGGACATTGCTGCCCGGTGCTTGCGGCGGTCTTTAGAGGGCCGTCATGAAAATGTCAACAGCGGCAAACCCTGAAAGCGCCACTATTCCGCCGCCAGCGATTGGTCCCCGCCAGCATCAGGCGCGTTGGCGTCGCCCGGCGCCGTCTGGCAGTCCATATCAGGGAAAGCGACGATACGCTTGCCGGAAAAATCGGCGTGCACGACGATAATACCCTGCTCCTCGAAATAGCCGAGCAGGCGCCGCGCGCGGCGGGCGGAATGGGTGCCGTAGGCGCGGGCTATGCGGGCGTCCGACGGGCACGGTTCGCCGCAGACGGCGGCCTTGGCGAGCATCAGGAAGACGCCCTGAAGGTCGTCGGTGATAGTTGAAGATAGCGACAGCGCCGTCGCCCAGGCATCGGTCGCGGCCGTTGCCGCATCGACGCCGGAGCGCGAGATCGCCACACGCCGGCGGAAATCCTGCAGCGCGATCGGCGGTCCCGGCACGCGGCGCATGCGCAGCCTTACCAGAAAATCCTGGTAGAGCACCGAATCAGTACGGAAGGCGGAGGTAGGATCGTCGAGGATTTCGGCAAGCACGCCGGCCAGGCGCTCCTCCCGCTCCTCGGCGGAGACTTCCACCTGGCTCGCCCTCGCCTCGGCAGGTGCTGCCGATGCCGCCGGCGTCGAGCGCGAGAGTTCGGCTAGAATATCCGTCGTCGGCCGCGGCGCGGGCGGGGCGCGGCGCACCAGCGGGCGCTGGAATTCCTCCGGATCGGGCGTGAAGATCAGATCCTCGACATCCTGAGGCGCATCCGGCAGCGGCATCAGCTTCGGGCTGGAAGAGCGCGCCGAGGTCTCCACCGCGCCGATCTGGATCGGCAGCGGCCGACGCGACAGGGCCGGTCCGAGAGCAACGAAATTGCCGCGCTTCAGGTCGCGGAACATCTCGGCCTGGCGCCGGTCCATGCCGAGCAGGTCAGCAGCGCGCGCCATGTCGATATCGAGAAAGGTGCGGCCCATCAGGAAGTTCGACGCCTCGGCCGCGACGTTTTTGGCAAGCTTGGCAAGCCGCTGCGTTGCAATCACGCCGGCAAGACCGCGTTTACGCCCGCGGCACATCAGGTTGGTCATCGCGCCAAGCGACATCTTGCGCGCATCTTCCGAGACATCGCCGCCGACCGACGGCGCAAACATTTGCGCCTCGTCGACCACGACGAGAACCGGATACCAGTATTCGCGATCGGCGTCGAACATGCCGTTGAGGAAAGCGGCGGCGGCGCGCATCTGGTCTTCGAGATCGAGGCCTTCGAGCGTCAGCACGCAGGAAACGCGATGCTGGCGGATCCGGTTGGCGATGCCCGCCAATTCCGCCTCTGTGCGCTCACCGTCGACGACGACATGGCCGAACCTGTCGCTGAGGGTGACGAAATCACCCTCGGGATCGATGATGACCTGTTGCACCCATTGCGCCGATTGTTCGAGCAGCCGGCGCAGCAGATGCGACTTGCCCGATCCGGAATTGCCCTGCACGAGCAGACGGGTCGCCAGCAGCTCCTCGATATCGAGCGTCGCCGGGCTACCGGACGCCAATCCCATATCGATGCCAACCTGCAATGCATATCCTCGCGGCGAAGAGACTCACATGAACGAACCGCCATTCTTCCGAAACGGCATCGCCCCGTCTATCAAAGAATGCGCGGCTTTTCAGGATCGGATTTTGCCAACCCACAGGACAATTGCTGGCATCATCCGAGAAGCTGATCCATCGCCGCGATCGCGCATCTCTTCGCCAAACTACGCCCTCAATCCGAATCCCTGCATCAGCCGCCGCGTGGCGAAGTCCTGCTGACCCGAGGTAAAAACCGCGAAGTCGAAATTGTCGGGGTGCACGGCATCGGCGATCAGCGGCACCAGCGTGCGGGCGCGGCGGGCGATCGCTTCGGCGGGGTCAAGCCAGTCGACCGGCCAGGGCGCGAGCCGCCGGAAAAGGTTCGCCATGAAGGGATAATGCGTGCAGGCGAGCACGACGATATCGGTCTTTCGGCCGTCCTTCTCGACGAAACATTGGTCGATCTCGGTCAGCACCGCCTCATCGGAAACGGTATCACCGCGAATATAGGCCTCCGCCATGCGCGCAAGGTTCTCCGAGCCGACGAGCCGGACATGGCATTGCTGGGCGAAGGACTGGATGAGATCGCGGGTATAGGCGCGCTTCACCGTGCCCGGCGTCGCGAGCACCGAGACGAGGCCGGAACGCGTGCGCTCCGCCGCCGGCTTGATCGCCGGCACGGTGCCGACAAAGGTCATCTGGGGAAAGGCGGCGCGCAGGTCAGCGCCGACAAGCGTGAAGGCAGTGTTGCAGGCGATGATGCAGACCTCAGCGTCGTAATCCTCAAGTAACCGGCCGAAGAGCCCGATGATGCGCTCCTTCAGAGCTTGTTCCTCCCAGGCCCCATAGGGAAAGCCGGCATCGTCGGCGACATAGATGAAACCGCGTTCCGGCATCAGCACGCGCGCCTCGCGCAACACGGTCAGCCCGCCAATGCCGGAATCGAAGACGAGGACGGGTTTCAGCTCATGCGTCGGCGCTGTCATCTGGTGGTGTTTCCTTGGCCGCTGTCGGGAACCGGCCGCCGCGCGGGCTCTTGCGCGAGAAGCGGTCGAGGGAGGAGATGACGCCGCGCAGCACGCTGATTTCCTGCTCCGTGAAGGCCCGGCGGGATAGAACAGCGCGCAGATTGTCGATCATTTTCGGCTTTTTCCCGGCAGGATGGAAATAACCGCGCGCATCGAGTGCCTCTTCCAACTGGTCGAACAGGCCGAACAGCTGTTCCTTGGTCGAAGGTGTCTGCCCCATCGCTTGGAAGGGCACGGCACCGAGATCCTCCATGCCGGACTTCATCCATTCATAGGACATCAGCAGCACCGCCTGGGCGATGTTCAGCGAGGCAAAGGCCGGATTGACGGGAAAGGTGACGATCTCGTCGGCAAGCGCCACCTCCTCGTTAGTCAGCCCCCAGCGCTCACGCCCGAAGAGGATGCCGGTGCCCTCACCGGCGCGAAATCTCGCCCGCAGCGTTTCGGCGGCAATGACCGGCGAGCGCACCGGTTTGTAACCGTCGCGCTCGCGCGCCGTCGTCGCATAGACGAAATTGAGGTCGGCGACCGCCTGTTCCAGCGTATCGTAGACCTTGGTCGCCTCGATGACGTGATCGGCCTTGGAGGCGGTCGCCAGGGCTTTCTCGTTCGGCCAGCCGTCGCGCGGATTGACGAGGCGCAGTTCTGCAAGGCCGAAATTCGCCATGGCACGCGCCACCATGCCGATATTCTCGCCCATCTGCGGCTCGACCAGAATGATGGCCGGCCCTTCGGCCAGAAGTTGACGCTCGCTATTCGTGCCTGCCATGACCTTATCCCTGTTTCGAGCGCGCAATAACCTCGCCCGGTGCAAACGGCAAGACATCAGCCTGCGGATAGAGCCTTTCCAGCGCCGAACCGATCATTTCGAGCCCCAGCCTGGTGCCCTCGCGCGACAGTGGCAGGTGCCGGCCTGTTGTCCGCGATGCCTTGCGCTCGATGAAGAAAGAGGTCGAGCCTTGAGCGGCCGCATCCTTCATCAGCGCCAGATCCGCCGCGATCAGCCTCTTCAGCCCGTCGGCCTCGGCCGGCGCTGTGAAACTCTTCGCCAGGATGCGCGCCCAGTAAGTGCAGGAGAGGAAGATCGCCAGCGTCTGGCGGATCTGTCCCGGACGCGTTACCACCGACCAGGACGAGCCGAGCGGCTTGGCGGCCACCGTCACATCGCGGTAGCAGGCATCGATCTTCTGCGACAGGGCGATCAGCTCGAAACCGCTCTTGCCCTCACCGATCGCGTTCAGCAGGTCCTCCAGCGCCTGGAACCAGCGGGCAAGTGCAGCATCGAGCGCACCCCGCGTGCGGGCCGGAAAGACCAGGAAGGCGACCGCCGTTCCGGCCACCGCGCCGATCACCGTCTCGCCGATGCGCAGCTGCAGCAGGTCGAGCGTCAGCACGCCAGTCATGCCGTAGACCAGGCAGAGCACGATCGAAATGAAGAAGGTCATCGTCGCATAGGAAACCTGCAGGAAATAGAAGGCGAGGAAAATGCAAACGGCGGCAACCGGAATGGCGATCGCCAGCTGCCCCGAAATCAGCGTCGCCAGCAGGAGGCCGATGGCGATCCCGAACACCGTGCCCAGCGAGCGCGACAGCGCCTTCATCGCCGTGTCGCCGCGCGAATTGGTATTGGTGAAGACGAGGAAGGCGGCCAGCACCGCCCAGAACCAACGCTCGCGCGACAAAAGCAGGCCGAAGCCCATGGCGATCGCCGAAGCGAGCGTGATCTGCAGCGCCGAGCGCAGCAGCGGATTGGCAAAGGAAAAGTCGATCTTTTCAGGCCGCACACTGTCCTGAACGGCATCGATGCCGGCAAAGCCGGAGGCCTGCCCCGCGCCGATCGCCTGCGTTAGCTGCTGTCGCGCCTCGCCGAGCCAGAGAAGCGCCCGCACGGTTTCGCCTTGCGGCTCGTCCCTGATGGCTTCCGCCATGGCGCTATAGGGTGCAAGTTCGGCTGCATCCGCCTCGATCACCGCATGGACGAGTGCGAAGGGCGGCGGGCTCTGGAAGCTCAGCACGATCGCGCTCTCAGCAGCAAGATGCGCATCGAAGAGCCGGATCGCCAGCTCTGCGGCGGGATCGGCGGTGGCATCGAAAACCCCGCCGACCGGGCGTGGAATGAAGGTTTCGGCCATCAGCACCACTTCCTTCAGCCGGTCTTCCAGCTGACGCAGCTCCTGCCTGTCGGCTTCGCCGATCTCGGCGCCACCGGCAAGGGCGGCGAGCTTGAAGAGGATCTGGTTGATCCGGCCGCGCACGCTTTCGAGCGAACGCAGCAGGTCGCGCCGCCAATCGTCCGGCAGGAGCACAGCTCTCACCAGATGCCCGAAGAGCACCGAAACGACGGGCCCGATCGCCACATCAGGCAGCTCGGCAAGAGAAGGCCGGAAATAAGACCCCATGAAATAGGAGGTGAAGGCGAACATGCCGATCGCAAAACCGCGCGGCCCGAACACGCGGCCCGCCGATGCGAGCGCGATCACCACCAGGAAGATCAGATCGGAGAGAAACCGTCGATCCTCGAGGCCCGCCGCGATGGCGACAACACCCAGGCTTGCGACGCAACCGAAGAGCCGCGTCACCAGCTGTCGCGTATTGCCCTTGTCGCGAACCGCCACCCCGCCCTCGATCGACAGCACGATGCCAAGACCAAAGGCCGCCGTCGGCAGTGGCTGGATGAACATCTGGATGGCAAGGAGGACCAAGAAGGAGAAAACGATCGTCAGCGTCACCCGCGAAGCCATGCGCAGGCGCGAAAGCGCCGGATCGTTGGCAAGCAGCCAGTCGCGGAACTGAAAACCGGAAAACAAATGCAAGCCCCTCATGCCGCCCAGGGATCAACAGATACCGCCGCAAGAGCGGAAATCAAACCGCCCGAGATCGAATCTCGATGCTCGCGAATGTCGCGCGCCTATTGGCCCTTGGCAATCAGCGCCATTGTCGTCTTCAGGGAATCGCGCGCCTGCGTTTCGATATTCTCGGTGACGATATCGTCGATGACGGGTTTGCCGCCTTCTTCGACCACGAGGAAATGAACGGTCGTATAATCTTTGGCGTCAGGAGCGTCCGAGCAGGCGGATTTTCGGAAGCGCACCGTCACCTCGACCATCCCGTTGACCGGCGGTGCCGCGACCATCGTCAGATCCTCCAACGGGCAGGCATCCTGGCCATTGACTATGACGTCGTAGTCGAAGGGCGAAATGCCGTCGTCGTCGATGGCGGGAAACTGCGCCGCCGCCTGGTATTTCGCGACGAAATCGCGGCTGTAGAGATGGTCGAGCCGGCTCGCATCGAAGATGTCGGTCCAGTCGCTGTTATTGTCGGCCCAGTTGCTCTTGGTCGCCTCCATAATCTCCTTCACGGGAGCAATGATGTCGGCGGCATGGCCGATGCCGGAAAAGGCGATAAGGCTTGCGATAACAACGGCGATTGTCTTCATGGTCGAATGTCCGGGGCGGCAGTTGAGGCGGACACTAGCTAAATTCCGGCACTTGGCAATGGCGCCAAAAACGCATTGTCGAACCCCTTGCAGCTTTGCGTTCACTGATCACAATGCTATAGCGCTCCTCATCACATCACCCACCCGGGACGCCGGTCCCATTCAAGCTCGAACGAGGCAGATACATGAACAAGATCAAGGTCGCCAATCCCGTCGCCGATCTCGACGGCGATGAAATGACGCGCATCATCTGGCAGCTCATCAAGGATAAGCTGATCCATCCGTATCTTGACCTCGATATCGACTATTTCGACCTCTCGGTCGAAAACCGCGACGCCACCAACGACCAGGTCACCGTCGACGCCGCCAACGCCATCAAGAAATATGGCGTCGGCATCAAGTGCGCGACGATCACGCCGGATGAGGCCCGCGTCAAGGAATTCAACCTCAAGGAAATGTGGAAGAGCCCGAACGGCACGATCCGCAACATCCTCGGCGGCGTCATCTTCCGCGAGCCGATCATCTGCAAGAACGTGCCGCGCCTGGTTCCCGGCTGGACCAAGCCGATCGTCGTCGGCCGCCACGCCTTCGGCGACCAGTACCGCGCCACCGATTTCAAGTTCCCCGGCAAAGGCAAGCTGACGATCAAGTTCGTCGGCGAAGACGGCACCGTCATCGAGAAGGAAGTCTTCAACGCACCGGGCGCCGGCGTTGCCATGGCCATGTACAACCTCGACGAATCGATCCGGGAATTCGCCCGCGCTTCGATGATGTACGGCCTGATGCGCAAATGGCCGGTCTATCTGTCGACCAAGAACACCATCCTCAAGGCCTATGACGGCCGCTTCAAGGACATCTTCGAGGAAGTCTACGAGAGCGAATTCAAGGATCAGTTCAAGGAAGCCGGCATCACTTACGAACACCGCCTGATCGACGACATGGTCGCCTCGGCGCTCAAGTGGTCGGGCGGTTACGTCTGGGCCTGCAAGAACTATGACGGCGACGTCCAGTCCGACACCGTCGCTCAAGGCTTCGGCTCGCTCGGCCTGATGACCTCGGTTCTGCTGACGCCCGACGGCAAGACGGTCGAAGCCGAAGCCGCTCACGGCACGGTCACCCGCCACTACCGCCAGCACCAGAAGGGCCAGGAAACCTCGACGAACTCGATCGCCTCGATCTTCGCCTGGACCCGTGGCCTGGCGCACCGCGCCAAGCTCGACGACAATGCCGAGCTTGCCCGCTTCGCCGCGACGCTCGAAAAGGTTTGCGTCGACACCGTCGAATCCGGTTTCATGACCAAGGACCTGGCGCTGCTGATCGGCCCCGACCAGCCGTGGCTCTCGACCACTGCCTTCCTCGACAAGATCGACCAGAACCTGCAGAAGGCCATGGCGTAAGCCGGCCTTTCCGAGATAACATCGAAGCGGCGGGGATTTCCCCGCCGTTTTCATTTTGGGAGAATGAACCGATGACGGCCATCCTGCGACCGCTCGAATCCTCGGACCGCGCCGCTTGGGAACCCTTGTGGGAGGCCTATCAGCGCTTCTACGAAGTGGTCATCCCGCCCGAAACCACCGATCTCACCTGGGCTCGCTTCCACGATCCTGACGAACCGATGCATGCGCTGGGCGCCTTCGCCGAAGACGGCCATCTTGTCGGCATCGTGCATGCCATCTTTCACCGCTCCTGCTGGCTGCCGCAATGGACCTGCTATCTGCAGGATCTCTATGTCGACAACAGCCAGCGCGGGCTCGGCACCGGTGCCGCATTGATCGAGGCCGTCGCCGATCTTGCCCGCGCCAACGGTGCAGGCAGGCTCTATTGGATGACCCACGAAACCAATGCAACGGCGCGGCGGCTCTACGACAGGATCGCCGAGCGCTCGGGTTTCATCCAGTACCGCAAGGCGCTTTAAAGGCCTGGGGTTGCACAAAGGCCCCGCCGCACTATTGATTCCGCGGAACGGCAAGGCCGCAGAATAACGGGAACACGAGGAGGATCGCATGACTGAAGAACTGGTATTCTATACGAACCCCATGTCGCGCGGCCGCATCGCGCGCTGGATGCTGGAGGAGATCGGCCAACCCTATCGCACCGAACTCCTGACCTTCGGCGAAACCATGAAGGCGCCGGAATATCTCGCGGTCAATCCGATGGGCAAGGTGCCGGCAATCCGCCACGGCGATACCATCGTCACCGAATGCGCGGCGATCTGCGCCTATCTCGCCGAGACCTTCCCCGAAAAGGCCCTGGCGCCGAGGCCGGAGGAGCGCGCCCGCTATTACCGCTGGATGTTCTTTGCCGCCGGCCCGCTCGAATCGGCGGTGACGATGAAGGCGCTCGGCTTCGAAATTCCGAAGGAGCGGCTGCGCATGGCCGGCTGCGGCGCTTTCGGCGACGTCATGAACACGCTTGAGAAAGCCGTCTCTGCTTCGACCTACGTCGCCGGCGAGCGCTTCACCGCCGCCGACGTCTATGTCGGCTCCCATATCGGCTGGGGCCTCGGCTTCGGCGGCATCGAAAGTCGCCAGGCCTTCGTCGACTATGTCGGCCGTATCAGCGAGCGCGAGGCCTACAAGCGGGCCAACGCCCTTGACGACGAAGCCATCAAGACCATCCAGGCCGCTTGAGAGCACGGGAGCGCGGCAGATCCGCCGCGTCCCAATCGACGGCCTCAGACGAGCGGCATGTGAATGTCCGTCAGAAGCTCGGTCGGCGGCACCTCGCGCGGATTGTTGAGATACTCCTCGAACATGACCCTGTCCTTCAGCTGCCGACCGGATTTCGGCAGCCATTCTGCAAAGAGCCACTGATAAGACTTTGGCATATTGGCATAGGGACCCTTGTGGCGCAGCACCGCATAATCGCCGCCGTCGATCGTGTGCCGCTCAAACGGCGCATCGGCCGTCACGTCGGCAGCGCCGGTGACGCAGGCGATCGAGCGCAGCTTTTCCTCCGGCACGATATCGGGATCGTCGAGATAGATGCCGATCATCCGCATCTCGGGCTTGGCGAGGCCGCGGGCGTAAAGCGTGCCGAACAGCGTCTCGAAGGCTTTGTCGATATGCATGTAGGAACCGGTATGAGGCACACCGATCAGCTCGATCGGTCCGATCTCGCGTACGGTAACGTCTAACATGACTTTGGTCTTTCCGTCGGGTGAGGGTTCAAAGGCTGTGTGGCTTCCCTCTTTCCGATAGCGCGCCGGCGGCATGCCGTAGACCGCCTTGAAGATACGATTGAAAGATTGGAGATTGGGATAGCCTGATCGCTTCGCAATTTCGCTGACGGCAAGCTCCGTGCGGACGATCTCGCCCGCCGCGTGATGCAGCCTGAGCCGCTTGACGGTGGCCGCCAGCGTCTCGCCGTAGATCGCCCGGTAGATCCTGTGCCAGTGATAGCTCGACATGCAGGCGATCTCGGCAAGCCGCTCCATATCCAGCTCCTCGTCGAGGTGGTCGTGAATATAGGCCGAAACCCGTCTCAGACGGTTTTCATAAAGTGCCCATGCCGTGTCGCCATTCATCTCAGAACCTCGTGCAAATCGATCGGCTTGAGAGAACCATAACCCGATTTGACAAATCCTGCGGAGTTGCTGGCTCCGGAGCGCCAATGCCCAAGAGAGCCTCATCCCGAGGTGCCCCGCAGGGGCCTCGAAGGACGAGGCTGGTGCTCCGGCATCTCCCCAACCTCCTTCATTCCTGTGACGAGCACAGGAATGAGGGAGGTTAGGGTGACGTAACCGGCAGCTCAGCCGGCAAGTGCCACGGCAACCGCCTCGATCGCCTCATCGGCCTTCGAGCCGTCGGGGCCGCCGGCCTGTGCCATGTCGGGGCGGCCGCCGCCACCCTTGCCGCCGAGGGCGGCCGAGGCGATGCGGACGAGATCGACGGCGCTGTAGCGCTGCACCAGGTCCGGCGTCACCGCCACGACAGCACTTGCCTTGCCGTCATCGGAAACGCCGATCAGCGTGACGACGCCGGAACCGATGCTGGTCTTGCCGTCATCGGCGAGCCCCTTCAAATCCTTGGGATCGACGCCCGATATCGCCTTGCCGAGGAACTTGACGCCGGCAACCTCGCGCACGGCATCGGCCGAGCCGCCCTGCCCGCCGCCCATGGCGAGCTTGCGCTTGGCGTCAGCCAGTTCCTTTTCGAGCTTGCGGCGCTCGTCCATCAGCGCTTCGACGCGCGACAGCACTTCGGCCGGTTGCACCTTCAGCGACGTGGCGAGCGCCTTCACGCGTTCGTCCTGTTCGGCCAGATATTCGCGCGCCGATTCGCCGGTGACGGCCTCGATGCGGCGAACGCCGGCGCCGACGGCACTTTCGCCCAGAACGCGGATCAGGCCGATCTGGCCGGTGGCCCCAACATGCGTGCCGCCACAGAGTTCGATCGAATAGGGCTTGCCGGCTTTGACGCCGCGCACGCCCTCGCCCATCGCAACGACGCGGACCTCGTCGCCGTATTTCTCGCCGAACAGCGCCATCGCGCCTTCGGCGATCGCATCGTCGACGCTCATCAGCCTCGTGGTAACCAGCGAATTCTGCAGCACGATCTCGTTTGCCATGTCCTCGACGATCTTCAGCTCGTCGGCCGACATCGGCTTCGGATGCGAAACGTCGAAACGCAGGCGCTCGGGCGCGACCAGCGACCCCTTCTGCGCCACATGGGTGCCGAGCACTTCGCGCAGTGCCTCATGCAGCAGATGCGTTGCCGAGTGGTTGGCGCGCAGCCGCGAACGGCGGGCATGATCGACCGTCAGCACGACCGCATCGCCGTCCCTGACCACGCCGTCGATGACGGTACCCTGATGCACGAACAGGCCTTCGCCCCTCTTCTGCGTATCTGAAATCTCGATCTTGCCGTGGTCGGACGAGATCACGCCGGTATCACCCATCTGGCCGCCGGATTCGCCGTAGAACGGCGTCTGGTTGACGACGATCTGCACCTTGTCGCCGGCCTTGGCCTCGGTCGAAACCGCGCCTTCTTTGACGATCGCCTGCACGACGCCTTCAGCCGTTTCAGTGTCGTAGCCCAGGAATTCGGTTGCACCGTGTTTTTCCCTAAGCTCGAACCAGACGGTTTCCGTCGCCTTCTCGCCGGAACCCGCCCAGTGCGAGCGGGCTTCGGCCTTCTGGCGCTGCATCGCATCGGTGAAGCCGGAGATGTCAACGCCGATCTCACGGGCACGCAGTGCATCCTGCGTCAGATCGAGCGGGAAGCCGTAGGTGTCGTAGAGCTTGAATGCGGTCTCACCATCCAGCATATCGCCCTTGGAAAGATCCGTCGTCGCGTCCGACAGAAGCGACAGGCCGCGTTCCAGCGTCTTGCGGAAGCGGTTTTCCTCCAGCTTCAGCGTTTCCGAGATCAGCGCCTCGGCGCGCACCAGTTCCGGATAGGCGCGGCCCATCTGCTGCACCAGCGTCGGCAGCAGCTTGTAGACCAGCGGTTCCTTGGCGCCGAGCAGTTGTGCATGGCGCATGGCGCGGCGCATGATGCGGCGCAGCACATAACCGCGCCCCTCATTCGACGGAAGCACGCCGTCGGCGATCAGGAAGGCCGATGAGCGCAGGTGGTCGGCGATGACGCGGTGGCTGGCGCTGCCTTCCGCCTTGACGCCCATCGTGTCCTCGATGGTGCCGATCAACGTGCGGAAGAGATCGGTGTCGAACACGCTCTGAACGCCCTGCAGAACGGCGGCCATGCGCTCCAGCCCCATGCCGGTATCGATCGACGGGCGGGGCAGCGGGTTGCGAACGCCGGGTTCGGTCTGCTCGAACTGCATGAAGACGAGGTTCCAGAACTCCAGGAACCGGTCGCCATCTTCCTCCGGTGAGCCCGGAGGGCCGCCCCAAACATTCTCACCCTGGTCGATGAAGATTTCCGAGCACGGGCCGCAGGGGCCGGTATCGCCCATCTGCCAGAAATTGTCAGAGGTCGGGATGCGGATGATCTTGTCGTCGGAAAAGCCGGCGATCTTCTTCCACAGCGTCGCAGCTTCTTCGTCCTCGGAATAGACGGTCACCAGCAGGCGGTTCTTCGGAAGGTCGAAGCCTTCGGTGACGAGCTTCCAGGCAAGCTCGATCGCATTCTCCTTGAAATAGTCGCCGAAGGAGAAGTTGCCGAGCATCTCGAAGAACGTCAAATGGCGTGCAGTATAGCCGACATTGTCGAGGTCGTTGTGCTTGCCGCCGGCTCGGACGCATTTCTGCGAAGACGTCGCCGTCGAATAGGGACGCTTTTCGAGGCCGGTGAAGACGTTCTTGAACTGCACCATGCCGGCATTGGTGAACATCAGCGTCGGGTCGTTGCGCGGCACGAGCGGGCTCGACGGAACGATCTCGTGACCGTTCTTCTTGAAATAGTCGAGGAAGGTCGACCGGATATCGTTCACGCCGCTCATGCTATGCCCTTCAATGCTGCCGGAGGCAGGTAAATTAAATTCATCGGCTTTTAACGTTCGCCCCCGCCACTGTCCAGCAGACAAACAAAACCGGCCGCATTCTCATCAGGGAATGCGGCCGGTTGGAACTGTCCGATGAGTTTAAGCGTGAAAATCACATTTCCGCAGCGGAGTCGCCATCATCGGGGTCCGGTCCGCCATTCTGTAGGAAGCGGTCGGCGATCAAGCCGGCATTCTGACGCAGCGACAGTTCGATCTCGCGGGCGAGATCCGGATTGTCGCGCAGGAAGGTCTTGGCGTTTTCGCGGCCCTGGCCGAGGCGCTGGCTGTTATAGGAGAACCAGGCGCCCGACTTTTCGACGATGCCGGCCTTGACGCCGAGATCGACCAGTTCGCCGGTCTTGGAAACACCCTCGCCATACATGATGTCGAACTCGACCTGCTTGAAGGGCGGCGCCATCTTGTTCTTGACGACCTTGACGCGGGTCTGGTTGCCGATCACCTCTTCGCGCTCCTTGACCGCGCCGATGCGGCGGATGTCGAGGCGCACGGAGGCGTAGAACTTCAGCGCATTGCCGCCCGTCGTCGTTTCTGGCGAGCCGAACATGACGCCGATCTTCATGCGGATCTGGTTGATGAAGATCACCATGGTGTTCGACTTCGAGATCGAAGCGGTGAGCTTGCGCAGCGCCTGGCTCATCAGTCGTGCCTGCAGGCCGGGAAGGCTGTCGCCCATCTCGCCTTCGATTTCGGCACGCGGCGTCAGTGCCGCGACCGAGTCGACGACGAGAACGTCGACCGCACCGGAGCGCACCAGCGTATCGGTGATTTCGAGCGCCTGCTCGCCGGTATCGGGCTGCGAGATCAGAAGGTTCTGCAGGTCGACGCCAAGCTTGCGGGCATAGACGGGATCGAGCGCATGTTCGGCATCGACGAAGGCGCAAATGCCGCCCTTCTTCTGCGCTTCGGCAATCGTCTGCAATGCAAGCGTCGTCTTACCGGAGCTTTCCGGCCCATAGATCTCGATGATGCGGCCCCTCGGCAGGCCACCAACGCCGAGTGCAATATCGAGACCAAGTGAGCCGGTCGAGATCGTCTCGATCTCGACAACATTCTCGTTGGAGCCGAGTTTCATGATCGAGCCCTTGCCGAACGACCGCTCTATCTGTGAGAGTGCCGCTTCAAGCGCCTTGCTTTTGTCCACCGATTTGTCCTCTACCAGCCGCAATGAATTCTGAGACATCCGATCCACCTTTAGGTTATTGAAGCCGCTCTAGCAATGTCGAGTTTGTACCCTATTTGTTCCATTCTCGCAATAGGCGATCAAATAGTTGAAAGAAAAAGGTAAAACGGCACGTGTTCTGTATTTGTTTTATCGATGAAAAGCAACAGCTTAGGCCAGAAATGCCGACTCAACCGCCGCTAGGCGCAACGTATCGATTCGTCCTTCGGGCATCGGGAGAGCGGATCGGATGAAGAAAAAGATTCTTGTTCTCGGCGGCGCCCATCTCGACCGGCGCGGCCGCATCTCCGGCGAGACGGCGCCTGGCGCCAGCAATCCCGGCACATGGTTCGAGGAGCCGGGCGGCGGTGGTTTCAATGCGGCGCGCAACCTGGCAAGGCTCGGCTTTCAGGTAACAATGATCTCGCCGCGCGGCGGCGATCCGATGGGCGAGACGGTCGGAGAAGCTGCCGATTTCGCCGGCATCGACGACCGGCCCTTCGTCTTCCTCGACCGCAAGACGCCGAGCTACACGGCGATCATCGAGAAGGACGGCAATCTGGTGATCGCCCTTGCCGACATGGATCTTTACCGCTTCTTCGTGCCGCGGCGTCTCTCCATCCGCTGGGTGCGGGAGGCCTTCGCCACCCATGATTTCATCCTCTTCGACGCCAACCTGCCGGAAGAGACGATCGCGGCGATCGTCGCAAAGGCACGTTCGCTAGCCAAGCCCGTTGCGGCAATCGCCATCTCGCCTGCCAAGGTCGTCAGGCTGAAACCCTGCATCGGCGATATCGACTACCTGTTCCTGAATGAGGCTGAAGCCGCCGCCCTTGCCGGCGAGCGGCCGGAAGACGCCGCCGACTGGCCGCCGTTGCTGCATGAGATCGGCATCAGGAACGCCGTCGTCACGCGCGGCCGGCGCGAGCTGATCGCGCTTTGCGAGGGCCGCGCCGTAACGCTGCAGCCGCCGATCGCCGACACCGTCGCCGATGTCACCGGTGCCGGCGATTCACTCGCGGCCGGCACGCTCGCCGCCTTGATATCGGGCCTGCCGCTCGAAGAAGCCGTTCGCCACGGCACCGCGGCCGCCACGCTGACCGTCCAGTCGCAGCATGCCGTCAACGAAAATCTGACGCCCGATCTGCTGAATGAGGCGCTTGCCCTTGTTCCCAAGGTCAGAATTCTGCATTGAAGCGGCCAATTAAATAGTTGAGCATGATGTCGTCCGAAAACCGCTCGCACTTCGGCATCATGCTCTGTCGATCACAGGACAAGACCATGACCAAGCCCATCTCCCCTCTTCTGCCGATTGCCTACTCAAAGGAAGTCGCCAGCGCCAAGCAGCGCGGCGCGCCGCTGGTGGCGCTGGAATCGACGATCATCACCCACGGCATGCCCTATCCCGGCAATATCGAGATGGCCCGCAGCGTCGAGGCGATCATCCGCGAACAGGGGGCAGTGCCGGCAACGATCGCCGTCATTCACGGCACGCTGCATGTTGGCCTTGAAGCTGCGGAACTGGAACAACTCGCCAAGGCGACCGAAGTGATGAAGGTGTCGCGCGCCGATCTCGCCTTCGCCATCGCCGAGCGGCGCACCGGCGCCACCACAGTTGCGGCGACGATGATCGCGGCGGCGCGCGCCGGCATCCGCGTCTTTGCCACAGGCGGCATCGGCGGCGTGCATCGCGGCGCCGAGGAAAGCTTCGATATATCAGCAGATCTCGAGGAACTCGCTCGCACCGGCGTCATCGTCGTCTGTGCCGGCGCCAAGGCGATCCTCGACATTCCGAAGACGCTGGAAGTGCTGGAAACCCGCGGCGTGCCTGTCGTCACCTATGAGAGCGAGGAATTCCCCGCCTTCTGGTCGCGCTCCTCGGGCATTCGCAGCCCGCTGTCGCTGAACAGCCCGGCCGCCATCGCCAATTTCCAGACGGTGCGCGAACAACTCGGCGTCGACGGCGGCATGCTCGTCGCCAACCCCGTGCCCGAGGCCGACGAGATTCCGAGCGAAGAGATGGAAATCTATATCGACCGAGCGCTCGACAGCGCCGAGCGCGACGAAATCACCGGCAAGGCGGTCACACCCTATCTTCTGTCGACCATCTTCGACCTGACGGATGGCCGAAGCCTCAAGACCAATATCGCGCTCGTCGAAAACAATGCGCGGCTTGCGGCTGAGATTGCGGTGGCGCTGGGTGAATGAGAGGTGATAGGGCTGGGGCCAGCAGGGCCTTCAAAACGGTCGTGCCGTGCAAGCCCCCGCTGCCCTCCCGGGCATCTCCCCCACAGGTGGGGAGATGACAAGCGGCGAAATCTTCCCGTCACATCAACGTTTCGCCGAGCCGCAATGAATATTTGGTTGGGGAAGCCGACGCGCCCAGCCGATCTCCCTCCTTGTGGGGGAGATGCCCGGCAGGGCAGAGGGGGTGCGTGTGGCACGGCACAAATCTTCCTCGCCGACAAACCTCCCCTCACCCGTCCAAGGTCTCCTTGACGACGACGGCGAGTTGCTTCAGCGAGAAAGGCTTCGGCAGGAAGCCGAATTTCGCCTCCGGCGGCAGATTGCGGGCAAAGGCATCTTCGGCATAACCCGAGACGAAGATGAATTTCATATCTGGGTAGGTCTTGCGCAGTTCGCGAAGCAGCGTCGGGCCGTCCATTTCGGGCATGACGACGTCGGATACGACGATGTCGACCTTGCCGTCGAGTTCTTCCAAGATGGCCAGCGCCTCGACGCCCGAGCCTGCCTCGTGCACGGTGTAGCCGCGCGTTTCCAGCATGCGCTTGCCGCCGCGGCGCACCGCCTCCTCGTCCTCGACGAGAAGAATGACGGCCGATCCTGTCAGGTCCTCCGGCTGCTGCGGTGATACCGGCAGCGGCACCACTTCGGCCCCGGCGATGGCGCCGTCGATCGAACCCGCTTCGGCGGCAACCGCCGGCTCCGGAATGTGGCGCGGCAGGAAGACGCGGAAGGTGGTGCCCTTGCCGACTTCGGATTCCGGCTGGATATAGCCCCCCGACTGTTTGACGATGCCGTAGACCATGGCGAGGCCAAGTCCTGTTCCCTTGCCGACATCCTTGGTGGTGAAGAAGGGCTCGAAGATCTTGTCCATGATTTCAGGCGCGATACCGGTGCCGTTATCGGCGACTTCGACAAGCACCATGTCCTCGGCCGGCATGTAGGAATAGTTGAAGGCCGAGACCTCGGCGGCGGTCAGATTGCGAGTGCGCAATGTCAGCTTGCCGCCTTCGGGCATTGCATCGCGCGCATTGACGCAGAGATTGATCAGCACTTGCTCGAACTGCGAAAGGTCTGTTTTGACAGGCCAGAGGTCGCGGCCATATTGCACGTCGAGCTTGACGTTGGTGCCGGAAAGCAGCCGGTCGACCAGCATGCGCAGGTCGCCGACGACATCGGTGAGGTTCAGCACCGAGGGCCGCATCGTCTGCTTACGCGAGAAGGCGAGCAGCTGGCGCACCAGCACGGCGGCGCGGTTGGCGTTGCGCTTGATCTCTATCAGGTCGGCAAAGCTGGCATCGGCCGGCCGCGCCTGCAATAGCAGATGGTCGGCGGAAAGCAGGATCGCCGTCAGCACGTTGTTGAAATCATGCGCGATGCCGCCGGCCAGCGTTCCCACGGCATTCATCTTCTGCGTCTGCGCCATCTGCGCTTCCAGCGCCTTCTGCTCGGTCACCTCAACGGCATAGACGATCGCCGCCTCCTCGGGCGCCTCGTCGCTCTGGTCGATGACGGCATTGACATAGAAGCGGAAATAGCGCGCCTCGTCGGTCGGCGTGCGGGTGTCGAGGGGCGCGATGTCGCCCTGCCGGTCCTTGGCAGCCGCCAGCGCCGCGGCCAGCTGTGGCCGGTCGCTTTCCTGCACGATGGTTTCAAGATGCGGCGCCTTTTCGAGATCGTCGCGCGAAACCACGCCGGAGAACATTTTCAGGAACGGCGCATTGGTCCGCAAGATGCACCCGTTGCCGTCGACCGAGGCGATCGCCATCGGCGTATTGTTGAAGAAGCGCGTGAAGCGCATGGCGGCGGCCGAAGCGGACTGGCCGCCGGCATCGCTCTTTTCACGCGCCAATACGATCGTCCGGCTTTCGCCGGGTGCGCCGTCGCGCATCGAGGTGACGCTATGGATGATCTGCACCGGCAGGCTCTGGCCGTTGCTCTTGCGCAGGTCGAGATCGAGCGTCACGGTCTTCTTCAGACCCGGTTCGGCCTGCACCGACTGGATCAGCGCCAGTCCCTCGCCCGCCACGACATCGCCGATCGTCATCGAGCCCGGCACGAACTTGGTGAGGTCAAGGCCCAGCCATTCGGCAAGCGTCGCATTCAGGTAAAAGATCTCGCCCTTCCTGCCGGCGGAAAAGAAGCCGGCCGGCGCATGGTCGAGATAGTCGATCGCGTTCTGCAATTCCTTGAAGAAGCGCTCCTGGTCGTCGCGCTCAGTGGTGATGTCGGTGATCTGCCAGATCTGCAGCGGCTTGCCGCCGTTCTCCTCCGGCTGCAGCAGCCGCGCCTTCAGCCGGTACCAATGCGCGCCGGAGCTGTTGCTGCCAGGCCCGACGGCGCGCAGCAAGCGAAATTCCTCCCGGCCTTCCTTGCCCTCGCGGAGCCCGTTGACCAGTCTGTAGAGCGCCTCGTTGGATTCGCGGTGGCGCGACAGCAGCGTTTCCAGCGTCTGCACCTCGGTCGCCTTGCGCGCGCCGGTCAGCGCGCCATAGGCGGCATTGGCATAGATGATCCGGCCCTTTTCATCGGTGATCAGCGTACCGTCGGGATGGCTGTTGAGGAAGGCGCGCGCCAGGCTGTCGGACTGGCGCTGCGGCATCACCTCGATGAAGCCGATGACCGAGGATACCAGGAAGAAGATGCCGACCATGGCGAGCACGCCGAGACCGCCAAGCACGACCTCGTTGTCGAGCGATTTCTTGAAGAAGACGAATGCGCCGGCCGCCGCGATCAGCACGAGCGCCAGCAGAAGAATGCGCAACACCGTGCCAGAACGCCCCCCACGATCCACAAGCGGTGCGTTATAGTCGTCGGCCTGACGCGGTTTCGTCATATATTCCTCACATAAGCCCTCCTGCTTCGTAGCACGAACACGAAGCAGGAATCAGGCACTCTCTACCTTCTTAGCAATTTGCCGCGTCGGCAAAAACACCGCTAGCCGGCAAGACTGCTTGAATTCACAGGCAACAGCGCCATCTGCCCCAGAAGCCAACGCTGCCACCCGCGCGCAAGGTCGCCGGGTGCCAAGCAGCGGAACACGAAATCGCGTTCTCCCATGACTGGACAGCACCGGCGGCCCTTGCCTAAGGAACGGAAAAGTCGTCAATATGTGCCGAATGCGAAATGGAGTAAGTGACTATGTTGGATGATGTTGTCGGAGCTTATGGCAGCCGTTTCCTGCTTGCGGCCGGTGGCGTCGGCTTGGCGCTTCTCCTGCTCATCATCGTGCTCTGGGTGATCCGCAGCCGGGCGCCCTCACCTTTCGTGCGCGGCGGCCGCAATCGCCAGCCCCGCCTGCAGGTGCTGGATGCCGCAGCCGTCGATGCCCGTCGCCGGCTGGTGCTGGTGCGCCGCGACGACGTCGAGCACCTGATCATGATCGGCGGCCCGAGCGATATCGTCATCGAAAGCCGTATCCTGCCGGCAGCGGCCGAACAGCCGGACGGCGCCAGCCGCCCGCAACCCGACGAGCAGCGGCCGATATCCGTCGCGCGGCCGGAAATGCCACAGGAAACGCCACCGGTTTCGCCACCGCGCCCAACGGTCGCAGCCCGGGTCGAGCCCGCCGCCGAGCCCTCTTTCGCTGCGCCGGCTTCGCCAGAGCCGCGCCCGCGCCCAGAGCCGTCGACCCAGCCGTCGACCCAACCGCCTGTCCAGCCGGCCGTGGCACCGCCGGTGGTCACGAGCCCTCTTCCGGCAGAGCCGGTGACTGCTCCGCTGTCGGCCGAACGCGACAATCCTCTGCGTGCTGCCCCGCCGCAGCCACGCCCGCCGGAGCATCCAGCCGCTCCCCCAGCGGCTCGGCCCGCACCGTTCCACGATACCTCAAGTGCCGCCGAGATCCTCGATGCCGCCCGTCAGCGCGTGCTGCCGCAGCACCGCATCGAACCCGAGGTCTCCGCCCCGCCTGTCCAGGAGATGCCGGCGGCCGCACGCGCCGCACCGGGTAGCGCCGAAGACGATTCGGCTGCGCAGTCGGCAGCAGCGAGCCGTCTTGATTTCCAGCGGGTGCTGGAACAGGAAATGTCGAACAATCTGACTGCCGAACGCATCGTGCCGGCGCCGGCAAACCAGGCGCCCCGGCCCGGAGCGCCGCAACCCGGAAACCCGCCGCGCCGCGATCCGGAAATGGCCCCGATCACCGGCGCCGATACCGATCTGCAGAAGGAAGTCGCCCGCATCTTCGGCGAGATGAGCGTCAACCGCGACAAATGATCGGGCGCGACAAGTGAGCGGAACGCACGTCCGACCTTCCTTCATCACCAAGTTGCATTAAAGCCGCAATGCGGCGACTTTCGGTTCCCGACGCAACAGGGGACTCCATCTTGTGCTGATAATTTGTTATCGCTCCGGTTGAAGAGCGCTGGCGCATCGAGGTCATACTTTGCCTAAGTAAATACCGGTCTCACTCCAGTTTCACCTGTACTGCCGGGCAGCGACACGCTGACGGCGTATGAACATGTTCATCGGGTGGCGGCGAGAGACCGGTTTGGCATTGTTACAATGTGCCATGTGCAGCTCCGCTGTCTCAGCTCTTCAGCCGCCCAGAACATCGCCACACCGCGCCCGCGAGGCTTTCTCACGCATCATTCTGATGGACTTCCGAACGGAAGACCAACACGATATGTGCAATACCCTTCGGGTCCGATGGACCATTCTGCCGAAAACAGCGCCCCAGCCCTGGATTGTATGCAGCGCCTGCGGGGGCCTCAGAGCTTTCCGATGCAGCGACAAGATCCGGCTCAACGCCAATGGCCGCAAGCTCGATGCCTGGCTTATCTACAAATGCTCGACATGCGAAAAGACGTGGAACCGTCCGATCTTCGAGCGTCGGAATGTTCGCGACATCGATCCCGCAGTCATCGAGGCGTTGCAGTCCAACGATCCGGATTGTATCCGGGCAGAAGCGTTCAACCTCGAGGCTCTCAGGCGCAAGTCGCTGCGTGTTGACGGGTTTGCCGAATTTGAAATCGCAAAAGAGATGCAGCAGGAAACTGCCAATTGGACGAGATTGGAAATCGAACTGATGGTCCCGTTTCCATCAAGCACGCGCCTCGACCGCCTGCTGGCGTCCGAGCTGCAAGTTTCACGCACCCGGCTACAGGCTCTTCACGATGATGGCATGCTGCGGACGGATTCGAATCGAGCCGACGTTTTGCGGCGGCGGATCAAGAACGGCACCAGAGTTGCAGTCGACCTCGCCGCCGAGACCGGCCGGGAGCAATGGTGGAGGTCTGTGGCGACCGGAAGCTCACTGTAATTGTAAAAGGCGCCGCGATCGGATCGCGGCGCCTTATTCACTTCATGCCTGCATGAAAACTCTCATTCGTCGCGATAGACCTTTTCGCGGCGTTCGTGACGCTCCTGCGCCTCGATCGACAGTGTCGCGATCGGGCGGGCGTCGAGGCGCTTGAGGCCGATCGGTTCGCCGGTTTCCTCGCAATAACCGTAGGTGCCGTCTTCGATGCGCTGCAGTGCCGCATCGATTTTGGAAATCAGCTTTCTCTGCCGGTCACGGGCGCGAAGTTCGATCGCCCGATCTGTTTCCGACGACGCTCGGTCAGCGAGATCAGGATGGTTTGCGCTTTCCTCGGCCAGATGGTCGAGTGTCTCGCGCGCCTCTCTAAGGATATCATTTCTCCATGCAACCAGCTTGGCCCTGAAATAGGCACGCTGGTTTACGTTCATGAACTCTTCCTCTTCCGAGGGAACGTAATTGCTAAGATCGATCTTCTCACTCAACGCGATTCTCCTGAAGAACATCTCATCTGGCGGGGTGTATATCCCAAGCGCTAGCCGCGATTCAAGCCAAATACGACAGGTAAACAGATTTTTAAATCTGTCACAGTTTTCGGCTAACAGACTATTTTCTCATCATTATTCCGGCTTGCGTTTTTTGCTTCGCCTTCAAAACGCCGTGTTATCAGCTGCGTTTTGGGCAGCTGGAGCAGCGCTGACGGTTGACGCCGACCGATTGCAACCGCTACTGAAAAGGCCCGCTGGATCCTGGATTTGCCCATGACCGTACCCCTGCCTCCGCCCAACCGCATCTATCTCCTGCGCCATGCCGAGGCCGCCTGGGCCGAACCCGGACAGCGCGATTTCGACCGGCCGCTCAACGAAAAGGGCTTTGGCGATGCCGAGATCATCGCCGATAAAGCCGCCGACAAGGGCTACCGTCCCGATCTTCTGATCAGTTCTACGGCGCTGCGCTGCCGCGATACCGCCGATGCGGTGTACCGGGCGATGGGCCTCACGCTCGAGGTTCGTTATGTCGACGCACTCTATAACGCCACGGTCGACAACTATCTCGAGATCATCGATGCGCAGAACGAGGCCGCTGTCATGCTGGTCGGCCACAATCCGACCATGGAGCAGGCGCTGGAGGCACTGATCGGCCATGAGGCGATGGCAGGCACTCTTCCCGGCGGCTTCCCGACGGCTGGCCTTGCCGTGCTCGATTTCGATGCTTCGGCCACCGCCTGGCGCCTCACCGATTTCGTGGTCGTCTGAAGACTTGATTCCAGCAACAGAGTGCCGCGGTTTTCCCAGACAAAGCGCGAAGCGCTTTTGCCGGGAATTGCGTGAAAACAAGGAAATAGAGCATTTCCGTGATTCGAAGAAAAACGGAAATGCTCTAGCGCCGCTTCTTTCGCGGGCGGGACGCCCTCCCTATATTGCAGGGCAGTCACCAACCGGAATCGCGCCTTGCCGCCACGCCTGACATCCTTTGCCGACGATGCTCGCATCGCGTTTGACAATCTCGCCGACCGGGCGAGCGGCCTCGTCAATCCGACCGTGCGGCTCGGTGTCACCGGCCTTTCCCGCTCCGGCAAGACGGTCTTCATCTCCTCGCTCGTCCACAATCTCCTGCATGGCGGCCGTCTGCCGCTGTTCGAACCGGTCCAATCAGGCCGCGTCTCGGCGGTACGGCTCGAGCCGCAGCCCGACGATGCCGTGCCGCGCTTCCAGTACGAGGACCATATCCGTGCGCTGGTGAAGGACCGTATCTGGCCGGATTCGACCCGCGCCATCTCAGAGCTGCGCATCACGCTGGATTACCAGAGCGCCAGCGGCTGGAACCGGTTGTTTTCGCCCGGCCGCCTGTCGATCGATATCGTCGATTATCCCGGCGAATGGCTGCTCGACCTGCCGCTGCTCGGCAAGGATTACCGCACGTTCAGCGAGGAAACGTTAGCACTTGCCGAAACCGGCGTCCGCTCCGAGCTGTCGCGCCCATGGCTGGCGCTGACGCGCGCCACTGACATCCATGCCGGCGCCGACGAGATGATCGCCCGCGACCTTGCCACCGCTTTTGCCGATTATCTCAAAGCCTGCAAAGCCGACGAACGCTCGCTTTCCACCCTGCCGCCTGGCCGCCTGCTCCTGCCCGGCGATCTCGACGGCTCGCCGGCATTGACCTTTGCGCCGCTGGCTCTGTCGCCGGACGGGCGTCCCGGCCGCGGCTCGCTCTGGACGATGATGGAGCGGCGCTACGAGTCCTATAAATCCGTCGTCGTCAAACCCTTCTTCCGCGAGCATTTCGCCCGCCTCGACCGCCAGATCGTCCTGGTCGATGCGCTGCAGGCGATGAACCGCGGCCCCGAAGCCGTGCAGGATTTGGAGCGCGCGCTGGCCGATGTGCTTGCCTGTTTCCGCCCCGGTACCAATTCGCTGCTCTCCTCCCTGCTCGGGCGGCGCATCGACCGCGTACTGGTTGCCGCCACCAAGGCCGATCATCTCCACCATGAAAGCCACGACCGGCTGGACGCGCTGACCCGCCGCCTGGTGGACCGCGCCATCGACCGCATCGGCATGGCCGGCGCCGGCATCGACGTCATGGCGCTTGCCTCCGTGCGGGCAACCCGTGAGGCGACCGTCAAGCGTGACGGCCATGAACTGCCGGTCATCGTCGGCACGCCGATGGAGGGCGAAACCATCGCCGGCGAGCGCTTTGACGGCCAGAGAAAGACCGCGATTTTTCCCGGCGACCTGCCGGAGAATCCGGAAAGCCTGTTCGACCGCATCGCCTCGGGTGTAACAGGTGTGCAGCTGCCCGATGTCAATGTCGTCAGGTTCCGCCCGCCGCACCTTGAGGAAACCGGCGGCGGCATCAAGTTGTCGGTGCCGCATATCCGCCTCGATCGCGCCATGCAGTTTCTGTTCGGAGACCGTCTCGCATGAGCAAGCCCCCGTCCGATCCGCCGCGCCGCGCACCCGCCGCCTTCAGCTATGAGGACGAGGCTGCCGATCCGCGCGACAACGGCCGGCAAGGAGGTGAGCGGCGCAAGCCGGAAAGCTTCTCCGAGAATATCGTCGTGACACCTGATGAGGACGATCCCTTCCTCAATCCCGACAAGGATCTGAGCGCGGTCCCCGTTGCCGCGCCGCGCAAGCGGCGGACCTCCTTCGGCAAGATCGCCGCCGGCGCCTTCGGCATCCTGCTGTCGCTCGCCATTGGCCTCTGGACCGATAGCCTGATCCGCGATCTCTTCACCCGCGCCGACTGGTTGGGCTATGCCGCCCTTGCCGTGCTCGCGGTCGGCATCCTTGCCGTGCTGGCCCTCGTCATCCGCGAAACCGTCGGCATGATGCGCCTTGCCGCCGTCCAGAAGATCAAGGCCGAAGCCGAGGCGGCGATCCTCGAGACTCGGCCGGCCAAGGCGCGCGCCGTCGTCGCCCAGCTGACTGCGCTGCTCTCGGCAAATCCCGAGACATCGAAGGGCCGCGCGACGCTGAAGGCGACCGAGGGCGAGGTCATCGATCCCCCACATCTGATCGCGCTGGCCGAACGGGAACTGCTCGCTCCGCTCGACCGCAAGGCCCGCGCCCTGATCGTCAATGCCTCCCAGCGCGTCTCGATCGTCACTGCCGTCAGCCCGCGCGCCGTGGTCGACCTGCTCTACGTGCTCTATGAAGCCGTGCGCCTCATTCGCGCCATGGCCGAGCTTTACGGCGGCCGTCCCGGCACGCTCGGCATGTTCCGCCTGCTGCGCGACGTGCTGGCGCATCTGGCCGTCACCGGCTCGATCGCCGTCGGCGACAGCCTGGTGCAGCAAGTGCTCGGCCATGGACTGGCGTCCAAGCTCTCGGCGCGGCTGGGTGAAGGCGTCATCAACGGGCTGATGACCGCCCGCATTGGAATCGCGGCAATGGATCTCTGCCGACCGCTCGCCTTCCGCGCTCTGAAGCGGCCGGGAATCGGTGATTTCATCGGCGATCTCACCCCGTCCATGTCGCCGCGCGGCAATAATCCCTGAATGACGCACTGGTTCGGCAGCTTTCGCCTTGCCCCACGTAAAGTGTATGAAGTTTCAGCGGATTCAATGCTTTAGTGGCGGAGTGTTGAAGTCTCCGTCACGCGAAAGCCCAGCATTTCCTTGCATTTCGGCACAATCGAAAGGAAGGATTAACCATTCTTCGGCAAAACTTGCAGCCAGTTCGTGAGTGGTGTTTGCCAAGGAAAATCCATGTATTCGCGCAAGTTTCTCATCGTATGCGGCTTGGCCGCCGCGGCATTGTCTCCCGTCGCAGATGTCGCACCGGCAGCCACCGCTGCAACCCGTGACAAGGCCTTCTTCGATTCCGTCGCCGGCTCCTGGAAGGGCCCCGGCGAAATCGTCGCCGGCAAATACAAGGGCACGAAATTCACCTGCAACCTGATCGGCGAGCCCACCGGCGACAGCAGCGCCGGCATCAAGCTCGACGGCACCTGCCGCGTCGGCGTCTTCAAGCAGCCGATGACCGCCGTCATCTCGCAGTCGGGCTCGACCTACAAGGGCAAATTCCTCGACGGCGCTGCCGGCAAGGGCCTTGACGTCGTCTCCGGCGCTGTCAGCGAGGATACCGTCGTCGTCGGCATCAACCGCGCCAAGCTGAACGGTGCGATGATCGCCCGCGTGCGCGATGACAAGACGATGAACGTCACCGTTTCGGTCAAGGTCGAAAGCCAGATGGTGCCGGTCATCGGCCTGACGCTGACCCGCCAGGTTGACGAGATGGCCGTCGGTTCCATCGAGTAGACAATCCCTACAGCGGATTTTCCTGAAGCGGCGGGTTTCCCGCCGTTTTGCGTTTCAGGTCCCCTTGCTTCAGGCGCTCAGCCACCAGTCGCGACTATCGTCGGCGACCTCGATTCCGATCACCTCGGCATCCGACAGCCACTCACTCACCGCCCTGCCTCTGACGAGCAGACCCGGCGCGACATCGGCAAGCGGCATCAGCACGAAACCGCGATCGGTCATGCGCGGATGCGGCAGTTCCAGCCGCGGCGCGTCCTGGATCACATCGCCATAGGTCAGCACGTCGATATCGAGCGTCCGCGGCCCCCAGCGCTCGATGCGCTCGCGTTTCATCTCCCGTTCGATCGACAGGCAGACATCGAGCAAAGCCTCGGGCGCCAGCCTGGTCTCGACGGCGGCGCAGGCGTTGAAGAAGAAGGATTGGTCGGTCTTGCCCCAGGGCGGCGTGCGATAGAGCCGCGAGACCGCCGTAATCCGACAGTCGTCCCGTCCGTCCAGCCTCTGCAGCGCGGCCGCCATCGCCTTTACGGGATCGCCGATATTGCCGCCGAGACCGAGCGTGGCGGATTGCAATGCGGCCTCAGGCAAAATGCTCAACGCTCACCTGCACGAAATCGAGCACGCCAGGGACCGGCGCGTTCGGCTTGCGCACCGTGATCTTCGCCCGCCGCACCTGCGGGAATGTCTCGCAGAGCCCCTTGGCGATATCGAGCGCCAGTGCCTCGATCAGATAGCGCCGTTTGCCCGTAACGATCTGCTCGATCACGGTGAAGGCGACACCGTAATTGACGGTATCGTTGATCGAATCGCTTTCCAGCGCCTCGCCGGCGACGACATCGAGCTCGGCATCGACGAAGAAACGCTGACCAAGGAATTCCTCCTCGTCATGCACGCCGTGGCGCGCGAAGAAGGCGCAGTTCTGCAGCGTAATCGTGTAGGTGGTCATGTCGGCCGCTTCCTCTCGAATTCCTGGCGCGCATTCAGCATAGCATCGGCGATATCGAGTGCATCCCTGTTGATTGCGACATTGTGCACGCGGAAAACCGCAGCCCCTTGAAGTCTGAGCAGCGCGCTGGTCGCAGCCGTCGCTGCATCCCTGTCTTGCGCCTCACGCCCCGTTACCGTGCCGAGGAAGCGTTTGCGCGACGTGCCGGCAAGCAGCGGCAGGCCGAAGCGGGAAAGTTCGGAAAACCGCGCCATCAGCTCCAGGTTCTCCTCCGCCGTCTCCTTGGCGAAGCCGAAGCCCGGATCGAGCACGATGCGGTCGCGGTTGACGCCTGATGCAGCGGCGATATCAAGCGACCGTTCGAGGAAATGCACCTGGTCGGCAATCACATCGACAAGTTTTACCCTGTCGCGGCCGGTATGCATGATGCAGAGCCCGGCCCCGGTCACCGCGGCAATATCGGCGATATCGGGCTCCTTCTGCAGCCCGAAGACGTCATTGACGATATGGGCGCCGGCACTGATCGCAAGCCGCGCCGTCTCGGAGCGATAGGTGTCGATCGAGATCAGCGCCTGAGTGCGGCCGCGCAGTGCCTCTATGACGGGCAGCACGCGCGCCTGCTCCTCAGAAGGACTGACCTTTGCTGCGTTCGGCCGGGTCGATTCACCGCCGATATCGACAATCCCGGCACCCTCGCTCACCGCCCGCAGCGCCTGTTCGACTGCTGCATCGACGGTTTCAAAGCGTCCGCCGTCGGAGAAAGAGTCCGGCGTCACGTTGATGATCGCCATGATCGTCGAACGACGACCGAGTTCGATCTCCCGGCCATGGCCGACACGCCACAATCTGCCTTCGAGCCCTGTCACCAGACTTATCCCATTGGAGACGAAAAAAGCGCCATCCGATATTGCGCTTGTGGTGGCTATGCCCCAAGCTCCCGTCGATTTCAACACGGGTTGCGTTCAGAATGCCGCTTGCAGTGCGTTATATGGTCCTTCCTATCGCCTTTTCCATTGCTCTTTCCCTCTGCAGCCCCGTGGCAGCCGAAGTGATCGCATCGAAAAGCTATTCTTATTTCGACATTCGCGGCAAAACCGCGGATGAGCTCGACCGCGAACTCAGCCGGCGCGGGCCGACAGCGAGCGGCTCTTCGGCGCGTCATCCCGGCGCCACGAAGATCCGCTTCGGTGGCGAGGCAACCTATATTCAGGATAACGGGCGCTGCCGCGTTGGCAACGTCAAGGTCACGGTCCACACCCAGATCATCCTGCCGCGCTGGAGCAGCCGCAATGGCGCCAGCAAGGAGCTGTCGATGATCTGGGACGCACTGTCGAGCGACATCAAGCGCCATGAGGAACGCCATGCCGAGATCGCCCGTGATCAGGCCCGCGCCATGGAGCGCGCCATTCGGGCGCTGCGGCAGCAGCGCAGCTGCGAAGCCATGCAGGAACTCGTCTCCGGCGAATCAGCTCGCGGTATAGAGGAGCACGACCGGCAGCAGGCGCGATTCGACCGGGTCGAGGCGGTCAATTTTCAGAAGCGCATGTTGAGGTTGCTGAACAATCGAATCAATGGTCGAGCCGGCGCAAAATAAGGCTTTTTCGGTCTCGTTGCGAGCGGAAAACCTTAGCTGTACAACGAAACTTGTGCGAAACTTGCACCCTCCCCAGCGATTGAATGGTCATTTTTCATCCTGGCAGACTCAACCGGAACGCGTTAATATGAACACATTCGAAAGTTCAGGTACGGCATCTGCACTTTCATCGCTGGGTTCTCCTGGCGCGTTCCGAAGCCGCGGATGTTCCTCCCTCATCCGTAGGTAATGCGCCCGCCTCGCCTCGCTCGCTCTAGCGCGCGAGGCGTCTTTTTTGATATCGAATTTTTCGGCGACGTTTGAAGCGCAGCGCGCTTCAGGCCTGGCGTTCCGGCACGTGCACCACGAGCCCGTCATAGACAGCCTTCATCCGGATCTGACAGGACAGCCGCGAGGTCGGGCGTACATCGAAGGCGAAGTCGAGCATGTCCTCTTCCATCGCTTCCGGCTGGCCGACCTTCTCCGTCCACTCCTCGTCGACATAGACATGACAGGTCGCGCAGGCGCAGGCGCCGCCGCATTCGGCCTCGATGCCGGGCACCGAATTGCGCACGGCATTCTCCATTACGGTGGAGCCTTGGTCGACGTCGAGGTCGAAGCGCGTGCCGTCGAAGGCGACGATGGTAAGTTTGGGCATCAGAACTATTTCCGGTCTTCAGGTGGATGGGCGGATTTTCTTCCGACAATTCGACGCGTCAGTCAACATTGGGAAATCGGCGACAGCCTCGCAGATCGGGCCTTCGCCCGCCGTCTTCAAAGCGTCATAAGGGACGTCGCAAAAAGACCCGTGGTTCCGCAATGGAACAACGGGCCTCGTTCGAACGGTACTTCATGCATCGCGGCCAAAAACGTGCGGCGGTTTTGGGACAACGACATGCGTCAGACGAAGACCTAGAGATCAGCCGCGGCAGAGCTTCAGGATGAAATTCTCGGCATCGATAACGGCAGCGCCGAGCGCTGCCGTCGCGCCGGCATCACCGCCGGTTTCCTCGACGGCTTCCGCCGTCTGCGACACGCGGAACGCGCCGACCGAGCTTGCCGCACCTTTCAGCCGGTGCGCGGCTGCGCCAATACGGATGGTTTCGCCACTCGCAATATCCTGGAGGCAGGCACGGGCCTGGCGCGCAAACATCTGAAGGACTTCGATTTCCAGCGTCTTGTCGCCCATCGTCTGCTTTGCGAGATGGACCAGGTCGATCGGCCGGACCTTCGAAGGACACGGTCCCTTTGCATTATCCGGCGCCTCGAATACGATGTTCAATGCTGCCATCTGGGCTGCCATTGCCAATTCTCCCGTCTCTATCGTCCGCAGTTGCAACAGTTCTGCGTCCGGAGAGTGGCCATCACGTTAAATTCCGACACATTCAGGGCGGAAATCTCGCCATATGGTTAACGTCCGTTAAATATCCCTAAATTATTGGTTTTTAAGCGATGCCTCGGATTCAAAGATGTTAACAACGGGTTAACGAGCCGTGAATCTCAAGCCTTCATTAATTGTGTGAGCAGCCCAGATGTGTCACTACGATACTGGTGGAGCGGGTTTATGGTACGCGCCTTTGCCGAGCGAGTGGATAATGGTAGTGTTTTGATACCTTCCGTTTGAAAAAGCGGCTATCTACTCTGAAATGACATGCTTATCCGTCCTTCGTTGGGATGGAAGGCTGGAACGGCAAAGTTGTTCCCGGGTGAGGCGGAAGCCAGGGATGCGCGGTTGGGCCGGCTGACAGTAACGAGGCATACCCGAATGGCGAACAACAAATACAACGAGTCAATTGAGGACAAGGCGTTCAAGGCATTGGACGAGGCGCTCCAGATCGATTTTAGCAAGGATAACGTACCGTCTCGCCGCGGCGACGCGCCCCAGGCCCCGGAGGCTAATGTGTCTGATCCATCGAATGCGCGTAATCAGCAGGCTCAGGACGAAGCGCAGCGCCGCAGCCGCCGCGGTGCCGCCGGCGAGCAGACTTCCAGGGGTCCGGCCTTCACGCCCGCTAACGATGCCAGCCGCAATACGCCCGCTTCGATCCTGAAATCCTTTGACGGCGCCTCCAGCCGCTCGGCTGTGCGCACCGCCATCCTGTTTTCCGTGCTTTGGGTCATGGCCGGCCTCGGCCTGATGTCGCTGCTTTATGCTCCGCAGATCTGGCAGATCCGTTCGCTCGCCGATCTCGTCGCCCTGCCCGGCGTCATCGCCGGCCTCGTCGGCATCATCGTTCCCGTGATGATGTTCTACGCCTTCGCCATCATGATCTCCCGCGCCCAGGACATGCGCAACGCCGCCCGCTCCATGGCAGAGGTGGCATTGCGCCTGGCAGAGCCGGAAACCATCGCCTCCGAGCGCATCATGACGGTCGGCCAGGCCGTGCGCCGTGAGGTCTCGGCCATGAACGAGGGCATCGAGCGCACCATCGCGCGTGCCTCCGAGTTGGAAACGCTCGTCCATTCCGAAGTCAATGCGCTTGAACGTTCCTATGCCGACAACGAGTTGCGCGTGCGCGGCCTCGTCCACGAACTCGGCTCCGAGCGTGAGGCGATCGTCAACCATGCCGATCGTATCCGCACCTCGATCGGCAGCGTGCACGACCAGCTGAAGGAAGAGCTGTCGCTTGCGACCGAAGAGATCGCGGTGCGGCTTGCCACATCGGGCGAAGCCTTCGCTTCGCTGATCGATACGCGCGCCGCGACGATCCTGGAAAAATCGGACAGCGCCCTGCAGTCGATGGGCAGCCTGCTCTCTGCCAAGACCGATACCTTGCTACAGACCCTGAATGCATCGGGTTTTGCGCTCGCCACAGAATTCGACAACCGCCTCGAAGCGCTCTCCGTCAATCTCAACGACCATGGCGAAAGATTGCTCAGCCAGTTCGAAACGCGCGCCTCGACCATGGACAGCAGCACCGAGAAGCTGAATGCGGCGCTGAACGAGCGCACGCACCAGCTCAACGAGATCCTGATCGCCCGCACCCGCGAGATCAACGAGAGCCTGACGTCAGGCGAACGCACCATCGGCGGCACGCTTGACGACGTGCTGTCGAAGCTGAACAGTGCGCTCGACGAAAAGGGCGCAAGCTTCCGCCAGAGCCTGCAGACCACCGCCGACGACGCCGTCATGGATCTCGATGTGCGCTCCGGCTTCTTCGAGGAGCGGCTGCAGACGACCGTCGCCCAACTGTCTACCGCCTTCGACGAACGCGTCGCCGAGTTCACCAGCGCCTTCGACAAGCGAACCGGCTCGCTCGACACCAAGCTGATGGAGAGCCTCGCTCGTATCAACGAGACGCTGACCGGCGGCTCGGATTCAATCGACGGCATCCTGAATTCCGGCATCGACCGGCTTGGTTCGTCGTTGACCGACCAGTCGCTGGCGCTCGCCACCGCGCTCGCCACCGGCCACGACGTGCTGGAAAGCACGCTCGGCAGCCGCGCAGACGAAATTACCACGGCACTCAACAGCCGCACCGGCGAACTGACCTCGGCGCTGCAGAGCGCTACGTCTGACATCGCGCTGACCCTTGCGACCGGCACCTCCGAGCTGCAGAGCAACCTTCAGACACGCTCGGCCGAATTCCGCGACACGTTGCGCACCACCACCACCGATCTGACGACTGCCGTTGCCGCCGGCACCGAGCAGGTGACCGCTGCCTTCGGCGGTCGCGCCGAGGAGCTGAGCGGCGTGCTTGCTGCGCGTGCGGCCGAAATCAGCGAGGCGCTTGGCACGGCCCACGGCCGTATCGACAGCATCATGGCAGAGCGCGGCGGCGCACTGGTCGAGGCGCTGACCACCCATCACGGCCGCTTCGAGGAAGCGCTGACGACCCGCTCCGACGCCATCATCAATGCCGTCTCCGGCACCCATGACCGTCTTGCCGAGACGCTCGACGAAAAGGCGATGGCGCTTGCCATCTCCCTGAACGAGAGCCAGGCCCGCATCGAGGACACGCTCGAGACCCGCTCCGAGGCCTTCCTCAACGCCGTGTCGGGCACGCATGATCGCCTGTCGGAAACGCTGGACAGCAAGGCGGCCGCCCTTACGACCTCGCTCGACGAGCGCCATGCCCGCATCGAGGATGCGCTTGGAACGCGCGCCGAGGCACTGCTGAACACTGTATCCGGCACCCATGACCGTCTTGCCAAAACGCTCGACGAAAAGGCGATGGCGCTCGCCATGTCCTTGAACGAGGGCCAGGCCCGCATCGAGGATACGCTGGAAACCCGCTCCGCGGCGCTGCTGAACGCCGTCTCCAGCACCCATGATCGTCTCTCGGAGACTTTGGACGGCACGGCGGCAGCTTTTGCCAACTCGCTGAGCGAAGGCCAGGCCCGTATCGAGAATACGCTCGAAACCCGCTCCGCAGCGCTGCTGAACGCAGTCTCCGGCACCCATGATCGCCTCTCCGAGACGCTGGACGAAAAGGCGATGGCCCTCGCCATCTCGCTCAACGAGAGCCAGTCGCGGATCGAAGACACGCTGGAAGCCCGCTCCGAGGCCTTCCTGAAGGCCGTGTCCGGCACGCACGACCGTCTCTCGGAAACGCTCGACGAAAAGGCGACGGCGATCGCCGCCTCCCTGAACGAAGGCCAGAGCCGCCTGCAGGACACGCTGGAGAGTCGCTCGGAATCCTTCCTCAATGCGGTCACCGCCACCCACGACCGCCTGTCCGAGACACTCGACGATCGGTCGATGGCGCTTGCCATCTCGCTGAACGAGAGCCAGAGCCGTCTCGAGGAGACGCTAACAACAGGTGCCGATGCGATCACCAATGCGGTTTCCGGCACGCATGTCGGCCTGAACGGTGTGCTCGACCAGAAGGCCGCCGCCCTCGCCGCCTCGCTGAGCGAAGGCCAGGCCCGCCTCGAGGAAGCCTTGGGGCACCGCACCGCCGCGATCATCGGCGCCGTAACGGCAACCCACGATCGGCTCACCGATACGCTCGACGAAAAGACCATGGCGCTCGCCATTTCGCTGGACGACAACCAGAGCCGCTTCGACAGTGTGCTCGAAGCCCGCAGCAACGCCATCATGGAGGCCGTCTCCGGTGCCGAGGCCCGGGTCGCCGGCGCCTTCTCCGACAAGACCGATGCGATCCGCACCGCCTATACCGACAATCAGCAGCGGCTCGAAAATGCGCTTTCCGAACATAGCGCCGCCCTCTCAGGCGTTCTCGATGCCGGCGGCACCCGCTTCGAGGATCTCGTCGGCGGCTTGACCGGCCGCATCGAAGGCCGTCTGACCGATGCACATACACGGCTCGGCGGCCTCGCCGACGAGGCCGCAGCGCGCATCGAGGGCGGGCTCGCCTCTGCCCATGAACGCATGCGCACGACCCTCGAAGACCGCGCCAACGCTATCGACCTGTCGCTGAACCAGGCCCATGCACTGATCAGCGATACGCTGGCCGAACAGGCGACCAGCATCGGCACTTCGGTGGCGACGAGCGTCGGCATGCTCGAATTGTCGCTGGAACACCGTGAAGCCGCGATCCGCCAGGCGATCGATGCCGGCGCCCAGACATTGGAAGATCGCATGCATGCCGGCGCCGGCCAGATCGCCGGCCGCTTCCAGGAGGCGGCAAGTGCGATTTCGAGCTCCACCCAGGATTTGTCCACCCATCTCGATCGGTCGGTCGAAAGTCTGACGGGCCGTTTTGAAGAAACCGGATCGCGTGTGGAAGCCGGTCTTGCGGCGATCGAGACCCGCATCCGCGACGGCGTCGGCGGCGTTGCCGAAAAGGTCGAAGCTGCCAGCGGCCAGCTGTCCGGCGTGCTTGCCGACGGCGTCTCCCGTATCGGCGCGCTCAGCGATGACGCCACTCAGCGCATCTCGGCGACGCTCGAAGGCAGTGCTGCAAACCTCACTCAGGCGATCGACAGCCGCACCGCCAATCTGGCCGAGACGCTGGACAGCCGCACCACCAGCCTGACCGGCGCCATCGATGGCCGCACCGCGAGCCTCGCCGAAACCCTCGACCGCGGCAATGAACGCATCGAGGAACGCCTCTCTACGATGGACCGTGCGTTGACCTTCGGCCTCGAGGCCGTCAACCGCACCATCGAAGGCAAGGCCGCCGGTCTCGCCTCGACGCTGCGCAACGCAGTTGCCGACGCGGCCCAGGGAATGGAAGGCGAAGCGACGAGAACCACCGAACTGCTCGGCAAGACCGGCCAGCAATTCGCCGAGGATCTCAATGTGAAAAGCGACGAATTCACCCGCACCATGGATGAGCGCTCGTCGCAGATCGTCACCCGCGTCGCCGAAGCTCAGAACCGGCTGGCAAGCCAAGCCGCTGCCGTTGCCCAAACCTTCTCGGAAGCCGGCAACGCCATCGTCAACAAGGTCGCCGAGGCTGAGACCATCGTCGGCACGCAAGTCAATGCCATCTCAAAGGTGCTGTCGGATGCCGGCCAGTCTCTGGAGGCGCGCGGCAGTGCCATCCGCTCGGCGCTGTCGGGCACTGGCAGCGAGATTTCCGCCACCATGGCGGATGTAGACCGGGCGCTCGAAGCCCGCAGCAGCGCCATCCGCTCCAATCTCGAGGAGCGAGCCCGCGAGATCGATACGACGTTCTCCGAAATCGACCGGGCGCTCGAAGCGCGCGGCAACTCGATCCGCTCGACGCTCGAGGAGCGCACCCGCGACCTCAACTCGATGCTATCAGGCCGGTCGGTCGAATTGACGCGCATCCTCGACGAAACGGCCCGCCCGATCATCGACCGCTACACCGATGCCGGCGAGCAGGCCGCCGCCAGCATCACTGCCGCAGCCAACCTCAGCGCCGACCGTCTGCGCGCCGAAAACGAAGCTCTCGCCAGCGCCGTTGCCGCCCGCACCGAGAATGTCGCCAATGCCGTCAGCGCAATCGAAGACAGCCTGGTCGGCAACGTCAACGGCCTCGTCCAGCGCATGTCGGAAAGCAGCGCGGCGATGGCGATGATGATGAACCGCGCCGCCGAGCAACTGACCAGCGTCGACGGCCGTCTCGGCGACACCACCACGCGCTTTGCCGACTCCGCCACCAAGGCCGCCGAGATGGTCTCCGCCTCGACCAGGCTTCTGGAAGGCAAGGTCGACCGTCTCTCCGATATCTCGGGCCAGACGCTGGCACAGGTCGGCGGCATCATCGGCCGCTTCGACGAACACTCCAAGGTTCTGACCCAGGCCTCGCAGCTTCTCGGCGCCGCCCAGTCCAACCTCGCCTCGACGCTCGAGGAACGCGAGAGCGCTCTGCAGACACTCTCTGTCGGCTTGGTCTCGCGCTCCGCCGAGATCGAAAAGACCATGCAAGGCCTCGGCAGCATGATCGAGACCGTGTTCGAGCGGGCAGAACAGCGCTCCAGCCAGGTCACCGGCAATCTGCGCCAGGGTGTGCAGTCCTCCTTCGCTGATATCGGCCGCATTCTCACTGAAACCGAGAAGCGCGCCCAGGAAGCGGCAGAAACGATGCGCGAGGCAATTACCCGCGCCGGCGACGAGGCCAATACGACGATCGACGGCACCTTTGCCAATGTCGAGCGCCGTTCCGGCGATCTCTCCAATCGCATTCGCGGCGGTCTCACCGCCTCGCTGTCGGAAGTCGAGCGCATGCTCGGCGAAGCCGGCCGCGCCTCCGACGGTGCCGCCCAGCACATGCGGGAAGCGCTGCGCGAGGCGATCGACGATGCAGTCGGCCGCTTCTCCGGCGCCACCGAAGATATCCGCCGATCTGCCGCCGACATCCGCAGTGAGCTCGACGCCACCCGTGCCGAACTGAAGCGCGGCGCCTTCGATCTTCCCGAGGAAGCCAAGGAAAGCGCCTCGGCCATGCGCCGGGCCGTTGCCGAGCAGATCAAAGCGCTGCAGGATATCTCCCAGCTCGTCGGCCGCTCCAGCCAACAGCTCGAGATCTCCGAGCCTGTCGCCCGCACGCTCGCTCAGGTGCAGCCGGCCCCGCGTCCCGCCCAGCCGGTCGCAGCCCAGCCGCCACAGCCGGCAGCGCCCCCGCCGCTTGAAGCGACGGGCCTGCGCGGAACGATCGCACCGTCTGCGCCAGCTGCCGCCCCACCGCGCGCCGCGCCGCAGCCTGCCCCCGCTCGCCAGGAAACAGGCCGCCCGGAAACAGGTCGCCCAGGAACAGGTCGCCAAGAGCCGGCTCGTCCGGAAAGCGGCGGCTGGATCAGCGATCTCCTGCGTGGCGCATCGCGTGAGGAGGCTGCCGACGAGGCAGCTGGCCGTCCTCCGGTCCGCCAAGCGGAAACCGCCGCCCCTGCGACGCGCAGCAACAGCGACAACCGCAATCCGCGCCACGTCGTCGAATCGCTGAATTCGCTTTCAGTCGATATCGCCCGCGCCATCGATCACGACGCCTCGGTCGATCTCTGGCGCCGTTATCAGCGCGGCGAGCGCGACGTCTTCACCCGCCGCCTCTACACGCTGAAGGGCCAGCAGACCTTCGACGAAATCAAGCGCAAATACGACCGCGAACCGGAATTCCGCACCGCCGTTGACCGTTACATCGGTGATTTCGAAAAGCTGCTCGCCGACGTCGCCCGCACCGACCCGAACCGGACGGTGACGCAGTCCTACCTCACCTCGGATACGGGCAAGGTCTACACCATGCTCGCCCACGCCGCAGGCAGGCTCGGCTGAGTCTGATGCGTAAAAACCGGAGCCACCAAGCGGCTCCGGTCGACGGCCGCGGCAGACCTTCTTCTCTCCAGCGGGTCCGAAGGACGGGTCGAGACCTGTGGCTCGACCACGGTCCGTGCCGGAGCGATAGCGAGGCGATGAGGGGGTGAGCGGCAAAGCCGCGAATGCAACGCAAGCGAAGAGCAATGAATGGCGCGTCGTGTGGCCCCCTCATCCGACCCTGCGGGCCACCCCACCTGGGTCGAGCCACGTGTCTCGACCCGTCCTTCGGACCCCCGCTGGGGAGAAGAAGGAGCAAGCCACGCCGGACCCGGCTTCCCGTATACTACCGATCGGCCGCTGTGTTCCAGTTGTAGATACAGCGATCGAGACCGATGGCGATCTCAAGCACGAGCACGTCGTGGTCGACGGCAGCTCCCTTCTTCGGCTGCGACCGGTAACGCTGCGGAAAATCCGTGCGCCGCGAGATCGAGCAGACCTCCATCCACTTGTCGCCATTGTCGACCTCGATATCCATCGTCACCTCGGAATAGGCCGGCAGCCGGTCGGAGGGTACGATCCGCGTCGGCAGATGGATCAGCGATGCGATCATCCGGCGGACCGGCTCGAGGCAGGCGGCGTGATAGTCGTTACCGCTATCGGCCGTGAAGGCGCATTGGAATTCGAGCTGCCAGAATTCCTTCAGCCGCATATGTTTGGTCGGCTGTTCCTGCTCGCGACGATAGGATCTGCCCGCTTGCCAGACGCAGAGCGGCAGCCGTGTCTTGGAATGATTGCCGAGAATATGCTGCATATAGATGTAGGTCGAAGGCGTGGTCTCCGGTCTCAGCACCAGCGCGGCCTCGCTGGTGGAGAGCTGTTCCTGGACCCAGATATCGGCGTTCGAATAGGCGGTTGAAACAAGTGACCGCGGCATCAGCGCCGGCGCCTCGACCCTCCTGACATCCCAGGCCGGATTGACGGATCTGAGAAAACGGCGGACTTCTTGCGAGAAGAAGCCGATCATATGATCGCGCAGATGGATCTCGGGCTCCTCCCAATGGACGAGCGAATTGACATGATAAATATTGAGCACGGTGCCTGTCTCCCTGGCAGCCTTGATTGACGTGGTGAGGGGCTTTACGTCCAGCAGCGCGCCGGACGCCGATAGCGCCCGTACGTCACAGCAGGACGCGGAGACCTCGTCCGTCAAAAGCGCGCAAGATCGCAACCTGCGGGCAGGTGCTGATATGACGGGAGATGGGCGCGCGCTTCGTGCTCATGGCGAAATTCTCTACGTGCCCAGCCGGACATTGTCAAACGGCCGCAGCGACCGGACGTCCGTCGAAGGACATGGTGAGACAAAAGGGATCATCTGTGGATGGCCCTTTTTTGTTGCCCCCGATCCTTCATTCCGTCACAAACCTTTTTAATCCCCTTGCGTTCAAGCTAATGACCAAACGATGGAGACAGCAACATTGATGATTAAGACGACATCCAGGCTCCTTGCCACCGCGCTCTCCTCTGCTTTCCTGATGGGCGCCGTCACGCTGGCTGAGGCCGGCCAGGCAAGTTTCGTCGTCGATGCGCAGTCCGGCCAGGTCCTTGAAGGTTCCAATCAGGACGATCTGAACTATCCCGCGTCACTGACCAAAATGATGACGCTCTATCTCGCCTTCGAGGCCCTGCATAACGGACGCCTCAACTGGGATCAGAAGCTCACCATGTCGGAAAATGCCGAAAGCAAAGAGCCCTTCAAGCTTGCCGTCGGGGCTGGCCGCAAGGTGACGCTACGCGAAGCGGTCGAAGGGATTGTCGTGCTGTCCGCCAACGACGCTGCTGTGGCGATCGCCGAGCAGCTTGGCGGCTCCGAAGAGGCTTTCGCCAAGGCGATGACCGACAAGGCACGCCAGCTCGGCATGAAGGATACGGTCTTCAAAAATCCATCGGGCCTTCCCGATCCTCAGCAAGTCACCACGGCGCGGGACATGGCGACACTTGGCGTTTCGCTGATGCGGGACTTTCCCGAGGAATTCAAGCTCTTCTCCATGCGCGGCTTCCAGTTCCGCGGCATGAAGCTGCGCGGCCACAACAACCTCATGTATCGCTATGACGGCGTCGATGGCATCAAGACCGGCTACACCGGCGCATCGGGCTACAATGTAGTGACCTCGGCGTTGAAGGATGGCCGCCGTGTAGTCGGCGTCGTCATGGGCGAAAAGACCGCGAGCATACGCGACGATAAGATGGCAAGCTTGCTGGACAGCACTCTGTCGCCGTCATCGACTGCCACTGCTTCCACGACACCCGGCAGCCAGCCGGGAACGACGATGACGGATTCGCAACCGACCAAATAGGCCCGATAGCAGAGACCTGCCGGCCCGAAAATCGGAAGCGATTTCCGGAAAGCACTATACGTAGGCTCAAAGAGTTAGAGCGTCCGAAAGTACGCACGGCGCCCTCGGAGCGTCGAGCAGATCGAGTTGCTGCAGCGCAGCCAGGCGAACATCTTCGCGCTGGATCGCTTCCGATGACGATCTCCCGAATACTCGTGCAACCACCATGCAGCATTCCTCCTGAAAGGGACTGTATGATGCGTTCCATAAATTCATCGAAAAATTGAATACGATGACGACCCTGGCGTCATCAGGGTCGAAAATTTTTCAAAAGACGGCAAGGCCGCACGCGAAATCCCGTCCTGGAAACGCAGATCAGATCGAACGCAGCGTCCAGCTGACGATCTCCGACGCGACCGTGGAGAAGGCGCGGTCGAGGCCCTTGACGAAGCCGTCATTGTCGCCGCCGGCCGGCGCCATGGCGCGGAACACCTCCTGAGCGCGCACCGAGCCGTTGCGGTCATTGAGGATCTTGGCGGAAATCTCGACCACCGCCTGGTTGCCGTTCGAAGCATCGATCTCGAAGGAGCGGATATCGGTGACGATCTGGTAGTCGATCGCCAGCCCCTGCCCCGGCATGCCGACGCCGCCGAGCTTGCCGGAGTTCTCGAAGGCTTCCACCAGCTTCGACTGCACTATGCGCGGCAGCTTGTCGCCCCACTGCGCCTTCGAGAGATACTGGATTTCCGAAGGCGAAACACGGATGACGATCTGCTCGCTGTCGAGCGACCTTAGCGCCGTCGGGCTGGCGATCAGGATCTGGCGGGATTTGGCCGCGGGCCCGCTGCCATCGACGGCGGCGGGCAGGTCATAGGTGTCGTTCTTGGCCGCGGTGCCGCACCCCGAAAGGATCAGCGCCGTCAGCGGCAGCGCGATCACCGTTCCCCTGATCCAAGAACGGCGTGACGACAGATGCGATGCGACCATATTCGGCTACCCCTGACTTCCCCAGTTTAACGCCGCGTCCGGCCGTCATATTGCTTGACCGTTTCCCCGCCGAAGATCAGGCGTTGCGGATTGCGGTCGAAGTTGCTGATCGTATCGTTCAGATTGCTCACGGTTCCGCGCATGTCGTTGACGAGAGTCTGCACGTCGCGCAAGCCGCCGCTCGAGAATTTCTGCAGATTGTCGGCGATCGGCCCGATGCGAGAATTCAGGCTGTCGGCCACCTTCTTGAAGGATTCCAGCGTCTCGCGCGCCTCAGTGAACAGCGATTGCGTATTGTCGGTGCCGAGCAGCGCATCGACCTTGATGAGAATGCCGTCGATGCGGGTCGAGGCCGAATTCAGCTTGTTGGAAAGCTGCGACACGTCCTGGATCGTCTGGTCGATATCTTTCTGACGCGCCGAAACCGTGTTGGCGACATCGCGGATCGAGGCGACGGCAGCGCGCGCATCCTTGGTCGCCTGCGCGATATCGTCGACCGAACCCTTCACCTTCGCCGGGTCGATCTGGGCAACGAGCGTATCGACGCGGTCGAGTGTCGCCTGCGCCTGCTTGCCGAAATCGTTGAAGGTGGTGGCCGTCTCGTCGAACTTCTGGATCGCGCCCTTGAGGTCGCCCGAAGCATCGGCGACATTGGCGGTAATCTTCTCGGCATTGGAGACGATGTTGTCGATCTTCTGTGCATCGACCGCCTTGACCAGCTTTTCGACGGCTTGAAGCGTCGAATCGACACGACCGGAGACCGCCTTCACCGTATTGGAGAGTTCACCCACGCTCTGCAGGAAGGAGTCGATATTGCCGGAATTCTTGGCAAGCGCATCCGAGAACGTCTCGGCATTCTTGAAAGTCTCGGTCAGCGGCCCGCGCGAATCTTCGATGAAACCTTGAAGTTCACCAACCGCGTCGTTGGCACGATCGAGGATCTTGTCGGCTGTTGCCAGCAGATTGGTGACGCTTGACTGGTCGGCGACGATGACGGCGCGTTTACCGTTGTCGATCGCATGCTGGAGGATGCTTTCCTCGCCCTTCCGGCCGCCTGACAGTTCGATATAGGCAGCGCCGGTCAAGCCCTGGATTTCAAGGGCGGCCTTGGTCGAGGGGTAGATCGGCGCATCGGTTCGCACCTGGGTGAAGGCCAGCGAATATTGCGGATCGTCGGCATCGATCGACAACGTCTGCACCGAGCCGATCTGGATGCCGTTGAAGCGCACCGGCGAGCCGACGCTGAGGCCGTTGGCCGAGCCCGGAATACGCACGATCAGTTCCGTCATCGGGCCGCCGCGGCCATATTCGGCCATCCAGTAGACGAAGCCGAAGGCAGCCGCGATCACCAGCACCGTGAAAAAACCGACAATCGTGTAATTGGCTTTGGTTTCCATCTTATCCGGTCACTTTCCGCTGCTGTCGTGCCGCGCGGCAGCAGCGTTCTGCGGCACGATCGACCGCGCGCGTTTGCCCTTGAAATAGGCCTGCACCCACGGATCGTCATAGGCCAGCATGTCGTCGATCGTGCCTTCCACCATTACGCGCTTCTTTCCGAGCACGGCAATACGGTCGCAGACCGAAAACAGGCTGTCGAGGTCGTGCGTGACCATATACACGGTCAATCCCAGACTATCGCGCAGGTTGGCGATCAGTTCGTCGAATTCGGCCGCGCCGATCGGGTCGAGGCCGGAGGTTGGCTCGTCCAGGAAGACCAGTTCCGGATCGAGTGACAGCGCGCGCGCCAGAGCTGCGCGCTTGATCATGCCGCCGGACAGTTCGGATGGATATTTGTCGGCGGCATCGGCTGCAAGCCCGACCATACGGATCTTCAGATACGCCAGCTCGTCCATGAGCGAGGTCGGCAGGTCGAGATATTCGCGCATCGGCACCTGGATGTTTTCCTTGACGGTCAGCGACGAAAACAGTGCTCCCTGCTGGAACAGCACGCCGAGCCGCATGTCGAGCGCGTTGCGCTGCGGCTCGTCGAGTTCGTCGAAATTCTGGCCGAGGATCTTGATCGTGCCGGAGCGGCGCGGCAGCAGCCGGAGCACAGTGCGCATCAGCACCGATTTGCCGGTGCCAGACGCGCCGACGAAGCCGAGGATCTCGCCGCGGTAGATATTGAGGTTCAGATTGTCGAGCACGACCTTGGAGCCGAAGCCGACGGTGACGTCGCGCGCCGACAGCACGATGTCCCTTTCGTCCTTGTCTTCCATATCGATCGGTTTCTCGTCCACGCGGTCCGCCATCCTAGAAATCGATCGCTGCATAGAACATCGCAAAAAGCCCGTCCATCAGGATGACGACGAAAATCGCCTTCACCACCGAGGCTGTCACATGCTGGCCGAGGGATTCCGCGCTGCCACCGACCTTCAGCCCCTCGACGGCGGCGACGATGCCAATGACCAGCGCCATGAACGGCGCCTTGATCATGCCCGACAGCACCGTCGACAGCGTCACCGCCTCGTGCAGGCGCGACAGGAAGTTGGCGAAGGTGATGCCGGAATATCCCCAGGCGACGGCGGCAGCACCGCCCAGCGAAGCGAAATTCGCGAGCACCGTCAAAAGCGGAAGCGCGATGGTCAGCGCCACCAGCCGGGGGAAGATCAGCACGCCGATCGGGTTCAGGCCCATCACTTTCAGCGCATCGATCTCCTCGCGCATCTTCATCGAGCCGATTTCGGCGGTGATCGCGCTGCCCGAGCGGCCGGCGATCATGATCGAGGTCAGAAGCACGCCGATTTCGCGCAATTGCAGAATGCCGACGAGATCGACGACAAAAACCTCAGCGCCGAAGTAGCGCAGCTGAAAGGCGCCCTGCTGAGCAATGATCGCCCCGATCAGAAACGACATCAAAAGAATGATCGGGACGGCGCGAACGCCCATATGATCGATCTGGTTGACGATCGAGGCCGGTGAAACGCCGCTGCCGCGGCCGAACTTCATCTGGGCGCCACGCACCGCCGAGCCGAGGATATACATGGCGGCAGCGAAATTGTCCCAGACCTCATAGGTCATTTTGCCGATCGGTGTGAAGATGCGTGCAATAAGCGAGACTTTCTCCGTCTGCTCCGGCTCGGGCTTGGCCGGCTCCTCGGAAAACATCTCCAGCATTTCGTCGATATGCGGATTGGTGCCTTCGAAGCGAACCACCCGGCCGCCCGCTTCTTCTTGTTTCTTCAGCCGGCACAGCAGCCAGATGCCGGCGGTGTCGATATCCGAAACGGCCGAGAGGTCTACAGTCAGGTCACCGGTCTTTTTCTGCAGCAGCTTTTCGAAATCGCGCAGCACCAGATGGATGTAGGCGCTGCGCCAATTTCCTTGAAGACGCACACGCTGTCCCGAGCCATCAGCCTGGTCGTCCACATCAAGAGAGGCAACGTTGCGATTCTCGGCGTTCAAGATACTTGTGTCTTTCAAGGCTTATAGCGACATTGCCGAATCGCGAAGCAGATCGTTCGTCGCCCGGCGCGTCAATATACAGAAGCACCGTGCAATTTCCATGCTCGTAGGAGAGCAATAATGCCGCGCACCCTCGATATCCAGATGAATTCCTTTCCGATTGCCGGGACCTTCACCATCTCGCGCGGGGCAAAGACCGAAGCCGAGGTCATCACCTGCACGCTTGTCGAAGCGGGCGCGCAGGGGCGCGGCGAATGCGTGCCTTACCGCCGCTACGGCGAGACCATGCAGAGCGTTTTCGCCCAGATCGAAGCGGCGCGACCGCTGATCGAGGCCGGCATTTCCCACCATGACCTACTGTCGGCCATGCCGCCGGGTGCGGCCCGCAATGCCGTCGACTGCGCCCTCTGGGACCTCCAGGCGAAGCAGACCGAAGACAGCGTCGCCGCCCGCCTCGGCATTGCCGCTCCGCAGCCGCTCACCACCGCCTACACCATCTCGCTCGGCGAGCCGGAGGTGATGGCCGCCCAGGCACGCGAGCATGCCGGCCGCGCCCTGCTGAAGGTCAAGGTCGGCACCGGCGACGATGAAAGCCGCATCCGCGCCGTCCGCGTCGCCGCGCCCGATGCCGCCATCATTCTCGACGCCAATGAGGGCTGGCCGGAGGCCGTGTTGGAGCGTTATCTCCATATCGCCGCGGAAGCAGGCATCGCCCTCGTCGAGCAGCCGCTGCCGGCTGGCCGCGATGGGCTGCTCGCCGAAATCCGCCGCCCGCTTCTCGTCTGCGCCGACGAGAGCGTCCACCACACCGGCGATCTCGCAAGCCTTGCCGACCGCTACGACGCGATCAACATCAAGCTCGACAAGACGGGTGGCCTGACGGAGGCGCTGTCGATGAAGGCTGAAGCCGAACGGCTTGGATTCAGAATCATGATCGGCTGCATGGTCGGCACCTCGCTTGCCATGGCGCCCGCCGTTCTGCTCGCCCAGAATGCCGATTTCGTCGATCTCGACGGTCCGCTGCTGCTTGCCCGCGACCGCGAACCCGGCCTGCGTTACGCCGCTTCCCTGGTCTTTCCACCCGAAAGCACCCTCTGGGGCTGAAGATAATAGGCTGAGATGACGAGGCCGAGTCCGGAGAACGCGACCACGGCCATGACGTAATAGCTGACGACGCCAAGCCAGGAATAGAGATAACCCGATGCCAGGGTCATCAGCGCCATCGCCATGCCGACATAAAAGAAATAGGCGCCTTGCGCCGAGGATTCCTGCGTCTCCTGCACCGTCGCCATGATCCGCCGCTGCACACCGGTATGCACGAAGGCGTAGGTGAAGCCGTGGAAACATTGCAGCAGGAAGAAACCGGCAAAGCCGGTATTCATCGGAAACAGGATCCAGCGGCAGACGCTGACGGCGCAGCCGAAGCGGATCAGCGTCCAGGCGTCATAGCGACGGTTGAGACGCTTCGACAGGAAGAACACCGTCACTTCCGAAGCGACGCCGGCGCTCCAGAGCAGCCCGACCTCAGTGCCGGAGAAGCCGAGCTGATGCCAGTAGATCGAGGAAAAGGCGTTCAGCACCGCATGGCTCGACTGCTGGATGGCGACGCCGATCAGAAGCAGAAGAAGATGCGGCTCGCGCAGGCCGCTGCCGGTAGCGGCCGGAATATTGATCGGCTGGCCGCGCCGCCGTGTCGGCCCGATGCGCGGACAGAAGATCGCCATGACAACGGTCATGATAAAGCCGAATACCATGACCGGCAGTACCATCTCTCCGCCCCACCGACTGATCAACTGGCCGCCGGCCAGCGTCGAAACGATGAAGGCGATCGAGCCCCATACGCGCATCGACCCGTAATCAAGCCCCCAGCGGCGCACACCCGAGATGACGATCGATTCGACGACGGGCACATAGGGCGCGAAGGTGGCGCCCTGCAGCGCATAGACGATCGTTACGGGCCAGAAGGTCGTCGTCCAGAAGAGCGTGATCGCCGTCAGCAGCGACAGGCCGCCCGACCAGAGCAGCACGTCGGCGCGCTCCTTCAAGCGGTCGGCGATCATTGCGACGACAGGCGCCACCAGCACGCGAACCACCATGGGTATCGCAAGGATAATGCCGATCTCGTGGTCGCTGAAGCTGTGGGTTGCGAGCCAGACGGGAAAGAACGGCAGAACGATGCCGTTGACGAGCAGCGGCGCACAATAGGAAAGCGCGCTGAGCAGCCGGAAGCGCGGCGGCGCTCCCTCACCCGTCGGGGAATTTTGAGCGGGAATCATGGGTGGACCTGCAGGAAACTGGACGCTGTCCTAACACACAACCCTGGAGGCGACTATTGCGAGAAATTGCCGTTCTGAAACGTTTTAGAAAATAAATGGGGCCTGTCGCCAAACGGTAACGGCCAAATACCTGCTGTATTATTTTAAGTGTTTACGGCGTCCTTTACGGGTCTGAAAAGACGCGCGGCGCTGTAAAGCGCAGGCGCGGACGCCCCGCCGCCGGAATTAAGCGGCCTGCGGGGCCAGTTCGTCCTCATCATGCATTTCGATGGCGGCAAGCGCCGGCACGCTACTGGCAAGCGCCCGCCATGTTATCAGTTCGAACGTGCCATCCTCGTGCTCGGCGACCGCCGTGCAGCTTTCCACCCAATCGCCGGTATTGATGTAGCGGATGCCGTCCATGTCCTGGATGATGGCATGGTGGATATGTCCGCAGATCACCCCGTCGGCGCCGTTTTTGCGGGCTTCCTCGGCTACGACGCGCTCGAATTCACCGATGAAATTGACGGCATGTTTGACCTGCAGCTTCGCCCAGGCCGAGAACGACCAATAGGGCATGCCGAGCCGGCGGCGCACCGCCGCCAGGATGATGTTGATGCGGATCGCCGTGTCATAGGCCCAGTCGCCGAGATAGGCCAGCAGTCGGGCGTTGCGGACCACGATGTCGAACTCGTCGCCGTGCAGGATCAGATATTTCTTGCCATCGGCACCGTCATGCATCATGCGCTCGACGACTTCGATGCCGCCGAAATGCATGCCCGGGAAGGCGCGCAGGAATTCGTCGTGATTGCCGGGAATATAGACGACGCGGGTGCCCTTGCGCGCCTTGCGCAGCAGCTTCTGGACGACGTCGTTGCAAACCTGCGGCCAGTACCAGCTGCGCTTCAGGCGCCAGCCATCGACGATGTCGCCGACGAGCACGATCGTATCGGCCTCGTGGTGGCGCAGGAAATCCAGCAGGAAGTCGGCCTTCGCGGCCTTCGAGCCGAGATGGACATCGGAAATGAAGAGCGTGCGGAAATGTCTGGGTTCCATCATGTCTTTCACGAGCTGCCGCTCATGTCCCATCTTTCATCTAGCCTTCCAAAACCAGACTCGTGTTTCAGGAAGATGACAAGCTGGGGAAAAGCCCTGCAAACCTGTTCATCCCGCGCGGCCGCCTGGCCGTCGCCGCGCGGCCGCCTGGCCGTCGCCGCGCGGACAGCATGCCCATCGCCGCGCGGGCAGCACGCCCGTCACCGCCAAGCCCACTGACGAGGTTGCCCTGTGCATTCAGGGCGTTCATGATGACGGCGATTCATGTCCGACAATGCGGGATGGCTGATGCGTCTCTTTCTCGTTCGCCACGGCGAATCCCTCGGCAACATCAACGAACGGGCCTACCGCCAATTCGGCGATCACAATGTGCCGCTGACGCAGTGGGGCCATCGGCAGGCTCTCGAAGCAGGCGGCGTGATCGCATCCTATCTGCAAGCACTGCCGAGCACAGCTTTCGGCAAGCTGGATATCTGGTATTCGCCCTTTCTGCGGACGCGGCAGAGCAAGGATGCGCTGCTCGAAGCCCTGCCGGAAAGTTTTATCGGCGATATCAGGGAAGATTATCTGCTGCGCGAGCAGGATTTCGGTCTCTTCACCGAAATCTACGACCACGCCGAACAGAAGCAGAAGTTTCCCGAGGAGTTCGAAAAATGGGCGAGGCTGCGCAGCAACAGCGGCAAGTTCTACGCACGGCCGCCGGATGGCGAGAGCCGGGCGGATGTGGCCCAGCGGGTGCGCCTGTTCCTCCAGACCGTCATGCACGATGCCGAAAGTAGCGACCACAACGTGGTGATCGTCGGCCATGGCGTCACCAACCGGGCGGTCGAAATGAATTTCCTGCACCGCCCCGTCGAGTGGTTCGAGCGCTCCGACAATCCTGGAAACGCCGATATCACGATGATCGAGGGGACGCGCTCGCAAGGATACGAGTCGATCCTGCTGCATCAGGCCGCCGACCGGCAGCCGGGACAGGAAGGCGACCTGCGCGATGCCTATGGCGCTGACGTGACGATCACGCCGAAGCCCGGCGGATAGCGACGCCGGACTGAAACGGTCGGCATGTTACCGGCCAAGGACATCATGCTACGAGCGCCAGAACATCGTGCCGCCGCGCGTAAACGCGCAGCGGAGGCTCCAACGCCTTGATTTTGCGCCATTCCCGTTAGGCGGCGCGTACGGCCGCCACGGGTTTGACGTTCTGGTTCATACGGAACAGGTTGTTCGGATCGTAGCGCAGCTTGATTTCGGCAAGGCGGTGGTAGTTGGTCCCGTATGCCATTTCGACCCGATCGGTTTCGTCTTCCGGCATGAAGTTGATGTAGGCGGTTCCCACAGCATGCGGATTGGTTGCCTCGAAAAGCTCCCGCGCCCAACCGATACAGCTTCCATCCATCCCGGTCTCCCGCCAGCGCGCATGCACATTCATGACGAAATGCGAACTTCGCTGCGGAAATGCGGTGGCCTCGGTGGGCACGCGGCCGGCAGCGCCGCCGACATGGCCGATGAAGATCTCGCATTCCGGGCCGGGCAGCTTGCGCACGGCACCGAGCAGGACGTCGATCGCCGGATCCGAAAGCGAGGCGAAATCCTGGCTCTTCCAGTAATTGCGCGCACCTGGCGTGAGCAGCGGGTCGAACGCCTGCTGCCAACCGGTGAACGGCACCGGGCCGACGACGTCGGCAATCGGATTTCCGATCGCGCGCAATCTGGCCGTCGCCTTTTCGCCGTCCGCGATATCTCCGCAATAGCACATGGCGAGCACGACTATTTCCTTGCCGTGCCATTCCGCAGGAAGGAACGGCAGCGGCGGCGCCTGGCGCATCACCACCCAGCAGGTCAGTTCGTCAGGTGCCGCTTCCAGCGCCTGTCGGTACTCCTTGAGCACCATTTCCGCATCGGCGAAGGGATGCACGACGAGCCCAGCGAGAACCTCCGTGTTGAGGGGGTTGAGGTTGAACTCGAACGAGGTCACGACGCCGAAATTGCCGCCACCGCCGCGTAGCGCCCAGAAGAGGTCGGGTTTTTCCGTCTCGCTCGCCTTGACCAATTCGCCGTCGGCCGTCACCACATCAACCGAAAGCAGATTGTCGATGGTCAGCCCGAATTTGCGGGTCAGCCAGCCGAAGCCGCCGCCGAGCGTCAGGCCGGCGATGCCGGTGGTGGAATTGATGCCGGTCGGCAGAGCCAACCCGAAGGCCAGCGTTTCCTGGTCGACGTCGGCAAGCGTTGCGCCCGGCTCGATCCTGGCGCGCCGCATTTGCGGATCGACCCGCACCGATTTCATCGCCGACAGGTCGATGACGACACCGCCCTCGCAGACCGCATTGCCGGCAATGCCGTGGCCGCCACCACGCACCGAAAGGAGCAGATTATTGTCGCGTGCAAACCGCACCGCCCGCACGACATCGGCAGCACCGGCGCAGCACGCGATAAGCCCGGGCCGGCGGTCGATCATCGCATTCCAGATCGTCCGCGCCTCGTTGTAATCCATGTCTTTGCTGGTCAGGAGACTGCCGCGAAATCCGGCGGCAAAAGCGTCGATGGCCACGTCATTGACCATCGTCTGCCCCTTTTGCAGGGTCGTCAGGTTCAAATTGTCCATGGTTTCCTCCATGCGACCGGCGCCCCGCACCGTCGCGGCCGGCATTTTGCGCTTGCTGCGGTCCTCAAACAAGTTTCGAAAAGGATTAGCCCTCGGCGGCAGCAAGGAAAGGAAGCGACTTCCTATTGAATTTTCATGGGAAATCGACGCCTACGGCGGCAATCCCGCAAGCGGCGGAACAACCGCTAATCCCGCAGCCCCCGAGCAATGGCATCAATGACCGCGCCAATCCTGCCGGGCACGAACCGGCGTGACGGATGGATGCCGTGGATCGGCAGCACCAGTTTCCGCCAGCCGGCAAGCACCTCCACAAGCCGGCCATTCGTTATGTCTTCCGCCACGAGATCCACCGGGACGTAGATGATGCCTGCCCCGGCAAGCGCCGCCGTCCGCAGCGCCTCTCCATTGTCGATCTCGATGTTGCCGCGAACCCCGACCGTGAAACTCTCCCCGCCCTTTGTCACGAACGGCCATTCGTCGCGGGGAACGAGATTGAGGTTGAGGATGCAGCGGCCGAGGCGAAGATCCTCAGGCCTCTCCGGCACGGCAAATCTATCGAGATAGGTTGGAGAGGCGCAGCAGACGAAATGATAGCTGCCGACGCGCCGCGCGATAAGCGACGAGGGCTTCAATTCGCCGATGCGGATCGCCAGATCATACCCTTCGGCCACCAAGTCGACATTGCGGTCGCTGAGATTGAGCTCGACCGAAAGTGCTGGATGCCGCTCCGCGAGTTCGGCCATCACAGGTGCAAGCCGCTTGATTCCCAATGTCGTCGGAGCGCTTAGACGCAGGCGTCCCGACATGGCCTCGGCGTCGGGGCGAGAGATCTCGTTGAGTTCCTCCAGCTCATCGATGATTCTGTTTGCCTTGACCAGGAAGCGGGACCCGACCTCGGTCAGCCGCTGCGTACGCGTCGTGCGTTCGATCAGCTTGACCCCATACTCCTGCTCCAGCGCCTGAATACGCCTGCCGACAATGGCAGGCGAAATGCCGAGCCGTTTCGCCGCGCCGGCAAAGCTTCCCGCTGTCGCCGCGGCAATGAGGGTCTGCAAGTTCAAGAGATCGGGCATTCGATACTTTTATGCAATTCTATTATCGGAATCAACGCAATTAACGACGGAATATTTCGGATGTATCCCTGTGACCATCGCATCGCAAACAGGAGACAGAATGATGAAGACTGCAATTATCGGCATCGGAAACATGGGCAAGGGCCTGGCCACGCGGCTTGCCGGGAAGACGGACCTGATCGTTGCGGGACGCAACGAGCAGGCCGCGCGCAGCCTTGCCGAAAGCCTCGGTGTTGAAAGCGCCACCATTGTAGAGGCGATCGCCGCCGCGGGTATCGTCATCCTCGCCGTTCCCTATGCCAGCGCCCTCGAGATTGCCGCCTCGCCGTCACTCTCTGGCAAGATCGTCGTCGACATCAGCAATCCCCTGAAGCCTGATTTCTCCGGTCTGCTCTTTGGCCACGAGACCTCCGCCGCCGACAAAATCCAGAATGCCGCGACCGGCGCCAAGGTGGTCAAAGCTTTCAACACCATCTTCGCCGAACTCTTCAACGCGTCCCGCGATGCCACGGCCAAGGTGCCGGTTTTTGTCGCCGGAAATGACGAAGACGCGGTGGAAAAGGTTTCCAGACTGGTCGTGGACGCAGGATTTGCCGTCGAAAAGACCGGAGGCCTCGACGCTGCCAAGCTCCTGGAACCGCTGGGCATGCTCAATATCCGCCTCGGCTACGGCCTTGGCCGGGGAACCGCCATCGCCCCGGCCTGGATCAACATCGCCGCCTGAGGTCTCTCATCGATCAGCAGACCGACATCCCGCCGTGAGGGCGGGATGTTTTTGTTGCCCGGACAAAAACTCGCCAACTCCGCCATTTCCATACTGTCGCCCGTAGCCGATTGATGTATGGAGGGAGCTCAAAAGACGTGCACGGAGGCGGCGATGGATCACCTGGAAAAATCGAAGACGGAAAAGAACCTGACGAGCGGCGATCTCGACGAGCAGGCGCTTTTCTTCCACCGCTATCCCCGCCCCGGCAAGCTGGAAATCCAGGCGACCAAGCCGCTCGGCAACCAACGCGACCTGGCGCTCGCCTATTCTCCGGGCGTTGCCGCCCCTTGCCTTGCCATCCGCGACAATCCCGAAATGGCGGCCGAATATACCTCGCGCGCCAATCTCGTCGCCGTCATCTCCAACGGCACCGCCGTGCTTGGCCTCGGCAATATCGGCCCGCTTGCCTCCAAGCCCGTCATGGAGGGCAAGGCCGTGCTCTTCAAGAAATTCGCCGGCATCGACGTCTTCGACATCGAGATCGACGCGGCAGCCGTCGACCAGATGGTTTCGACCATCGCCTCGCTGGAGCCGACTTTCGGCGGCATCAACCTTGAGGACATCAAGGCGCCGGAATGTTTCGAGGTCGAGCGGCGCCTGCGCGAGAAGATGAAAATCCCGGTCTTCCACGACGACCAGCACGGCACGGCGATCATCGTTGCCGCCGCGATCCTGAACGGGCTGGAACTCGCCGGCAAGGATATCGCCGACATCAAGATCGTTGCCTCCGGCGCCGGTGCTGCCGCCCTTGCCTGCCTCAACCTGCTGGTCATTCTCGGGGCGAAGCGCGAAAACATCTGGGTCCACGATCTCGAAGGCCTCGTCTATGAGGGCCGGGTCGAGCTGATGGACGAATGGAAATCCATCTACGCCCAGAAGAGCGAGACGCGCACGCTTGCCGAAAATATCGGCGGCGCCGACGTCTTCCTGGGCCTTTCCGCCGCCGGCGTACTGAAGCCGGAACTGCTGGCGCAGATGGCCGACAAACCGCTGATCATGGCGCTCGCCAATCCGACGCCGGAGATCATGCCCGATCTCGCCCGTGCCGCCCGCCCCGACGCAATGATCTGCACCGGCCGTTCGGATTTCGCCAACCAGGTCAACAACGTCCTCTGCTTTCCCTATATCTTCCGCGGCGCGCTCGATTGCGGCGCCGAGACGATCAACGAGGAAATGAAGATGGCGGCGGTGCGCGCCATCGCAGCCCTTGCCCGCGAAGAGCCGTCCGATGTTGCCGCGCGCGCCTATTCCGGCGAGACGCCGGTCTTCGGCCCCGATTACCTGATCCCGTCGCCCTTCGATCCGCGCCTTATCCTGCGCATCGCGCCTGCCGTTGCCAAGGCCGCAGAACAGAGCGGCGTCGCGCGCCGCCCGATCCAGGATTTCGACGCCTATCTCGACCAGCTGAACCGCTTCGTCTTCCGCTCCGGCTTCGTCATGAAGCCGATCTTCACCGCGGCCAAGGCCGCCGAGCGCAAGCGAGTCATCTTTTCCGAAGGCGAGGACGAGCGCGTGCTGCGCGCCGCCCAGGTGCTGCTCGAGGAAGGCCTTGCCGAACCGATCCTGATCGGCCGCCCGCAAGTCATCGAGACGCGCCTCAAGCGCTACGGACTGCGCATCCGCCCGCTGCAGGATTTCGAGGTCATCAATCCGGAAGACGATCCACGCTTCCGCGAATATGTCGATCTCTATTTCTCCCTCGTCGGCCGCCGCGGCGTCATCCCGGAAGCTGCCCGCACGATCGTGCGCACCAACACCACCGTAATCGGCGCGCTGGCGCTCAGGCGTGGAGAGGCCGATGCGCTGATTTGCGGCCTCGAAGGCCGCTACGAGAAGCACCTGCGCGATGTCCGCCAAATCATCGGCAAGCGCAAGAATGTCCGCGATTTCTCCGCCCTCAGCCTGATGATCTCGCAGCGCGGCGCCACCTTCTTCACCGACACCTATGTGACCTTCAATCCGACCGCCGAGGAGGTCGCCGAGGCGACGGTGCTGGCGGCCGAGGAAATCCGCCGTTTCGGCCTCACGCCGCGCGCCGCGCTGGTCTCGCATTCCAATTTCGGCTCGCGTGAATCCGAAAGCGCCACGAAGATGCGCAACGCCCTGCAGCTCGTGCGCGACGCCGCGCCCGACCTTGAGGTCGACGGCGAGATGCACGGTGAAAGCGCCATCACCGAGGCACTACGCAAGCGCGTCATGCCGGACACGACCCTGCACGACGAGGCGAACCTCCTGGTCTTCCCGAACCTCGATGCCGCCAACATCACCCTCGGCGTCGTGAAGTCGATGACCGACGGCCTGCATGTCGGCCCGATCCTGCTCGGCACTGCCCTGCCCGCCCACATTCTCGCCCCCTCGGTCACCTCCCGCGGCGTCGTCAATATGGCGGCACTCGCCGTCGTCGAGGCATCGCAACCCGCCTGAGCCGGCTGAGACCGCCGACAAAGCCGGCAACGCCTCTTTCGTCATGCTCGGGCTTGCCCTGGCTTGTCCCGGGCATCTGCAGCCGGTTGATTTGCAGCAGATATCAGGGCACGGGGCCTCGGATAAAATCCTTTGGTACGAGCGGCCATCGAAGCCGCTCCGACATATGTTCTGATGCCATATCAGGCGCCCCGTAACGACAGGCATCCTCTATCCGCAAGCGCATCCGCGCGCTCGTTACCGGCAATGCCGGCATGGCCCTTGCACCAGGCAATGGTCACCAGAACGTTCTGGGATAGTCGAAGATCGACTGCTTTCCAGAGTTCCACATTGGCGATCGTTCGGTTTCGGGCATTGCCATTCGGGTTGCTTTTCTTCCAGCCGTTGTTTTTCCAGATATGTCGCCGGCTGTTGCAGCCTTTGATGGCGTAGACGGAATCGGACCAGATTGTCGCGGGCTCGCCGCTTGCCTCGCTGTTGATCCAGACCACAGCCTTGAGGACGGCCATCACTTCCATCGAATTATTGGCGGAATCTTCCGCGCCACCAAAGCCGGACGCGATTTCCGCTGCATCGCGATTAACGACGAATGCCCAGCCTCCGTGCCCAGAACCGGGTTCATAACAACCGTCCACGAAGACATGGAGGCCGTGTTGAGCTTCGGGTATCCCGACTGTCGTTACGGGGGAGCGGAGTTCGTTGGCAATACCTGTCATTTTCGACGTCCGGATATGAGTACGTTCCCAGCGACCGAGGAGATTGGAGTGGAGTACTTGGCCTCGTTGATTACCATCGGTAGCGTCTTCATAATCGAACACTGGGTCTCTAGCGGTCCGCTGGATAAAATCGCGAAAATACGCTAGGAATTTAGCCCAGCTTATTAAGAGAAATACACTAAGAGAAACCCGCGGCGATCGGGGCCGCAAACGACCGATCGATTCTTTGCTCATTTCGGGACGACGCCGTGAAACGCCGAAACCTGTCTCTTGCCCTCTTCCTTGTCTTCGCAGCACCCGCTGCCGCGCAGACCATTGCTATCTGTGAGGATCTGCGTGGCCGCCTCGCCGACCTGCCGAGATCGATCGGTAACGGCAATGGTCCGGAAGCGCGCCAATACGCCAGCGCCATGGCCGAGCAGAACCTCGAGCTGCGCAAGGTCCGCAACGAGCTGCGCAGCAATGGCTGCACCTCGGGCAGCTTGGTCGTCATCGGCGGCGAGAATGCCGATTATTGCGGCGAACTCGCGCACGCCGAAGCCCGGATGATCGACAATATCCGCTATCTCCAGGATCGCCGTGACGAGCTGCGCAACCAGACCGACGGCAATGACGGCGCGCGCCGCGAACTCATTGCCGCTCTCGACCGTAATGGCTGCAACAGCGAAAACTTCTATGCCCCGAGCGATCGCAGCGCCGACGAACCGGCTCCGAGCATTGAGGAACAGGCGATGCGCACCGATACCTTCATTCCGCTCGGCGGCGGTGACGAGGTCGATCCGCGTTACGGCGTGCCGCGGGCCGAGATGCTCTCTCCGGTCAGCACCATGTGCGTGCGCAGTTGCGACGGCGGCTTCTTCCCGATCAGCTCGAACGCCACGTCGGTCGATTTCGGCCGCGACGCCCAGACCTGCGCCAAGATGTGCCCGGGCATCGAGACCGAACTGTTTTATCGTGACGTGACGAGCACCGAAGCCTCGAACATGATCTCGGTCGCAACCGGCACGCCCTACAGCGCCATGAAAAATGCCTTTGCCTACAAGAACCGCACGCCCGGGGAAAAGTCCTCCTGCGCCTGCAATCTCACCGCTTACTATGAGGAGATGCGCGGCAAGCAGGCGGTGAGCGAACCGCCGCAGCAGGGCTCGATCACCACCATCCGCACCAATCCGCCGGTAAAGGATGCCGCCGCGCCGCAACCATCCGTTCCCGAGCGCCCCTACGATCCCACGCAGAACCGCGTCCGTCAGGTCGGCCCGCAGTTTCTGGCCGGCGACCAGGGCTCGATCGACCTCGCCAATCCGGCAACGCCGGGCCCGCAGCCACAGCAGCAGTGATATCAATCAAGCCACCCAAAACCGCGCGGCGGTTTTGGGACTGCGACATGCATCTTCGATGCGACGCACTTTATTTACGGCTCGTTTCGTCCCCATCCATCATGAAAGATCAGTTCATCGAGCGGCAGCCGCTGCCGCCAACCTTTGACGGAGAGTTCCGGCTCGTCATAGAGCCGATCGACGAAACCGGCACAGAGCCAGGCGACCACCTCGATATGCTCGGGTATGCCGAGAATGCTCTTCAGGTCGCCTTCATGAAAGATGCTGACCCAGCCGATGCCGACCCCTTCCGCCCGCGCCGCAAGCCAGAGGTTCTGGATGGCGCAGACTGTGGAATAGCTATCCATCCTCGGATTGTGCGTACGCCCCAGCACCACGCTGCCGCTGCGCGTGGGATCGCAGGTCACGCAGATCCCGAGCGGCGCCTCGACAATGCCTTCGAGCTTGAGCGAGCGGTAGGCCTGCCGCCGTTCGCCTTCGAACATCAGCGCCGCCTCCTCGTTGGCGCTGGCAAAGGCATCCCGGACGCGCGCCCGCATAATCGGGCTTTTCACCAGAATGAAATTCCACGGCTGCATGAAACCAACCGACGGCGCGTGATGGGCGGCCGTCAACAGACGCTCCACAACATCGTCTGGCAAGGGATCGGGCAGGAACTGGCCGCGAACGTCGCGCCGCGTCATGATCGCATGATAGACGGCCTCGCGTTCGGCCAAGGAAAAACCGGACGCCGCCGAAAGGGCATCCTCATCAAAGGGTCGCATCGTCAAATCCCCAACAACGCAACCGCCCCGCCGTCCGCGCGGATCGGTCTATCTAGCCAGGCCGGTCTTCTGACTGGGCGTCATCCGTCTGCCGCAGCCTTCCCGGCAAGAAGCCAGTGGCGTGATGAAGCGGCAAACGTCGGCCTTACAGCGTTGGGCACGTTCCGGCTTTGCACCGGATTCCCGATTCTCCCGCCTTACCGGCGGGCACCTGACGGCACATCTATTTCAGGAAAGCGCGGCGGCGGCAAGGCGGCCCGCACGCCGCCGCCGACACGCTGCATTGGCCTTCGGCGATGTCGATGACGCCGACAGCAGCCAGGCGACCGCGATCAATGCCGTTGCCTAGCGTATCTCCATGGCGATGGGTGTGGCGATCGCCGGCGGCTTCCTCGAAATTTCGAGCAGCTTTCACGACGGCAGGCTGCTGGTCTCGGATTTCCACCTCGCCTTCTTCAGCGTCTCGGCGATTTCGGCACTGGCCTGTATCACCATCCTGCGCCCGCCGCGCGATGCCGGCGCGGAACTGACGGCGCGTGGCCGCAAGCGCCGTCGCATCGAGCCTGAAGAGGTCGTGGCGGAAAATAGCTGATCGAAACAGATCTGCCTTGCGCGATGGAAGCATTCCTCCACCGTCCAGCGCGATACGGCAGTACCCGCCGGTTCGCTGGGGTTGGCGCCGGCAGGCGCCAGGGTGAAACGACCCGCGTGTACGCCAGCACCCCATTCTACTTTATGATTTATTCACATATCAAATACACACTGCGTTTGCGCGTTTTGGGTTGCTATCAGGACATGGGCATGAGGGCTCGTGATGTGACCGTCAGCGTCGATGCCCGTATTGATACGCCAGTCGGGAACATGTCCGACTGAGCCGCAATTCTAGGCCGCCGCGGAATGTTCCAATTTTTGAAAACGATGCCTCTGACCGCCAAGCTGGCGGCGATTATCGTTGCCGTGAACCTCTGCGGTATTTCCGCTTTCGCCACCTATACCTGGATGTACGAAACCAGGGCCTTGATCGATGGCGCCAAGGCGAACTGGTCCAAGGATGCCGAGCAATTTGCATCTCTGGCAGCGGGCGGCGTGAAATGGGGGAAGGCGAACGCCGTTCGAGAGGCTTATTCGCTCTACCGCGACGACCCCTCACTCGATCTTGTGCAGTTTGCCGCATTCAACGCCGAACCTGCCGCCGTCGATACGTGGGCGCGCGATGGCGTCAGTGGTTTGCCTGCACCAGCCGATCTGGCGAAGAGCCTCAGCGCGAAACCGGAAAAGACGACCATCGATGACGGTAGAATATCTGCCGGCGTCGTGACGATCATCGCGCCGCTCCCGCTGGATAAATCGGGCAAGGCCACCGGCTACATCGTCACGAACTGGTCCGTCGAAAAAATCGCTTCCGAAGTCAGGCGGAAAGTTCTCATTTCGCTGCTCACGCAGTCCGCGATCACCGCCATGGCCGTCGTTGCCTTCCTTCTCGCTATGCGCAGCCTGGTCGGCCGGCCCATCAGGGTGATCAGCGAACGAATCAGCGCGTTGCAGAAAGGCGATCTGGTCTCTCCCGTCACCTACAGGGAAAATGGCGACGAGATCGGCTTTCTGGCGCGTGCATTGGAAGTTTTCCGTCACGAGGCGATTGCGAAGGTCGAGAGAGAGCAGGCCGCTGCCGAGCAGAGCGCTTCGCTCGGCGCCGAACGGGCGCGCAACGCATTGCTGACCGAAGAGGCCAGCAACACGCAACGGCTGGTCATGAACGCTCTCGCAAATGCATTGGAAGGGCTCGCCGCCGGCGACTTCTCGATACACCTGGCCAATGTCGGTCCGGAATTTGATAAATTGCGTCAGGATTTCAACAAAATGGTCGATGCGGTCGCGGCCGCTCTGACAGAGATCAAGACCGCTTCCGTGGCGGTTGAAACCGGCTCCAGCGAACTGGCGGTCTCCGCGGATCAACTCGCCAGGCGGACCGAGCAACAGGCAGCAGCATTGGAACAGACCGCTGCGGCACTGGATGAGGTGACCAACACGGTCAGAACATCGTCGCAACGGGCTGAAAATGCCGGGCAGTTGGTCGAGGAGACAAAGCGGAGCGCCCATGTCTCGGCGACGGTGGTGCGCGATGCAATCGGCGCGATGGACCGGATTCAAACCTCGTCAAGCCAGATCGGCCGCATTATCGGCGTCATCGACGAAATCGCCTTCCAGACGAACCTGCTGGCGCTGAACGCCGGTGTCGAGGCGGCGCGCGCCGGCGAGGCCGGCAAGGGTTTTGCGGTCGTCGCGCAGGAAGTGCGTGAACTCGCCCAGCGGTCGGCAAATGCCGCAAAGGAAATCAAGAACCTGATCAACGTATCCGGCCAGGAAGTTGCCGCGGGCGTCGGGCTGGTGAACGAAACCGGTGACGCCCTGCTGAAGATTGAAGAGCAGATCAACCGCATCAGCGATAGCATCGCTTCCATCGTCCAATCCTATCGCGAACAGGCGACGGGCCTGCAGGAAATCAACAGCGCGATCAACCAGATGGATCAGACGACACAGCAGAACGCGGCAATGGTCGAGGAAACCAACGCGGCTTGCCACGAACTGCTGTCGCAAGGACGCCTGCTGCAGGACTCGGCCGGTAGGTTCGTAGTTGGTGCGTCTACCGCCAGCCAGCCCAAACCCGTTCAAGCCGCCCGCCAAGCTCGTCCCGAGCCCAGAGCCTTCACGCAACGTCATGCAGGTAGCGCCGCCGTTGCCGCTGCTCCCGGTGCCTGGGAGGAGTTCTGACGTCGTCTGCATCCGATAAACCTTAGTTCTCAGCAACCTATAATCAGGAAGGAAACGCTTATGAAGAAAATCGTGCCCGCATTTCTTTTGGCCTGCACCGCATTTGCCATGCCGATCGGCGTATCCATGGCACAGGATGCCAAGCTTGCCCCGATCTCCGACTACGTGACAAGCGATGTAAAGCCCTGGCTTAGCGACCCCGCCATCATCGAGGCTATCAAGGTGCAGAACGCTGCCAACGCCAATCTCAGTGCTGCTGATGTCGACGCCCTTGACAAGAAGTGGCGTGCCGAAGTCGATGGCTCAGACCACTCAATGATCGATGGCGTGCTCAACAATGCCCTGTCGAAATTCCTTCAGGGAAAGAAGGAGGCTTCCGGCGGCAAGATCACGGAAATCTTCGTCATGGATACAAAAGGCCTGAATGTCGGTCAAAGCGACACCACATCGGATTACTGGCAGGGCGATGAGGGCAAGTTCCAGAAGTCTTTCGGAGCCGGCAAGGACGCTGTCTTCGTCGATGAGATCGAAAAGGATGAGTCGACCCAGACACTGCAGTCGCAGGCAAGCGTCACGATATCAGACGACAAGGGAACACCAATCGGCGCCATCACCGTCGGCGTGAACGTCGACGCCCTGTGATCTCAGGAACTCAGTTTTCTAGAACAGTGCGAATGACCGTCGGCCGGAAGCATCTTTAGGGCGACAGGTTTAAATAAAGCTTTGAGCGCGTCGCATGCACGAGATCGAGTGCGACGCGCTTCTTGCCTCGCCGGGGATGTCCCTTCCGCAGAAGCCGTTGCCATCTCCGGGAACGCCGGATTTTCAAGCAGAAAATTCTGCGTGACAACGCGTGGCCGTGACACTACATACGCCTCATGTCGATCACATCAATCTACGCCTCGCGATTTTATTGGTACCGCTACTCTCAGCGGATGCGGGTCCATGCGTAACTGAATTCGACGCGACGACAACCCGAACAGCCGCTAGTCTACCTGGCGGCTTTTTTGTTCCGCCGGTATGACCAAACAGGAGCCATACCGTGTCTGATACCATTGACGATCTGCGCATCGTCGAAATCACCCCGCTGACCAAACCCGCCGATATCATCGCGGAAATTCACCGCAATGCTGCTGTCACCGACACCGTGACCAGCAACCGTGATGCGATCCATAAGATTCTCCGGGGCGAAGACGATCGCCTGCTCGTCGTCATCGGCCCCTGCTCCATCCATGACCCCGTTGCCGCCAGGGAATATGCCAAACGGCTGGCGGAACAGCGCCGCCGCTTCGCCGGCGATCTCGAGATCGTCATGCGCGTCTACTTCGAAAAGCCCCGCACGACCGTCGGGTGGAAGGGCCTGATGAACGACCCGCATCTCGACGGCAGCTACCGGATCGAGGAAGGGTTGAGGATTGCGAGACGCCTGCTGCTCGATATCAATGCCATGGGCCTTCCGGCCGGCTGCGAATTCCTCGACACGATCACGCCGCAATACATCACTGATCTCGTCAGCTGGGGCGCGATCGGCGCGCGCACGACCGAAAGTCAGGTGCACCGGCAGCTTGCCTCCGGCCTTTCCTGCCCGATCGGCTTCAAGAACGGCACCGATGGAGGCGTGCGCGTCGCGCTGGATGCCATCCTCGCCGCCTCGCAGCCGCATCATTTTCCGGCAGTGACTAAAGACGGACAGGCAGCAATCGCCTCGACGACAGGCAATGAGGACTGCCACATCATCCTGCGCGGCGGTAAGCGACCGAACTATGAGACGGCTGATGTCGAAGCCGTCACCAGCGAAGCCGTCAAGCTCGGCGTGGCCCCGCGCATCCTCATCGATGCCAGCCATGCCAATAGCGGCAAGGACCCGATGAACCAGCCGCTCGTCGTCAGATCCGTTGCCGCCCAAATTGCCGCCGGAAACGGCGACATCAACGGCATGATGATCGAAAGCAACCTCGTCGCCGGCCGCCAGGACCTCGTTCCCGGCAAGCCGCTGGTTTACGGCCAGTCCATCACCGACGGCTGCATCGACTGGGATATGTCGGTCGCAGTGCTGGATGACCTGGCGACATCCGCCCGCGAGCGCCGCCGGACCCGCGTTTAGTCGGCGGGGAAATAGCGGACATAGGCGAACTCTTCGCCGTCAGGAGACCAGCAGGGCACGTTGATCGTGCCCTGCCCGCCGAAGAGCTCGAACAGCGTCCTCAGATTGCCGCCGTCCATGTCCATCAGCCGAAGGCGCACGTCGAGATCGCGCGGATGGTCGAACACCGAAGGGTCATAGGACAGGATCAGCACCTTGTCATTGGCAGGCGATGGATGGGCGAACCAATTGCCCTGATTGTCCGAGGTCACCTGCTCGAGCTCGGTGCCATTGGGATGGATGCGCCAGATCTGCATCAGCCCGGTGCGGCTGGAGTTGAAATAGATCCACTGGCCATCCGCCGACCAGTCCGGCCCGTCGTTGCGTCCCTCGCCATGCGTCAGCCGCGTTTCGGCGCCGCCATCGACGGAGATAGTGTAGATATCGAAGAGGTCGTCGCGGATACCGCAATAGGCAAGCTGGCGCCCGTCCGGCGACCAGCCATGCCAGTAGGATGGCAGGTTCTGGGTGACGAGCCGCGGCGTGCCGCCTTCGATCGGCAAGGTGTAAATCGCCGATTTGCCGAATTCGGTCTTGTCGGAGATGACAATCTTCGTCCCATCGGGCGAAATGCCGTGGTCATTGTTGCAGTTGACGGCAAAGCCGGTATCGACCTTGACCACCTCGCCACCATCGAGCGGCAGGCGATGGAGCAGCCCGTCGCCATTCAGCAGCAGGTAGGAACCATCCGGCGAGAAGTTCGGCGCCTCCACCAGCCTGTCCGTTTGCCAGACCTCGCGGGCCCTGCCCGTCCTGACATTGTAGATCTCGACCGAGCTGCGCATGTTTCCTCCCGAAAATCTTACAGCGCCGCGCGTCGTTCAGACGCGTAAAGGACGCTGGAGCACTTTGAATTGCCGCCGTCAGTGATCCCGATTGCGTCAGCGATCCCGATTGCGTCAGCGATCCCTGAAGCGGTTGGTGATCGGATAACGCCGGTCGCGGCCAAAATTCTTCTTGGTGATCTTAACACCCGGCGCCGATTGCCGGCGCTTGTATTCGGCGAGATAGAGCAGATGCTCGACCCGGTGGACGGTCGCAACATCATGGCCACGCGCGACGATCTCCTCGACCGCCATTTCCTTCTCGACAAGGCATTCGAGAATATCGTCGAGCACGGGATAGGGCGGCAGCGAATCCTGGTCCTTCTGGTCGGGACGCAGCTCGGCCGATGGCGCCTTGTCGATGATATTCTCCGGGATCACCTCGCCTGACGGCCCCAGCGCACCCGCCGGTACGTTTTCGTTGCGCCAGCGGGAAAGCGCATAGACCTGCATCTTGTAGAGGTCCTTGATCGGATTGAAGCCGCCGTTCATGTCGCCGTAGAGCGTGGCGTAGCCGACCGACATTTCCGACTTGTTGCCCGTCGTCACCACCATCGAACCAAACTTGTTGGAGATCGCCATCAGGATGACGCCGCGCGCCCGGCTCTGCAGGTTCTCTTCGGTGATGCCGCTATCCGTACCCTGGAAGAGAGCGGAGAGCGCAGTGCTGAAGCCCGTCACCGGCTGTTCGATCGGCACGATGTCGTAGCGGCAGCCGAGCGCCTTGGCGCAATCGGCCGCATCCTTCAGCGAATCCTCGGAAGTATAGCGGTAGGGCAGCATGACGGTGCGCACCCGCTCCTCGCCGAGCGCATCGACGGCGATTGCCGCGCAGATCGCCGAGTCGATGCCGCCGGAAAGGCCGAGCACCACGGTTTTGAAGCCGTTCTTGTTGACGTAGTCGCGAAAGCCGAGCAGGCAGGCGCGGTAATCGGCCTCCTCGCTTTCAGGGATATGCGCCATCGGCCCTTCAGCGCAATGCCAGCCGTTTTCGCCGCGCTTCCATGTCGTCACCGCGAGCGCCGTCTCGAACTGGCTCATCTGGAAGGCTAGCGACTTGTCGGCATTGAAGGCGAAGCTTGCCCCGTCGAAGACGAGTTCGTCCTGGCCGCCGAGCTGGGCGGCATAGATCAACGGCAGGCCGGTCTCGATCACCTGCTTCAGCACCACCTGATGGCGAATATCGACCTTGCCGCGATAATAGGGCGAACCGTTCGGCGACAGCAGGATTTCAGCCCCGCTTTCGGCCAGCGTCTCGCAGACGCCGAGATCGCCCCAGATATCCTCGCAGATCGGAATGCCGATGCGCACGCCGCGGAAATTCACCGGCCCGGGCATAGCGCCCTGGTCGAAGACGCGCTTCTCATCGAACTCACCGTAGTTCGGCAGGTCGATCTTGTCACGCACCGCGAGCACCTTGCCGGCGTCGAGCACGGCGACCGAATTGTAGCGGCCGGTCTCGTCCTGCCGGGGAAAGCCCATGATGACGCCCGGCCCGCCATCGGCAGTATCGGCCGCCAAGCTCTCGACCGCCTTCCAGCAGGCGCGGATGAAAGCGGGTTTCAGCACCAGATCCTCCGGCGGATAGCCGGAGATGAAAAGCTCGGTCAGGACGAGCAGATGCGCGCCCTCCCGCCCCGCATCGGCACGCGCCTCGCGCGCCTTGGCAAGATTGCCGGCGACATCGCCGACCGTCGGATTGAGCTGGCCGATGGCGATGCGGAAGATATCAGAAAGGGCGTTTTCCTGTGTCATGTCATTTATTTAGCCTGCACCTTTCACGACCGCAACATGTTGGCGCCAAAAGCGGCGCCTAACGGTGACGAAATTTTTATGAACGGATTGCGCATGGCGCCGCGCGGCGCCGATACGCATTGCAATTTACCGGCGGAGCGGAATACTGGCGCCGAAGTGATAACGGGCATCGGAAACAGGCCATGTATAATCTTTCGAATTTCGTGCATCTTCATTTCGATAAGCCGGCCGATGAACTCGGCGAGATCGAAAAGCGCGTGCTGGCGAAAGCACACGAACGCAAGATCATCTCCACGGATGTCAACGCCGCCTTCTCAGCCGACGCCTCCTTCGGCGAGCGCATCGCCGACAGCATCGCCCGCATCGGCGGCTCTTGGTCCTTCATCATCGCCTTCTTCGTTTTCCTCATCGCCTGGACTGTCATCAACACCATCATTCTGATGACCGGCGCCTTCGATCCCTATCCCTTCGTCTTCCTGAACCTGATCCTGTCGATGCTTGCCGCCATCCAGGCGCCGATCATCATGATGTCGCAGAACCGCCAGGCCGAGCGCGACCGCTTCGAGGCCGCCAAGGATTACGAGGTCAACCTTAAGGCCGAGCTCGAAGTACTCTCCCTGCACCAGAAGATCGACATGCACGTACTGACCGAGCTGACGGGGCTGCGCGAGGACGTGGCCCGCCTCAGCGCCGCGCTTGCCGCAAAGAGCTAATGCATGTCACCCAAAGTGTGCAGCGGTTTTGGGACAACGACATGCATCAGATAAAAGCTTAAAGCGCGTCACATGAATCCGACGCCCTTTAAGGTGGATTCACCGCGTATTGCGGAAGGCCATCAGGGATCTCGTAGAAATCGGCCTTGTCGGCACAGAAAATATGATAGCCGAAGGCCAGGCCGCTCGGTGCATCGAAGGCGCCGGCCATGACCGAAATCTGCGCCGATCCGTCGCGCCGCCAGAACAGCGCGGAACCGCAATTCGAACAGAAGCCGCGCTGCGCGCCCTCGCTCGATCGGTACCAGCGGATCGCCTCAGCGCCCTCGATCGAAAGAGCCGCGCGCGCCACGTCGGCGGCGGCGTAGTATAGCCCGGTCTGCCGGCGGCATTGCGAGCAATGACAGCCGACGACAGGTCCAGGCTTCGCCGTCGTTGAAAATCGCACGGCGCCGCAAAGGCAGCCGCCTGCATGTCGCTCGGTCATATCAGTCCCCTGTTCCTGAAAGAAACGTTGCCGCCGATCTTCTCCGGCGTCAAATCCATTTCCCTGAACGAGCCATCAGAAATCTTGAAGGTCGCAGGTCTTGTGCGTGCGTGTAGCAGCGAAACATCGGCGCAGCGCGGGAAACGGAAGCCCCTTATGCGTGCATCTCCTTACAACTTACCTTTGGTTGCATTGCAAAAAAAACTCCTCGGAAAGATTTTGATTTTCCGGAACATACCAAATTTCATAACATTCCTGTACATCCATTACGTTTATTAGATATTCCAAATTAATATCCTTTGATCTACAGTCGCAACCACTGATCGATATCCAGCGCGGTCAGCCTGCGAGGTGAAAGATGAGTATTCTCCACCGCTTCTCTTAGGACAACCGCGGCGCTGCGGCGATCGAATTCGCGATCGTCGCGCCGCTGTTCCTCCTTGTCGTCCTGACAATGATTGCTTACGGCATCTATCTGAGCGCTTCCCACGCGGTACAACAGCTGACCGCCGATGCCGCGCGCACCGCCGTTGCTGGCATGACCAGCCTGGAGCGATCGCAGCTAGTCGATGATTTTATCAGTCAGTCGACCATCGACCATCCGCTGCTCGATAAGACCAAATTGCACGTCACCGATACCACCGACCCCGGCAATGCCAACCAGTTCACCGTGACGGCGGAATACGACGCCAACAACCTGCCGATCTGGAATCTCTACACTTTTCCTCTGCCCGACCACATGATCCGACGCTTCGCGACCATCCGGATGGGAGGGCTTTGAGATGCGCACCTTCAGCGCCCGCCTGCGGTACCTCGCCACCAATCCGTCAGGCAATATCGCCATCATGGCAGCGCTCTCAGCCCCTCTCATCCTCTATTCGCTCGGTCTCGGCGTCGACTACGGCATGATGACGCTGCAGCAGCGCCGGCTGCAGCAACTGAGCGATATCGGCGCTATCGTTGCCGCCGCCGACATCAACCACGCCGCCGACAACCTCGTCGCCAATTTCGGCCAAAACGGCCTCAACATCGCCGTCCGCACCGACACGGGCTATGCGACGAAGAAGGGCGCGCAGCCGTTGACATCAGACCTCACGCAGTTCGACGCCGTCGCCGACTACACCCCCGGCACCTATCTCGCCGATGCCTCAGTGCCGCTCGGCAGCCGTTTTGCCGCCGGCACGCAGCCCTACGACGCGGTGAAGGTCGGCATCTCTCAGAAGGCGGAACTGATCTTCGCCACAGCCTTTGCCGCCGCTCCCAACCTGAGAGCGGTCGGCACCGCCTCGGCCTCCAAGCTTGCAGCCTTCTCGATTGGTTCACGGCTGGCGAGCCTCAATGGCGGCGTGCTGAACTCGCTGCTCGGCAGCCTGCTCGGCACGAGCCTCTCGCTGAAGATCGCCGACTACGAGGCACTCACATCAGCCGATATCAAGCTGCTCCCCTTTCTCGACATGCTGGCGACCGATCTCAACCTCACCGCCGGCACCTATGACGAGTTGCTGGCGACTGACATCTCTTATCCCAGACTCTTGAAGACGCTCGGCAAGACAGGCGGCCTGACGCCCACCGTCACCAATGCGCTCAATACGATCGAAAAGGCGCTCGGCACGACGCAGGTCAAGATCAACCTCGAGGATCTCTTCGATCTCGGCCCCACCGGCGAGCGCGGCATCGGTAGCGGCTCCCACCTTTCAGCCGAGGCGAGCGTGATGGATATCGTCTCGGCGGCAGCCGTTGCGGCGAACCAGAAGAAGCAGGTCGCCGCCAATCTCGGCGGCTCCGTGCCCGGGCTTGCCACGGTCAAGCTGACGCTTGCCATCGGCGAGATGCCGAAGGGTGCGGCCTCGAACGGGATCGGCGCCGCTGGCGCCACCGTCCGCACCGCACAGGTGCGCCTGGCGCTCGAAGTGTCGGTGCTCGGCGCCAATTCCCTCGCCGGGCTGAAGGTACGGGTGCCCCTCTATCTCGAGGTCGCCCATGCCGAGGCCAGGCTCGCGAGCATCACCTGTCTCGGCGGCGGTGCCAGAAACGCGAGCGTTGGGGTCGACGTGGTACCCGGCGTCGCCGAAATGTCGCTCGGCGACGTCGATCCCAAAGCCTTCGTCAATTTCGACAGCCCGGCACGCGTCAACCGCGCCACGATGATCGACGCGTTGCTACTCAGCGTCTCCGGCATGGCGCATGTCAACCTGAGCAACCTCAGCAAAAGCAAGCTGACCTTCCAGCCGACCGACATCGCCGCCAAGACCATCAAGAACGTCTCGACCAAGGATACGCTGACTTCGGCCTCGCAGTCGCTGATGAAGGAAACCGATATCCAGGTAAGCGTGCTCGGACTCGGCGTCGGTCTGTCGAAAACCGTCGTGCAGGCTGCCGTCGCCGATATGCTCTCGGGGCTGACCAAGCCACTCGACGAACTGCTCTTCAACCTCCTGACCCTGCTCGGTGTCAAGATCGGCGAGGCTGACGTGCGCATCACCGACGTACGCTGTCAGCAATCGGTGCTAGTGCAATAAGACCCTTTGCATCGCCCGTGCCTTGTCCCAAACTGCAGTTGGAATCTGTTGCCTGTCGACAACACCCGCCAACCTCATCCCATCGCTGCATTGAATCGGCGGCGGTTGTCGGCGATACTTACAGCGCCGCGCGTCTTTTCAGACGCGCAAAGGACGCTGTAACACTTAGAATTTCTCGATCAACCTCAGGAGACTGACATGAGAGCGAACCTGTCCAAACAGAAAGGAAACATCCTCCACAAGGACATTCAGCTTCATGAACATCTGGTTCTCCCGCGCGAGGAAAAACTCGCGACGCCATAACCCCTTCGTAAACCTCCTACGCGATCATCCGACTTCTGCAGACCGCAAGCGGCGCTGGCCGCGCATGCGCAAATTCCTCTTCTACTATCGCCCGCATCTGCCTCTACTGCTGGCGGATCTGCTTTGTGCCATCTTGGTCGCTGGCACGGCGGTCGCCTTGCCGCTCTGCGCCAACATCGTCACGAGCCGCCTTCTCGCTCTGCCCGATGCGCCGCAGGCCTTCGCACAAATCCTTGCGATGGGCGGCGTCATGTTGGCCGTCCTGGCAGTCCAGATCGTTGCCATCTTCTTCGTCGACTATCGCGGCCACGTGATGGGCGCCCGCATCGAGGCCACGGTGCGGCAGGAACTCTTCGAGCACTGCCAGAAGCTCTCATTCAGCTTCTACGACCAGCAGCGCACCGGGCAGCTGATGAGCCGCATCACCAATGACAGTCTGTGGCTGGGCGAGCTCTTTCACCACGGCCCCGAGGATCTTTCCATCGCCGTGCTCAAATATGGCGGCGCCATGCTGGTGCTGTTCCTCATCGATCCGCCATTGGCAGCCCTGATCCTGCTGCTCACCCCGGTGGCGGTGGCCTATGCGCTCTATTTCAACCGGCGTATGAGCCGCGCGCTCGAAGCCAGTAAACGGCAGATCGCCGCCGTCAACGAGCGCGTCGAGGATGCCCTTTCGGGTATTCGCGTCGTCCAGTCCTTTGCCAACGAGGCGCTGGAGAGGGAGCGCTTCGCCGAGCAGAACCGGCGCTTCCTGCAAAGCCGCGCCGAGGGCTATCGCAGCGAGGCCTGGTTTTCGGTCGGCGCCGAAACCTTCGCCCAGCTCATCACCATAATCGTTATCGTCATCGGTGGCCTGCGCATCCTGACGGCGGAACTGACCGTCCCCGATATGCTGACCTTTCTGCTCTGTGTCGCCGTGCTGGTCGATCCGGTGCAGCGGCTCGCCAATTTCGTGCGTCTCTGGCAGGAGGGCTACACCGGTTTTATCAGGGCCATGGAGATCCTGGAGATCGCCCCCGATATCACGGACCGGCCGGCCGCCCATCCGATGCCGGCGCCAACGGGCGAGATCCGTTTTTCCGACGTCGCCTTCGGCTACGAGGGCGATGGTCCGCGGGTGCTCGAGCAGCTCTCGCTCACCATCGCCCCCGGGGAGTTCGTCGCCTTGGTCGGTCCTTCGGGGGTCGGCAAGAGCACGCTTTGCGCGCTGATACCGCGTTTCTACGATGTCGAGGTTGGCACGATCCGCATCGATGGCACCGATATCCGTGACGTGACGCTGGCTTCGCTCCGCCGCCATGTCGGCGTGGTGCAGCAGGATGTCTACCTCTTTGCCGGCACGGTGGCCGAAAACCTGCGCTACAGTCGGCCGGAGGCCAGCGATGCCGAACTGGAAGCGGCCGCGCGCGCCGCCAATGCGCACGACTTCATCATCGCCCTGCCTCAGGGCTATGACACCGATATCGGCCAGCGCGGCGTCAAGCTCTCAGGCGGCCAGCGACAGCGCCTCACCATTGCCCGTGCCTTCCTCAAGAATCCCCAGATTCTGATCTTCGACGAAGCGACCAGCGCGCTCGACAACGAAAGCGAACGGGCAGTGCAGCAGGCGCTGCTCAGCCTCGCGAACGGCCGAACCACCCTGGTCATCGCTCACCGCCTGTCGACCGTCCGCCACGCCGACCGCATCCTGGTCCTGACGGCTGATGGCATCGTCGAACAGGGCACCCATGACGAGCTGATGGCGCAAGACGGCGTCTACGCCAACCTGCACAGCGTCCAGGCCAGCATCTGAGCGCTTGGTCCGTCCCGCGCAACAAAAAAGCCCGGCGTCACTGCGCCGGGCTTTTCATCATCCGTTTCAGGCTGCTGCATAATTCCTTAAATCGGAATCGATTTAAGGGCAAAATTAAGCAGCAATTCAAAATGCTACAGCGTGCTTTGCGCGTCTTTTCAGACGCGCGGCGCTGTAGTCTCAGCCGTTGGCGACCATGCGCTTTTCGTCGCGGCCGCCTTTCATGCGCTCGGCAAGCAGGAAGGCCAGCTCGAGCGCCTGGTCGGCATTGAGGCGCGGATCGCAATGGGTGTGGTAGCGGTCCTGCAGGTCTTCTGCGGTAACGGCGCGGGCGCCGCCGGTGCACTCGGTCACGTCCTTGCCGGTCATCTCGATATGGATGCCGCCCGGATGCGAGCCTTCGGCGCGGTGGATCTGGAAGAAGCTTTCGACTTCCGACAGGATCCGCTCGAAGGGACGGGTCTTGTAGTTGTTGAGCGTAATCGTGTTGCCGTGCATCGGATCGCAGGACCAGACGACCTTGCGGCCCTCGCGCTCGACCGCGCGAATGAGCTTCGGCAGGCTGTCGGCGACCTTCTCATGGCCGAAGCGGCAGATCAGCGTCAGTCGCCCGGCCTCGTTGGCAGGATTCAGGATGTCGATCAGCTGCAGCAGGTCGTCGGCCTGCAGAGACGGGCCGCATTTCAGGCCGATCGGGTTCTTGATGCCGCGGCAATATTCGACATGCGCATGGTCGGCCTGGCGCGTGCGGTCACCGATCCAGATCATGTGGCCCGACGTTGCATACCAGTCGCCCGAGGTGGAATCGACGCGCGTCAGCGCTTCTTCGTAACCGAGCAGCAGCGCCTCGTGGCTGGTGAAGAAATCGGTCTCGCGGAGCGCCGGATGGTTTTCCGACGTGATGCCGATCGCCGTCATGAAATCCATGGTCTCGCTGATGCGGTCGGCAAGCTTGCGGTAGCGCTCGCCCTGCGGGCTGTCCTTGACGAAGCCGAGCATCCACTGGTGCACGTTTTCGAGATTGGCGTAGCCGCCCATCGCAAAGGCGCGCAGAAGATTCAGCGTCGCGGCCGACTGGCGGTAGGCCATGGCCTGGCGCTCCGGGTTCGGAATGCGCGACTCCTCGGTGAATTCGATGCCGTTGATGATGTCGCCGCGATAGGCCGGCAGCGTCACGTCGCCCTGCTTCTCGACATTCGACGAACGCGGCTTGGCGAACTGGCCGGCGATGCGGCCGACCTTGACGACCGGCAGTTGCGCCCCGAAGGTCAGTACGACGGCCATCTGCAGGAAGGCGCGGAAGAAGTCACGGATATTGTCGGCGCCGTGTTCGGCGAAGCTCTCGGCGCAATCGCCGCCCTGCAGCAGGAAGCCGTTGCCTTCGGCGACATTGGCGAGATGCTTCTTCAGGCGGCGTGCTTCACCTGCAAAAACGAGCGGCGGATAGCTGGCAAGCGTGGCTTCCGTTGCCGCCAAAGCGGCTGCGTCGGGATAATCCGGAACCTGCAGGATCGGTTTTTGCCGCCAGCTGCTCGGGGTCCAATTTTCTGCCATCTCACTCACCTGTTCTCACATCCCTGCCTTAGGATGTCCTCAATATGCGGCGGCTTATAGACCTTTAGGTCAGGCTTGCAAAGACCAATCGCCGACAGTTGTCGCCTCACTACCGCCGCCCGCTGTTGTCTGGTTAAACCCGCATATACCATGTCGATTTCCCCATATTTTAGACTTTCAATGTAGAACCGCAAAGAGTTTCAACATCGGGGACATGGCATGGCGATCCTTCCGCCCGGTTTCATATCGGACCGCTCGGGCAATTTTGGCATCATGACGGCGCTGCTGGTCGTACCGCTCTTTGGTGCGGCCGGCATGGCGGTGGATTTCGCCCATGCGCTCAGCCTGAGGACACAGCTTTACGCCGCCGCCGATGCTGCCGCCGTCGGTTCGATCGCCGAGAAATCCGGCGCGGTCGCAACCGCCATGACCATGAGCGGCAACGGCACGATCTCGCTCGGCAAAGACGACGCCCGCAGCATTTTCATATCTCAAATGTCCGGGGAGTTGACCGACGTTCATGTCGATCTCGGCATCGACGTCATCAAGACCGCCAACAAGCTGAATTCGCAGGTTTCCTTCAGCGCGACCGTGCCCACAACCTTCATGCGCATCCTCGGGCGGGACTCGATCACGATGTCGGGCGTTGCGACGGCCGAATATCAAACCGCCGCCTTCATGGATTTCTACATCCTGCTCGACAACACGCCGTCCATGGGCGTCGGCGCAACCGCGACCGATGTTTCCAAGCTGCAGGCAAAAACAGGCTGCGCCTTTGCCTGCCATCAGATGGACCAGAGCACCAACAATTACACCATCGCCAAGAGCCTCGGCGTCGCCATGCGCATCGACGTCGTGCGCCAGGCAACCCAGGCGTTGACCGATACGGCCAAAACCGAACGGGTCAGCAGCGACCAGTTCCGCATGGGCGTCTATACTTTCGGCACCAAGGCCGAAGACGCCAAGCTGACGACGATCTCCAGCCCCACCTCCGACCTGACGAAGGTGAAGAATTACACTGACGCCGTCGACCTGATGACGATCCCCTACCAGAACTACAACCAGGACCAGCTCACGAGCTTCGATAGCGCCCTGACCCAGATGAATACCATCATCGATCCGGCCGGTGACGGCACGTCGAATATCAGCCCCGAAAAGATCCTGTTCTTCGTTTCCGATGGCGTCGGCGACAGCTACAAGCCGTCGACATGCACCAAGAAGACGACCGGCGGCCGCTGTCAGGAACCGATCGACATCTCCTTCTGCAAGCCGCTGAAGGATCGCGGCGTCAAGATCGCCGTGCTCTACACCACCTACCTGCCGTTGCCGAGCAACGATTGGTACAACAAATGGATCAGCCCCTTCCAGAGCGAGATTCCGACGAAGATGCAGGCATGCGCTTCGCCCGGCCTCTATTTCGAGGTGACGCCGACCCAAGGTATCGCCGATGCGATGAAAGCGCTTTTCCTGAAGGTCATCCGGGCGCCGCGCATCACCAGCTAGCGCGTCCGAAAATCGAAATCGATTTTCGGAAAGCACGATACGCAAATTCAAAAAGTTAGAGCGTTCCTTTATGCGTCCGAAGGACACACGGCGCTCTAATTGGACAACCTCCTGAAAGCTCACATCTAATGCATGTCGCCCGGAAGTGTGCAGCAGTTCCGGGTCAACGACATGCATAAAACAAAGAGCTAAAGCCCGTCGCGGCTCAAAGCCGCTTGCCGTCGCGGATCCTATAGCTCGGCGCATACATGGTCACGAGCTCTTCGGCGGCGGTTGGATGCAGCGCCATCGTGCGGTCGAAATCGTCCTTGGTGCAGCCGGCCTTCAGTGTGATGCCGAGCAACTGCGCCATCTCGCCGGCATCGTGGCCGAGGATATGGGCGCCCACCACCCTACGGCTCGCCGCATCGACGATCAGCTTCATGATCATCCGCTCGGTTCGGCCGGAGAGCGTGGCCTTCAGCGGCCGGAACTGGGCACGGTAAACCTCGAGCTCGCCGTAACGTTTGCCTGCATCCTCTTCCGAGAGGCCGACAGTGCCGATCTCCGGCTGCGAGAAGACGGCGGTCGGGATCAGCTCGTAGTCCGGCCGGGTCGGATTGTTCTTGTATTCGGTCTCGATGAAGCACATCGCCTCGTGGATCGCCACCGGCGTCAGCTGTACCCGGTTGGTGACATCACCGAGCGCATAGATGTTTTCAACATTGGTGCGGGAATATTCATCGACGATAACGGCGCCGCGTTCGTCGACGGCGACGCCGGCCGCCTCGAGGCCGAGGCCTTCGCTGTTCGGTTCGCGCCCGAGCGCCAGCATGACGACGCCGGCCTGCAGCGTGCCGTTATTCAGTGTCTCCAGAATGAGCCCGTCCTCACCCTTCGAAACCTTCTGCAGCGTGTCGTGGCAGAGGATGCGGATGCCCTTGGCGACCATAGCCTCGTGCAGCCCGCGTCTCAGATCCTCGTCGAAGCGCGACAAGATCTCGGCGCCGCGATAGATCAGCGTCGTCTCGACGCCGAGGCCATGGAAGATATTGGCGAATTCGACGGCAATATAGCCGCCGCCGGCGATGACGATCGATTTCGGCAACTCTTCAAGATGAAAGGCCTCGTTGGAGGAGATGCAGAGTTCGTGACCGGGAAGGGCTGCATGCGGGTTCGGCCGTCCGCCGGTGGCAATCACGATCGTCTTGGCCGTCACCGTCTGTCCAGTCTTCAGCAGCCGGACCGTATGGGCATCGACGAGCTCTGCGCGCGTTTCCAGGATTTCGGCATTGGCGCCGGCGAGACCTTTCTTGTAGAGGCCTTCCAGACGGGCGATTTCAACATCCTTGGCCGCCACCAGCTTCTTCCAGTCGAAGCTGCTTTCGCCAACCGTCCAGCCGAAGCCCGCCGCATCCTCGAAATGCTCGTGGAACTGCGAGGCGTAGACGAAGAGCTTCTTCGGCACGCAGCCGCGGATGACGCAGGTGCCGCCGTAGCGGTACTCCTCGGCGATCGCCACCTTCTTGCCGAGCGAGGCGGCGACACGCGCGCCGCGCACGCCTCCGGAACCGCCACCGATGACGAAGAGGTCGTAGTCGTAGGAAGACATGAGGAGCTCCGGAAGGGAATCGCAGGAAGGATGTTCCTGATATAGGGGCGATCATCACGAAAACAAAAGCCCGCTCCTGCGTCATCCCGTTCCCATCGCCGAATCTTCGTTGTAAACGGCTGCGATTGACGCGGTCGCCGAAGGCTGGCAGGCAATCCAAGGGATGGAACAGAATGCCGGAGCAAAAGATGGATCAAACTCTCTTCACCAACCTGTGCAGGGCAGGCAAATTCAAGGAAGCGCTCGGCCTCGCCATTCAGGGCCATGAGGACGAAAAATATACGCCGAGCCGTTTCTCGATCGACAAGAAGACGAGACTGCCGATATTCTACCGCGGCAACAAGCGCGTGGAGCCGGATGAGGAGGGTGTGTGGCAACTTGCAAAGAACCCGAACGCATAGGGGCTGATTGCACCCGCCGGCCGATTGCTGCGCTTAGCCGGTGATGCGGAATTCCGACGGCTTCTTCTCAAGCTGCACGGCTTCCGTCTCGATGCCCGAAACCGATGACCCTAAAGGCCCGCGCCCGAAACGCTCGATCATTGTCGTGACGGCGGCGTCGGGACCTGCGATCAAAGCGACGACGGCCCCGTTCTCTTCATTGCGAACCCAGCCCGTCAAACCGAGCCGCACCGCCTCGTCGCGCGTCCACATGCGAAAACCGACGCCCTGGACCTTGCCGGATATGCGTACTCGGACAGCCTTGTAACGATCGGACATGTCTGCAGTCACCTGAAGCCTCGCCGCGGCATTTGCCGCATCATAGCAAAAAAGCCCGGACGATGCCGGGCTTTTGCAAATGTGATGGCGCAGGTCTTACTGCTGGGCAGCCGGTGCCGGCGCCGGGGCGGTCGGGCTGTCGGTTGCCGGCGGCGGTGCTTTGATGACCTTGGAAAGCTCGGCGTTACTCTGCTTTTCCAGGTCGCGGGAAATGCCCTGCGCCCAGATGTCGGCAGCCTTCGCCGTCTCGCGCGAGGCAACCGGGCCGTCACGCAGCAGCTTCTTGCCGACGTCGGAATTATAGAAGTCAGCGATCGCCTTCAGCTCATCGACGGAGAAGGTCTTGGCATAGGTGAGTGCCGCCTCCTTCTCCAGATCGCCGCGGCGCGGCGCCAGCGCCAGCGCCTGCGCGTCGACCGTGGATGAAATGATGTCCTGGTAGTTCGGCGAATCCTGGATCAGGCCGGCCTTCAGGCGCTCGGCGAGACCAGGCAGGATGTTGTCGAACTGGGCAGTGGCGCCAATGGCGTCGATCGCCGCGCGAGATGCCTTCAGCTGCTCCTCGGAGACTTCCTGCGCCTTAGCGACGGAGCCGAAGGCAAGCCCGGAAAGAACGACGGCCGCAGCGGCGAGACGGCCAAGACCTGCAATGTTCATCATGAGTATATGCTCCTGTTATCTGTTTGCCTGCAGTGTGCGCACACCCGCAGGACCGGCAATGATCGCAAGTGCCGCCATATTGATAAAGAGCCCGTGTTCGACGACGCCGGGTATGGAATTCAGCTCGCTCGAAAGCGCCTCTGCATCAGGAATGCGGCCAAAAGATGCATCAATGATGTGATGGCCGCCATCCGTGGTAAACTCTCCGTCACCCGACTGGCGCAGAGCGAGTTCACCCGAGAGGCCGAGCCGGGCCGCGACCTTTTCGATCGCGATGCGCGTCGAGACGAGCCCGAACTGATTGACCTCGATCGGCAGCGCGAAGGCGCCGAGCATTTCGACCAACTTGCTCTCGTCGGCAATGACGATCATCCGCTCGGAGGCGGCTGCGACGATCTTTTCGCGCAGCAGCGCACCGCCGCCGCCCTTGATCAGCCTGAGCCCCGTATCGACCTCGTCGGCGCCATCAATCGTCAGGTCGAGCGCCGGCAGCTCGTCGAGCGACCTCAACGGCACGCCGAGTTCGACGCAGAGTCGCGCGGTTCTTTCGGACGTCGGAACGCCTTCGACCCTGAAGCCGCCCGCGACCTTCTCTGCCAGCAGGCGAACGAATTCTTCCGCCGTGCTGCCGGTGCCGATCCCGAGGCGCATCCCGCCTTCGACATGGGCGAGTGCGGCCTCGGCGGCCTTGATCTTCATTTCGCGGGCATCCATGCGCCGCCAGCTCCAATTATTGCGTTGGATGTGCTGTTTACACGGCTCGCCTGGCAAACGAAAGTCAAAATCATCACGGAAAATGAAAAGCCGAAACAGAGGCCTGCGGCCTTCCCAGCCATCGCCGGACGTTGCTTTCCGCCGCGCGATCGCCTACCTCAGGGACGATCCACCGCTCCCTAGGACGATCCATTGCTCCTCAAGACGACCATCGCTCAAAGAGACATGCCCTTGACCCCTGCCCCCGCTAGCCCAGCGCTTGTCGTCTTCGATCTCGACGGCACCCTCCTCGATACCCATGTGGACCTGGTCGAGAGCCTGAACCATACGATCTCGGCCCTTGACCTCGAACCGGTCAGCTATGACGAACTCACCCATCTCGTCGGCCAAGGCGCGCGCGTGATGATCGAGCGCGCCTGCCGGCTGCGCGGCCATCCGCTCGAAGGCGACGCCCTGCCGCAGCTGGTCGAGCGTTTCGTTGCCCACTATGCCGGCAACATGCCAGGCCGTACCGAACCCTATCCCGGCCTAATCGCCGCCATGGACCGGCTTAGATCCGAAGGTTACCGCCTTGCCGTCTGCACCAACAAGATGGAAAGCCTGGCACTCGGCCTGCTCGACAAGCTCGACCTCACCCGATATTTCGACGCAATATCAGGCGGCGACACCTTCCCAGTGCGCAAGCCCGACGCCCGCCATCTCACCGGCACCATCGAGCGTGCCGGCGGCGACATCGCGCGCACGGTGATGATTGGCGACAGCATCAACGACATCGCCGTTGCCAAGAATGCCGGCGTCCCCTCGATTGCCGTGCCGTTCGGTTATTCCGACGTGCCGGTTTCGAGCCTCAATCCGGATGTTATCATCACCCATTTCGATGAGCTGACATCGGAGCTGGTGGAAATGCTGTTACGGGAATACGCGGAGAAGGTTGCCGTCTGAGATCGGAGCCGTCTCTCCGCTTTCTGCTGAGGCGCCACACGGGACGCCCTCTCCACTTGTTCCCATTGCGCGCTCGCTGCAAAAAAAACGGGCGGCCCAAAGACCGCCCGCCAGCATCACTGTAATCCGATTCGATTATCAGATCTGCGCTCCACGTGCCTTGGTCGTCGCGTCGAAGGCCTTGTCGACATAGGCGTCGCGGCCGTAGACGTCGTCGAAATATTCCACCACGCCGTCCTTGTTCGGCCAAGCCGTGAAGTAGGAGACGTAGACCGGGATCTTCTGCGGCACGCGCACCGCATGGTTCTGCCCGTTGGCGATCTGCTTGGCGACGTCGTCGACCGTCGTGCTGAGCACCGCAGCCGCCATCGCACGCGGATCGGCAAGGCGCACGCAACCGTGGCTCAGCGCCCGCATGTCGCGCTTGAAGAAGCTCTTCGACGGCGTGTCGTGCATGTAGATCGCGTGGCTGTTCGGGAACAGGATCTTGAGTTCGCCGAGCGCATTGTCGCTGCTCGGCGGCTGGCGCACCGAGACGTTATCGGTCGAGCCGTACCAGTCGACGCTTGAAGAGGCGACGGCATGGCCGTTCACCTCGACTTCATAACCGAGCTGGTCGAGATAGTTCGGATCCGAGCGCAGCTTCGGCAGCATCTCGTTGATGATGATCGACTGCGGCACGCCCCAGAAAGGGTTGAATTCCACCGTCTCGATCTCGTCGTCGAAGAAATAGGTCTGATTGTTCTTGCCGCCGACCACCACGCGCATCGACAGCTGTTCCTTGCCGTCATTGTGGTAGTAGACCATGTAGGCGGGCTGGTTGATCATAACGTAGCGGGAACCAAGATCTTCCGGCAGCCAGCGCGCCTGCTCCATAGCGACGACGAGCTTGTCGATCTTCGAGGCATTGGTGTCGCCGCCGGTCATGGCGCGCACGGTCGCCTGGCCGATAACGCCATCGGGCTTCAGCCCGCGCTCCTTCTGGAAGTCCTCGACCAGCGAAACGATATCAGGCGAATAGTCGCTGCTGCCTGCGTAAGCGGCAAGCGTTGCCGCATGATCGGTCCTCAACGTTTCGGAGCCGTGCTTGCCGATCGCCTTGACGATATTGGCGATCTCGGGCGAGCTGTCGCCAGGCCTCAGCAAATTGTCGAGCGAAACGACGATTCGCTCCTCATTGCCGCCATCGGCGGCGCGAAGCTTTGCAAGCTCCGCCTTGAGCGCCAGGAATTGCGGACTATCAGGCGAGCGACTGGCGATGTAGGCGCCGACATCGGGGCTCATGCGGGCAAGCTTCAGCACCGGGGCCAGATTGACCACCTTGCGCTGGAAGTCGTGATAGCCGGAGATCTTGTTCGGATCGATGCGGCCGCGCACCGTATCCTGCACAAAGGCGAGCACTTTGGCGGAGAGTTCGAGCTCAAACTGTGTCAGCGCCCGGTCGCGGAAGGCGGGATCGGGATTGGCCGGGTCGATATCAGGAGCCTGGACGGCGTAATCTTCTGGGTCGAGGCCGACGAAGGCCGCATCGGCAAGAACTGACATCGCCGACTTGGCGCGGTCGTTGATCCGGTTGCCCTCGACCCAGACGAGCGGATTGCGGCTGTCGCCGTAGTAGGCTTCGAGCGCTTTTGCGACGTCGGCATTGGCGCGCACCTTGGCCTGCGCCAGGAAACGGCGCTGTACGGCGGGTTCGGCGCTGGCATCGCCGCTGCCCGAAACATCGGCGACTGCGCCGGTGACGACGGGATCGGCGAACTTGCCGGTATCGACGAACTGCAGCGTCTCGGTTTTGTAGGCATAATAACGCGGACCGCTCACCTTCGGCAGCGGCGCCTCAGGGTCGAGCCCGCCAAGCGATCCGCCGATGCCGCCGCGCTGGCCTACACGGCCGGGCGGCATCTGGTCCATGAAGATGGTGCTCTGGGTCCGCTGCCTGTCGCCGCGCAGCATATCCATCAGCGTATAGGCATGCGCGGGAGCAGCACTCATCACTGCCAGGCCGCAGGAGAGTGCCAATGCGGATACCGCGCTTTTCAAAACGAACGTCATATATCTTCCAGTCCCGGTGTCATGCTGTTCTTGTCACGAGCGCAAGGCTCAAGCTCAAATCCCGCGAAACTCAAGCAGCGTAGGGCCTCATTGATCAGAAACCGGCCTGCGCCGCCAGCGCTGGCGGACTCAATTTTGTGTGACGGAGATCCTGCACGGCGCCGCGCAGCAGTTCACACAAAATTATGAAATTATTAGTTAATTTTTTACCGAATTCTCGCTCCCAGACTAGTGTGGCGATAACGCCCGGACGCATAAAATTTCCAAAGTGGCTTAAAAAGCACGCCGAAAAGCTTGCGCAAACATGACTTCCGATTTCAATATTTCGCACGGCGTCCAGTTTTCTTGTTCGGCTTTCCAACCTATAAGACCTCATCTTTCGAAGATGCCCGAAAACAGCATGTAAGGGAAGGCAAGGCTGATGACCGCAACGCGCACCGAAACCGATACTTTTGGCCCGATCGACGTCGCCGCCGACCGATACTGGGGCGCCCAGGCCGAGCGTTCGCTCGGCAATTTCAAGATCGGCTGGGAAAAGCAGCCGCTGTCGATCGTGCGTGCGCTCGGCATCGTCAAACAGGCCGCCGCCCGCGCCAATGTGTCGCTCGGCCAGCTCGATCCTGCCCTCGGCAAAGCGATCGGCGACGCCGCCCAGGAGGTGATCGACGGCAAGCTGAACGACCACTTTCCGCTGGTCGTCTGGCAGACCGGTTCGGGCACACAGTCCAATATGAATGCCAACGAAGTAATCTCCAATCGTGCAATAGAAATGCTTGGCGGCGTCATGGGTTCCAAGAAGCCGGTGCATCCGAACGACCACGTCAATATGAGCCAGTCGTCGAACGACACCTATCCGACGGCCATGCACATCGCCTGCGCCGAACGGATCGCCCATCACCTGCTGCCAGCCCTGAAGCACCTGCATGCCGCCCTCGACATGAAGGTCACCGAATTCAGCCACATCATCAAGATCGGCCGCACCCACACCCAGGATGCGACGCCGTTGACGCTCGGCCAGGAATTTTCGGGATATGCCGCTCAGGTCGGCTCCGCCATCAAGCGCATCGAAATGACCCTGCCCGGCCTTTGCGAACTCGCCCAGGGCGGCACTGCCGTCGGCACTGGCCTCAACGCGCCGGTGGGTTTTGCCGAAAAGGTCGCCGAAGAGATCGCTGCGATCACAGGCATGCCTTTTGTCACCGCGCCGAACAAGTTCGAGGCGCTCGCCTCGCATGACAGCATGGTCTTTTCCCATGGAGCCATCAATGCGGCAGCCGCCGCCCTCTTCAAGATCGCCAACGATATCCGCTTGCTCGGTTCCGGCCCGCGCGCCGGCCTCGGCGAGCTGGCCTTGCCGGAAAACGAGCCCGGCTCCTCGATCATGCCCGGCAAGGTCAATCCGACCCAGTGCGAGGCGCTGACCCAGGTCTGCATCCATATATTCGGCAACAACGCGGCTCTGACCTTCGCCGACAGCCAGGGCCATTTCGAACTCAACGTCTACAATCCGATGATGGCCTATAATTTCCTGCAGTCGGTGCAACTGCTCGCCGACGCCGCCGTCTCCTTCACCGACAACTGCGTCGTCGGCATCGAGGCGCGCGAGGACAATATCAAGGCAGGCCTCGAACGCTCGCTGATGCTGGTGACCGCACTCGCCCCGAAAATCGGCTACGACGCAGCCGCGAAGATCGCCAAGACGGCGCACAAGAACGGCACGACGCTGAAGGAAGAGGCCCTCGCCAGCGGCCTGGTGACATCGGAAGAGTACGACGAGATCGTGCGCCCGGAAACGATGATCGGGCCGAAGTAGGAAGGTCGCATAGGCCACAGCCCCTGAGCCGGCTGCCGCCACCAACTTGGGTCGAGCCACAGGTCTCGACCCGTCCTTCGGACCCCCGCTCGCGGGGAGAAGGGGATATGCCGCAACTCCCTCAAGCCTATAGCAGGGCAAACAGCGAAAAATTGTCCATCACGACGGAATTGCCCATGAAGTCGAAACGGATTTCTTCGATGTCTTCGAGATTGACCTCGAGAGTGGGGCCGGTGACCTCGAGCTCCTGCTGATAAACGATCTGGCCGTCGTTCAGCGCGGTGAGCGTCAGGTGAAAGGGCGCTGCCGACAATTCGGCAATCGAAACGCTCTGAAAGGTGAATTCCCCGCCATCGAGCATTTTCAAGCTTACGGGCGCAGAACCCGGCGATAGAACGGTATCGCTGAAACCGTCCTCGGTGATGGCGTCGACACCCGGGATGGTATCATGGACATACCCGTTCAGAAGCGTCACCTCGTGGCTTCCATTCACCGAGAGCGCAAAGTTGCGATAATCAGGCAGAGAGAAATTATCGGCCCTCGACGTGACGCCCAAATCGTCGAAATCCGGGATTTCGTGGTATTTGTCGCCTTCGTTGACGCCGTCGATCGCGAGCGTCAACACGCCGAGGTCCGTGCCTCCTGAGCCATCGGACATCTTGAAGCTCAGCTTCTCGATGAGCTGATCGTATTTCGTTAAATTTTTCACGACGTCGAGCGTGTAGTCCAGCTCGTACTCGAAGTGACCGTCAGGTTTAAGTCTGAAGGTTCCGTATTCGCCCCTTATGATCGTTTCGTGGTCAGGTCCATGTTTGGCGTCGATACGCACGCCATTGACGAAGCGAACATACATGTCCGCTCCCTCCGGATCGCTGGAGAGGCGCAGCAGATTCCCGCGGATCCAATTGTCTTCGAAAAAAACGAGAAGGTCGTCGACAGCAGTTGGCTTTGCATTTGTCATTGGAAGCCCCGGCAGGTTAACGCTGCCGGGAATATGAACTGGCCTCGAGCAGAAGGCAACCTGGAGTCGTTTTTGTCGAGGCTATTACACTAGCCTCATCCACTGCGCGTGACGCAGCACGCGCGACCATGGCTTAACCTGCCAGACTCCGCCGCATCCCGATTGCATTTGCCCGGCAGCGGATTTAGACCGGTTCCAATCTAGCGACGCCCTACCAGAAAGGTCACTTCGATGGCTGACGATCTCTTCCCCCTCGGCAAGGATGCCACCCCCTATCGCAAGATCAGCGGCGGCCATGTCTCGGTCGATACGTTCAAGGGCCAGGAGATCCTGACCGTCGAGCCGGAAGGCATTCGCCTGCTGGCCGAAACCGCCTTTGCCGATATCAACCATCTGCTGCGCCCCGGCCATCTGAAGCAGCTTGCCTCGATCCTCGACGACCCCGAGGCCACAGACAATGACCGTTTCGTCGCCTACGATCTCCTGAAGAACGCCAATATCGCCGCTGGCGGCGTGCTGCCCATGTGCCAGGATACCGGCACGGCGATCATCATGGGCAAGAAGGGCCGCAGGGTGTGGACCGAAGGCGAGGATACGGCGGCGCTGGCCCGCGGCGTCCTGGATGCCTATGAGAAGAAGAACCTGCGTTACTCGCAGCTCGCGCCGGTCAAAATGTTCGAGGAGAAGAATACCAGGAACAATCTGCCGGCCCAGATCGACATCTACGAGGAAGGCACCGACGCCTATGAATTCCTCTTCGTCGCCAAGGGCGGCGGCTCGGCCAACAAGACCTTTCTCTACCAAGGCACGCCCTCGCTCCTGACGCACGATCGCATGATCGACTTCCTCAAGGAGAAGATCCTGACGTTAGGGACGGCAGCCTGTCCTCCCTATCATCTGGCGATCGTCATCGGCGGCACCTCGGCCGAGATGAACCTGAAAACGGTCAAGCTCGCCTCCACCCGCTATCTCGACGAGCTGCCGACCGAAGGGTCCGAGAGCGGCCACGCCTTCCGCGACATCGAGATGGAGAAGGAAATCCACCGACTGACGCAGCAAATGGGCGTCGGCGCCCAGTTCGGCGGCAAGTATTTCTGCCATGACGTGCGCGTCATCCGCCTGCCCCGCCACGGCGCCTCGCTGCCGATCGGCCTCGGCGTCTCCTGTTCCGCCGACCGCCAGGCCAAGGGCCGCATCACCCGCGACGGCATTTTCGTCGAGCAGCTCGAAACCGATCCGTCGAAATACATGCCCGAGATCGATGAGGCCCAACTGTCGGAATCGACGGTGCGCATTGATCTCAACCGGCCGATGGCCGAGGTGCTCACCGAGCTCTCCAGGCATCCGGTCAAGACGCGCCTGTCGCTATCGGGCACCATCATCGTCGCTCGCGACCTGGCGCATGCCAAGATCCGCGAGCGGCTGGAAAAGGGCGAAGGCATGCCGGATTACCTGAAGAACCACCCAGTCTATTATGCCGGCCCCGCCAAGACGCCTGCAGGTTACGCCTCCGGCTCCTTCGGTCCGACGACCGCCGGGCGCATGGACAGCTACGTCGACCAGTTCCAATCCTTCGGCGGCTCGATGATAATGCTCGCCAAGGGCAACCGTTCGCGCGCCGTGCGCGAGGCCTGCAAGAAACATGGCGGCTTTTACTTAGGCTCGATCGGCGGCCCCGCCGCCCGTCTTGCCCAGGACTGTATCCGCAAGGTCGAAGTCTTCGAATATCCCGAGCTCGGCATGGAAGCCGTCTGGAAGATCGACGTCGAAGACTTCCCTGCCTTCATCGTCATCGACGACAAGGGCAATGATTTTTTCCAGGAGCTAAATTTGGGGTGAGTGGCGGGCTGCGTTGCCGCCTGCTTTACCGAGCCGACGCCTTATCCGACGCGCTTATATTCTGTATTCTGCGCGCCATCGACCCTTGCGAGGATCTCCGTGCGCCCGGCGAAGAAGCCGGTGTGCTCCAGAAGCAAGGCCCCAGCGGCGAAAACGGTAAGGGCGAGGATGGCGAAAGAAATAGAGCGCGACGTTTCCATCATCTCACCCCCTGGTTTGCGAGCTGCGATCGCGCCCGCTGCCCAGGAAATATCCTTGCGAAATATTGGCGCTGCAATACGAAACGGCCAAAACCAGCTGTCGACAAGATGAATACGGTCTGCGGCAGAGAAGAACTGTAAGTTTTTTCAGACACTGTACCCGCCCAGCGAGTATGCACTGTCCCACTAAAGATACGTTTTTCCGTGGAGAATCATAGGTCTGATCGAAGTATTGCCCCATGGGGCATTTGTCGTATGTAATCTTCGGTATATATCGCTTTAATCTTTTCCCAAGAAATTTAAGCTAACAAATAGAATATTGCCTTTGAATATATGAGGAGTTCGCCGGATGAATACGGCTGTCGCGCCCAAGGTGCCGGTTCCCGACGTTGCGGGTCAGATCACCTATGCCATGCGCTCCATGAGCGTCGCGCCGATACCGCGCAATTACCAACTCTTCTACGAGGCCTATATCGGCTCCAATCCAGCCCTGACCCGCGAGCTCGCGGCCCTCGGCGGCCAGGTAACCCAGGCCGAACTCGATGCGCTCGGCGCGCAGCACTTCACCCACAGCCCGGCCCGTGTCTTCGACGATGCCCATACGCGCATATCAGGCGAGCTCGATGGCCTGCTGCGCATTCTCAGGCAGGAGCAGAGTTCGCTGGAAAGCTACACCAGACTGCTCGGCGAGACCCACAAGCGCATCACCTCCAAGAGCAATGCCAGCGCCGAACTGATCGAAAACGCCATCGATCTCCTGAGCCAGGCAACCGGCGACACCATGGCGCATGGCGAACGCACCGTCGAGGACGTCGTCCAGCGCTCGCAGGAGATGGATCAGGTCCGCAAGGAACTCGACGAATACAAGCGCATCGCCAACACCGACTCGCTGACGCGCCTTTCCAACCGCCGCGCCTTCGACGACCGCCTCGCCGCCATCTTCGACAATTCGAGCATGCGGCCGGTGACGGCGCTGCTGCTCTGCGACATCGACAATTTCAAGAAGATAAACGACACCTACGGCCATCCGGTCGGCGACAAGGTGCTCGCTACCGTAGCTTCCGTCATCCGCAGCAATGTCCGTCGCGACATCTTCGTCGCCCGCACCGGCGGCGAGGAGTTCGCCCTCATCATCGACGGTAACACGCCCGAGGAAGTCACCGGCATCGCCGAGCGCATCCGCCGCACGCTGGAGACGACACCCTTCAAGAATTCCCGCACGCGGGTGAATTACGGTCCGGTCACAGTCTCGATCGGCATCTGCATGGCCTCCAGCGCCGGGGATGCCGGCGAACTCTACAGCAAGACCGACATCGCGCTCTACGGCGCCAAGAATGCCGGCCGCAACTGCACCATCCTCTATCAGGACGGCATGCAGAAGGATTTCACCAAGAGCTGGCTGATCTACAAGACCTGACGGTGATCCGGCGCCGCGCGTGCACTGTCACCGGCAGGTGACGGGGACAAGCTGCTGGCACTCCGGCCAACTCCTGTTTCGTCATGCTCGGGCTTGTCCCGAGCATCTGCAACCGGTGCAGCAGATCCTCGGCACAAGGCCGAGGATGACGTCGAGTAAAGGCCGATGTTTGTCAAAAAAACTGAGCCGTCACAACAAGATGACGGCGTTTTACCACATCGTTTTCGCCGCCCGCCCCGGCCACTCCCGATCGTAGGTTTCCTGGTCGAAATCGCCGGTCGCGGCCTTCAGCATCTGCCCAGGCGTCGGCAGCTTCGCCGGATCGGCGAAGTGTTCTCCATTCCAGAGTTCGGCCCGCATCACGGCGCGCGCGCATTGAAAATAGACCTCGTCGATCGAGATGACGACGACGGTGCGCGGGTGTTTGCCGTCCATCTCGAAGCTCGAAAGCAACGCCTCATCGTCGGAGACGACGCCGCGGCCGTTGATGCGCATCGTCGTGTTCGAGCCGGGGATCAGGAACATCAGCGCCAGCCGCGGATCGCGCACGATGTTGGAGAGCGAATCGACCCGGTTGTTGCCGCGCCAATCCGGCAGATGCAGCGTCTCGTCGTCGGCGACGCGCACCACGCCGCCGAGATCGCCGCGCGGTGAACAATCGAGCCCTTCCGGCCCGACGGTCGCAAGCGCCGCAAATGGTGAGATCTCGATCATCTCCCGATAGAGCGGGGTCAATTGCTTCGTCACCTTGGTGACGGAGGCCGGCGAAAGTCCGGCGCCATAGATCGTGTTGAGCTCTTCGATGCTGCTGATGATTTTCATGAGGCGTCCCGCCGCGGCTTGATCTTCGCGACGGACGCTACAATGCCGCGCGCCTTGCCGGAAGCTCAAAAAACGGAATGATCTCCGCATCTTTTTTGATGTCTTTATCAGGCACTTCACCCACGCCCCGATCGCCGTCGAGAAACGCCGCGATCGCGGCAAGAACCGGTGCGGCGCCGATGATACGCCGGTGGCCGAAGCCGTTCGCCCAGAGAAGTCGAATGCCCTTTCCCGCCGCGCCGTACCGCCTGGCATGGAGAGACGACACCTCCTTATCATCTTCGGCATGGATGACGAGCACCGGCCGGCCGATGACGCCCGCCGCCTCGCCGGCGTCGAAATCCAAAAGTCTCCGGCCGGTGACGCGATGGACCTCGTTCTCCAGCGCCGCTTGCGTCGCAGGGCGAAGGCCGATCATCCGGCCGAAATCGGTAAACAGCCAGCCCATCTCGCTTGGCGCGCCGATCAGCACCAGTCGCTCGCCGCCAACAGGCGCAACGCCGGGCAGCAGGCCCGCCGCCGAGACCATCAGCGCCGCACCGCCGAAGGAATGGCCGATCTCCGCATCGAATGCGCCGAAGCGCGCCTCGGCCGCCGCGATCGTCTCGACCGCAAGCCCCATATGCAGGAAACGCCCGCCGGAACGGCCGTGGCCGGGAAAATCGAGCGCCACGACCTCCGCGCCCGTTGCCGAAAGCATCGAGACGAGTTCGGCCATATATGCCGCGCTCGATCCCCAGCCGTGCGTCACCAGGTAGCGCTTGCGTTTGCCCCTCGCCCCGCCGTTCAGCCGATAGGCGTGCGCTTGGCGTCCGCCGGAAAGCCGGAGGGTGAAACGTTCGGCGCCGGCAAGTCGGGCCGCACCCGCCACATGCGCCGCCCTCGCCTTTGCTCCCTTCGGCTTAGCCGATGGCGTCCGGCAGAACAGCCGGAACGCCGCTTTGCCTGCCAGATCAGGCGAAACCGCCTGCAGAACCGAAAACCCGAGGCGGGTGACGTCAAGCGCAAAGTTTGCCATAGTGGGATTCCAAAAGACTGTTCAACACTGAACAATAAAGTACAACGATGAACAAAAATCAATCCCTTCCCTGGGATCATCCGCGTTTTCGCAGCTGGATCGCGGTGGCACGCGCCTGCCAGCTGATGCAACAATCTCTTGCGCGCTCGCTTGCCGATCTCGACATCAAGCCGCCGCACCTCGATATCCTGGTCAATCTCTACCGCTTCGAAGGCATCTCACAGCAGGAGCTGGCGCGCAAACTCCTGGTCGGACGCTCCAATATGAGCATGCTGCTGCCGCAGATGGAAAAACGCGGTCTGATCCTTCGCCGCGATGACGAGCGCGACAAGCGCGTGCTGCGCCTCTATTTGACGCCAGAGGGTCGGAAGCTGAGTGAGGAAGCCATGGCCATCCAGACCGGCCTCATCGACCGCGTCCTGTCGGACGAGCCGATAGAGCAATGCATGGCGACTGCCGATTCGATGGAGCGCATCATCACTGTGCTGCTGAAAGATCTGCGCGACGAGGACTGATGTTCAATGCAGCGTCGGCGCCGCCTCCGTGCCCGTCAGCGAGCGGTATTCCCAGGCGGCGACGACGATCAGCACCAGCGTCGCCAGAATGCCCATTAGATAGACCTCGATGAAAGGCTCGACAAAGGCAAGCAGGATCAAAAACACCAGGCCGGCGAGATGCGAGAGCGGCATCCGCCCGCTGGTCGCGCCCTTGAACCAGAGATTGCCGATCAGGAACAGGCCGGAGCCGCCGAGCACGGCTGCGGCGATGCCGAGATCGCCGGTTTCGTGCGGATGCGAGAACATGAACTCGACCGCGACCGCATGGACGATGATGCCGGCAAGGATAGGGATATGCCCATAGGTGAAGGCCTGCCGCGCCAAGCTTCCCGGCGTCTCTTCATGCTCGATGCGGTGGGCGGCGCGCCCGTGGCCGAAGCGGAAGTAGAGCCACCACATGGCGACCGTGCCGATGAAAGCGGTGACGAAGACGACGCTGGTCAGTCCTGAGAACGGCAGCTCCGCAAAGGTGCGGCCGGACACGAGGATCGCTTCGCCGAGGCAGATGATCACGAAGAGTGCACAGCGCTCCGCCATGTGCGCGCCGGAAACGTCCCAGTCCCGCGCCGTGGAACGGCCGAGCCCCGGCACGGCAAAGCCCGCGGCCGGCCCGGCATATTCGATCGCAAGCGCTATCACCCAGGCGATCAGCCGGGCTTCATGCTCGAGCAGCCCGCCGGCAATCCAGAAGACCCCTGCTGCCACGAGCCAGGCGGTAATGCGGACGAAATTCAGCGTATTGGCGCGGTCGACGCGCGTCATCGCATAGGTCGTAAACAGCGAGCGCCCGACCTGCATCGCCACATAGGCGCAGGCAAACAGCAGCCCCTTGTCGCCGAAAGCCTCGGGGATGGAGGCAGACAGCAGCAGCCCGAGCATCATCAGCGCCACCAGCATCCCGCGCACCGGCATCTTGTCCGGATCGAGCCAGTTCGTCACCCAGGCGGTGAAGATCCACACCCACCAGACGGCGAAGGTCATCAGCGCCGCTTCGGCGGCACCGAGCGGCGTGTAGTGGGCGGCGAGCGCATGCGAGAGCTGCGAGATCGAAAAGACGAAGACCAGGTCGAAGAACAGTTCGAGGAAGGTCACCTTGTTGCTGCTGGCGCTGCCCTTGGCGCGCAGCCAGTTCTTTCCGTTCGTTTTCGCCATATGGCCCCCCGATGGCTGGAATTATGGGTCTATTGAAACTGATAGCGGCGCTCTCGTGAGCGTCAGCGCGGCTTCTCCGCCGTATCGCGGTTCATGCCCTTTTCGCGGAGCTCGTCTTCATAGGCGGAAAACAGCTCAGCGCCCCGTTCACCGAGCTCGCGCAGATAGGTCCAGGTGTAGATGCCGGTATCGTGCATGTCGTCGAAGCCGATCCGGACCGCGTAATTGCCGGTCGGCATCATCGAGATGATCGCGACATTGCGTTTGCCCGGCACCGTCACCTTCTGCCCCGGCCCATGGCCTTGCACCTCGGCCGAGGGCGACAGCACGCGCAAGAGTTCGGCCGACAGGTCGAAGCTCTGGCCGTCGTTGAAGGTCACCACCAGCCGCTGCCTGTCTTTCGAGACGCGAAGTTCGCTCGGCCAGATATCGCTCATCATTTTGTCCTCTTCTCATGCGAGGAGTAGGCGTTGATCTTTTTCAGCGCAAGCTGAAATTGGCATGCTCGCGCGGGCTGTTTCCCTTGACGCGACAATAGCATATGCCCACATTGATAAGAGTACGGAGATACAGGTGAACACCAGAATCGGAACGATAGGCAATGCATCGCCGCTGGTGGCAGGTGCGCACCCGATGATCGACCCCTTCGGGCGGGCGGTCACCTATCTCCGCGTCTCCGTCACCGACCGCTGCGATTTCCGCTGCACCTATTGCATGGCGGAGAATATGACCTTCCTGCCGAAGAAGGATCTCTTGACGCTGGAAGAGCTCGACCGGCTCTGTTCCGCCTTCATCGCCAAGGGTGTCAGCAAGATCAGGCTGACCGGCGGCGAGCCCCTGGTGCGCAAGAACATCATGTATCTGGTTCGCCAGCTCGGCCAGAAGATCGGCTCCGGCCTCGACGAATTGACGCTGACCACCAACGGCTCGCAGCTTTCGCGCCATGCCGAAGAGCTCTATGATTGCGGCGTGCGCCGGATCAACGTCTCGCTGGATACGCTCGATCCCGACAAGTTCCGCAAGATCACCCGCTGGGGCGATTTCGCCAAGGTCATGGAAGGCATCGACGCGGCTCAAAAGGCAGGATTGAAGATCAAGCTCAACGCCGTGGCGCTGAAGGATTTCAACGATGCCGAGATGCCGGAGCTGCTGCGCTTCGCCCATGGCCGCGGCATGGATCTCACCGTCATCGAAACCATGCCGATGGGCGAAATCGAAGAAGACCGCACCGACCGGTACCTGCCGCTTTCGAAGCTGCGCGCCGATCTCGAAGACCAGTTCACCCTTGCTGACATCGATTACCAGACCGGCGGCCCGGCGCGTTATGTCAGGGTCGAAGAAACCGGCGGCCGCCTCGGCTTCATCACGCCGATGACCCATAATTTCTGCGAGAGCTGCAACCGCGTCCGCCTGACCTGCACCGGCACGCTCTACATGTGCCTCGGCCAGAACGACGCCGCCGATCTGCGCGCCGCACTCCGCGCCACCGAAGACGACGCCCTCCTCCACGCCGCCATCGACGAGGCCATCACCCGCAAACCCAAAGGCCACGACTTCATCATCGACCGCACGCATAACCGGCCGGCCGTGGCAAGGCATATGAGTGTTACGGGTGGGTGAGAAGCGGTCCCGCAAAGCGGGAGCAATCGATCCAGTGAATCGATTGCAGCTTCGAACGCCCTGAGCCATGCGAAGGGCCGGGATACGGTGAGGCAGACTCCCTCTTCTCCCCAGCGGGTAGAAGATGCCCTTCAGGGCAGATGAGGGGGTGAGCGACGACAGGAGCGAATGCGCTGAGCGCAAGCGAAGAGCAATCAACGTTGTGCCGAGTGGCCCCCTCATCCGACCCTTCGGCCACCTTCTCCCCGCTGGGGAGAAGAGGGAGCCGCTCCTCATCACCCAGGCTTACGCGCACAAATCGCAAACCGCTCCTGCACCATACGCTCAAGCCCGCGCAGAAACGGCATCTTGCGGGCCTGCGCCCAATGGATGTCGGCGAGTTTGCGGTCGATGACGATATCCGTAAAACCGGCTTGGCGCAGAAGATCGACGACTGCTTCGGCCGGCATCTGGCTGGAGAAATGCACGCGTGAGCGGATCTTCTGGTGCCGCGCCATCATCTCCGGCGACATGTGGCTCGCCGGCGGCTTGCCGGTCACCTTCGTCCAGAGCTTCTGCAGGCCCTTGACCCAGGTATCCTTGCCCATATTGCCGTCGAGGATCAGCACCTTGCCGCCCGGCTTCAATACCGAGAACCATTCCCTAAAGGCCGAAGCCGGGTCCACCAGCGTCCAGACGAGATGGCGGTTGGTGATGACGTCGTAGCTGTCCTTCGGCTCCATCGTGTTTTCGGCGTCGCCGGAAACAAAGCGGATATCGGTGCCGCGCTTCTTCGCCTTGGCACGCGCCTGCGCAAGCATCGCATCCGACCAGTCGAGGCCGGTGACCGCAAAGCCGACATCATGCATCAGATGCGAGATGACGGCGGTGCCGCAGGCGAGATCGAGCGCCGCGCGCCCCTGCCCCTCGCCCAGATGTTTTCTGATCAGCCGCTGCCAGCCTTTCCGCTCAGCTTCCGAAAAGATTTCATGGCCGACGCTCTGGTCGAAGGTCGCCGCCCGTTCCGACCAGAAGTCGCGGATTTCATCGCGGATGGAGTAGTTCGTATTCATGGAATTCATCTGAGGCACCCCGGCATCGGATCAGTTTGGAAACGCTCTAAAACATAGAACTTGATTCATAAAGTCATATTTCTTATGCCTGCGAACATTATTCAGACACCGGGGGAATTTCCAGATGAATTTCGTGAAAATACTCGCAGTCTCCGCAGCGGCGATTGCGAGCCTGTTGCCGCTTTCGGCCTGGGCGCAGTCCTTCACCGTCAAGGATGTGGCCGGCCGTGAAGTGACCTTCGAGAAGCCGGTCGAGCGTGTGATCCTTGGGGAAGGCCGCATGCTTTACGCCGTCGCGCCGATCGAGAAGGAAGATCCCTTCGCCAAAATCGTCGGCTGGCGCAACGATCTCTGGACCACCGACAAGGACGGCTTCAACGCCTATGTCGAGAAGTTTCCGAAGGGCAAGGACCTGCCCTTCCTCGGCAACCTGACCGACGGCACGCTGCAGACCGAGACGGTCGTCAAGCTTCATCCCGACGTGCTGCTGCTGCCGATCGGCAACAAAGCGGCCGCCGACGAGGTGAAGCTTGAAGACATGCTGAACGGCATCGGCGTGAAGATCGTCTACATCGATTTCCGCGAGCATATCCTCGCCAACACCGAGCCGAGCTTGAAGATCCTCGGCCAGATCTTCGGCCATGAAGGCCGCGCCGAAGCCGTCGCCAGCTTCTGGAAAGAGCAGATGGCCCGCGTCACCGACAGACTGAAGGCCGCCAATCCGCCGAAGCCGAATGTCTTCATGTACCGCGCCGCAGGCCTGGTCGAATGCTGCGGCACCTTCGGTCCCGACAATTTCGGCCTGATGGTCGATTGGGCCGGCGGCCACAATCTCGGCTCCGATTTCCTGCCGGGCTATACCGGCTCGATCAATGCCGAGCAGGTCGTCGCCTCCAATCCTGACGTCATCGTCGTCACCGGTTCCAACTGGAGCCAGACCAAGAATGCCAAGGACTTTGTGAATGTCGGCCCGAATGCCGCCGTCACCTTCGACGACAGCCGCAAGGCGCTGAACACGCTGGTGGAAAACCCTGCCTTCACCGGCTCCAGAGCGGTTGCCGGCGGAAATGTCCATGCGATCTGGCACCAGTTCTATACCAGCCCCTACCAGTTCGTCGCCGTCCAGCAGCTGGCCAAGTGGTTCCATACGAACCTCTTTGCCGATCTCGATCCGGATGCCACCTTCAAGGAATTCCACGAAAAATTCCTGCCGGTCGCCTACCAGCCGGGTTACTGGGTCGACGCCAAGGCGGGTCAGTAGTCCAAAATGGCCGAGATCGCCGCCATATCGATCGAAGCCGAAGCCGGGAGGGAGCGCTACCGCGCCCTTGCCCGGCGCAAGCTGCTGATCCTTGCCGCCATGACGGCAGCGCTCTGCCTGTCCTTTGCCGTCGATCTCGCCTGGGGTCCGGCCCGCTATAGTCTTGCCGAGGTAGTCTCGGCCCTCCTCGATCCCTCCTCCGTTTCGGATCAGGTGCGAGCCGTCGTCTGGGACATCCGTATGCCGGTTGCCGTGATGGCGATCGTCGTCGGCGCATCGCTCTCCGTCGCCGGCGCGCAGATGCAGACGATCCTCGCCAATCCGCTCGCCAGCCCCTTCACGCTCGGCATTTCGGCGGCGGCAAGCTTCGGCGCCGCACTGGCGATCGTCACCAGCGTTCCGCTTCTGCCAGTCGCAGCCGGCCTGCTGGTGCCGGTTAATGCCTTCATCATGGCGCTGATCGCCACGCTCTTCATCCATTTCGTCTCGCAGGCCCGCGGCGTCTCGGTGCAGACCGTTGTGCTGCTCGGCATCGCACTGGTCTTCACCTTCAATGCCTTGCTCGCCTTCCTGCAATATCTCGCCTCAGAACAGGCGCTGTCGGCTGTCGTCTTCTGGACGATGGGCAGCCTTACCAAGGCCACCTGGCCGAAGATCTGGGTGACGCTCGCGGTTCTGCTGGCAGCACTTCCCCTCTTTGCCCGCAATGCCTGGGCACTGACCGCCATCCGCCTTGGCGAGGACAAGGCCGCGAGCTTCGGCGTCAACGTCCGCCGCATCCGGCTGGAAACCATGCTTGTGGTCTCGCTGCTTGCCGCAGTCCCCGTCAGCTTTGTCGGTACGATCGGTTTCGTCGGCCTCGTCGGGCCGCATATCGCACGCATGATCCTCGGCGAGGATCAGCGCTTCTTCCTGCCGGGCTCTGTCCTGTCGGGCGCGCTGCTCCTGTCACTGACCTCGATCGTCTCGAAGTCGATCATTCCGGGTGTCGTCTTCCCGATCGGCATCATCACCGCGCTGGTCGGCGTGCCCTTCTTCTTCTCGCTCATCCTCTCGAACAGGAGCCGGTCGTGGTAGCGCTTCAGTTGCAGTCGGTCGGCGCCTATCACGGTCGCAAGCTCTTCGTCGAGGACGTGACGACGCCGGTGATGACATCGGGCGAGGTCGTGGCGGTGATCGGCCCGAACGCTGCCGGCAAGTCGACCCTCTTCAAGCGCATCACCGGCCTCCTAAAAGGGCCGGGCCATGTCGTCGTCGAAGGCTCGAAGGCGAAAAACGCCATCGGCTACATGCCGCAGGATACCTCGGCAAACGCCGTGCTGACCGTCTACGAATCCATCCTGCTCGCCCGCAAGCAGGGCCAGTCCTGGGCCGTCAGCGACAGCGACCTCCGCTTCATCGACGAGATCATGAAAGCGCTCGATATGTCAGCCATCGCCTTCCGCGATCTGGGCGCGCTTTCCGGCGGCCAGCGCCAACTCGTCTCGATCGCCCAGGCCCTGGTCCGCGAACCCGAGATCATGCTGATGGACGAACCAACCAGCGCGCTCGATCTTCACCGCCAGGTCGAGGTCCTCGACTTCATGCGTCGACAGGCCCGCGCCAAAGGCATGATCGTGCTGATCGCCATCCACGATCTCAACCAGGCGCTCCGCTTCGCCGACAAGGTCCTCGTCATCGCCAACGGCCGCATGCACGCCTGCGGCACCCCCCGCGACGTCGTCACCGCCGAGATGCTGCGGGAGATCTACCGGGTCGAGGCCCGGGTCGAGAAATGCTCGATGGAATACGATCATGTGATCGTGGATGGGACAGCGCATTGAGGTGGGCAACAGCCTGCCTCGTCAGTTGATCAATCGCTGCGCGGTAAACTTGTCCGTAACAAGCATGTCGATGACCCCCACGCGGAGCGCGCCTGCAATCGCGTCAGTCTTTTTGGATCCGCCGGCAAGAGCAATGACCCGGTCCACTCGTTCAAGATCCTCGAGTGGAAGGCCGATAACCCGGTCGTCCAAGGGCGTCTTGACCGGCTTGCCGTTCTTATCGAAGAAGCGAAGAGAGATATCGCCGACGGCTCCCGCTTCCGCGAGATCAGACAGTTCGCGAGACGAAAAGATGTTGCCGGACCGGGCGAGAAGTTCGGACGGTTCGACTGCTCCGATCCCGACAATCGCAAGCGTTATGCTGCCGAACAGGTCCATCGTCTCCCGAACGTATGGATCGGCCTGCATAAGAAGCTTTGCCTCTCTGGACGTCGTAACGCCCTGCACAGCGAGCAGTTTCGGCTCAGCGCCGGTCAGCCGAGCAAGCCGCGTGGTAAGCTGCGTCGCATGCGTCTGCACTGAAGGATCGCCCATGCCGCCAAGGGTCTGGACGACGTATTTCGCCGGAGCGCTCTTCAGGGGATGAATGTTCTCGACCATCTTGGAGATGGTCTGGCTCCAACTCGAAACGCCGATGATCTCCCCTGGCGCAAGCGTCACCTCCAAGAGATGAGCCGCTGCCTCTCCGATACGGGCCATGATGGCGCCGTCCCGATCTTCCGTACACTCAACGACGATCGCCTCCGGCAGATCGTATCTTTCGCGAAGCGCGCTCTCAAGCTCGCTGTAGGTGCCAACGGGAGGGGTCACGCTGGTTCGCACAATATCTTCGGCCTCGGCACGCTTGAGCATGCGCGACACTGTCGCCTGCGACAGGCGAAGGTGCTGTGCGATCTCCGCCTGTCGCCGCCCCTCCAAGTGGTACATCTGGGCGACCCTTGAGATGAGGCGGAGTTCATTGAGGCGAGTCATCGCTAATCCTAGGGTGAATTTTTATTCATCATTAGCCGTTGTTTCGCGTGCCGTCGAGCGGGCAAGTGCATCATTCCAGGTATTCAGAAGCACCGCTCGATCCACGGGTTCCGGGTCAATGATATGTGAGCTCCGGGGCAGCTCCGCGATAACCTGAAGATCGCTCCACAAGCCAAGTGAGAGACCCGCGAGATATGCGGCTCCCAAAGCCGACGCCTCGGGTGCTTCGCATTGGATCACGGGATGCTCGATGAGGTTCGAGACACACTGCATCAGGAAGCGGTTTTGGCTCGGTCCGCCGTCCACATAGAGCGCCCCGAGCTCGCCGCCGCTTTGTGCTCGCATGGCGGCGATCACGTCGTGCACCTGGAAAGCGATCGAGTCGGTTACCGAGCGCGCCATTTGCGCACGTGTCGTATTGAAGTTGATCTGGGAGAACAGGGCACGGGCGTCGGAGTTCCAATAAGGTGCGCCCAGTCCCACGAATGCCGGCACGAAGCCCGGTCCGCCCGGTTCGGCGCTCGCCGCAAGTTCGACAAGGGCCGCCACGTCCGAAAGGCCGAGAATGCCTGCCATCCAGGGGAGACTGGCGGCGCAGACGAGAATATTGCCTTCGAAAGCGAAAGTCGGCTTTCCATGGAGACGCCATGCGACGGTCGTTGTGACGCCGTTGCGTGGGGGAATAAATCGCGGAAGCGTCGTCATCACCGAAGAGCCGGTTCCGAAGGTTACCTTGCCATCACCCGGCTTGAATGCTCCATGACCGAACAGCGCAGCATGACTGTCTCCGATCACGGCCATTATCGGAGTTCCATCCGGCACGCCTGGCAACCCTTGCGTCCTGCCGAAGTCGGCAGAGCTGTCGAGTACCTCGGGGAGGAGCGCGATATCCACGTCGAAAATCTCGCCAAGTTCCTCGCTCCATCTCTGCTCCCGGAGATCGAACAACTGGCTCCTGGCGGCATTGGAAGCGTCGCAAAAATGCCGGCGCCCGCCCGTCAGGCAGTGGACGAGCCAACTGTCGACCGTTCCCAGCCGCACCGATCGCCCGGCCGGAATACGGTCGAGCAGCCATCGGAATTTCGAACCCGGGAACATCGGATCCAGTGGCAGGCCCGTGAGCGCCTGCACCCGCTGAAGGTGGCCTTCGACAATGAGACGTTCGCAATCCTGTGCCGTTCGACGGCACTGCCAGCTCACCACCGGTCCAAGTGCTTCTCCGGTTTCGGCGTCCCAGGCAGTGACCGACTCGCGCTGGTTGGAAATCGCTACGGCCTCGACAGCCACGTCGGGGACGGCCTTCAGGCAGGCGTCGATCGCCTCGCAGACGGATGCGTAGAGCCGGCGTGGGTCTTGTTCGACCCAGCCTGGTTTCGGATAGGCGATGCCGACTGGAGCCGAACCTCTGCCAACAATTTCTCCCGTTTCGGAAACGAGAACTGCCTTTGAATTGGTCGTGCCCTGGTCGATTGCCAGAATTGCCTGCATTCTATCCTCCCCGGATCAGACGGCAGCCGGGACGACAAAAAGCGTCCCGGCTAGAGCAATTCCAGGAAAAGTGCCAAGCGGTTTTCCGTCCGGAATTGCGTAAGAACAAAAGTCACGTCATCCCAGTTACTTGCGCCTGATCAGCGACTGCGCGGCGTCGGCGATTGCGGACGGCGCCATCCCGAATTCGTCAAGCAGGAACTCTGCCGAACCGGTCGGAGCGTAGACGCCGGGAACTCCGAGACGTTTCATCGGGACTGGAGCATTGTCGACCACCACTTCGGCTACCGCGGAGCCGAGCCCGCCAAAGATCGAATGCTCTTCGGCTGTGACGATCGCTCCGGTTTCCTTCGCCGCGGCGATGATGGCGTCCTCGTCGATCGGACGAACCGTTGCAAGGTTGAGCACTCTGGCGTTGATACCGCGTTCTGCCAGGATCTCGGCAGCCTTTAAGATTCGATGAGTCAAAGTGCCGTTTGCGATAAGGGTGACGTCAGAACCCTGGCGAAGCAGATTTGCCTTGCCGAGTTCGAATTTGTGACCCTCCGGAAGCAGATCAGGCACACCTACGCGAGACAGACGCAGGAAACAGGGGCCGTTGTAGGCCGCGGCCCACTCAACCGCAGCAGCTGTTTCGATGCGGTCACAAGGCGCAATGACCGGAAGATTAGGCAGAACCCGCGTCCAGGCAAAATCCTCGATCGAGTGATGGGTCGGGCCGAGTTCGCCATACGCCATTCCGGAAGAAATGCCGACCAGCTTGACGTTGGCATTCGAATACGAAATATCGGCCTTGATCTGCTCCAGCGACCGTCCCGTTAGAAACGGAGCGGCGGCGCACACGAACGGAAGGCGTCCGCCACTGGCGAGGCCTGCTGCAACCCCCACCATGTTCTGCTCGGCAATACCGACATTGACGAGGCGCTCTCCAAACTTCGCCTTGAAGCCGCCGAGCTTGGAGGAGCCCACGGAGTCGTTGCAGACGGCAACGATCGTTTCGTTTTCGGCTGCCAGCCGCTCAAGCGTGGTGGCGAATGCGTCGCGGCAATCGTAGAGCTTGGGTGCGTTTATTGGCGCGTTCATGACAGTGCCTCCGACAATTCTGCCAATGCGATTTCGTATTGTTCCTTGCTCGGTACCTTGTGATGCCAGTCGACTCGGTCTTGCATGAACGAGATTCCATGCCCCTTGTTGGTGTGGGCCACGATGCAATGCGGTCTCGATACCCGGTATTCGAGGGCTGACACGACTTCGCTCATATTGTTCCCGTTGATCTCGGTGACTTCCCAATCGAAAGCTTCAAGTTTCGGACGAAGCGGGGCGAGATCGTTTGTTTCCGCCAGGGCGGCGCCCTGCTGGAACCTGTTGTGGTCGATGACCAGCGTCAAGTTATCGAGCTTGAACTGCGCAGCCGCCATGATCGCTTCCCAGTTGGAGCCCTCCTGCATCTCACCGTCGCCGGTGACGACATAGGTGTGATATTTTGCGCCTGAAAGCTTGGCGGCTTTTGCCATTCCTATTGCGACCGGGAGGCCGTGGCCGAGCGGGCCGGTATTCGTTTCGACGCCAGGGACCTTGTTGCAATTTGGATGCCCGTTCAGCCTCGAATGCGGCTGCAAAAAGGTGGAAATCTCTTCCTCCGGGATGAAGCCGCGTTTTGCGAGCGTCACATACAGAGCGCATGCGGTGTGCCCCTTCGAAAGAACGAACCTGTCGCGGTCGGGGTGCTTCGGCTGATCGGGCCAGACATTCAGCACACGAAAATAGAGGGCAGTCAAAATGTCGATGACCGACATTTCCCCGCCAATATGGCCGGCGCCCGCTTCAAAGACCGCCTGGAGATCGCGCAATCGGATCTCGCGAGCGACCCGCTCGAGTTCTGTCGTATTCATGGATTCCTCTCATGCATAAATATTCAGTTATCAATATTTTTGCACAAGACACCGATTAGTCAAGCCCTTTAAGTGCTACACCAACAGTTGCAAGTCTAGAAATCCTGTTGACAGCCGGAAAGCAACTTGTTAATGAATTTTCCAGCATAAGTGAATATTTATTCGCAGAATGAATTGCAGTCAGCCTAGGCATAGGGAGGAACAATGGTGGCGCTCGATATCAATGAACACGGGCTTTCGTCCGGCGCCTGGTTGAGCAAGCTCAAGGGAGCCACCGGCCCGCTCGTGGGGCTGCTCGCGCTTTGCGTTTTCCTGAGCCTCAGCACCGACACGTTTCTTTCGGTTCGCAACGGCCTCAACATCCTCGATCAGATCACTGTCCTCGGCATCATGGCCGTCGGAATGACCTTTGTCATTCTGATCGGCGGCATCGATCTCTCCGTCGGCTCGGCACTCGCTCTTGCGATGATGGTCATGGGCTGGACTGCGAATGTCGCCGGCCTACCGCTGCCGGTCGGGATCGCTTTTGCTCTGGTCGCATCGGGCGTTTCGGGGCTGATCGTCGGACTTCTGGTGACGCAGTTCAGGGTTCCAGCCTTTATTGCCACTCTTGCGATGATGTCCGCGGCTCGCGGCGTTGCAAATATGATCACGGACGGCCAGCAAATCGTCGGATTTCCCGACTGGTTCATGATGCTGGCAATCGATCGCCATTTCGGCGTGTTGACAGCCACTGTGTTTCTCATGCTTGCGGTTGTTCTTGCCGCGTGGCTTTTCCTGCACTTCCGGTCCGAAGGTCGTATGCTCTACGCGGTGGGAGGAAATCCGGAAGTCGCACGCCTGGCCGGCATCAACGTCCCGCTCGTGACGATAGCCGTCTATGTCGTGAGTGCCGTCCTTGCGGGGCTCGCCGGCATCGTGCTCGCCGCGCGGCTGGATTCCGTCCAGCCGTCCAGTGGTCTGGGCTATGAACTGGACACCATCGCTGCGGTCGTCATCGGCGGGACTTCGCTCTCCGGCGGCGCGGGCGGCATCGGTGGAACGCTGATCGGTGTTCTTATCATCGGCGTCCTTCGCAACGGGCTCAATCTTCTCAACGTCTCACCGTTCCTGCAGCAAGTGATCATCGGCATCGTCATCGTGCTCGCGGTCGGCGCGGAGACTATTCGTCGGCGTCGCGCCTAACGAACGAGGTCCGCCGCGATGGCGGACCAGGAATTCCGCTCCAAGGGTTTGGGGCGGATCAATACCCCGAGGGGGAGGACATACCCGAGGGTTCCATCAAACAACGGAGGAAATACAATGAAAATTGCGCGCACCATGCTCGCGTCTGCTGCCCTGCTCGGTCTCATGCTTGGCCCCGTACATGCGGCGGAATTGAAGAAGCTCGGCCTGGCCGTTGCCAACCTTCAGGCAAACTTCTTCAACCAGATCAAACAATCCGTCGAAGCCGAAGCCAAAAAGCGCGGCATCGAAGTCATCACGGTCGACGCAAAGGGCGACGGGCCGACACAGGTCAACCAGATCCAGGATCTTCTAACCCAGAAAATCGACGCGCTGATCTACATTCCGGCCGGCGCGGCGGCTGCGACCGTTCCGGTCAAGCTCGCGAAGAGCGCTGGTATCCCGGTCGTGAACGTTGACCGCAACGCCGAGGGAGCACCCGGCGATACCTTCCTTGCAACGGATTCCGTCGCGTCTGCCAAGGCCGTATGCGACTACATCCTGAAGGAAGCCGGCGGCAAGGGGAAGATGGTCATCATCCACGGCCAGAAAGGCACAACGCCGGAAGTCGATCGTTCGAAGGGCTGCGCTGAATCTCTCAAGGCATATCCGGACGTCAAGGTTGTCGCCGAGCAATTCTCAAACATCTGGAGCCAGGACGAAGGCTTCCAGATCATGCAGAATATGCTGCAGGCAAATCCGGACGTTTCGATCGTGTTCGCCCAGGCCGACGGCCTCGCCCTCGGCGCCGCGCAGGCGATCAAGGTCGCCAATCCGTCGCAGAAGATCGTGGTTGGCGGCTTCGATGGCGACACCGCAGCTCTCGAAGCGCTGAGCAAGGGCGTCTTCAACGTAACGGCGACACAGCAGACGCAGAAGATGGGCCGCGACGCGGTTGAAAACGCCGCCAAGCTTGTTGCCGGGGAGAAAGTGCCGCCGGTCCAGCTCCTGGATGCCACGCTGACAACCAAGGAAAACGTCGCAGGCTTCATCGCCAACCATCCGTAATGAAGTCGAGTCTAGAGGAGGTGTGCCGTGACTGATCCAGTTCTTTCCCTGAGGGGCATATCCAAATGGTATGGGCCGCTCCAGGTTCTGAAGAATGTCAGCTTGGACGTCTATCCGGGCGAGGTAGTTGCACTTCTCGGTGAAAACGGAGCAGGCAAGTCAACGCTATCGGGCATCATCGCCGGGTCCCGCACACCATCCGAAGGATCAATGACGTGGCTGGGGCAGCCTTATGCCCCGGCCACACCAAGGGAAGCGATCGACAAGGGCGTTGTCCTGATCCACCAAGAGCTGCTGCTTCTGCCGCAGCTGTCGATCGCGGAAAACGTCTTCATCGGACGCTGGCCGATGAAGAACGGCGTCGTCGACCGCGCCCAGATGGTTCGCCGGGCCCAGGACCAGCTCGCTCGCTTGAACCTTCACATCCCCGCAACGCGGACGGTCGCCGGCCTTTCCACGGCAAATCAGCAACTTATCGAGATCGCCAAGGCGCTGGCTCTCAACGCAAAGCTCCTGATCCTCGATGAGCCGACAGCCGCCCTTGGCGGCGCGGAAACGGAAGCTCTCTTCGAACAGGTTCGGAAGCTTCGCTCAGAAGGCGTCGGCATCGTCTACATTTCCCACCGTATGGAAGAGATCAAGCAGATAACCGACCGGATCGTCGTTCTTCGTGACGGGGAGCGGGTGCAAGAATTCTCAGACAGCGCGACCCCGGTGCGAACGATTGTCGAGAGCATGGTCGGGCGCCCGCTTGACCGCTTGTTCCCTACCCTGCCGGTTCCGACAGATCGTCCGGTACTCCAAGTATCCGGGCTGAGCTCGCCGGACAACTCGTTCCGTGAGGTTACCTTCGAGGTCCGGGCCGGCGAAATTCTGGGGATCGCCGGATTGGTCGGCGCCGGCCGCACCGAACTGGTGCGTGCGATTTCGGGAGCAGATCCAATCAGTGCTGGTTCGATCAAGCTGGAAGGCGAGGAACTCAGGCTGCGCGATCCGGCGGACGCGGTCGCCAAGGGTATCGTGATGGTTCCGGAAGACCGCAAGGAGCAAGGCCTGATCGTCGGGCACCGGATAAGCGAGAACATTATCTATGCCAATCTCGACAAACTGGGCGGTGGTTGGATCACGCCGCGCATCAAGCGCTCGTTTGCAGAAAAGGCAGTTGCCAAGTTCGGCGTAAAGGGCCGTGCTGAACAGCACGCCTCGGACCTATCCGGCGGCAACCAGCAGAAGGTCGTGATCGCGAAGTGGCTGATGCGCGATCCCAAGGTCGTCGTGCTCGACGAACCGACGAGAGGCATCGACGTCGGTGCCCGAGCGGGCATCTACGACATCATCGTCAATCTTGCCAAACAGGGCGTGGCGGTCATCGTCGTAAGCTCGGACCTCGAAGAAGTTCTCGGAGTCTCCAATCGCATTCTCGTGCTTGCGCAAGGCAAGCAGGCGGGGATTCTCAATCGTGACCAGGCAAATGACGTTTCGGTCATGGAACTGGCCACCATCTAAACAGACAGAGAAAGGAAGAGCGGTGTCCGACATCACTCTGAACGCCCCGAAGCTTTTCGATCTCAGCGGCCAGGTTGCCATCGTGACCGGAGCCGGCAGCGGTATTGGTCAGCGCATTGCCATCGGCCTTGCGCAATGCGGCGCCGACGTGGCGCTGCTCGACCGCCGAACCGACGACGGACTGGCCAAGACGGCTGAACATATTCGCGCCGCCGGCCGCCGCTCGATCCAGATCGCGGCGGATGTCACGAGCAAGTCTTCCCTTGGAGAGGCAATAGCACGGACCGAAGCCGATCTCGGCACACTGACGCTTGCGGTCAACGCGGCGGGCATCGCTAACGCGAACGCGGCGGAAGAGATGGAGGAGGACCAATATCAGACGTTGATGGATATCAACCTCAAAGGCGTCTTTCTTTCCTGCCAGGCCGAGGCCCGCGCCATGCTGAAGAATGGACGCGGCTCCATCGTCAACATCGCATCCATGTCCGGTGTGATCGTAAACCGCGGGCTGAGCCAAGCGCACTATAACGCCTCCAAGGCGGGCGTAATCCATATGTCGAAGTCCATGGCGATGGAATGGGTCGACCGCGGCATTCGCGTCAACACCATCTCCCCCGGATACACGGCAACGCCCATGAACACCCGTCCGGAGATGGTCCACCAGACCAAACTCTTCGAAGAGCAGACGCCGATGCAGCGCATGGCAGCGGTGGACGAGATGGTAGGTCCGGCGGTGTTCCTGCTGTCGAATGCAGCGAGTTTCGTGACCGGCGTCGATCTTCTCGTTGACGGCGGTTTCTGCTGCTGGTGATGGGAAAGCTCATTGCCGCCGCGGGAAAGTGACCGATCTCGCTTCCTCCCTGGCTGAGATCGAGGCGCTGAAGGGACCAACGGGCAAGACGGCGTGCGATATCGCCGTCTGCCCGCCCTTCGCGCTGATTGAACGGACGGAGAGCTCAGGCGTCGTCATCAGCGCTTAGGACTGCCTGAATTCACGACAACCAGTTGAGCTCCCAATGATGATCGCATGGTAGTTCGCATCCAGATTTGCTGTTTATCGATGGACAAGGAAAGAGCATGAAACGCTTTGAGCAGAAGACCGTCGTCATTACCGGGGGTAGCCGCGGCATCGGAGCGGCGATCGCCAAACGCTTTGCGAAAGAAGGCGCCAATCTCGTCGTCTCGGCCAACGAGGAGTTGGTTCACGGCGTTGCCGAACAGATCCGGGCCGAAGGCGGCAAGGCGATCTCCTTCATCGGCGACGTCACCGACAAGGCGAGCGTCACCGCCCTCTATGATGCCGCCGAGAAGGAATTCGGCTCGGTCGACGTCTCGATCCAGAACGCCGGCGTCATCACCATTGCCCGCGTCGAGGACCTGACCGAAAACGAGTGGGACAAGGTCATGGCCGTCAACACCAAGGGCGTCTTCCTCTGCGCCCAGGAGGCGATATCGAGAATGCGCAAGCACAAGCGCGGCGGCCGCATCATCAACACCGCTTCCGGCCAGGCCCGTGACGGCTTTATCTACACGCCGCATTATGCCGCCTCGAAAATGGGCGTCGTCGGCATCACCCAGAGCCTGGCCAAGGAAGTCGCGACCGAGAAGATCACCGTCAACGCCTTCTGCCCCGGCATCATCGAGACCGACATGTGGGCCTATAACGACCAGGCCTGGGGCAAGCTGCTCGGCAACTACGCCCCCGGCGAGTTGATGAAGGAATGGGTCGAGGGCATCCCGATGAAACGGGCCGGCTCAGGCGAAGACGTCGCCGGCCTGGTGACCTTCCTCGCCAGCGAGGATGCCGCCTATATCACCGGCCAGACGATCAATGTCGACGGCGGCCTGATCATGTCCTGATACATTTCGCCCAAAAGTGTGCAGCGGTTTTGGGACAAAGATCAAACCACCAACGATGCACTGGGGCGACACGGTCGTCGCCTCCTGTGAACAGTGTGTCCATTGGCGTTAGGGCAGCTTTGCATTTTTGCCCGGTCGTGTGACCTTGCCATCCGCCTGTTTTTGATCCTATCTTTGAAATGTTCTCAGGGCGGGGTGTAATTCCCCACCGGCGGTATCAGGAGCAATCCTGGAGCCCGCGAGCGCTTCCGGCACCTCCTGTCGGAAGGTCAGCAGATCCGGTGAGATGCCGGAGCCGACGGTATAGTCCGGATGGAAGAGGACAACACGGGCAGTCGCACTCCGTCCCGGAGTCGGCTGACGTTTGTTCGCCCAAGGGAAAAGGCTCGCTCACGGATTGAGCCGAGCAGACCATGTCAGCCCGCTGACATAACCCTTGAAAGGCCAGACAGCATGACTATCGCAAGAATTGAAGATGCCATATCAGCCATTGCCAGCGGCAAGATGGTCGTCGTCGTTGATGACCAGAACCGGGAAAACGAAGGCGATATCGTGGTCGCGGCCGATGCCGTCACCCCGGAAACAATCGCCTTCATGATGACCCACGCCCGTGGCCTCGTCTGCATCGCCATGGAAGGCGAGCGCCTCGATGCGCTCGATATTCCGCTGATGGTGCCCAACAATACGGAATCGCACAAAACCGCCTTCACGGTCTCGGTCGATTATCTCAAGGGCACGACGACGGGCATCTCTGCGGCGGACCGCGCCGCGACCGTCAGCGCCCTCGTCGACGATCGCACAAAGCCTGACGAATTCGCCCGCCCCGGCCACATCTTTCCGCTGCGCGCCAACCCCCGCGGCGTGCTCGGTCGCCCCGGCCACACCGAAGCCGCCGTCGATCTCGCCCGCCTCGCCGGAAGGACCCCGGCCGGCGTCATCTGCGAAGTCGCCAATGACGACGGAACCATGTCGCGCCTGCCCGAACTCACCCTTTTTGCCAAACGCCACAACCTCCTCCTCGTCACCATCGAGGATCTGGTCGCCTATCTCGAACGCCAGGCGGCAAAAGACGTACGCGAGGTCGCCTGATCGATGCCTTTGTTGCGTCGGCATAGCCCGCCGCAACAAAGAACATGCCGCAGTGATGACCCTGACGGCACCTTCGCTTGTCCGCCTTAAGTCCGGCTGATCGAAACGCCGCCGTCAGCCAGCATCGCCGTGCCGGTCACGAAGCTCGACATGTCGGAGGCGAGGAAAAGCGCCGCATTGGCGATCTCTTCGGGTTGCGCCATGCGTTTCAGCGCATGCAGTCCCTCGACAAAGGCAAGGACTTCTGGCGTGGCGTCCGGCGCGTTGGTGATGCTGGCGGGTGTGTCGGTGCCGCCGGGAAGTAGGGCGTTGACGCGGATGTTCTGCCTCCCGAGTTCAGCGGCGAGCACCTGCACGAAACCGATCAGCCCCGCCTTGCTCGCCGCATAAGCGGCCATACCAGGCATGCCGGCGGTGTGGCCGACGAAAGTCGAGGTGAAGATCAGCGATCCGCCGCGGTTTCCGATCGCCGCCGACTGGTGCTTAGCGCCGAGAAAGGCGGCGGTAAGATTGGTCTCGATCGTCTCGCGCCAACCTTCCAGCGCCAGTCCAGCCACAGGCGCCATGTCGCCGATGATGCCGGCATTGTTGAAGGCGATATCGAGCCCGCCGAAGCGCGAAACAGCGGTTTCCACGAGGTTTGCCTGCAACGCCTCGTCCCTGACATCGCCTGATATGGCGATGGCCTGACCGCCCTCCGCCTCGATTTCGGCGACGACGACCTCCAGCGCGTCCTGCCGCCGGCCGTTGACCACGAGCTTGGCGCCCTCCCGCGCAAAAAGTTTCGCCGCCGCGCGGCCGATGCCGGAGCTTGCGCCGGTGATGATGGCGATCTTGTCGTTCAGAAGAGTCATATCGGTTTCTCCTTCGTTGTTGCGGCATCTGAGATCTCAAACATCAGGCGATGCAGCCACCCGTTTCCCGCGCGGGAAAGGAAAAACCCGCCTATGGCCGCTGATTTCGGTCACAGCGACGCGCCACCGGGCCAGGTTCGAACCTTGATCGCCGCGTCGGAAGGATCGGTATTAAACCATGTAAATGGCGGTTTGCGGCGACCTCCACGCACACGCCTGCGTTGACGTAGACGCCATTGTGCACCGCATCATCGATTTATGCTTTGTGTGACATTCATCCGATTCCCTTCATGCATCTTCGCGACTAAAAGGAGCGCACAGGTAACGGGAATCTCTTCATGCCGCGGTCACGCAATACTGGGGGCGCCATCTATATGAGCTTGGCGATGGCCGGTTTTTCCGCAAGCGACGCTCTGTCCAAATCGGTGATCGCTGATATGAACGCCGGCGAGATCATGTTCCTGCGCGGCCTCTTCACCAGCCTGCTCGTCTATCTGATAGCCTGGAGAATGGGCGCGCTGCGTTCCTGGCGCATCGTGCTGGAGCCGATGATCATCTTCAGGATCATCTGCGAGGCGCTCGCCGCCGTCACCTATATCACCGCGCTCGGCATGATGCCGATCGCCAATGCCTCGGCGATCCTGCAATCGCTGCCGTTGGTCGTCACCTTCGGCGCTGCCCTCTTCTTCGGCGAGCCGGTCGGCTGGCGGCGCTGGTCGGCGATCCTCGTCGGCCTCGTCGGCGTGATGATCATCATCCGCCCCGGCCCTGAGGGATTCACCGCCGCCGCCCTCCTCTGCGTCGCCGCGGTGCTGACGACGGCCGGCCGCGATCTCGCCACCCGGAGCATCAGTCCGGAGATTCCCTCGCTGATGATAACCGTCATCACCGCCGTATCAGCCTCCTTCTTCGGCGCGCTCCTCATCCCGGTGCTCGGCGGCTGGCAGCCGGTCAGCGGCAACGCGCTTGGGCATCTCGCGCTCGCATCGGTGCTGGTGCTCGTCGGCTACCAGTCGGTCATCCTCGCCATGCGCACCGGCGAAATCTCCTTCGTCGCGCCGTTCCGCTATACCAGCCTGATCTTTTCCTCTCTGCTCGGATTCCTCTTCTTCGCCGAAGTGCCTGACAGCTGGACGCTCGTCGGGGCTGCGATCGTCATCGCCTCCGGCCTCTATACGTTCTATCGTGAGGCCAAGCGCCGTGTGTCGCCGATCGCGCAGAAATCTGCGCCGCGCGCGCCCGTCTGAAGCAAGATGATGGCTGAGGAAGGATGATGGCTGAATTCTCGTTGGATAAATCTCATATAGCGGGCGTCGTGCTGGCCGGCGGACGTTCGCAGCGCATGGGCCGCGACAAGGCGGGCGTAATGCTCGGGGCCGAGAACCTGCTCCACCATGTGCTGACCCGCCTCTCGCAACAGGCCTTGCTCGTTGCCGTCAATGCCGAAACCGCCCCCGAGGACGTGCCTGTCGTTCCCGACCGTTTTCCCGGCAAGGCCGGACCAATGGCCGGCATCCATGCGGCTATGGTTTATGCCGCCGGCCTTCCCTCAATCACCCACGTCGTCACGGTCTCGGTGGATTGCCCGTTCTTCCCGGCCGATCTCGTCGCCCGGCTGGCGGCGGCGATCGAGCACTCGTCGCAGATCGCCATTGCCGCCTCCGAGGGCCGCAGCCATCCCGTCTTCGGGCTCTGGCCAGTGACGCTGGCCGCCGATCTCGAAGCCTGGATCGCCGCCGACGAGAAGCGCCGCGTGCGCGACTTCCTGTTACGGCATGACGTTGCGGAAGTGGCGTTCCCGCTGCATCCGACCCGCGCCAGCCTGCTCGATCCCTTCTTCAACATCAACACGCCTGATGATCTCGTCGAGGCGGAACGCTGGCTGGAGGCCCTCCGCGCATGACCGCACCGAAAATCTTCGGCATCGCCGGCTGGAAGAACTCAGGCAAGACGGGGCTCGCCGTCCGACTGGTGACGGAGTTCACCCGCCGCGGCTATAGGATCTCGACGATCAAGCATGCCCATCATGATTTCGACATCGACAAGGTCGGGGCCGACAGCTACCGCCACCGCCAGGCCGGCGCCCACGAGGTCACCATCGTCTCTGGCACCCGCTACGCCATCATGCACGAGCTGCGCGGTGCGCCGGAACCTGAGTTCGAGGAGATCCTCGCCCGCCTCGCCCCCTGCGACCTCGTGCTGATCGAAGGTTACAAGCGCGAGCCGATCCCGAAGATCGAGGCCCGCCGCCTGGAAGCTGCAAATCGTGAACCATTGGCGCCGAGCGATCCCCATATCTGCGCTATCGCCGCCGATCATGCCGTCACGGATACGGCCCTGCCGGTCTTCGATCTAGACGACACAGGCGCCATCGCCGATTTCATCGCTGACATCGTCGGCCTTGAACAGCCGAGGCTTTGAACCACCTGCGTCGCCGCCGGATCTAAGAAGCGGAGCCGTTTCGCTTGCCATTGCTTTGGCGATTTCCTTGGCGAGCTGAGCCTGATCATAGGGCTTTGCCAATCTCGGAAGATCGATATCGGTCCCGGCAGGAAGATCGGCGTAACCTGTCGCCAGCACGATCGGCAATGCCGGATAAATATCCCGCGCGGCCTGGGCAAGCTGTGCGCCAGTCATACCGGGCATTGAATAGTCGGTGATGACAAGGTCGAAATGCTGACCGCTACTGATCAGTTCCAGCGCCTGCGAGCCGGAGTTTGCTTCGACGACCTCGTGGCCGAGATCTTCAAGCATGTCGACCGAACTCATGGCGATCAAGGCGTCGTCATCGACCAGGAGGATCTTCAGTTTGGATGCGGCTTGCTCAACAACCACCTCCGACTCGGCCGGAACCTCGGTTCGCCAGGCCGTCGCCGGAAGCCACAATTCCGCGGTCGTCCCCACCCCAAGCTCGCTTGTCAGACGAAGTGCGCCATTGAGCTGAACGGCAAGTCCATGGATCATCGACAAGCCTAGGCCCGTGCCCTTTCCGAGTTCCTTGGTCGAGAAAAACGGATCGACTGCCTTCTTCAGGGTCTCCGCGTCCATGCCGGTGCCGCAGTCGGCCACCGCCAAGACAAGATAAGGCCCTTCGCCGAGACCACCCTTATCGCCGGCAACATTTTCCTCGCGTAGCGAGATGGACAGCGCCCCTCCGTCCGGCATAGCATCGCGGGCATTGACTGCAAGGTTGAGCAGCGCCAATTCGAGCTGGTTCGCATCAACCAGGGCCGGCGGCAGGCTTGTCGGCAGATTGGTTTCGATGCTGATCGAGGATCCGACCGAGCGCCGCAGCAGGTCGTTCATGCCGGAGACCAGCTCGGCCAGATCGACGGGCTTGACCTGCAGATCCTGCTGCCTGGCAAAAGCCAGCAGACGTTGCGTCAGAGCCGCTCCGCGCCTCGCACCCTGAACTGCCCCCTCAACCAGACGCGTCGCCTTGGCATCTCCGGCAACGTGCTTGCCGAGCAATTCCAGATTTCCAAGAACGACCATCAGCAAGTTGTTGAAATCGTGGGCGACGCCGCCGGTCAACTGACCGATTGCCTCCATCTTCTGCGATTGGCGTAGCTGCTCCTCGGCTTTTTCACGCTGGGCGACTTCTTCGAGCAGCGTCTGGTGAGCGGCGTTGACCTCCCTCGTCCGTTCCCGCACACGCTCTTCGAGGTTTTCATTGAGGCGTCTCAGATTTTCCTCGATGGTCTTGCGGGCGGTGGTATCGGAACAGACCCCGACGAGTTTCCTGGCGGAACCATATCTGTCGGAATAAAGCTGCGCATGGACCTCCGTCCAATGGAGTGAACCATCCGGCCAGATTGTCCTGTGCTCGATCGAATAGTCGCGTCCGGTATCGATCGTCTCGCGCAGGCGTGCCACCACAAGATCCCGGTCGTCGGGATGGATGCTTGCGATCAGATCGTCGCGTGTGACATCATCGTCCGGCTTTCGGCCGAAGACTGCCTTGCAGGTGGCCGAGGCAGACAGGGCCATCGAGGATAGCTCCAGCTCCCACGCCCCAAGACGACCGGCTGCAAGCGCCGTCTGCAACCGTCGCTCGCCCTCGCCCAAAGCCTCGAGCTGAGCTTGAGCCTCATATTGGCGCAGGCGCCCTTTTAACGCGGTCCGCGCAATACTGATGAAGGAGGTCGCATGGAACGGCCTTTCCAGGAAAGTGACGTTGCCGAGAACCTCGGAAAGCCTGGCAGCGGCCGGATTTCGTTCAGGCCCGCCGCCGCGCGTGGTGAGCACGATGAACGGTAGATCGGACCAGCTTGGCTGGGCGGAGACCCAGGCAGCAATCGGCTTCAAATCGCTCCAGCGAACGGCCTCTTCGGTCAGCACGCCAAGCGCGATCTCATCGTTCAGTAAAGAGGCAAAGACATTCAGGTCGGCAGCCGCAATCGATGATAGGCCGGCTTCGTCGATTAGCGATACCGCCACCTGGGCATCGCGTCCGGCGGGAGTATAGATCAATGCTTTCGGCTTTACGGAGTTAGGAATTGCCGCGATCCCCGCCATCAGTCGACAGGAGCGGCTCTGCGCTAGTGACAAATTCGGGAACGCCGCGAAGCACACCTTGGAACCCGACCAGAGGATCCCCGAACGTCAGCCCCGAACTGTCGATACGGTACTCTCGGATTGTATCCTCATGCAGCCCAGTTCTTTTCTTGATCACGGAGACCGCTCGCCGCACCCTCCCCGCAGCCTCGAAGTAACGCAGCAGTATGACTGTGTCCGCAAGATAGGTCACGTCGACAGGCGCCTTCATGTCGCCGACAAGCCCATGTTGTGCAACGGTAAGGAAGGTATTGGCGCCTTGCCTGTTCAAATATTGAAGCAACTCATGCATGTGAAGGATCAGCGAATTTTCATCCGGCATGGATGCTTGATAGCCATTGATGCTATCGATGATGACGGTCTTGGCGTTCGACTTGTCCACGCACTGGCGCACGCGATGCGCGAATTCACCTGGTGACAGTTCAGCGGCGTCGAGCTGTTCGATGTGAATTAGACCACTGCTCCTTAGCGTCTCGAGATCTATTCCGAGCGCCTTGAGCCGCGTAAAGAGCAGGCCAAGCTCTTCGTCGAAGATGAAGGCCGCCGCTCTCTCGCCACGCGCAACCGCCGCGACCAGGAATTGAAATGAGAAAGTACTCTTACCGGTACCGGATGGACCGAGGATAAGCGTACTGGAACCTCTCTCCAACCCTCCGCCTAATAGGAGGTCCAGTTCCGGAATATTTGAGGATAACTCGTCGCGGACATAACTCGACCGATGTTCGGCGGCGACGAGACGTGGAAAGACAACGACACCGCCGGTTTGAATGGTGAAGTCGTGGAAACCGCCGCGGAAGGCTTGCCCACGGTATTTCGTGATCCTGAGCCGCCGGCGCTCAGCGCCGTAGCTCGGCGCCATCTCCTCAAGATGGATAACCCCGTGCACGACGCTATGCACCGTTTTATCAAGCACGTCGGACGTCAGATCATCGAGCAAGAGGACTGTCGCCCCCTGCCGGGCAAAGTAATGTTTGAGCGCAAGAATCTGGCGGCGGTAGCGCAGCGAGCTTTGAGCTAGAAGCCTTATCTCCGACAGGCTGTCGAGTACCACGCGACTTGGCTTAATCCGCTCGAAAGCGGCAAAGATCTCCTTTGTCGTCTCTCCGAGTTCCAGATCTGATGAATAAAGCAGGCTCTGCTGCTGGTCGGCATCCAGCAGGCTTTCCGGAGGTACGACCTCGAACACCTCGATATTGCCGTCGATCACCATGCCGTGCGATCCGGCACCGGCACGGAGTTCACTCTCGGTTTCCGAAAGGGTGATGTAGAGCCCCTGCTCGCCGAGCCGCGCACCCTCGATCAGGAACTGCAGCGCAATCGTTGTTTTGCCCGCCCCCGGATTCCCCTCCAGGAGAAACACGTGCCCCGGCGAAAGGCCCCCTGCCAGAATTGTGTCCAAACCGGACACTCCGGTCCGCGCTTTCATGGCAGGCACAGCAGTATTCATTCATTGTTTCCTTCAGTTTATACTGTGAATTAGTGGCGGTCGAAGGAATGTCAAATGGTCAAGCGCGTATGATCCCGACGTGCTGATCCGAGGCTGGGGTCGGCGATCTAACTCCGATAGCGAAGCGCATCGACGACGAGGGCGAATGCCGGCGACGTATGCCGGCGGCTCGGATAGTAGAGATGGTAGCCGGAAAATGGTGGGCACCAATCTTCGAGGACTCGCACCAGCCGCCCGTCGGCAAGATATGCCTCGACCAAGTCCTCCGGCATATAGGCCAGCCCAAGACCAGCCAGCACTGCGTTCAGCCGCAGGGCTATATTGTTGAAGACCAACTGTCCTTCGACCCGAACCCTGAGCTCGCGCCCGCCCTTCTCGAACTCCCATGCATAAACGCTGCCATAGGTCGGCAGGCGCAGATTGATGCAATTGTGATCCGTAAGGTCCTGTGGCGTCAGAGGCTTCGGCCTGGTGTCGAAATAGGCGGGAGCGCCGACCACGGCCATGCACATGTCGGGGCCGATGCGCACCGCGATCATGTCCTTCGCCACCTGTTCTCCAAGCCGCACCCCCGCATCGTAACGCTCGGCGACGATGTCAGTCAGACCGTAGTCGACGATGATCTCGACATTGATATCGGGATAATCGGGCAGCAGCTTTTCCAAGGCGGGCCAAAGGACGGCATCGGCCGCATGCTCGCCGGCATTGATGCGGACGGTGCCTGCCGGCTTCTCCCGCAATGCGCTCAAGGCAGCCAGCTCGCTCTCGATCTCGTCCAGCCGCGGCCCGATGGAGACGAGCAGACGTTCGCCGGCCTCTGTCGGCGAGACGCTGCGCGTCGTGCGTGTCAGCAATCGCAGTCCAAGCCGCTCCTCGAGCCCTCGGATGGTATGGCTGAGCGCCGATTGTGAAACACCGAGCTTGCCCGCCGCTTTGGTGAAGCTTTGAGCGCGCGCGACGGCGAGGAAGGCGATGAGGTCATTGACGACGGGGCGCGGCATTGATGAAACTTTCTCATGGGTTCTTGCCGTTTATACCAACTAATCGCGACCAAGCGCACGCGCTAAATACCTTGTTACTCGAGTGGACACGTCCACCCGGCATCGAAAGGAAGACAAAGATGGATATCAAGCGAAGCGGTTCGCAGCCTTCGGCCAAAGGACCCGCCGATTGGTTTACCGGCAGCGTGCGTGTCGACCCTCTATTTGCCGTGACCAGCCCGGCACGCGCGGCTGGCGCCAGCGTCACCTTCGAGCCCGGAGCCCGCACTGCCTGGCACACTCATCCACTCGGCCAGACGCTGATCGTCACATCGGGCTGCGGTCGCGTGCAGCGCGAAGGCGGCCCCGTCGAGGAGATCCGCGCCGGCGACGTCGTCTCGTTCGCACCGGGTGAACGCCACTGGCACGGCGCATCGCCGACGACGGCAATGACCCATATCGCCATCCAGGAGCAGCTCGATGGCAAGGTCGTCGACTGGATGGAGCATGTCACCGACACGCAATACCAAGGTTAGAAAAGGAAACGTCTATGCAGAAGCGTGAACTTGGAAAGAGTGGACTTCAAGTCTCAGCCCTCGGTCTCGGCTGCATGGGGCTGAGTTATGGCTATGGACCGGCGACGGACATTTCGGAGGCCATCGCGCTGATCCGCCGCGCGTTCGAACGCGGCGTGACCTTCTTCGACACGGCCGAGGCCTATGGTCCCTATAAGAATGAGGAGCTTCTGGGAGAGGCGCTCGCGCCCTTCCGCGAGGAGGTGGTGATCGCTACGAAATTCGGTTTCAACTTCGATGCCAATGGCGGCCAGAGCGGCATGAACAGCCGGCCGGAGCAGATCCGTGCGGTGGCCGACCAGGCGTTGAAGCGTTTGAAGACCGATGTCATCGATCTCTTCTACCAGCACCGCGTCGACCCCGATGTCCCGATCGAGGATGTCGCCGGAACGGTCAAGGCGCTGATCGCGGAAGGCAAAGTCAGGCATTTCGGCCTCTCGGAAGCAGGCGCCCGGACTATCCGCCGCGCCCATGCCGTCCAGCCGGTGACGGCGTTGCAGAGCGAATATTCGCTGTGGTGGCGCGAGCCCGAGCAGGAAATCCTGCCGACGCTGGAAGAACTCGGCATCGGTTTCGTGCCCTTCAGCCCGCTCGGCAAGGGCTTCCTGACTGGCGCGATCAACGAAACGACCACCTTCGACAGCAAGGATTTCCGCAACGTCGTGCCGCGCTTTTCTCAGGAGGCACTAAAGGCCAACCAGGCGCTCGTCGATCGTCTCGGAGAAATCGCCGTCCGCAAGAAGGCAACCTCCGCCCAAGTGGCTCTCGCATGGCTGCTGGCGCAGAAGCCCTGGATCGTGCCGATCCCCGGCACAACCAAGCTGCATCGCCTCGAGGAGAACATCCAGGCCGCTGAAGTCGAACTGACGGCTGAGGATCTTGCCAACATCGAAAGCGCGCTCGCCACGATCAAGGTAGAGTGCGATCGTTATCCCGCCCATCTGCAGGCAAGGGTCAATCGCTGAGAAGCGGCCAACGGGCGGCGACGTCTCATCCGAATACCAGAAGAAATGCGGCCGCAGTAATTTGCGGCCGCTTCTTCATCAATCGCATTATTTCCTTGGCGCCGGCGCGTTCTCGTGAAAAGCCGGTATCGCCTCGAGCTTCGCGACGATCTCCGCGATATTGCGCCATTGCGTGAGGTCGAAGCCAAAGCGCCTGGCGCTGATCGCCTGCGGGAATAGGAAGATATCGGCAATACTCGGCCGGTCCCCGACAGCGAAAGCCCCTTGCCTGCGGCCGGCGATCATCCTCTCGACCGCACCCATGCCCTCACCGATCCAGTGACGGCTCCAGGCGGCAATCGCATCGGCATCCGCCTGGAAGGCTTTGCCGAGATGCAGGCCGATCCGCGGCGGCAGCAGCGCGTGGATCTCGGCTGCGATCGCAAGCGCGATCGCCCGCGCCCGCGCCCGGCCTTCCGCAGTGTCCGGCAATAGCGGCGGTTCAGGCTTTATCTCGTCGAGATATTCGACGATCGCCAGCGACTGGGTGATGAGGACGCCGCTATCCGTCAGCAAGGCAGGCACGAGCCCCTGGGGATTGACGCTGCGATATCCGGCCTGCCGGCTCTCGGCATTTTCACCAAGGATGCTAACCGGCAGCTCTTCTGCCGTCAGTCCCTTCAGAGCGAGCGCGATACGGACTCTCGACGTCGCCGAAGAAATTTCGTTCTGATAGAGTTTCACTGTCTTTCTCCTGATGATCTAAAATGGCGGCTGAAACGGCGGCTAGTTCCATGAAGAAGAAGCTGCGTATGCCGCCGTCACAAGGCCCGCAAGCGGCGAAGGCTCCTGCGAGCTTATGTCGTAAATGCAGGGCGCGGCGAAGACCACCGCTCCCAGAATGCAGATGATCATCAATCTCATCAAATCCTCCGTCGGCGAGGCCCCCGTCGGCCTCGTCTCGCTTGATTTCAGCTTTGTCGTTCTGCCCGCCGTAGCCAATGGCTTTCGGTGGGCAATTCCACTCGTTAGGCAACCATCAATTCGACATGAATGTTGCCGCGTGTGGCCTTCGAGTAAGGGCAGGTCTGGTGAGCCTCTTCAATGAGGGCTCGTGCCACATCCGCTTCGATCCCGGGCAGGCTGACCTTGAGACGGGCCTGCAGGAAATAGCCGCCATCGGCTGTTCCGAGATCAACCTCGGTGTCAACGGCAAGATCGGCTGGAAGCTTGACCTTTTGATTAGCCGCGGCGAAGCCGAGCGCGCCGATGAAGCAGGCAGACCAGCCGGCGGCGAAAAGCTGTTCGGGATTGGTGCCGGCACGGTTGCTGCTCGGAGGCGAAAGCTTGATATCAAGGTGGCCGTCGTCGCTATGCGACGCGCCGTCGCGCCCGCCCGTCGTGTGGGTCTTGCCGGTATAGAGAACCTTGTCGATCTTTGTCATGGAACACTCCTTTGTTGCGTCGCTGCACGCGACTGGCCGCGGTGCGGTCGGGTTGACGGAGTGTGGTTTGACCGACGGATATATCCGCTATGTTTCCGAAAACGCCCGAAATGTCACAAAAAGTAGCATCCGGTATCAAGGACATCTTGGCATACAAAACCTGGCGAGATTTTGCGGCGCCCCCCGACGTCAATGGATGATGACTTCCGCGGCCAATCCGCCGCCGGCGCGATTATAGAGCCGGAGCGACCCGCCGATCTTGGCCGTCAGCTGCTGGGCGATCGCAAGACCGAGACCGGTGCCGCCGGTCTCCCGGTTTCGGGATTGCTCCAGCCGGAAGAATGGCTGCATGGCGGCCTCGAGCATATCGTCGGGGATTCCAGGCCCACGGTCCATAATCGTGATGACGATATCGTTTTCTACGCTTCGCTCGACGCCGATCTCGGCGGCGCCGGCAAACTTCAGCGCATTGTCGATGAAGTTCGATAGGATACGGCGAAGAGCATGCGGCTTGGTGAAAGCGGCACCCTGAACCAGGCCGATGACGGTGACCGCCTTTCCGATGTCCTGGTAGTCGTAGGCTATGCTGTCGATGAACGAGGCAAGGTCAATTCGGGCATTTTTCTCGCCATTGCCGTGCGCACTACGCGCATAGGCTATGCCATCCTGAACGAGGCGCTGGATTTCGCCGAGATCGTGCACCAACTTGTCCTTCTCCGGTGACTCCTCCGCCATGTCTGCACGCAGCCGCATGCGGGTGATCGGCGTCTGCAGGTCATGCGAGATTGCCGCCAATATCTGAACGCGCTCTTCGAGATAATGGGCGATCCTTTCCCGCATCGCATTGAACGCCCGCGCCGCATGCGCGACCTCGCTCGGCCCGGCCTCGCTCAAAGCGGGACCGTCCTTGTTCGGATCGAGGGCATCGGCGGCGGCGGCAAGCTCGCCGAGCGGCAGGATCGCCTGGCGAACCGCAAACCAGGTACAGAGGATGAGCAGCGCCATCTGGATGACGAAGACGTAGGGCAGCCATGCGGCGATCGGCATGACGCCCTTCGGCGTGACGTCGATCGTCAATGGGCTTCCGTCGCTCAGCGTCAGATGCGCCTGCAATCGGTTCACATCGCCAGGAATCCGTTCGATACGGATTGGAAAGCGGTGCCCGATAGCCTCCTCAATCTTTCCTGAGATTTCTGCCCCTTTGCTTGACGTGTCAGGCACGCCGGGAAGACCGCGGCCGAGCACGAAACGATAGTTGCCGCGGCTCAGCCGATCGAGCAGATCGCCGCGTTCGCTTGGCGGAAGCCGATCGAGAACGGCAATCGATGTTGCGACGTCGTTTTCCAGCGTGCCGAGCATCACCGCCTTGGCCGACATGTACCGCTCCATGTAGAGCACACTGAAGGACAGACCGTAGGCGAAGGCCAGTCCGATCAGCAGGATGAGAAATATCCGCGACCGCAACGTGCTCGGCCACGTCAGGCCCGAACGCAAGGGGATTGCCGCCTTCATTGGCGCGGCTCCGATATTTCGACCGGAACCGAAAACACATAGCCTTCGCTGCGCACCGTCTTGATATAGGTCGGCTCGCGCGCATCGTCGCCCAGCCGCTGACGCAGGCGGCTGACCAGGAGATCGATCGAGCGATCGAAGAGATCGGCGTCGCGTCCCTGTGTCAGGCTCAGAAGTTGGTCGCGATTGAGCACACGCTGTGGGTGATCGATGAAGACGCGGAGCAGACGGTATTCGGCGCCGCTGAGCGCAATCGCGGTCCCTTCCCCGTCGAGAAGGTGCCGGGCGATCGTATCGAGCCGCCAGTCGCCGAAGGTCAGCAACTGTCCGGCCTCGCTGATCTGCAGGTTGGGCGGCAGCATCCGCGTGCGCCGCAGCACCGCTTTGATGCGGGCGAGCAGCTCGCGCGCAGCAAAGGGCTTGGGAAGATAGTCGTCGGCGCCCATTTCCAGCCCGAGGATCCTGTCCATCTCGTCGGTGCGGGCGGTCAGCATCAGGATCGGGATCGCCTTGTGCCGGCCAGCGCGCAGTTCGCGGCAGAGCACCAGCCCGTCGTCGCCGGGCATCATCACATCGAGCACGATCAGGTCGACGGCATTGGCGTCGACAAAACTGCGCATCTGCCGCCCGTCGGCAGCAACGCTGGTGCGCAGGCCGTTCTTCTGCAGATAGCCCGATACCAGCTCGCGGATTTCGCGATCGTCATCGACGATCAGGATGTGATCGACATGATCCATATTTCCCTGTTCCTTATCGAAAGAAGCGGCCGCGCCGGTCGCTTCGTTCCTGACCGAAGCGACAGACGCGACCTACGCATATCCCGTTGACCGGAGCAACGAGGCGCTGCAACCGGCATCGTCGACCTAGAAACGATCGACGTCTATGACCGCCTGCGCAAAAGCCTGCGGCGCTTCCTGAGGCAGGTTGTGGCCAATGCCGCCGCCGATCGTCCGATGCTCGTATTTGCCGGAGAATTTTCCGGCATAAGCGGAAGGCTGCGGATGCGGCGCACCGTTTGCATCGCCCTCCATGGTGATGGTCGGCACCGAAATGATGGGCGTTGTGGCGAGCGTCGTCTCGTAGGCATCATACTTGGCCTCGCCTTCGGCAAGCCCCAGGCGCCAGCGGTAATTGTGAATGACGATCGCGGCGTGGTCAGGATTGGCGAAGGCGGCGGCCGATCTGTCGAATGTCGCATCGTCGAAGTTCCACTTCGGCGAAGCAGTCTGCCAGATGAGCTTTGCGAAATCGTGCGTGTTGCTCTCGTATCCCAGACGGCCGCGTTCGGTGGCGAAATAGAACTGGTACCACCAGGCAAGTTCGGCTTTCGGCGGAAGCGGCTTCTTGTTGGCCTCCTGGCTGCCGATCAGGTAGCCGCTTACAGAAACCATCGCCTTGCAGCGCTCGGGCCAGAGAGCCGCCATGATATTGGCGGTCCGCCCGCCCCAGTCGTATCCGGCAATGACAGCCTTCTCGATATCGAGCGCATCGAGCAGCGCGATCATGTCGGCGGCGAGCGCTGACGGCTGGCCGTTGCGCGGCGTCTGATCGTCCAGGAAGCGCGTCGTCCCGTAACCGCGCAGATAAGGCACGATCACCCTGTAGCCAGCCGAGGCAAGCAGCGGCGCGACATCGACGAAACTATAGATGTCATAGGGCCAGCCATGTAGCAGCAATACGACCGGGGCATCCGCCTTTCCCGCCTCGGCATAACCGATGTCGAGCACGCCTGCCTTGACCTGTTTCAGCGCTTCGAAGGACGTGTTGGTTCCAGGCTTCACAGCTGGCACCGATGCAGCCGTCGCAGGCGACTGGGCGGTGGCCGTGCCGGCCACACCGAATTCGACGGCCGCAAGGGCGATTGCCGTCATGCCGAAGAAACGGCGGCGGTGATGGTTGATTTGCTCTGACATCGGTCTCTCCTGTCGAATGGATTACGGTCGCGAAAAGGCGCTCAACTTGTATCCGCGATATGTCGCAAGCAACCGTTTTTTGAATGCGGATGTAGCTTCCGGCCGCCTGGATACATTCCGATACAATCGCGCTGCCTCAGCAAGTGGTCGCATTGGCCGCAGCCCTTTCCTCGCCACTGCGGCAGTTTGTATCGCTTTGTATCGTCGCCGCCCTACCCCGACACTTCGGTACATTTTCCCGCAAAACCGGACACATCGGGGATACTTCACAGGGGCCATATCCCCGCCGTTGCTGGTTCAGGCCCCATCGCCGCCCAGAGCCCGATCAATCGGTTTCAAAGGAAACGATGATGACACTTCTGATCATTGCCTATCTCGGAGGCGCGCTGACGATCCTCAGCCCGTGTATCCTCCCCATCCTCCCCTTCGTCTTTGCTCGTGCTGGACAGCCCTTCGTCAGAAGCACGCTGCCGATGCTGGCGGGCATGGCCGCCACCTTCGCGCTGGTCGCCACACTGGCCGCAGTCGGCGGCAGTTGGGCCATTCGCGCCAATGAATATGGCCGCCTTGCCGCCATCGTCCTGCTTGCCCTCTTTGGCGCCAGTCTGCTTTCGCCGCGTTTCGCAAGCACGCTTGCCCGGCCGGTCGTCGACCTTGGCAACAATCTTGTGAATGCGACCGGCGGCGAGCGCGGCACCACGACAGTCAAGAGCGCGCTTCTTCTCGGCGTCGCCACCGGGCTGCTCTGGGCGCCTTGCGCCGGTCCGATCCTTGGCCTTGTACTGACCGGAGCCGCATTGCAGGGCGCCAATCTGCAGACGGCCTTCCTGCTGATCGCTTATGCCGCTGGTGCAGCAAGTTCGCTTGCGGTCGCCCTGCTTGTCGGCGGCCGGATATTCACCACCATGAAGCGTTCGCTGGGCGTTGGCGACAGGATTCGTCAGGGGCTCGGCGCTGGCGTGCTGGCGGGCGTCGCCGTCATCGCGCTCGGCCTCGACACCAGCCTGCTCGCCCGGCTCTCCTATGCCAGCACAACATCGCTGGAACAGGCCGTGCTCGACAGACTGCATGCAAAGCCGCCAAGTGGCGCATCTTCCGAGCTGGCGAGCAACGAGGTGATGATCGCCGCAGCCGATGCGAAGAACCCCTTCCGTAGCGACTTGCCCGTCGAAGGCCCTGCCCCTTCGCTCGACGGCGCGGTCGAATGGCTGAACTCTGCGCCACTCACCACGGAACAGCTGCGCGGCAAGGTCGTGCTCGTCGATTTCTGGACCTATTCCTGCATCAACTGCATTCGCACCATCCCCTATGTGAGGGCTTGGGCCGAAAAATATGCGGACCAGGGTCTCGTGGTGATCGGCGTCCATGCCCCGGAATTTGCCTTCGAGAAGAAGATCGACAACGTCAAGAAGGCGATTGGCGACTTCCAGATCGGCTATCCCGTTGCGATCGACAATGACTACGGCATCTGGCGCGCCTTCGAAAACAGCTACTGGCCTGCCGCTTATCTGTTCGATGCCAAGGGCCAGATCCGCTACCACCATTTCGGCGAAGGCAACTACAACAGGACCGAAAAGGCCATTCAGGACCTGCTGCGCGAAGCCGGCAGCCAAACGACGGCAAGTGCGCCGGTCGTGCCGGATGCCAAGGGCGTAGAAGCAGGTCCTGATCTCGGCAATATCCGCTCCGGCGAAACCTATCTCGGCTACGAGCAGGCGGCGAACTTCGCCTCTCCCGAAGGGCTGCAGGCCGACACAGCGCACAACTATTCAATCGCCGAACCCGGCCTCAATGGCTGGGGCCTGTCCGGAACTTGGACCGTCGGCCGGGATCAGGCGACGCTTGATCAGCCGAGCGGCGGCATCACCTACCGCTTCAGCGCCCGCGATCTGCATCTCGTTCTTGGGCCTGGCGCCGGCGACAAGCCGATCCGCTTCCAGGTGAAGATCGACGGCAAGGCGCCAGGGCCTGATCACGGGTCAGACGTCGATGCCGATGGCAATGGCACGGTGACCACGACGAGGCTTTATCAACTCGTCCGCCAGTCCGGCACGGTCGCCGCCCGCAACTTCGAGATCCGCTTCCTCGATCCCGGCGTGCAGGCTTACGCCTTCACATTCGGCTGAACCTGAAACGCATCAATATCCCGATCATCAACAATGACCAAAGGAGTGACAGTCATGTACAAACGTCTTCTTTTCACTGCAGCGCTTGCATTTGCCACCACCGCCATCGCGTTCGCAGCAGAGGCTGCCGCGGTCAAGAACATCGTGATCGTCCACGGCGCGCTGGCCGACGGCTCGGGATGGCGCAAGGCGACGGACATTCTCGAGAAACGCGGCTTCAACGTCACCATCGTCCAGCAGCCCATTTCCTCGCTCGACGACGACGTGGCGGCGACCAAGCGGGTTCTCGACCTTCAGGACGGACCGGTCCTGCTCGTCGGCCACAGCTACGGCGGCATGGTCATCACCGAAGCCGGCAACGATCCCGCGGTCGCGGGCCTGGTCTATGTCGCGGCATTCCAGCCCGACAAGGGCGAAAGCCTGCTAAGCCTCGCCAGCTCGAAGCCCGCCGGCAGCATGGATATAAAGGAAACGAAGGACGGCAAATATCTCTATCTCGATCCGGGCGCCTTCGCCGCGGATTTCGCAGCCGACCTTCCGCAAGCCGAAGCCGATTTCATGGCAAAGTCACAGGTCTTCGCCGCAAAGCAGGCATTCTCCGCCAAGATCACTCAGCCGGCATGGCGGATAAAGAAAAGCTGGTCGATCGTCGCCACCGAGGATCGCTCCATCAACCCCGAGCTGGAACGCGACATGGCAAAACGTGCCGGAAGCGACGTGACTGAAATAAAGGCAAGCCACGCCGTCTTCGCATCCCAACCGGAAAAGGTCGCTGATGCCATTGAAACGGCCGCCAAGCAAGCCGGCGAGTGACCATCTCATCTGAATTCCGATCATCGATCGGAAGAAGAGACGCAAGGACGGAATGCCCCTCCCCACGAATGGAGAGGGGCAACGATATTTACTGGTTGGCAGCCACCGGCCGAACCAGCGCCGTCACGCGGCGGATGGTGACGCGGCGATTTTCCTGTTCGGGGCCTGGCGTGTTGACCTTCAGATATTGCTCGCCATAGCCCTGGGTCGCCAAGTTCTCCGGCGGGATGCCATAGACGTCGGAGAGCACGTTCGCGACTGATTCCGCCCGCTGGTCGGAGAGGACCAGATTGCTCTGATCGGTTCCGACGGCATCCGTATGACCCTCAATCAGGAAGGTTTCGCTCGGATCCTTTTTCAGCACCTGGCTGATCGCGTCGGCAACCTTGCGCAGGGTGCGCGCCTGCGTCATCGGGATATCGGCGCTGCCGGTCGCGAAGGTGATCGTGTCGAGGTCGATGCGGCGCACCTTGTCGCGGATACGGGCCGAATACTTCACCTCGTCAAGCGAGTAGACACGCTCCACCGGCTCGACGGGCGGCTCGCTCAGGAACTCGTAATAATCCCGGTCCGGGTCACTGCGAGTATCGATGATGTAATCGTTGAGTGGCACGCGCAGCCGCATCGGCGGCAGGTCGGCACCCGGATCCTCGAAATAGTCGCGGTCCGGATCGTCATAGAGGTCCTGCGAATAATAGAGCACATGCTCGCGCCCGCGGGCGTCGACGCGCGACCGCTGAATGATGTCGCCGTAGCGGTTGCGGATCGTTACGATGCGGTAACCCTCCGGCCGCGTGATCGTCTCGCGGTAGCGATCACCCGACAGCTCCTCGTAGCTCGGCCGCTCGCCGTCGCGCAGGAAGCGCCTGTCGTCGTCGCCACGCACGATCACCCGATTGTCGTACTGGATGATGACGCGGTTGTCGTCATGGCTGTCGCTGACCTGCGCGCCGTCGGGACGGACGAATTGCGGCCGCGTATCGAGCTTTCTGCCCTTCTCGCTGGTCACCGCTTCAAGCTTGATCGTTGGCGGGGCCTTGGCGCCACTGGCCGCCTGCGCATCGGCATCCGAGGTCGGCACCTTCACCTCCTGGGTTTCGGCGCGCATCTTGTCGCGGTCGCGGCGGCCTTCCCGGCCCTTGCTGCGATCAGCATCCTTGTCGCTGTCGAGCACGGCCGCACCGTTCTCGACCGGCAGCACGACGGTCTCGTTGCTCTTGGCCGGATCCGCGGCAATCTTCTTGCGGCGCTCCAGCTCTTCGGGCGAAGCCTTTTCCGGAGCCGGAATGGGCTGCTCCACCTGCTGGCCGCCCTTGGCATCGGGCAGTGGCTGCGCAGTGTCGGTCGCGGGCGCAGCCGGCTGTTCGCCGGCGGGCTGTTCGCCGGCAGGCTTTGCCGCGGTGCCGCCCTTCGGCTTTTCGCCGGGTGCGGCCTCTGGTACCGCCGCCTTATCTTCGGTCGCCTTGCCTTCAGTTGCCTTATCTTCAGTTGTCTTGTCTTCGGTCGGCTTAGCCGCGGGTAATGCCGTTTCGCCCTTTGCCGGCTTCTTCTCTGCCGGTGCTTCGGCGGCGGGTTTTGCCTCCGGCTTGACTTCGGGTTTGGCCTGCTCCTCGGCCGGCGTCACGGCTTCGGGAGCCGCAGTCTCGGCCTTGCCCTTGCCATTATCCTTGCCCTGGGCCTTGTCCTGCCCTTTGGCCCGCTTACCGCCTTCCGGCTTGGCTTCCGGCTGCGCCTGCTCCGTCTCCGGCTGCGCTTCCTTTGCCGCCGGCTGCTGTTCGGGCTGCGGCTGAGCCTCCGGCTCGGCCTGCTTCTTCGGCTTCTTCGGCTTCTCCTGCGTTACCGGCTGCTCCTGCTGCGGCGCGGCCTCCGGCTTGGCTTCGGGCTGGGCTTGCTGCTTGGCCTTCCGCTCGGGTTTGCTTTCGGCCTGCGGGGCGGGTTTTTCCCTCGGCGCTTCGGCCTTCGGCGGTTCCGGCTCTGCCTTGGGTTCGGGCGCCGGCGCCTCCTTGCGTTCGGCCTTCGGCTTTTCGGCGGGTGCCTCCTTCGGCTGCTCGGCGGCCGGTGCCTGTTCAGCCGGAGCCTTTTCCTTCTGCTTGCGCTTCTTCTTCAGCAACTCCTCCTCGGAAGGCGCATCCTGAGGCGCATCCTGCGCCACCTCGAAACTGCCATGTTCGACTTGCCGCACGGCCTGAGCCTGCGTCGCGACGTCGCGCACGGCAGCCATTGCCGATGCCGGCTGGAACGCCAGCGAGAGGGAAAGCAGCGGAAAAGCCGCGCTTGCGAACAATCTTGATTTCATGCCCATCGGGGTTTCCTCGATCCTGTTTTGAGCGTCCTGAAGGCCGACAGGCCCTGCTTCCGCCCCTAGCGTCGCAATGAGGCGAAACGGCGAAATGGCAATGGCCGAGCCGCCGATTTGTTCCAGTTCTAGGAAGCCGCGGATTAACCTCGCGTGAATGTTGCAGTCTGCCGACGTTCATCTCGACTGCTATTTGCACCGCCCAATTGCGATGGGATTTGTGTTGCAATTCCATGAAAAAAAGTCTGATTATCGCCGCAAGGCGGTCTCAGCACCGTTGAACTGCGGCCGTCAGCCCAACAGAAAAAGGAGCGACGGCTACCAACAGAGAGGATCCTCATGCTTAACCCTACCCGTATCTTCGCGGCAGCTTCGATCGCGGCGATGTCCCTTTTTGCCGGATCGGCCATGGCCGATGGCGAGAAATATGTGATCGGCACCGATTCGACCTATCCGCCCTTCGAATTCGTCGATGCCAGCGGCACGATCCAGGGCTTCGACATCGACATCACCAAGGCGCTCTGCGCTGAAATGAAGGCTGAATGCTCCTTCGTCAGCACCGACTGGGATGGCATCATCCCGGCGCTCAACGCCAAGAAGTTCGACATGATCGTCTCCTCCATGTCGATCACGCCGGAGCGTCTGAAGCTCGTCGACTTCTCAAACAAGTACTACAACACACCGCCGGCCATTGCCGTGCCGAAGGATTCGACGATATCGGACGTCGCCGGCCTCAAGGGCAAGGTGATCGGCGCGCAGACCTCAACGACGCACGCCAACTACGCCGAGAAGCATCTCGCCGACACCGAACTCAAGCTCTATCCGACTGCTGACGAATACAAGCTCGACGTTGCAAGCGGCCGTGTCGACGCCGTCATCGACGACGTGGTCGTTCTTTCCGAATGGGTCAAGTCCGACGCCGGCGCCTGCTGCAAGATCCTGACGACCCTGCCGGTCGACAAGGAAATCAACGGCAACGGCGCAGGCATTGCCATCCGCAAGGGCGACCCGTTGAAGGAAAAGCTGAACACGGCGATCGCTGCGATCCGCGCCAGCGGTGAATACAAGAAGATCCAGGACAAGTACTTCGACTTTGACGTTTACGGCGAATAAGAAAATCGTTATCTGGCCGATGAAGGTAATGGCGGAAGGCTTGCTCTTCCGCCATTTTTGTTTGACAAAGATGGCAAGATCAAAACGGCAAAAGCCGTGAGGGGAATTCTCGCATGGGCGGATTATTTTCCGCGCTGGGCTCCTTTTGGAGCTGGATTGTGCAAATTTTCGATCCGCTATGCGGACCCGTTGGCATCTTCACTTGGTTGGGTCAGTCGACGATCCTTGCCTGTGGCGATACCGGCTGGGGCGACGAGATCGCGCTTGGCCTGCAGGTCACCGTTTCGGTGGCGATCGTCACCCTGCCGATCGGCCTCGCCATCGGCTTCCTGGTGGCGCTCGGCCAGCAGTCGGAGGAAAAGCCGCTGCGGCTGGCGGCCGGCATCTACACGACGATCTTCCGCGGCTTGCCGGAGCTTCTGACGCTCTTCATCATCTACTACGGTTTGCAGATGCTGATCCAGTCTCTGCTGACCTTCGTCGGTTATGACGGGCCGCCGATCGAGATCAACGCCTTCCTCGCCGGCGTCATCGCGCTTTCGGTCGTCTTCTCCGCCTACTGTTCGGAAGTGCTGCTCTCGGCCTTCCGCGCCATTCCCAAGGGTCAATATGAGGCAGGCGACGCGCTTGGGCTGCACAGCGGCCGCACGCTGCGCCTGATCATCCTGCCGCAGCTTGTGCGCATCGCGTTGCCGGGCTTGACGAACCTCTGGATGGTGCTGCTGAAGGATACCTCCTACGTCTCGATCATCAGCCTTGCCGATATCCTGCGCCAGACGAGCGTCGCGGTGCGGGTGACCAAAGAACCCTTCTTTTTCTATGGTCTGGCCTGTTGCCTCTATCTGGTGCTCGCCATCCTCTCCTCCTTTCTGCTCGTCCATGTCGAGCGTTGGGCCAAGCGTTCGGAGATCCGTCGATGAGCTACGCCGAAACGCTGATCCAACCGCAGCCCGCGCCCCGTGCGGTGATGAAGCCGATGACGCCGGCCCGCATGGCCGGCTATATTCTCGTGGCCATCTGGGCTGTGCTCGCAGCACTTCTCGTCATTTCCGTCATCAATGGCTGGGATCCGGAAAAATTCATCCGCTACGGGCCGCGTTACCTCCACGGCCTCGGGGTCACGCTGAGCCTCGTTTTCATTTCCGTCATCTGCGGCGCCATCCTGTCGCTGCCGCTTGCCGTGGCGCGCATGTCAAAGAACCGGCTGCTGAATGCGCTGGCCTACGGCTACATCTATTTCTTCCGCGGCACGCCGCTGCTTGCCCAGCTGTTCCTGGTCTATTACGGCCTCGGCATATTCCGGCCGCAGCTTGAGGCCGTCGGCATCTGGTGGATCTTCCGCGATGCCTGGTATTGCGGCCTCTTTGCCATGACCATCAACACCGCGGCCTACCAGGCGGAAATCCTGCGCGGCGCCGTCGAAAGCGTGTCGCGTGGCCAGCACGAGGCGGCCGCCGCTCTCGGCATCCACAAGTTCATCGCCTTCCGCAAGATCATCTTGCCGCAGGCTCTCATCGTCGCACTTCGCCCTTACGGCAACGAGATCATCCTTTTGATCAAGGGCTCGGCGGTCGTCGCCATCATCACCGTGCTCGACTTGATGGGCGAAACCCGCTATGCCTTCTCCCGCACTTTCGACTACCAGACTTATCTCTGGGCGGCGATTTTCTACCTCACCATCGTCGAGGCCTTGCGTCATCTCTGGGCCTGGTTCGAGCGCCGCCTGACCCGGCATCTCAAGCGCTGATGCGTGACGCCAAAAACTGTGTCGCGGCTTTGGGACAACGGCATTCATCAAACAAAGGCCAATTGGCAGCACTCTCGGAGTGCTGCTGCCAAACCGTTGATATTAAAAATGAATTGTCCTTTTACGAAGTATCTGTAAAGCTTCCGTTAACCACTCGCATGTTTCCATATCATCTAGCGCTAATAAGCGCGCGAGTGGAACAAGAAGAAGTGGAATACGATGCACAAGGACATGGAAAAACAACTGAAGGGCTATGGTCTGACGACCGCCCAGATCCTCTATCGTCTGCCGGACCACCCAGTGATCCTGCAGACCTATGTCTGGCAGGATTACGACCTCGCCCCCGACTTTCCCGAAATGCGCGGCTTCCTGAAATTCTGGGAAGAGAAGCTGGACGGGCCACTGCATTCGGTGCGCTACATCCACCGCAAGCTGATCTCGCCAACCGAGTGGCGGGCACTGAAGGGCGAGTTCATCCTGCACTGATCGGCGCTGGAGCATGATGTCGAAAAGTGTGAACAGTTTTCGCGCGACATCGTGCAGCAACTCAAAGTGCTACAGCGTCCTTTGCGACTCTTGAAAAGACGCACGGCGCAGTAGGCCGCGTCAGACATGCGCCTCGCCATGGCCGAATTCGCCTTCGTCTCGATCCGGGCGCAAGGCGAAACCAAGCATGGCGAGATAGAAGGCGATGACGACTGCAATGACCGCAAGGCCGGGAACCGGCCCGAGTACGGCATTGTCGATGACATAGGCCCATGACTGCGCCTGCAGTGCCGGCATGCCCTCCGTCTGCAGTTTCGGCGTCGAGATCTTCAGGCACCAGGCGAGCAACAGGATGAAATACATCCAGCCGTAATTGCGTTTGAGCCGGCGATGCATCGCCTCTTGGTAGCTGAGCAGGAAGCGCGGCTTACGCAGGCTGCTGGCGACCACCACCGCCCATTCGCTGCCGGCGTTGGCGTCGGGCGCCAGGATTTGCGCAAAATAGCAACGCTCGATCTGGCGAATGCGGGCGCGATAGATATCGAAGAAGCGGTAGCGCCGCGCCTCGATCATCAGAAGCAGGGTCACCAGCATCATCCCGAACAGCAACACCCCGTGATGCGAGCTCGGCGTCGACAGCGACACCGAGAGGAGTGCGGCGACCACGGTGATCGCCCAGTTGGACGTCCGGTCGATGCGGTCGCGCCAACTCGTCATCCGCCCAAGTTCACCGCGGTAATAATGGCTGAGCGTGTTGGTGATCTCGCCTGGTGTACCAGGCAGCAGGAATGCCGGCGTGGCCTCTCCTTCCCTTGCCGATGACGTCCTGTTTTGCTCCGTTTTCATGGTTTTTCCTCCCTTCATCTTCTTTTCGACCATTCTGCGCCCGCAAGCGCACCATTGCAAAACATCGAAAGCGGCCTTAGACGCATGCCTGAAAACAAACGGCCTGAAACAAAAGGACGACGGACTGCGATGGCAAAGAAGATCGACGAAGAAGCCCTTGGCGAGGCCTATAACCGCGCACTGGCGCTGGAGAAGGCCGGCGATCTCGACGCCGCCGTTGCAGCCTATCAGGAAGTCCTGGCACTCGATCCCGACGATCACGGCGGTGCAGCCGTACGCATCGCTGCGATGGGCCGCGGCGAAACGCCGGTCAAGGCGCCCGACGCCTATGTCGAGACCTTGTTCGACCAGCATGCCGAGGTTTTCGAGGACGTGCTGGTCGAGCAGCTGGGCTATCACGTGCCGATGCTGGTGCGCCAGCGCCTCCAGGCGCTGAAGCTCGGACCGTTCAAGCGGCTGCTCGATCTCGGCTGCGGCACGGGCCTCACCGGCGGCGCGCTGCGCGACCTCTGCGCCGATATGACCGGCATCGACATATCGGAGAAGATGGTCGAGATCGCCCATGAGAAGGATCTCTATCAGACGCTCTTTGTCGCCGAGGTCGAGGATTTCCTCGACGACAACGACGAGGAAGCCTTCGACATCATCGCCGCCACCGACGTGCTGCCCTATCTCGGCGCGCTCGAACCGCTGTTCTTCGGCGCCGCCGAGAACCTGACGCCAGGCGGATTGTTCATCTTTTCCTCGGAAACCCTGCCCGAGGAAATACTCGCTGGCCGCGCTTATATGGTCGGCCCGCACCAGCGCTTCGCCCATGCCGACGCCTATGTGAGAGAACGCCTGACGGCAACCGGTTTCGAACTCGTCGAGATATCGGATATCAACGTGCGCATGGAAGACGGCCAGCCGACACCCGGCCATCTGGTGATCGCCCGGTATATTGGCTGACGGAATACTTTCGCGGTTGGCGAAGTATCTGTTGCGAAATGCGTCACGACCTGATAGTTAGTCGATCGGTAAAGTTTGCAGCAACGATAGGAAAGGTCGCCGCATGTCGCTCGTGCTTTATGGGCATCCGCTCGCCTCCTTCTGCCACAAAGTGCTGATCGCGCTTTATGAAAACGGCACCCCTTTCGAAAATCGCATCGTCGATCTTTCCGACGAAAGCTCGCGCGCCGATCTCTTCCGCTTCTGGCCGATCGGCAAGATGCCGCTGCTGCGGGACGAGGCGCGCGACAGCACCATTCCCGAGACATCGATCATCATCGAATATCTCGAGCAATATTATCCCGGCCCCGTTCGCCTGCTGCCGCTGGAGATCGACCGGGCACTGCAGGTCCGTCTCTGGGATCGCTTTTTCGATCTCTATGTCCAGACACCTATGCAGACGCTGGTCAGCAATCGTCGGCGCCCCGAGGGCACGGCAGACAAAACCGAGGTGGCCGCCGCCAAGGCGACACTCGCGACCGCCTACGCGATGATCGAAAAGCAGCTCGCCGATAAGCCGTGGATATCAGGCGACGGCTTCACCATGGCCGATTGCGCCGCGGCCCCTGCCCTCTTCTATGCCGAGACGCTGGTTCCGTTTTCATCGGAACAGCCGAACCTTCGCGCCTATTACGATCGGCTGCTCGCCCGCCCGTCCTTTGCAAGGGTGCTGGAAGAGGCCCGCCCCTACTTCAAGTTCTATCCCTACAAAGAGAGACTGCCGACCCGCTTCCGGGATGCGGCGGGATGATCGAAAGCCAGGCGGAACTCGACCGCATGTTCCACGCGCTTTCCGATCGCAGCCGCCGCGGTATGATCGACCGGCTCGGTCGCGGCCCCGCCTCCGTCACCGAACTGGCGGCACCGCTTGCCGTTGCCCTGCCGACGGTGCTGAAACATCTGCAGGTGTTGGAGGAAAGCGGTCTTGTCCTTTCCGAAAAGGCCGGTCGCGTGCGCACCTACCGGCTGCAAAAGGACGCGCTTGCCGCCGTCGAGCGCTGGGTGGAACAGCGAAAGATCCGCTGGACCACCACCTTCGACCGCCTCGACCAATTTCTTGCTGATGAACCGGAGACATTTCCCGAATGACGACATCATCCGCCGAACACGCCACTCTCGTCATCGAGCGTCACCTGAAGGCGCCCGTCTCCCGTGTCTTCCGCGCCTGGTCAACACCGGAATCCAAACGCCAATGGTTCGCCTGCCACGGCGAATGGGCGCCGCTGGACTACGAGCTCGATTTCCGCCCCGGTGGTACGGAACGGAACTACGTCGCCGATACTGACGGCCTCCTGCACGCCTATGATGCCCATTACGTCGATATCGTGCCCGATGCCCGCATCATCTATGCCTATGAGATGAAGCTTGGGGAAAGCCGCATCTCCGTATCGCTCACAACCGTCGCCTTCGAAGCCGCACCCGGCGGCACGAAAATGGTCTTCACCGAACAAGTGGTCTTCCTCGACGGCTACACCGATAACGGCGCCCGCCTCCAGGGCACCGAAATCGGCCTCGACAATCTGCAACTCTTCCTCGAGCGCGAGGAAAGCCCGATCCACTGACACATGTCGCCAAATCAAGTTCGATGCGACGCGTTTCAGGCGATATTGCCAAGCCTCAAGCATTGCTTGGTTTTTTTCGGGCGCCGGCGGGGCGAGCGGCAGCCCGCGTTGACGTGTTGAGTGCGGCGGCGGCGCGAACGAGCGCCTTCAATGCCTGCTCGTTGATCTCATCGCCCTCATGGAAATCGATGGCGCGCCTGGTATTGCCGTCAAGGCTGGAGTTGAAGAGGCCTGAAGGGTCCTCCAGCGATGCGCCCTTGGCGAAGGTCAGCTTCACCACGCTTTTGTAGGTCTCGCCCGTGCAGATGATGCCGGCGTGCTCCCACACCGGAACGCCTCTCCACTTCCATTCCTCGATCACGTCGGGCTCGGCTTGCCTGATGAGAGTTCGGACCCGGGCGAGCGTCTCGCCTCGCCAATCGCTCAACTCCTCGATTCTCGCATCGATCAAACGAGAAGGAGAGTCTCCGTCTTTCTCTTCGCTGGAGCCGCTCTTCTTCATGGTTGCCGTGGCTTTCTTCATCAATATCTCTCCTCCATCCCTTAAGTGCTGATGGCCTAAAGCATGTCGCGCAAAAGTGTGCAGCGGTTTTGCGACCACGACATGCGCAAACCAAAGACCTAAAGCGTGGCAAGCGAATCTGAAAGATCGCGACACGCTTTAGAGTGCCGTGCGTCCTTTCGGACGCACAAAGGACGCTCTAACGCTTTAAATCTACGCATCCGCTTACATTCGTTCACCGGGCAATTGGCTGGCCTGCTCCACCCAGGCGGCGAGCTGAGCCTCGTCGAGTTGGTCTTCCTCACGGATGTGGAAGTAACGCACCTCCTTTTGCTTGGACTCGCCGGGAGGGATGGGATTGAGCGACGTGCCACAGAAGAAAGCAAGTTTGATGTATTTCGCGAAGCAATGGACACCGAGGAACCAGCCCTGCCCTTCCATGCCATAGAGCGGCGAGTTCCATTTCACGGCCTTATACACCCCCGGCACCGTGCGCGTGATGAGCGCATCGAGGCGATGCCCGATGTTGCTTTTCCAGCCCGGCATGGCGGCGATGTAGGCTTGCACGGGAGCGTCGCCGTAACCCTTAGCGATCTGAGGGTTGCCGCCCGAGAGTAGGGTCGGCTCAGCGGTATCAGGCGTGGCAACTGTCTTCTTCGTGTCCTTCGCTGCGGCCTTGGATGTCTTCCCGGACATTGCCTTCACTCTTACCCTCCGCTGCGTCCCGCATCGCGCCACTTGGTGGCATATGGCAGCGCGAACAAGTAGAGACCAGTGAGCAGGAGCAAGGTCAGCGGCAGCAGCGCCATGAGCCCCACCCAGACGGATGATTTCTCCTGCACCATCGCGATGATATTAGTTATGACGGCCAGCGTAAAGGCAATGGACAGCCAACGGTGGATCCACCGAAACCAGTTATTCCAATTCAAGGAAGCCTCCTGCGAAAACGAGACGAAGCGGATGGCGTGATCCGTTTGGCTGCGGCCTCACTCTATCCGCGCCAGGACCTGTTCGAGATTTGCAAAGAACCGCTCCCAACCGCTCCTGGCGCCCCCGTAGGCCTGCCGCTGATCCGGCCGGAAGCCCGACTGCTCCATGCGCAGCTGCGTGCCCGCACCCGTGGGCGTGAGAGTCCAGGTGACGACACTTTCGAGATCATAGGCAGCCCAGGTGTAAGACAGGGTTTTGTTCGGTTCGACTTCCAGGACCTGGCAATCGACGGAGCCCCAATCCGCGCTCAGCTTGAAACGGTGATCCACGACCGGCACGAAGTCGTTCTTCATCAGCCAGTCCGCGATAAGATGCGGCTGGGTGAGCGCGCGCCAGATCTTTTCCGGCGGAAAAGGGATCTCTCGTTCGACGATGACGGAACGGGTTTCGTTTGAAATTTCGGTCATTGGTCCATCCTTTTCAATAGATCTTCCAGCTGGTCGAACCGATTTTGCCAAAAGCCGGCCATCTCACTTGTCCAGTCGACCAGCGGCGCCAGCGCACCGAGCTGGGCGCTGTAATGGGTCTGGCGACCTTCGTGACGATCACGCACCAATCCGGCTTGCTTGAGGATTCCGAGATGTTTCGAGACGACCGGTTGCGAGACCCCGGCCCGAGCCGTCAGAGCCCCGACCGTCTTCTCCCCTTCGCGGCACAGCCGTTCGAAAAGAGCCCTCCGGGTCGGATCGGCGAGCGTTCTGAACAGCACGTCTTGGGTGTCCGACATCTATGATCCATACCCCGTTGGCTATGGATTGACGTATAGCCACAGAGGTATGAGTGTGTCAAGCCGGACGTAAGGCGAGCTAGTGAAACTATTGTTGCTGATTTTGGCGCATGCCGCGGCGCACTTCGGCAGAGACCGCTGATTCTCTCATACCCGGGAGGCTATACATCTTCGCTATTGGTGATGCATGCTCGCACCAACACGCCTCGCCTATGCCGAGGTCTGCAGCTTCGCGAATGGCGCCGGGATCAATGGCCGCTGTCTGTACCGAGGATCGCGGCAAGCAGTCGACCCTCCAGCTCGGCAAGGCCAGGATGGCCGTGCCGGCGCGGATGCGGATAGGGAATGGGAAGATCGAGTGCGATCCGCCCCTCGTCGAGCACGATGACCCGGTCGGCGAGATGCACCGCCTCGCTGACATCATGGGTGACGAGCACGGCGGTGAAGCCGAGTTCGCGCCAGACACGGTTGATGAGTTCCTGCATGCTGATCCGCGTCAGCGCATCGAGCGCGCCGAGCGGTTCGTCGAGCGCCAGCACGCCCGGCCGGCTCACCAGCGCCCGCGCCAGTGCCACGCGCTGCCGCTGCCCGCCGGAAAGCCGCGCCGGCCATTCCCTGGTCTTTTCGCCGAGCTGGACTTCGGCAAGCACGGCCTCAGCCGCCTTCGCCGCAGCCCGGTTGTCGATGCCGTCTCCGAGCCCGACAGCGACGTTGTCAGCGACGCTGAGCCAGGGCAACAGCCGCGGCTCCTGGAAGACGATGCGGGCGTTCGGGCTCGCCTGCGCGCCATCGGCATCCTCGAAATGCAACGCGCCGGCACTCGGCTCGTCGAGACCCATCAGGATGCGCAGCAGCGTGCTCTTGCCGCAGCCGCTCTTGCCGATCACGGCGACGAACTGGCCGGCCGGAATATGCAGATTGATGCCGCGCAGCACGCGGTTCTCCCCAAAACGCTTTTCAAGCCCCGTCAGGCTAATCGCCGCGGGCGCATTGCGACCGGCCGCGGGCGCGTTTTCGCGCGCATAAGCTGGCTCTTCGACGACGGCGTGAAAACGCTCATGCGCGATCGATGTCATGGCGTCTCTCCTATTTCTGATAGACCGGGTTCCAGGCGAGCAGCCGCCTCTCCAGAACCCGGGCGATGACATCGGCAAGCTTGCCGAGCACGGCATAGATGACGAGGGCGAGCACGACGACGTCAGTCATCATGAATTCGCGGGCATTGTTGGCCATGTGGCCGATGCCTGAGGATGCTGCGATCGATTCCGATACGATCAGCGTTAGCCACATAATGCCGAGCGCATATCTCAAGCCGACGAAGATCGACGGCAACGCGCCTGGAAAGATCACCTTGCGAAAGAGCGTCCAGTTGCCCATGCCATAGACCTTGCCCATCTCGATCAGATCGCGATCGACATTGCGCACGCCGTGATAGGTGTTGAGATAAACCGGGAAGAGCACGCCGAGCGAGGTGAGAAACAGCTTCGATTCCTCGCCGATCCCGAACCACAGGATGACGAGCGGGATCATTGCCAGGTGCGGAATGGTGCGCAGCATCTGCAGCGTGGTATCGGTCAGTTGCTCGGAAATACGCGATACGCCATTGGCGATACCGAGCAGGAAGCCGATCGAACCGCCGACGAGAAAGCCGGCAAAGGCGCGGCCGGCGCTCACCAGCAGGTCATTCGGCAACTGGCCGGAAACCGTCGTCGACCAGAAGGCGAGGCCGACATCGGCCGGCGACGGCATGATGCGCGACGAGATCCAGCCGGCCGAGGAGGCAAGCTGCCAGAACGCCACGATCGCCACCGGCACCAGATAGGGCGTCAGCTTCTCCAGGCCGGGCAGTGGCAGGCGGAACCCCGCCTTCCCGGCCTTTTCGGAAGTGACCGACCGTACGACCGGAGTATCGAAAGTCGACATGCATTGTCCTCGCGCTTATCGGGAGCAGGATGCCGCAAGCCCTAAGCGGCTTGCGGCGGCGTCACGCTCTGCGTCTTCGTTCGAGATCAGGAGCCGGAGACGACTTTCAGATTGCCGCCATGGCTGCCGCCTGCGAAGACTTGCTTGCGGCCGAACTCGTTGTTGAAACCCAGGCGCTGCTGGTTGCGGGTAATGCCGAGCTCGGGGAAAAGCAGTTCGGCGACGCGATAGGCCTCTTCGAGATGTGGATAGCCGGAGCCGATCACCGTATCGATGCCGATCTCCTGATACTCGCGAAGCCGCGCAGCCACCGTCTTCGGCGATCCCACAAGCGCCGTGCCCGCACCGGCACGCACCAGGCCGACACCGGCCCAGAGGTTCGGCGAGACTTCGAGCTTGTCGCGGCGCCCGCCGTGAAGGGCGGCCATGCGCTTCTGGCCGACCGAGTCGGACTCCTGGACGAAGCGCTCCTGCGCCTCGCGGATCGTATCGTCGTCGAGATGGCGGATCAGCCGCTCGGCCGCCCCCCATGCCTCATCATCGGTTTCGCGCACGATGAAGTGCAGGCGGATGCCGAAACTCACCTCGCGGCCGCGTTCGCCGGCGGCTTTGCGCACCTTGGCGATCTTCTCGGCAACCTGTGCCGGCGGCTCACCCCAGGTCAGGTACTTGTCGACCCGGCCGACGGAGAAATCGATGCCGGCATCCGACGAACCGCCGAAATAGAGCGGCGGGCGCGGGTTCTGCACCGAGGGAAAGCCGAGGCGCGCATTGGTCGCCTTGATGTATTTGCCGTCGAAGCTTGCCGTTCCCTTTTCCAGCAGTTCCTCAAAGACGGTGAAGAACTCTTCGGCATGGGCGTAGCGCTCGTCATGCTCGAGATGGATGCCGTCGCCGGCAAGCTCCGCCGGGCTGCCGCCGACGACGATGTTGAGCAGCAGCCGACCGTTGGAGATACGGTCGAGCGTCGTCGCAAGACGCGCGTAATAGGCAGGCGACGCCGTGCCGGGGCGGATTGCCACCAGGAACTGCAGCTTCTCGGTCTTGGCGGCAAGGGCTGCCGCCGTCACGAAGGACTCCTCGCAGGCGACCCCGGTCGGCAGCAGCACGCCGGAATAGCCGAGCCGGTCGACGGCCTGGGCGATCTGCGTGAGATAACCGATCTCCGGCGCGCGGTTGAGCTCGGAGGAGCCGAGATAGGTGCCGTCGCCCGATGTCGGGATGAACCAGAGGAAGTTGATAGGCCCGGATATACCTGTATGGGAGGTGGTCATGGAAGACGGTCCTTTAGCTGCGGAATTCGCGGTCGAGATGGCTCTCTGCACGTGACGACGCACAGACCGTCTGCCCGTATAACGCCGCCGCACGGATGCTTGGGAGGATCGTGGTGGTGGCGGAGGGTGCAAGAAGGCCGGCTGTCTGTCTGTGCGTGAGCATCTGAAATGTCCCTGTCGATCGGATGGCGGCTGGCCGATACTTCGGTGCCCGCTCCGATCGAGAGGATACTGACATAGACCAGTAATTAGATCGACAATATCGCTTTGCTATTGTAATCCGTTTTGGAGAATATTTTTCCGATTCAACGGCATGGAGGACCTCTCCATGCCGCCTCGCGGGGATCTTGGCACCGAGCGGAAATCAGCTTGCCTTGGGACGCCAGACGATATCGCCGGTTGCGAGCTTCTTCGGCAGGATGCCGAGCCCGTAGAATTCGTCTGCGAGTGCCTGCTGATAGGCGGCGGCGGCATCGGTGATGGTCGAGACGCTGCCGAGATCGGCGCCCTTGCGCGTCAATGTCACGCGCGTCACGTCGGCCGGCACGCCGGTAATTTCGGAAAGCTCCTTGACCGTTTCGTCGAGATTGCTCTGGGCCGACTTCCCGACCTTGGCAAGTTCATCGATCACGTCGACGACCACTTGCCCCTTGGCATCGGTGAAATCGCGATTGGCAAGGAAGAAGCTGTAGGAATCGACGATGCCTTCAGCGGTCGTCAGGATACGTGTGTCCGGATCAGCTTCGGCAATCGCTAGATAAGGATCCCAGATCGACCAGGCGTCGATGCTGCCATTCTTAAACGCAGCGGCGGCATCCGGCGGCGAAAGATCGAGCTGCTCGACATCTTCGGGCTTCAGGCCTGCCTTGCGCAAAACCTTGACGGTTACATTATGCGCGCTGGAGCCGCGCTTGAAAGCGACCTTTTTACCCTTGAGGTCTTCAAGCGTCTTGATGGACGAATCCTTGCGCACGAGGATAGCCGAGGATGCCGGGCTGCCCTTGTAGAGACCGACATAGTAGAGCTGCCCGCCGGCCGCCTGGGCAAAGAGCGGCGGCACATCGCCGGTCGCGCCGAAATCGAGAGCACCGGCGCCCAGCGCTTCGAGAAGCGGCGGGCCAGAGGTGAATTCCGACCAGCTGACGGTGATGCCGTGATCGGCAAGCCGCTTTTCAAGTGCGCTGCGACGCTTGGCGAGCGCCAGCACACCGTTCTTCTGCCAGCCGATACGGAATTCGCTGGCGGCAGCGCGTGCCGGCCGGACAGCCGGCAGGATTGCCGTGGCCGCAGCGGCTGCGAAAAGCCCGAGCGTCTGTCGACGTGAAATCATGACTTTCCCCTTTTGATGGTGCCGGGCCTGTTTTCGGCTGGTCGACCCTGTCAGTGATGAATCCCATGATGATGAAATCTATAATTAGATCGACAATTTTATTTGCAAGATTCCGCCTTTGGTGAAATTTTGCGGCTCGGAAATCGCCCTTGAGCGGAATTTTTTCGCGCGTCCCCTATGCTGCCTACTATCCCGGCTCACTCCCGACCTTCCGCGGCCAGCCGCTCGCGGATGAAGGTAGGGCCGCCGGCAAGACGCTTCGCAAGCAGGCTTGCGGGATCGATCATGCGCCAATAGGGCGTAACCGTCGAAACCGGCTCGCCCTTCTCCAGCGCGCCGAAGGACAGCTCGGCGATCGCACGCAAATGCCGCTGCACGGTCACCGGACAACAGGCGTCCGTCCCATATTGAGCGGCAAGACGGCGGCGGAGAACGCCGACTTCGGTGAGGACACCTTCCGGTGCCGATCGAATCTGCTCTGCGACCATCTGCTGCGATGGAATAAGCATCGCCTGCATTCCGTTGCGGCCTTTGCGCCGCGGCTTGATCGTCGGAATTTCGCTCATGTCACCCCCGAACATAATGCCCTCCCTCCAATCTAGGGCTCGGCCGAACGGTAGCCAGCCTCATATGCGTCAATCGGAAGGAAGTCCGTCTTCACGGGCTTTTCTGCTCCCGCCGTTTCGGTTAATCCTCGGGCCTGCACTTGAGGAAAAGGATAGGACATATGGCAAAAGTCGCGTTTATCGGTCTCGGCGTCATGGGTTTCCCCATGGCGGGGCATTTGAAGACGAAAGGCGGCCACGATGTCACCGTCTATAACCGCACGCCGGCAAAAGCCGCCGCCTGGGCCGAGAAATTCTCCGGCAAATCGGCCCCTACTCCGGCCGAGGCCGCCGCTGGCGCCGATTTCGTCTTCGTCTGCGTCGGCAACGACGAAGATCTCCGATCGGTGACATTGGGCGAGAACGGCGCCTTACACGGCATGAAGCCCGGTTCGGTGCTGATCGACAACACCACCGCCAGCGCTGAAGTTGCCCGCGAACTTTATGCCGCGGCAAAGGAAAAAGGTGTCGATTTCATCGACGCACCCGTCTCCGGCGGCCAGGCCGGCGCTGAAAACGGCGTCCTGACCGTCATGTGCGGCGGCGACGAGGCCGTCTTCGAACGCGCCAGGCCTGTCATCGACGCCTATGCCCGCATGGTTGGTCTGATGGGGCCGGCAGGCTCGGGCCAGTTGACCAAGATGGTCAACCAGATCTGCATCGCCGGCCTCGTCCAGGGACTTGCCGAAGCGCTGCATTTCGGCAAGCGCGCCGGCCTCGATATTGAAAAGGTGGTCGAGGTGATCTCCAAGGGTGCAGCCGGCTCCTGGCAGATGGAAAACCGCCACAAGACCATGAACGCAGGCAAATACGACTTCGGCTTCGCGGTCGACTGGATGCGCAAGGATCTCGGCATCGTGCTCACCGAGGCCCGCCGCAACGGCGCCAAACTGCCGGTCACCGCGGTCGTCGACCAGTTCTATGGCGACGTGCAGGCGATGGGCGGCAATCGCTGGGACACATCCTCGCTGCTTGCCCGCCTGGAGAAATGATCGGCCCCTCCTCCGATGCGGCCGAATTGATCGCGCATCTCCAAACGCTGCGTTCGGAGCAGAATGTCGCCGGCATGGCGCGCTTCGGCATCGTCACCGGCGGCGCCCTCGGCATCTCCAATCCCGATATCCGGGCGGTCGCCAGACTGGCGAAGAAGGATCACCTCAGGGCAATGCAGCTCTGGCGAAGCGATATCCGCGAAGCCCGGCTGCTTGCCCTCTACACAGCCGAACCGAAGCGGTTGACGACGGAGGAAGCCCGACATTGGGCCGATGACTTCAACTCCTGGGAGATCGTCGATTGCGCCGCCGATCTCTTCGTCGAGGCCCGGTTGGACGAGCTCATCTGGGAATTCGCCGCCGACGAGCGCGAATTCGTCCGACGCACAGCCTTCGCCATGATTGCCGGTGGTGCCGTCCACCGGAAGAAGGAGCCGGACGCCACCATTCTTGCCTGGCTGCCGCTGATCGAGGCTCATTCCGGCGACCCCCGAAACTTCGTGCGCAAGGCGGTGAATTGGGCGCTGCGCAATGTCGGCAAGCGCAATCTGGCCTGCCATGCGCCGGCACTGGCACTCGCAAGGGCCCTGGCGGAAAGCCCTGATAAAACTGCCCGCTGGATCGGCAAGGATGCCGTCAGGGAGCTGGCCGGCGAAAAGCTGCTGGCACGGTTGAGATAAGGCCGATCGGCCGCCAAACTATGTCGCGCAAAACTGTGCAGCGTTTTGCGATGACGACATACGGAAAATAAAGCCCCAAAGTGCAAGGAGCGATTCTGAAAGATTGCGACGGGCTTCAGGCTGAAGCCTCTTCGTCAATGCTGCCTGGATTTCTCGACCAGGAAATCGATCAGCACCCGCACCGCCGGCGGCATGCCCTTGGCCGTCGTGAAAACGATGTAGAACTGGCTTTCCTCCGACTGCCATTCCGGCAGCACCCGCACCAGCTTGCCAGCCTGGAGACCGGCCTCGCAGGCGCTTTCGAGCAGAAGCCCGAAGCCGAGACCGGCCCGGGCCGCGTCGAGGATGGCGGTCATGCTGCGGCAGGTGAGCCGCGGCTGATGACGAATCACCTGTTTGGCGTCATTCGGACCGACCAGTTCCCAGGTGTGGAACGACACCCACGACGTCATTGCCAGCGTCGGAAGGTCGGCGAGCTCGTCAACGCAATTCAAACTGCCGGTACGCTCGACGAGCGAGGGACTTGCGACCAGGATACGTCGCGCCCGGTCGAGCTTGCGCATCGTCAGGCTCGTCTGCGTCTCCGGCTCGTTGGTCGCCCTCACCTCGAGATCGATCCGTTCGTTGATGAGGTCGGCGCGCCGGTCGGAGCCGATGATCTGCAGCTTGATCTTCGGGTAACGTTCCAGGAATTCAGGCAGGATGCCCCCGACCGAGATGTCGACGAGAGCGAGCGGGCACCCCATCCGCACCACGCCCTGTGGATCGGATTGGGCCTCGGTGACGATCGACTTGGCGCGGTCGGCCTCTTGCAGGATGGCCTGGCACCTTTCGTAAAAAGCTTGGCCTATCTCTGTCACCCGGAAGTGACGCGTCGAGCGTTCTATAAGCCTTGCGCCAAGCCCATCCTCGAGACGGCTGACCCGCCTGCTGAGTTTCGAACGTGGTATTTTGAGATCGCGACTTGCAGAAGCGAAACCGCCGCTGGAGACGACAGCGGCGAAATAATAGTAGTCGTTGAGATCGTCCATAAGAACAAGCTATCCGAGAGTGTGAATGAATGCCAGCCCCCAGCAAAGGTTGTATCCTCTCTCCCAAAAAGCTGTAATCACATTGTCGGCATTGGATTTTCTTTTCACGACCCGTTGCGGCAAGCTAGCCGATGCAGACGAAGTCAATCAATCGACAGCCGTCCGCACGGCAATATCTCGGCCGATCCAGCTTGCTTGAAAAATTGAAAACGGGGGTGCCTCAATAGCCGAGGCTAACAAAATGCCGACATACGATACGAAACGTACCTGTTCGGCTCACCTGAAAAGACGATCCAGAAACACTGCCTTGAAGACTGTGCGTCAAAAACGCTGCAAGGACGGTCCGGCAGGGAAGACCGGACCCGTCCCCGTAGCTGATCGGAGGTCACTCGGATCAGAAACTGATTTAAGTGCTCCCGGTCCGAAGACCGGGAGCATATCCACCAAGTGGATTAGAACGAACGCTGCAGACGGAAGTAGCCCGTCGTGGTGTCGTCGCCATCTTGCGGATCGAGCCACTGAACCGAGGCCTTGGCGTAGAAGTTGTCGACGATCTGGTAATCAACCGTCAGACCAGC